>JAILKS010000041.1 GCA_024693715.1 Treponema sp. | reverse complement strand
TGTTTGGTTTTTTTCAAATAGAATTAAAAAAGTTGAAAAGAATAAGATTGGAATAATATATGCATTTCAAGTTGAAAATTCAGTTCAAGAAAAACACTTAAAATCAAGTTTTTATAATGAAGTAACAAACATAACTTCTGCCATTAATAATTCAGAGATACAATCTATTTTTCTATCAGACTATCATGCACGACAAATACGCGATAATAAAAAGTATGCGGAAAAATTAATTAATAAAACAAAGGCAAATATAATTTTATATGGAAAAATTGAACAACGTAAAAGCAATAATGAAGATATTTACAATATTTCATTTAATACGATTGTACGACATAATTCAGTTCCAATTTATATTTCAGATGCAATTGCAAATGAAATGAGATCAGTATTACCACGAAGTATTAATTTTGCAATAAAGAATGAGTTTAATTGTTTTAGATATAGTTCTAATCAAATTGGGTTTGCTATAAATTTTATTATTGGAATAGCATATTATTATTCAAAGCGGTACTTAGATAGTTATAAGATTCATTATAGTTGCTACAATATTACTTCACAAAGGTTGCAACATGAGAAAAATGATCAAATAATTATAAGAACAAATACACGATCCAGAATTTATCTAATAAGAGAGGCAACTCTTCTAGCAGATATTGAATTAAAAAATGGGAATTATTTAGAAAGCGAGAAATATATCAATTTTGCATTATCTTTAGAGAAAAATAATTATGATGCTTTACTTGTAAAATCAATAGTTTCTTTCTTGTTAGGGAAAATAGATGAATCTTTACAGGTGTTAAATCAATGTCAGACAAATACAAATGATTATACCTGGCTATACAATAAAGCTTTTATTTATACATATAAAGAACAATTTGATACAGCATTAAAAATCTATCATTCTCTGATTACTAAGTCTGCAGTTATTGATGCTGCAAATCAATGTGAAGTCTTTATTATAAACTATGTTGACGAAAATCCATCAGCGTATAGGTTGTATTATGCATTAGGAATGATTTATTATAAAATAAAGAATGATTTAGTTCTTGCAGAACAAGCTTTTTGTATGTTTGTAAAACTTTCTAGAGAAAACAAAAAATATGCCTCTACAGTAGTGAAAGTTGAAAGAATCATTGAATCTTGCCAGAAGAAGTTGTCATTTAATTAATACGTGTCTTTTGAATGTATAATTTTTCTTTTCATAATGAATATTAGATGTATAAGGTCTATATCGTTAAATAAATAATTTTGCAGTATTAACCTTTTATTTCAATAGTTGGATCGCTTGATTCTTCAAGCCATTCAATTATCTGGGAAGTGACGTTTTCAATTTTCTGCTTAGGGTTCTTTCCTCGAATGGCACATTCCCAAACAGTACATACACGCCAACATTGTTCCTGGTAGTATTTAATATTTTCAATATCACGTTCTTTATTGCGTGTAAACTTATTTTCCCAGAATGCTTGATTTGATTTTGGAAAAACAAAATACTGGCAGTTTTCATGAGCATGCCAGAAGCAGCCATTTATAAAAATTACTGCATAGTATTTGGGGAATATAAGGTCTGGTTTTCCAGGATAACGTTTGTCACAGATACGGTAACGAAATCCAGCTCTGAAAAGGGCAGAGCGGATTTGTTTTTCCGGCTTTGTGTTTTTCGCACGGATGTGAGACATGTTCTTATGGCGGTCGGAAGGGGAAAGAACGTCCATACTTTTATTATAACAGGTTTTAAGGGTTATTTGTTAATTCATATTATAAAAATAGGATAAATCGTGTTATATTGAATTAATTGACAGTTGAACATGATGATTTTTTTTCAAAAGAGATATATAATAAATAAGAATAAGAAAAAATACAATGTCATTCATTGGCACTTTACGAGTGTATAATTGGAAATGAAAATTTCAAATTATGGGTGGAATCGTAAAAAAAATGTTAAATTGCATAGATTTGTTCTGTGGTTGCGGTGGACTTTCTCTTGGATTCGAAAAAGCTGGTATTAATGTTCTTGTTGGTATCGATGCTTGGGAAGACGCAATTACTACATTCAATTATAATCATAAGAGCTCAAAAGGCATTTGTGCAGATTTATCTACTCTTAATCCTGAAGAAATCGAAAAAGAACTTAATGGAAAAACAATAGATATAATTATTGGTGGACCTCCGTGCCAGGGTTTTTCTGTTGCTGGTAAAAGAATTCTAGAAGATGAAAGAAACAAGCTTTATAAGAACTTTGTTCGTTTTGTTGAATACTACAAACCAAAAGCTTTTATGATGGAAAATGTTCCTAACATTCTTTCAATTGGAGAAGGTATTGTCAGAGATTCAATCGTTAAAGATTTTTCTGATTTGGGATTTAAAGTTGTATATAAAGTATTAACAGCAAGTAATTATGGAACTCCTCAGAACAGACGACGTGCTGTATTTGTTGGATTGAAGAATGGAAAAGAATTTGTATTTCCTCAACAAGTTGTTGGGCAATTAGTGACCTCTTATGAAGCTCTTTCTGATTTGCCAGAGAACTCTCTTGAGGATGGGTCTAATTATCCAGTACAAGCAAATTGTGATTATCAGAAACTGATGCGTTGTAACTCTTCAAAAATTTATAATCATCAGATAACAGAACACAGTGAAAAAACAAAGAAAATAATTGCTCTTGTTCCTGATGGTGGAAATTATAAGAGTCTACCACCAGAATTACAGCAAACAAGAAAAGTACATATTGCATGGACTAGATTAAACAGTCAAAAACCAAGCTTTACAATTGATACAGGACATAGACATCATTTCCACTACAAATGGAATAGAATTCCTACCGTTCGAGAAAGTGCCAGAATACAATCGTTCCCGGATGATTTTATTTTTTTAGGAACAAAAACAAGTCAATATAAACAAGTTGGAAATGCAGTGCCGCCATTAATGGCTGAAGCTATAGCAAAAAAAATTAAGGAGAGTCTTAATGTATAAAGTTCCTGACGAATATTATTTTAGAATTCATCATGTAAGACCTCGTTTTAAAGATGATGTAGAAAATGTTCTTTTCTATATGGCTCATTGTTGTTCTACACTTAAAGAATTACCGTTTAATGAATACAAAGAAAAATTGAATACTATGATTCAGCTTTATCCTGAAAATGCAGGTAAAACTGAAAAAACAATTAATAATTGGCGTACAGAAATTGCT
>JAILKS010000036.1 GCA_024693715.1 Treponema sp. | reverse complement strand
AACCTTTGTTATGTGTTTTATTAATAATCTGTAAATTGTATTTTTTCTGAAAGCTTGTTTTTTGAAATATAATACATGCATTCTGATTCAAATCTTCTTCCTACGGATAAATACTCAGAGTCTGAAGACCATGGTTTTAGAAAAACGATATAATGACTGTCATTAGAATCTTGTACAAGTTTGTCTAATACTGTTTTTTCTTCTAAATCTGTTTTAACAATGAAATATCCTTCATTTCCCTGTTTGTCTTTATATAAACCTGTAAAGATTTTATAAGTATCGTAAGTAATATTTGTATACATATCATAGGCATCCAGATCAAATTGTTGAGGTTCACCAACATAATCTTTAGAAAAAATATAAAACGATTCCCAATTGCTATCTATTACTGATGGCGTGAATTCTCCATATGAATATTTGTAATCTGTATAACGATAATCATTCACGCCCAATGCATCTGAAGGGAAGCTTTCTGAAGGCTTAAGATACCCTCCGAAAACCCAACCAGTTGGATCGGTATTGTGGCTGATTTCTACCCAATAGCTTTTGATTCCATCTATTTCAACTAAGTCATTATTAATATTCCTTACAAATACAACGTAATTGTCCGGGTATTTATCAATTATATTTGAATTCAAGGAAGGAGACTCTCTAACACGTAAACCTTCCGGGGAATTGATTCTATAATATTCTCTACTTTCTATATCTATATCAGGTATATTTTTTTCTTCTGTTTCTAACTCATTTTGTATTTTAAGATTATTATCTGTATCTTCAATAACCGTTACTTGTGTATTATTTGTATTCTTCTTAGTGCATCCTAAAAAAGACATGCAAATAAATAAAATAATAAATAATTCTTTTTTCATTCCTTCTCCAAAAGCAGCCCAGTGCGGGCGTCCGTATAACTACGCACTTAAACCGCAAACCAACTTGACTGGTTTGTCGGATTTGAACTGCATGTTATGGCAATTTTTTATGCATAAGCATATGCCTTTATTTCTTCCAACTGTGGAGCCAATTCCATCTTTGCATTTCTTATATCTATATCATTCTGCAAAGACATAAAATATCCGTCCGATAATCCGAAAAATTTTGCAAGCCTTAAAGAAGTATCTACTGTAATTTTTCTGCGGTTATGAAGAATATCCTGAATACGGGAATTTGGAACGTTAATTGCCTGCGCCAGTTTATATGCAGAGATTCCAAGAGGAATAAGAAATTCTTCGCTGAGGATTTCTCCAATTGTTGGTGTTTCGATAAAATCAGACATAATTTACTCCTAGTGGTAATCCACAATTTCTACATCGTAATAATGTCCATCTTTTTCTGTAAAACAGACACGCCACTGATCGTTTATGAGAATGGAATGCTGACCTTTTCTGTCTCCAGAAAGCTGTTCAAGATGATTGCTTGGTGGAACTCTTAAATCTTCAAGGCACTTTGCATTATTTATCATCATTAGTTTTCGTAAGGCTACTTTCTGAATTGTATTCGGTAGCTTTTTTGAAAATTTCTGATTATAGATAAGTTCCGTTTCTTTATCCGCAAAACTCTTATCATAAGTATATGATATCTGCGCTACGTGTATATGTCAAACAGATAATTATATTTTAAACGAGCGGTGCAAAGCCGCTTATAACCGCTACCTGCTTAGCCCTAAAGTTCAATTTCATTTCATAAAGCAAGCTTGACTTGCTTTATGAAATATTCCTTATTTTGAGAAAGTAAAAGGTAATTGAAATTCTGTTATCTGCTTTTTATCTGTATAAATTTTTATTCGGATTATGTATTCACCTTCTGGATCTGTTTCATCAAAACCCCATCCGTAATTTTGTGCAACTGAATACATAAGATTTGTATTTTGAGGTTTATTTTTCCAGAAAAGAAGTTTGCTTCCTTTATACTCTGATGTTTTTCCATCTATCTCAATCAATTCACAATCATAATAAATCTGAGAAATCTTTTCTGAATTTATTTTATACACAATAAAAGGTGATATAAAACTATTTTCTAATGAGATTTTTGTAGTTGCACGTATTCCTGGTGTTTCATTTTCTGATACTGAATTCCATGCGTTTATTGTTGATTTTAAATCATTAACCAATACAACATTTATCCACATTTCTTTGTTTTCAAATTGTGCAGTACCATTATTTGATTTTATTACTTTTGTTTGAGCAAATATAAGAGACCCAAACATAACAAATAAAATTAATAAAAACTTCTTTTTCATCTTTCCTCCTAGCAAGCAGCCTAGTGGGCTGTCCACATAACAATTGGTTGTACCTGCCTACAATCGAAGAGCCGTTAAGAAAAATGCGATAGCATTTTTTAGGCTCATCGAAATAATGGCTCGGAACAATTAATTGTTCCGCAGCGGACCCGACCCGCTGTCGGATACGAACCTTTGTTATGACAAATTATATTTCTTATACAGAATTAGCTTTCTTAACTTCTTTTTTTCTTTTAGAAGATTCTGTATAACCATTTGAAGCGTATGCTTCTATTATTATACTTTTTCTAAGCGGCGTAAAGCCACATACTTCGGCTACTTTGCGGTTCCCTAAAAGTTTAATTCTATTTCAGAAAGCAAGCATGACTTGCTTTCTGAAATATTCTTTTTTCTACAACCGCTTCTTCGCGTAAACCCTAAAGTTCTATTTCATAATTTCATCGAGCTTGACTCGATGAAATTATATTCCTTATTTATTATTAGAAAAATCGGATTTTGAAATTA
>JAILKS010000031.1 GCA_024693715.1 Treponema sp. | reverse complement strand
TTTCAGGACTTCAGACAATATCAAGCAGCATGTACGAAGCTGCTGATATTGTCTGAAGTCCTGAAAGGAAAATAATGATCTGGATACCTGAAGCTATTGCAACATCATAGATATTTGAAATACTTTTAGGTTCTTCTTCATATTGGAAAGACTTCACTTCAGCTTTTATATAATTCTGGGCAAAAAAGATATTTGTAAAATAGTAAAACAAAAAAGGGATTAAGGTTTTTTTATTAACTTTCATATTACCTCCAGAGATATATACTTGTTAATTGACATATAAGCATCAAGAACCTTTACTATTAATAAAACATCCAGATTACTTATACGGATACATCCTAAAGTAGTATCAGTATATTTATTTGAACCTTTTTTATTGTCTAAATCAGATTCTGACCAACCGCCTCCGTGAATAAGTAATCCTGCATCTTTTGCTTTAATTATATTTCCTTCTTTATCTTTCTTTTTTCTCCAATTAAGTTCTCCATATTCATCTGTATATTGTTCCCAAACATCAACCCAACGCCAAGCGTCTGTCCTAATTTTATAAGGACCGTATTCTTGTGCTCCATTTTCTTCAAAGGCAGTTATTTTCCAGTTTCCTTTAGGAAATTTTGAAGGGATATAGTCAACTTCATAAGAATTTACAGGCGGAGTAGTTCTCATCTGATCTGTTTTAACAAATGTCTTTTTACCACTGGCTGTCGGCCACTCCCTGTCTTTCTGATTATTACTTGCTGTAATTACAAATAATTCTTCTGTTTTTCCTCCTGCAGTATATGTGAATGTCAGTTTTCCTTCATTATCATCATATACTGCCTTTACCGTTACATCCTTATAATCCTGTATTGTAAGGAAGTCTTCAGGGGTCATCTCTTTAAAGTATCTCTCTTTTTCTATCCAGCCCTTATCCTTGTTTACATAAAACAACCCGTCATCAAGCATTATATTCTGTAAATTAATATTATTTTCCTCATTTACCTTCATATCTGCAGCAACCAGTAATTTCTTTGCAAATCCATATTTATCATATTTTTCACCTGTCATTATTATTTCATCACTGATTGTGCCATCTGAATATATTAATTGCGCTTTTGTTTTATCTATTCCATATTCAACTTTTTTTATTGAATTAGTATTATCTAAATATATTTTCCAGCAATCTTTATTTACTTTTCTTACATATTTATCCTTTAATTCTTCTTCAGATACATCATATACAATTATACCTTTTGGAATTGTAACATTTAATCGGAACTTTTCTGACAGTGGTTTAAGTTTTACTAAAAAATCACGACAGGCATTCGGACCTAAAGAATTAAGTTCGTCTTTATAAACAAAATTATTTAATGCTTTAGGAACATTCTTTCTTTTATATTCTCTTAAAATTTGTGCAAGAAATGTAAAATTTACCAATCTGTTTTTATTTTCATCATAATATAATAACAATCCTTCAAATCTTTTTAATATAATTTTTATAACACTAACTGCCTGAACTTTCGTTATTATATTTTCTAAATTTATTTTTTCCATATTCTTTTCTTTCTCTCCAGATATTTTTTATAATTTATTAATAATTGTAATGCTCTTTCTTCCGGTAAATATTCTACTTCCCGTTCTACCCAGTCTTCCAGTTCCTGCTCAACATAATAATCTATTATCTGAGCATTTTTCTCTGTTACTTTATATGTTTTATTTCCAACATTTATTATAACGATTTTCTCCGGATTATACTGTTCTTTGATTTCTTCTTTTTTTGCTTCCTTTTCCAGTTCTTCTTTCGTTGTATTTAAATTTTCATTTTTAAGTTTATTCTGTGCTACATGAGTTAATTCATGTGCTATAAGTTTTCGTCCTTCTTCACTTTCAGGTTTATATGCACCTTTCCTGAAATATATATGATTTGCTATTGTAAATGCCATTGCTCTGAAACTTCTTGCATATTCATCTGCATATAATCCTAAATGAACAATTGCATTATCAACATCTTTGTCATGATTCTTATTAAAATCATTTATAATTACAGTATCCAGATTATGTTTTCTGTCATAAGAAGGTTCTCTTAAAATTATTGTACCCGGATTCTGCATTTCCTCATTAAATTCTGAATCTTCATTTTTAAATTTCTTTTCTTTTTTCGTTTCTGTATATTGCCGCTCATAATCTATTGAAAATTTCGAGAACTCAAGATTTTTAAAAGTCCTTGAACCAACATCATTTTCAAAATCAAAAAATTCTTTATATTCATCTAAAGAAAAATCAATAAAGTTAATAATATTTTGTAAATTTTTATTTCCGTTTTGTGCTTCTATTAAACTATAATAAATTTTTTTACCCATACTTTACTCTCTATTTTCTTTTATATTCTCTATTTCTTTTATTGCTTCTTTCTTTGCTATCTTTCTCATCTCTCTATCCGTCATCTCTCCTTCCCCTTCCGCATGTCCTACATCCCAGAACTGATTCTTTGCAAACATCGGGTCTTTCTTGGCCAGCATCTTCTTATCGTGTTCGTAGTTGGCATTTATTTTGGCCATGCGGTCGGCTTCAGTTGTTTTTTGTTGTTGAACAGGGTAGTGAACTACCGGTTTAATTGTCTGTACAATTTCTTTTTCAAAATCAAATTTGCGTTCTATTCTGCCATCCTTTTTGATTTCTGCTGCTTCATACTTCTGTGTGCTTGTTTT
>JAILKS010000024.1 GCA_024693715.1 Treponema sp. | reverse complement strand
AAAAAATGCAAAGAAATCGGATATAAAGAAATTAAGCTGTTCCCGATGAAAAGCAACGAGCCTACCATAAAAATCATGCTGAAAAACGGCGGCCAGATTATTGGAGATTTCAAGAATCAGAAACATATCATCCGCATACCAATTGAGTAAAAGCTTATGAATATAAAATCATCACGTCTTACAATCAAAACTTTCTCACTAGACATGGCCCAGAGCGTCTACGAAAACTCGCAGGACGACGATACCAGACGATTTGTTCCGGATGAAGTTTATGATTCAGTCGAAGAAGCCCGCGCTGCGATTGAGTTTTTGATGTCGCGGTACGACAGCGCAGACGGTCCATTTGTATATCCAATAATCACAAATGACGGCGGCAAAAACATCGGCTATGTTCAGCTTTGCAAACTCGAAGAAGAAGGGGCTTGGGAAATCGGCTATCACATTGCAAAAGAGTTTACAGGGAAGGGGTATGCAACGGAAGCAGTAAGAGCCTTTCTTCCTGCTATGGCTAAAAAACTCAATATCAAAGAAGTTTACGGAATCTGCCTTGCGGAAAATACAGCCTCTGTGCGCGTTCTGGAAAAATGTGGGTTTGTTCAGGTTTATCAGGGGTCTGGAAATTATCAGGGGAAAGAAGCAGAAATTGTGAGATCTGTTTGGAAAATTTAAATTTGACAGAAGGTGTTCGCTAAGTTCAATTGCATTGTAGTCGCAGCCGGTATGCAAAATTGGTTCAGTTGCCTGGCCGGTTCCTGGCTGTAGCGGGGACGAAACTTATCAAACTGCTCGGGGATTGTGTCAAAGATTTTTTTGAATTCCATGCTTGTAATATAACAGATAAAAAATTATATATACAAGCCTTCACAATTCCTATATCCTAAAATTAACGGGTATAAAAATGGGTTATAGAAATCGAAGCGTTGCGATTGTAGTCCGCAATGGAAAAATACTGATGGAGCGATTGTGTTATAAAGATGCCAATAATGGGAGGGAATTCTTTTCGGTTCCTGGTGGTGGCATAGAAGAAGGTGAGACTCCTGAGCAGACAGTTCTGCGCGAACTTAAAGAAGAATGCGGGCTCGACGGCACAATTGTAAAACCCCTGGCAATTGTCTGTTCTCACGAAAGAAAGGAATATTCATTTGAAGTAGCAGTTCCAGATGACCAGCAGGCAATTACAGGCTACGATCCCGAAGAAGTTGGTTCCGACAATCCCGGACTGCGTGAAGTTGTCTGGAAAAGTCTGGACGAAATTAACGAAAAAGACCGTGCCTTCCTTTTTTCCTACGGCTTGATTCAGGTTCAGGACTTTTATGAAACCATTGTCGGCTGGGGGAATGAAATAAGTTACCCGGGACAGGCATGATTTTGATTATGGCGCAATCATCTATGGTGGTGATAATGCTTTGCCTGGAGCTGGTAAAAATTATTTAGATTAAATCTCAGACTTAGATTAATTATCACTTTCAGGCATGAAATCAAAAGAAGAGCAAACATTTGTCTGTTGACTTGGAAGCCAGAAAAAATCATCTGTGTTTTTTCCTGAATTGCATTTTTCATTTATATAATTTTTACAATGTCTACATCTGGAATAGGTATGTAAGAAAAGCTGATCTTTAAATTCAGATTTCAATTCTTTTATTTCTTTTGGAAGCTGGTATGGAATATTTTTATTCTTGCAGCTTTCTTCTTTTAAAATATATTCGAAATATTGTTTATTTTTAAAAGCTTTTGGTAATAAACCTTGTTTGATGCATAGATCAAGAAAATAAGAAAAGAGAAAGGGCTTTTTGTTTAAAGCAGAATATTGATATAAATCAAATAAATAATGTCTCATGTCAGGATTCTGTGCTAATGCAGAAAGATAATAATCGAATAATCCTTTTTCTTCCTTTCTGATGATTTTAACTTTTACGATATAGCAGATATAATTCATGAAAGAAAGTGTTTTGTCAGCAAGAGTTGGAATAGTTTTATCTTCTGAACGATGAAATTCTTCGTTGTACCAGTTTTTGTCGTAATCATTTAATAAAATAAAATTCTGAATATCTTTATTATCCCAAAGTTTATTTAATAGAGAATCAAGATATTCTGCGCGTCTATTATTATTGGATTCTTTCCACTGCAATAAAGCAAAAATTCCTCCACATAAGGCAAGAATAAGTTCAATATTATTAATTAAAAAAGAAAAAAAGTTATTCATATTAATAAAGTATAAACTTTTTTTTGATTTTTGTTTATAGTTATAAAAGGGATTATTAACAATGCAGATAAAAAAAATAAAAATATTTGATGAGAAAGATTTGAAGGAATTATTTTCCTCAGTTAATTGGAAATCTTCTAAAGAACCTGAAAGATTAGTCAAGGCCTTTAAAAATTCTTCACATGTTATATCTGCCTGGGAAAAGGAAAAACTTATTGGAATAATCCGCAGTATGGATGATGATTGCTGGAGTGCGAATATTGACTGTCTTCTGGTACATAAGGATTATCAGAAAAAAGGACTGGGAATAAAATTGCTTTTAGAACTGGAAAAGGATTTAAAACATATTCAATATATAAATGTTTGTCCTGATGATAAAAATATGCTGGAATTTTATGAAAAAGCTGGTTTTAGAATTATTGAAGGAATGTATTTACAAAAAGTTAATGAATAATACTTCCGTAATATTTGTTGAAAATAAGAAAAGGTTTATATGAAAGTTTTGCTTTTCTCATCCTTAGTTATTTAAATAATAACCTCATGGACAGTTCCAGACTTAGGAAATTCATGCTTTGAAATTGCAATCAGATTTTCTTTGTAAGTTGTTCCAGAGTATAACAGAAACTTTGCATTACAAAAACACGACAACTATTACCAGTTATCGTGTTTTTGTTGATATATTTATTGAATTATCCGAAAATTGGTCTAACTCTATTTACAGTATCACAAGCCTTGAGTTTTTTGATGATGTCGTCTGTTACAACTCCGTCCACATCGATGATGTTGTAAGCTACATCGCCGCGAGCCTGATTGATGAAAGAAGAAATGTTCAACTTTGCTTCTCCAAGAATTGTTGTGAACTTAGAGATTGTATCAGGAATATTTTTGTGGCTGATGCAAAGACGTGTTCCACCTGCTGGAATAGGGTTGTCTGTAACTGTCTTAGGGAAGTTTACAGAGTTTACAATATTACCACACTCGAGGAAGTCCTTAAGCTGAGCAGCAGCCATAACAGCACAGTTGTCTTCTGCTTCCGGAGTAGATGCTCCAAGGTGAGGCATACAAACAACCTTTGGATGATTGAGCAATTCTTCTGCAGCAAAGTCTGTAATGAGAGCTGCAACTTTTCCGCTATCCAAAGCAGCGATGATGTCTGCATTATTTACAAGACCACCACGAGCGATGTTGATAATGCGAACTCCGTCCTTCATATTCTTGATAGCAGCAGCATTGATCATGCCCTTTGTATCGTTTGTCTGTGGAACGTGGATTGTGATGTAATCACACTTTGCATAAAGGCTGTCCAAAGTTTCTGCAATCTGAACTTTTTTGTCCAATTTGAGGGCAGAGTTTACAGAAAGGAATGGATCATAACCAATAACGTTCATTCCAAAGTGAAGCGCAAGGTTAGCAACCATATCACCAATTGCACCAAGACCAATTACACCAAGTGTTTTTCCCATCAATTCTGGTCCAACAAACTGGCTCTTTCCTTTTTCTGCAAGGTCAGGAATCTCGTCGCCTTTTCCGCTGAGTCCTTTTACCCATTTGTTAGCGTCAATTACAGGACGGCTGGAAAGGAGGAGTGCAAGCATAACAAGCTCTTTTACAGCGTTAGCATTTGCACCCGGAGTATTGAATACAACAACACCCTTTTCTGTAAGCTCAGGAATTGGGATATTGTTTGTACCGGCACCTGCACGTGCAACAGCCTTTACATTGTCAGAAAGCTGCATTTCGTGCATATCTGCAGAACGTACAAGAATTGCATCCGGGTTGTTGATGTCTGTAGCAATTTCGTAGTTATCGCGGTCCAACTGATTAAGACCAATAGTTGCGATTTTATTTAATGTCTGAATTTTGAACATATTTTTCTCCTAGTTCTTTTTAGCAAAATCCTTCATGAATTCAACAAGTGCCTTAACTCCATCCAAAGTCATAGCATTGTAGATAGAAGCGCGCATACCACCAACAAGGCGGTGACCTTTAAGGTTTACAAGACCAGCGGCAGATGCAGCCTTAACGAATGCATCGTTGATTTCCTTTTCTTTGGCAGCAGCTGCTTCGTCATCGGCAGCGTGGTCAGAATATTTTGTAAGGAATGGAACGTTCATCAAAGAGCGGCTTCCAACTTGAGCTGTTGCGTGGTAGAAGTTTCCTTCGTTGTTGTCAAGGTAGTTGTAAAGGTAATCAGCCTTTTCCTTGTTGCGCTTGAGCATTCCTTCTGCACCGCCATTCTTTTCAATCCAGTGCAAAACCTTGTCCAAAACGTAGATTGTGTAGCAAGGAGGTGTATTGTACATAGAACCGTTGTCTGCGTGTGTCTTGTAAGCAAGCATTGTTGGTGTACCTGGCAAGCAGTTTTCTGGTTCAGGAATCAAGTCTTCGCGGATGATAACAAGAGTAACACCGGCTGGAGCCAGGTTTTTCTGAGCACCGGCGAACAACAGACCAAACTTTGTAACATCAAGTGGTTCGCTCAAAACGCAGGAAGAAATATCTGCGACGAGAGGAATATTACCTGTGTCCGGGATGTACTCGTAGTGAGTTCCCATGATTGTATTGTTGAAACAGATGTAAGCGTAATCGTAGTCACCTGTGATTTTTTCTACCTTAGGAATATAAGAATAGTTCTTGTCCTTGCTGCTTGCAATGATGTCTACATCAATTCCAAGGTGCTTTGCTTCTGCAGCGGCCTTTTTAGCCCATACACCGGTTTCGATATAAGCAGCTTTTTTGTTCTTAATACCAAGATTCTGAGCGACCATGGCAAACTGAGTGGAACCTCCGCCCTGTACAAAAAGTACCTTGTAGTTATCAGGTACATTCATAAGCTTGCGAACCATAGCTTCTGCATCAGCAATGATTGGCTCATAGTTCTTAGAACGATGGCTCATTTCCATAACAGACTGTCCGCTTCCCTGATAATCAAGCATTTCAGCAGCACATTCTTTCAAAACCTCTTCCGGCAGGCAGCTTGGTCCTGCACTAAAATTGTACACTCTTGCCATAATCGACCTCTTTGTCTTTTAAGATATAATTTTCAACGCATTCACGATTGAAGCATTTTCTACTTTTACAGACGGCGGAACTTTTAGCACCGTACGCGTCATGTTTACAATTCCTAAAACTCCTGCAGCAACAAGCCTGTCTGTCATAGTCTGCGCTTCTTTGTCTTCTACAGTCAGTACAGCAAGTGTGATTCCTTCCTGCTTTATGATCCAGTTCATCTGGTTAGCAGGGTAGAGCGGGAACGAGGACCTCAAAATCTCAACTCGGTTAAGACTTGAATCAAAGCCCGCTTTAATTACAAAGGAACTCCCTTGTGTAAGCTTTTCGTCAAGCAGCGCCGCACCTAAGCGTCCAAGACCAACAATGCAGCAGTTTTTAGTTTCCGCTTCAAGCCCGAGTGCCTGGTTTATTGCATCACGCAAATCAACCGTCTGGTACCCGTTTGAAACTCCTTTGTTGTATCCAAGCAGCCAGAGATCGTGACGAATCAACGAATCCTTCCAACCGGTCTGTCCGCTAATGTCTACCGAAGTGATCTTATCCTTTGGCCAGACACCGAGCAGATTCAGAAGAAGAAGCATACGCTTTCTTGTTGCTTCTGGAATACTAACAATTGTCGCCATTATACGCGGTCTCCTTTTTATAGGGAAGTCAAATTCAAGAGTAAAAGGTTGAATTTCAACTGAATTTTACTGAATTTTGGAAAAAAATGCAAATATTGTTAAAAATTTAACAGTATTTACGATTATGTTAGTTGGTTTTAATCTCAGAAATCAGGGGGAATGCTTCAAAAACCGTAAAATGTTATTGTTATTCTTCCTTTAAATCATTAACAAATGATGAACTTACGCCTGGTGCAATTTGAGTTTCGTAAAAGGTCACGACTTCCTGAATAAATGAATCATCAATTTTTTTCTGATATGAAATTATTTTTCCAATATAATTCAGTGTACTTTGAGGAGTCATGTTTGAGCGTACACGTCCCGAACCTGCATTATACATCGCCAGGGCAGTTACTTCATTTCCGGCCATTTTCATGCACATCCTCAAATGAGCAAGTCCGTATTTTGCGCTTGTTTTTGGATTAAAGAAATCTTCTTCGGTCAACTGAGGAAAAGATGCACTGTTCAACTGAAAAAGACCTCTGTCTGTAGTTCCGTTCAGATTATGTCCTACTGCCGTGACTTTATACTTGCTTTCGGTCCATGCCAGGGCAAAGGCGAGTGAAACCGGAATATTGTTTTTTTCCGCTTCTGAAAGGATTGCTGCTGCCACCTCTCTGTTTCCGGTAATTTTCGTATAAAAGGTGATTACGGAGCTTCTGGATCTTGATGAACGGTACAGGGTCAAGCCTTTGTCTGATGTATTGTTAAAGGCGGCAAATGAAACTTCGGTAAAGTAAGTATTTTTATCTTCAAGCTCTTTTTCTGCTTCTTCTGTCAGCGGGATATTGAAGGTAACTTTTACCGGGAAAGGATTTTCTTTTTCTACTGAAGGAACGTAAATATAAATTGCCATTGCAGCTGCAATAAAAAATATAAAAACAACTGCAATTATAAAACATGAAGCTGAAAATGTTTTGTCTTCAGTTTTTTTCGGCATTATTTCCTCTATATTAATTATATCATCACGAAATCAGAGCCGGTATTTTTATCATCAGTAAAATATACGTATTGTTCGTGTTTTACGGCAAGTGTTTCTGTGAAGCTTTGTGTATAATTCATTTCTTGAATTTCTTCCGGGATAAAAAAACCTGCAACGCTTACGCAGTCCTTTATCCTTCTTGCAGTATGATTGAATGCATTTGTAAAAAGCTCTGCCTGTTCTTCTGTTTTTAATTCCTTGTCTACAACAGGTATCAGAATCGCAAATCTGTTTGATTCATCCAGCTGCTTTAATTTATTTCGAAGCTCTGCAAGAAATTCTTCATTGTAAAGCTCATCTTCGAGTTCTACTTCCGACCATTTTATCAGAACTTTTTCGAGGGATGATAAATCAACAGTTTTATCATCTGATATTCTATAAAGTTTATTTTCTTTTACGTAGAAAAGTTTTTCTAATTTCATTTCGTAACCCTTGTTTAAACAAAAAAACGGTGAACTCAAAAATCACTGAGCCACCGTTCTTACTGCAATCTTTATTTTCAAAAGATTTCTACTCTGTAAGGATTCTGATTACTTCAGCTTTATCCTGAGTATCAAGAATTTCCTGACGTTTTTCAGGGCTCTTGAAAAGTAAACTGACTTCTGCCAGGAATTGAAGATGTGGTCCTGTTTTATTTACAGGAGAAAGTGTCATAATAAAAATTCTGCATGGTTCCTGATCTAATGAATCAAAATCAACCGGATTGTCAGATATACCGATGCACGCAACTAAATCTGTAACTGTATCTGTCTTGCCGTGTGGAATTGCAATACCATGTTTCATACCTGTAGACATCTTTCTTTCACGGTCAAGCACGCATTCTCTTGCAGCAGCTTTGTCTGTAACCTTTCCAGCCTTGAATAAGACATCGAGCATTTCATCTACGATTTCTTCTTTAGTAGTCCCTTTTAAATGAAGGTTTACTGTGTCTGTTGTTAATACTGTTTTTAAGTCCATAGTAATCATAATTTTAATCTTGTTGCTTTTTTTGTCAAGATTAAAATCCCCTATTTCACTAAATTTTATGCTTTTTTATGATGGTTTGGAAAAGTAAAAGTTGATGACTAAAAACATTAAAATCACTATACTATCTTATATTTTTACATATCAGAGGTTCTTTATGATTACATGGTCAAATGCAGATAAACTTGCTTCATGGAAAAAGTTAATGTCTTTAAAAGGAATGGTAAGTGTAAAGGAACAGTTATCATCTTCTGACGCTACAAAAAGAGTAAACGATTATAATATTAAGATGGGCGGTGGGCTTTCCTTCAATTATGCTGCAAAACAGGTTAATGAGCAGATAATCAAAACCTTTGAAGAATTTGCAGAAGAACAGCAGCTTGTAGAAAAATATGAAGAACTGCTTAATGGTTCTGTAATTAATACCGGTGAAAAAAGAATGGTTCTTCATCAGCTTGCACGCGGACAGCTTGGAAAAGACGTTATTGTTGATGGAGTTAATAAAAAGGATTTTTATGCAGAACAGGTAAAAAAGATTGCTGATTTTGCGAAGGATGTTCATTCCGGAAAAATTGTAAATGAAAAGGGTGAAAAATATACAACAGTATGTCAGATTGGAATCGGTGGTTCTGATTTAGGTCCTCGTGCAATGTATCTTGCTCTTGAAAACTGGGCAAAGAAAAACAATACATTCAAAATGCAGGCTCATTTTATTTCAAACGTAGATCCTGACGATGCAGCTTCTGTTTGTAAAGCAATTGATATTTCAAAAACAATTTTCATTCTTGTTTCTAAATCAGGAACAACTCTTGAAACCTTGACCAATGAATGCTTCGTTAAGGATTTTATAAAAAAAGCAGGCTGTGATGCTTCAAAACATATGATTGCAGTTACTTCAGAAACTTCACCTCTTGCTCATAATCCGGACTACATGGAAGCCTTTTACATGGACGACTACATCGGTGGACGCTATTCTTCAACCTCTGGAGTAGGTGGAGCTGTTTTGAGCCTTGCATTCGGACCAAAGGTGTTTAAAGAATTCCTGGACGGTGCAGCAGAAGAAGACAAGCTTGCATTGAACAAGGACATAACAAAGAATGCCGCTTTAATGGACGCACTCATCGGTGTATACGAAAGAAACGTTCAGGGCTATCCTGCAACAGCAATCCTTCCATACAGTCAGGCATTAAGCCGTTTCCCTGCTCACCTTCAGCAGCTTGATATGGAATCTAACGGTAAATCTGTAAACCGATTTGGAGAAAAAATTGACTATGTAACAGGTCCTGTTATTTTTGGTGAACCTGGAACAAACGGTCAGCATTCATTCTATCAGCTTTTACACCAGGGAACAGACATCATTCCTCTTCAGTTCATCGCTTTTGCAGAAAACCAGACTGGTGATGATGTTGTAATCGAAGATTCTACAAGCCAGGTAAAACTATGCGCTAACGTTACTGCACAGATAATTGCTTTTGCCTGTGGTAAGGATGATGAAAATCCTAATAAATCATTTGCGGGAAATCGTCCGTCAAGCCTTATTTATGGAAAAACACTTGATCCGAAAGCACTCGGTGCATTACTGGCACATTATGAAAATAAAGTTATGTTCCAGGGCTTTGCATGGAACGTAAATTCTTTTGATCAGGAAGGAGTTCAGCTTGGTAAAGTTCTTGCTAAAACTGTTCTTTCCGGAAACATGGATGGCGCATTAAAAGCATTTGCCGGACTTCTTATAAAATAACGAGGTTTTTATGAAGCGTTTGAGTTTGTCAGCAGCACTTTTTTTACTGCTGTCGATGCTATCTGCAGAAAATTATCTTGAGATTGCCGGTACAGGATTTATTCCTTCTACCGCTGCCCGGGAGCATATTGAAATATCATCTGTTTTTAAAACAGATTTTAACTTTGCTGAAAATCAGTCAATTGATTTAAAGGCTGGTTTTAACATAAACGGCGGATTTACCGGATTTACTGAAAATATTATTTACCGTCCTGTTCAGTCCCTTATCGATATGGATGTTTTTAAGTTCAACATTGCGGCAGAACAGTTCTTTCACTGGCGTTATTTGTATGATGTAAGTAATCAGCTTGATTTTCTGATAGGACCGCATTTTGAGTTTGTTTTTGTCGATTCCTGGTTTTTTGATATAAGTCTTTATTATATATTTAAGTTCTGCATAATAAGCGGAATGGAAAAACCTTTTGGCATAAACGACGGATATTTTTCCGTATCATTAAAAAAACAGTTCAATCAGTTTTTTAGCGCAGAAGCCTCTGTAACAACCTTTGATTTTTTCTATTATCCTAGATTTCTTGTTCCTGTTTTTTCACTTGGATTTGAATATAAGGTTTGTGACCAGTTGTATTTTTTCAACAAGCTTAAGGTTCGCTATGTAGATATGTTCACGCTGTCTGCATATTTCGAAACATTTCAGATTGTTTTAGGTGCGGGAGTAAAATTATGATTAAGAAAACATTGGCTTTTTTAATATTCTGTTTATCGTTCACATCCTGTAAATACGGTCTTACTCAGGCTTTTTACCGTAAGCATGGAGTTAATGAAAGAGCTGCCGTAATAAAAACAATTTCAAATCCTGTTACTGATGTTCAGGCAGATTCCGTTTATTCTGTTGTACTGGTTTCGGATATTCATTTCGGCTCATCACGTAAAAGGGCAGACGAAAAATTTCTTGAAGCGTTTACCGCAATATGTGAGTCAGGTGATGAACAGCTGCATCCTTTGTTTGCAATCAACGTCGGTGATATGACAGAAACTGCTTCTAAAAAAGAATATGATGATTTTCTTGCTCTTTGTAATTCAATGAAGCAGATTGCAAAAGATAAAAATAATAACGAAACATTTGAAGTTTATTCTATATTAGGTAACCATGATGTGTTTAATAACGGATGGAATGTTTATAAAGAAAAAGTGTTTCCTTATACATCTTATTACCGGTTTTATACCGGAAGTGATGATAAAAAAATCGGCTGGTATTTTCTTGATTCTGCAAGCGGTTCTTTAGGTACAAAACAGATAAAAAATCTTGAACAGGAAATGAAAAATGATTCTTCCGTTAAAATTGTTATAAATCATTATCCTTTGTTCGAGAACAATGCCTTTTATTTTGCAATTCAAAATACAGATGAAGCAGACAGGCTTTTAAGTCTTTTTGCAAAAAATAACGTTAAGCACATTTTTGCGGGGCATTTTCACACCGGCTGGGAATATGACCACGGATGTTTTAAAGAAACTGGTGTAAAGGGTTATCTTGGAAAAAGAAAATTTGCTTTATTAACAATAGATCAGAGAAATGGTGTTTTCAACGTAAAACATTTTGAATTTTAATCAGATTCAGACTCTTTCCGGAAAAAAGTGTTGAAATTTCCTCATTATGCCGAAAATTTAAGTGTAAAAGTGTAAATTTCTAAAAAAGAATTTGCAATTTAGTCATTTTAAATCAATAATGGTAGTGCTATGAATGTATTTAAAAGAGTATTATTGTTAACATGTATTATCGGCTGTTTTACGTTCACTGGATGTGAAACAGGTCTTGGTGAAGAGATTGATCTTGAAGCACCAGTTCTTACTATTACTTCTCCTGAAAAATTCTCTTATCAGCCGTTGAATTTTATTTTGCGCGGTACCTGTTCGGATAATAAGGGAGTTACGAAGGTTGTTGTTTCTAACAAGGAATCCGGAAAAGTTTACGGAAACGCAGCAATTACAGGAAATGACTGGCAGTTTGAAATGAATCTTCCACAGGAAGAGGAAGGTGAAATTACTTTCCTTTGTTGTGCTTATGATGAATTCGGCAACAGTTCGACAAAATCTGCAAGAAACATAACACTTCTTGTAGACGAGCATGCGCCTGAGGGAAGCGGATGGTACGTAGAACGTGGAAATAATAAGCCTGTAAACCTTAAAGATAAGGAATATCTTGAAAATCTTGACTATACGCTTTCGGTAAACAAGGATGTACCGCAGAATGAAGTTGTTAATCTTCATGCAAGTTTTTATGATGCGATGAATATAGACACTATTACCATCAAGCTTTATGAAGACGGTACACAAACTCCGGTGCTTGAAAAGACAGTAACTGCAAGAGCCGGCGAAACTACATATATTGGTGAAGGTAAATCAATGTATTCTCCGGTATTTACTTTTACTCACGCAGAATTCGCAGCAAAGGGTTTGAGTTCCGGTAAGCATTATATGAGGGTAAAGTATGAATCAAGAGATAATGATGACCCTATAAACTATAATGAAAGTGAAGGCGATACAGAAGCATATTTTATCTGGTGGCCTGAAAGTGATAAGCCTGGATTCCAGATTAATAATGTAGAAAATGGAGAACTTACTGTAAGTGTTGGAAGTTCAATTCCATTAGACGTTTTTGATGATGACGGTTTGTCTGAATATTATTGTGCCCTTACGGACACTTCGGTAAATTACACTGAATCACAGATTATTTCAAACGCTACCTATAGAAATACAGTTTTCGGTGGAACTTCGACAGACGATTATCCTATTGTAAAAAGAACATCTTTCGGTAATAAGGTAACACAGCAGGATTGTCCTAGTATTACGGCTCCTGGAACTCCTACTCAGATGTATCTTTATGTAGCTGCAAAGGATGCAAAAGAAAACGGTGGAACTGAAAAATGGAACTGCCGAAAGATTTCTGTAAAGGTAACAGATACAAGTAAACCTTTGTTATTTATTGAATCTCCACAGCAGAATACTATACCGGAAATTGTAAGTGGTGGAAGCGGAACAAGTTTTAAAATTACAGGTTACAGTCTTGACTCTAAAGGCTCTGATTTTGTAAAAATCATTTATATTCCTGATGATCCTTCGAATGCTGCAAATAATACTGCAGATAAAAAATCAGAAAGGGCAAAGGCTCTTTTTGCACAGTATGAAGGAAATACAACTGCAAAAACAGTTGTTTCCGGTACAAATGAGGTAATCTGGTATAAAAAGCTTGGTACTGCACAGAGTCAGGGAAGCTGGAAAAAGCAGTTGTTTGAAGTTTCAATGGAGCTTCTGTCAGACTTTAAAAACAAGAATGGAACATCTACTGCTAAGGAAACAAAATATTTTGAGATTTTCCTTCGTGATGCAGACGGAAACGATATTAATAAACCGTTTATCATTCTTGGAGATAATATCAGACCGAGCGTAGAAATTACTTCTCCAAACAAAGAACTTGCAGTTCATAATTTTGAAGAAAGCGACCTTACAATTCAGTTCAGGGCATATAAGGATTCCGGACTTGGAATTGATTCAAGTAAATATAAAATAACTACAAAAATAGGTACACAGAATCTTCAGTGGGTAGTAGGAACAAATGCAATTTCTGTAAATGCAACAACAGGTGTTGGAACTTTAACAATTCCTAAGGCAACCTTGAAGAACTGGGTACAGACTGAATCTCAGCCGACATTTAAGTTCTATGCAACAGATAAACTTGGAAACGGTGGTGAAGGCGAAGGTGAACGCACAGTTATTTTAAGTACGAACCCGGCTCCTGTTGCAATTACTATAGACAAAGGTGAAGGAACTTACAAACAGGGTGATATCCTCAGATTTAAAGTAACTTTCACTAAACAGGTAAAGGTCAGCGGAGTTCCAAAGCTTCGTTTGAAATATAACAGCTCAGATACAAACTATAAATTTGCAACTTATGAAAGCGGTTCAGGTTCAAATACCCTGCAGTTTAAGTTTACAGTTCCTGACGGTGCTGAATCTAACAAGCTTCTTTGTGACGGATTCGATATCGTAAGCAATAACGTTCTTACCGACAATGCGACAATTAAGGCAACTGAACTTGGTGAAAACAACATCTTTACTTCTATGAACGGAGTTTCTATCTTTAGTGATACAAAAACAATCAAGCTTGATGGTGTTACTCCAAAAATCAATAATATTACGGTTGCTGCCGCAGACGGAAACAACTATTGTACAAAGGATAAAGTAATTCGTGCGACAGTTAAATTCTCAGAGCCTGTACGAATTGAAGGTTCTCCAGCCCTTATATTAAAGGCAAATAGTACAAATGTAAGTTTTGCTTTTGAAAACTGGAATGAAGATGAAATTGTATTCAAGCATGTCGTAACAACTTCAGATCCACAGGGAACAGTTGTATGGGCTGCTTCTTATGCCTTCAGTAATACTGGATTAATAAAGGATTCTCCTGGAAATTCACTGTCACTTACCGGCGGTAAGTCTGGAACTTCATCGGTTGTAATTGATTACACTGCTCCTTCGAATGCACCTTCTATTTCACCTGCAGCCGGCACATATAATGAAGCTAAAAATATAACACTCAGTAATATTGAAGCAAACGCTACTGCATATTACTCAACAAATGGTGGAATCTCATGGTCACAGTATAATGCGGCAAGCCCTGAATCTCTCGGTAACGGTTCATATGAATTGATGAGTTATCAGCAGGATAAGGCAGGAAACAAATCTTCTAATTCTTCTAAATATACTGTTTCTATAAAGAATTTGTTCCCTGAAGTTGCAAACTTTGGTATTGATTTACCGGATGGATATTACAGTGCGGGAAGTACGATTAATTTTACAATCGACTTTAATGAACAGATAAACGTAAGTGCTGCCACAGATTTGATTTTGACCTTTGCTTCTAATGCAAATTCTTCTATAACTAAAACAGTAAATGTTACGGTTCCTTCGGGCAATAAAGCTTCACAGTTAAACTTCAGCTATACCGTAGGCGCTTCAGATTTCTTTAATGGTGTTGTAGTAAAGGAAATTGCCTTTGCAAGCACTGTTACAGATCTTTATGGAAATAAACCGGCATTTGCGACTACACCTTCAAAACTTACTCCTGCAAACTGTACGATTTTGAATTCGACTGCCGGCGGTAAACGAACGGGTGTTGTTCTTGACGGTGTTGCTCCTGTAATTTCAAGCTATTCTCCGGCAAATAACGGAATAAGTACTATAACAAATAATGCTAACTTTAAGGTAACGTTGACATTCAGCGAAAACGTATTTAAAGAAACAGGTTACATTATCCTTCAGCGTAAGGGCCAGTGGGCAATTCCTGCTGTAATGACAAATGAAGAATTCTTAAAGTACTATAATAAGATGTCTGCAGCCAATAAGGCCATTGTAAGAAAAATGGGAAGCGACGGTGATGATTTAAAGCATGGCCGTACAGGTATTGAAGTTGGCCCTTATAGAAGAACAACGCATGGACTTATAAAAGACGGTTCATATTATATTCCTGATACAAGTACAAAATTTGTTCTTGCATACGATCTTGGACTTTATGACGGTTCTGCAGCCTTGAATGACGGAACACAGACTGGAACATTTAATGTAACTGTAGCTCAGATTCGTGCAGCTCTTGAAAGTGTAGGCTACCACCAGCATAAGGTAGATGTTGCTTCTGATTATGTTACAATTACCGGAAATAAAGTTGAAATTACCTTTGCAGAAGCAGTTGAAGACGGACGTGAATGGGAACTTGTTATTCCTGATAATGCCTTCCGTGATGATGCAGAAAACTTCTATAAGGGAATGAATGTTTCAGGAAGTACAGATACTTATTCTTTCTGGAGTAATAATGTTGCTCAGCCAGTTGTTCGTGTAGACCGTTATACTCACGGATGGGGTGCAAAAGAACCTAATTCAGACGGATCATTTACAACTATTACCGTAAACCAGGGTAAATATAAGAATGCTAATCCTGCCGCAAATACTTCTGCCGCAATTGCTCCTACAGGTTATGTTCGTGCAAGAATTGACTGTGAAACTCCGGGCGCTGCAATCAAGTATTCTAAGCTTGGAATAAACGGTACTGCATGGACAACCACTGCTCCTGCGGGTGTTGCATATAATGCTGCGGGCGGAACAAGCTACACATTTAATAATGATGGTATAGCTGCAACTAATGGTCAGAACAAATATACAAGACAGGTTTTGGATGATATTACAACTACGGCTATTAATAAACGAGGTGCACAATCTTATACACAAGGAGCAGATATAATCATTGGAGACGGTAACTATACTGCAGCCAGAAAGGATTATATCACCGCTTACGCTACAAAGTCTGGATATACAGATTCTGTAAACGGTTACGAAGGTGTATTCAAGACAATTGTTTATTATACTTCCGGAAGTCAGAGGGCTATTGTGAACATGGAAGGAGGTACGGCTCCGGGCGGTCAGGCTTGTGTATTCGGCTTCCCTCTGAAGGACGCTACCGATTCAAATGACCCTACAAATGCCGGTCGATATTCTAAGAATATGTATGCTGTCGATGGTAATACACGAAGGAACTTTGCGTTTGTTTCTTACGAAATTATGTCTAAGGACTGGGCAATTCTGCTTTGTAATACGAACCACGCCCGTGTATATCCTTTGAACAGTTATGGCGGGGCAACCTACATAACGGGAATGAATTACTGGTAATAAGGAGGTAAGAAAGTATGAAAAATATAATGAAAAAATTACTTGCATTATTAAATATTTTTGTGGTTGGAGTTCTTTTCTCTCTTACTTCCTGTGAAGTAGGACTTGGAAAAGCTGTAGATATTAAAGCTCCTGTTATTACAGTTAATTCTCCTGAAAGAACAGGTTATATATTAAAGACATTTTCAATAACCGGTAAGGCAGAAGATAATATAGAAATAGACAGGCTTGAGCTTATTGTTGAACCTCTTGATAATCCGACAGATTCTAATTCATATAAGTTCAGGATAGTAAACAAGAAATGGGAACGGTACGATTATTCTACACAGTTGTGGAATGAATATGAAAATCAGTATTCTACCGTAAGCGGTTCAAAAACAAAGCTTGACTGGAATCTTTCAATCACTTTCCCTGATACTGTTGCGACAGGAACTGATTTTAATATTACATCTCAGGTTTATGACTGCTTTAATAACGAAAGTCCAAACTCAAAGGATGAACGTTCTGTAACAGTAGATATGAACTCTCCTGCGGTATCTATTATTCAGCCTTCTTTACGTGCATATGCATCTGAAAATTCGGCTCAATATAATCTTAAGGATAACAGTGTAATTGAAAACTTAATGAACGGGACTTTTTCCGTTAAAGGTTCTCAGAAGGAAGATGGACGTTTGAGCAGTCTTTTTATCTACCTTGATGAAAAAACTTCTTCCGTTATTTCTGATGCAGAAAAAGAGCCGGGTGTATTAAAAGCTAATTCAATTGCCTGGAAAGAAGTAAAGGGTGATAATATCCGTAACTGGAGTGCAGACTTTAATCTTTCAAATATATCAGGTTATGAGCATAACAGAAAAACTGTACGACTTGTTACAGAAAGTCATGATCAGGCTGGAAATATAGAATATAACGTTCAGGGCTGGTTTACTTACTGGAATGATGCTGATATTCCATGGATAAACGCAAACTTTGGAGGAGATAATTCTTCAGACAGAATTGCCGTATATCCAAGCAGTGCTTTACAGGGGCAGTGTTATGATGATGACGGATTAAAGTCAATTACCGTAAAGGTTTATCAGGGTACAAGTACAAATCCTTATAAAACAGATACATATACTACAAGTAATGCATTAAATGATAAACCAAAATATTACGCGTGGTCTGTAAATGCGCTTGGTGGAGTCTGTGATTTTGATGTAGTAGTTGAATGTGAAGACATAAACGGTAAGAAAGCATCAACTGTAAGACGTTACTTAAGTGTAAGAGATACAAACCCTCCTGTAATTAAAATTACAGATGATACGACAAAATCTTTAGTTGAGGTTGGGTCTGCATCTGGTGAAATAACAATTAATGGTTACGTTGAAGATGACGGTGGTGTAGCATCACTCAAAATTGTAAGAATAAGTGAAAATACTCCTGATTCTGAATTAATAAAGTATTACGATAAAACTTATGCTCAATGGAATAAAGTATCTTCCAGTGTAAAAAGTGCAACAGATGCAAATGGCAACAAGATGTTCTGGGTAGATTTAAATTCAGCATCAGGTGCAAATAACAGAAGAACTTTTGCCCGTAAGCTTAATATTTTTTCTGATTTAGGAATCAACGGAACTACTGAAAAGCTTATTACACAGCAGTTTGTAGTAATGGCTGTAGATACTGGTGGCGAAGCAAAAATAGATTCTTTCTCTTATGCCGGCGATTCGGATGGTCCTAGACTTACAATAGATAAGCTTGTAGTTTTTAAGAGTGATAATTCGGAAAAAGAAACCCTTAATTTTGCAACTACAGTATCGAAGAAACTCAAACCTTATAACAGAAATTCTTCAAATGCAATTACAGATAAAATCCAGATAAGCGGAACCTGGGGTGATAATTCTACCGATAAATGGTCAGATAAAACTAAGCATGGAAGCCTTACTCTTAATATAGACGGAATCGGTAATGTTTCTGTAACTGTGAATAATAACGGAACATGGACAACAGGTAAAATTACTCCTGCAGATTCAACTACAGCCGTTATTTATGCCCAGTTTGCAGATTACGCAGGAAATATTAAAAAGGTTAATGATAATTTCTTTGTAAGCAGTAATCTTCCTGAACTTTTAAGAATCTCAAGCACTATTAGTGATAATCCTTCGGTAAAATCCGGAGACGGCTCTTATAAGGCTGGTGAAGAAGTTATTGTTACACTCGAATTTAATAAGGCTGTAAAATATACAGGTGGAACACCAACTTTAACCTTGAATGTACCTGCTTCAGGAACTAAGAAAACAATTTCATGTATCAGTCCTGCAAATACAGAAACAAGTACTTATGAATTCAGATATACTGTTGCTGCCGGAGATGATATAGATAAGCTTGATGTAACTGCAATAAATAAAAATGGAAGTACATGGACAGATTCAGACGGTGCTACGGCAAGTCTTACCCTGCCTTCTACTGCAAACAGATTAAGCGGAACTCGTTCTATAAAGATAGATACAAAATCTCCTTCTATCAAGACAATTTCTGCCATTACATCTCAGGGCTCTTATAAGGCAGGTGATTCAATTTTCATAAAGATTGAATTTGATGAAGATGTTGAGATTCCGGAAGCAAATCTTTCAAATTTAAAATTGGGATTAAATGCAGCTACTAGCCCAACCTTGTCTGCTAAGGTAACTGGTTCAAAAACTGTTTTGATGACCTATTCAGTTAAGAGCGGTAATACTGCAAATCCTTTAGGTGTATCAAGTGTAACTTATACAGGAACTGGAATTACAGATATTGCAGGAAATCCTCTTGTTGCCGGTGTTTCAACTGCAACTCTTACCGGAATAATTATTGATACCGGAGTTCCGGGTCAGCCGGTAATTTCCGGTTTTGATAATAATGCCTATGTTTATGATGCAAATGGTATTACCTTTACGGTTACAAACATTGCTTCAGATGCAACTGTGAAACAGTACTCTATAGACGGCGGAGCTTCATGGTCAAATTATACCGGTTCGGTAAATCTGAAAAATAACGGTACATATACTGTAACAGCAAGACAAAGCGATGCTGCAGGAAATGAAAGTTCTCTTGCAGTTGCAAAAACAGTTACAATAGATGCCGGTAACCTTTTGACCTCTGTTTCTGCAGAGCTTCCTACAGGTACATATACAACAGGTAATACAATTCCAATCGTATTGAACTTCAGAAGAAACGTAAAAGTTGCTTCAGGCTCTACTTTAACTTTGAATAATTCAAAGACTGCAACAATCAGATCTGCAAATGTAAATACTGCGGCAACAAAATTAATTTATGATTATGTTGTAGCAGAAGGTGATGACATCAATGCGCTTAATGTAAACGCAATAACAGGAAGCTTTACAGATGCGGCAGGACACAATGTAAATGATTACATTATAGGAAAGATTCCGAGCGGAAAAAATCTTAGTGACGGAAGAACTCTTAAGATTGTTACAGGAAAACCGGTTGTTGAGAGTGTTGCTCTTTCTAAAACTAATGGAAACGATGTTTTAACTATTACTTTCTCAAGAAGCATTAAAAAAGGTTCTGGAAACATCACTCTTACTCATGGAACAGGCTATAAGGCACCAAGTGTAATCAGCGAAGATAAGTTTATTAACTATAAGGCAAAAGCTTCATCTCTTTCTGATTATTATACTCTTGGTACAAACGGTTCTGATGTAAATGGTAATTCAGACCTTACAGAAAAATATGTTTTGAATTACGATATTGAAACCAATAATACATCTCTTGTGGCAGCCTTGAAAACTGCCGATGCAGATAAGGTTATTATTCCTGTAAACAGTAGTAAAGTAGTTGTAAACAATAATAAACTTGTAATTACCTTAAATGAATCTTATGCAATTCCTGTAAAGGGTGCTTCATATTCTGTTTCAATTGCTGCAGGAGTAGCAAAAGATAATCAGAACCATTCAAATGATTTATCAAATTCTTTAAGTGTAAGTCATACTGGTCTTGAAGCTCCTGTCGTTCGTGTAAACAAAAAGCGCGAAACAACAGGTGCTACAGTCACACAACCGCTGCAGACAGGAGTAAAGGCAGACTGCCAGACACCGGGTGCTACAGTAACCTGTGTAGTTTATAGACAGGAGATTGCTCAGGAATCACTTACTGCAAATAATAGTACTACTGCAGCTAACACAAAATCTACAAAAAAAGCTTTAAATCTTACGCAAGATTCAACACAGACAACTTATCCTTTTGATATTGGTTCTACTAATAATACTAGTGGTTACATTTATAGAATTAATGCAACTGCAAAAAAATCTGGTGCAACAGATGTAACAGCATATGAATTCGCATATAGAAGTGTTTATACTCTTACAAACGTTCCTGTGGGAAATGTTGGAAATAATAATGATTATAAACAGCTCTGGGTTCGTGGTTCTGACTTACCAAATGGTGGTGTAAGTATATCTTCATACCCTGTTTCCTGGGATACGGCAGACTTTGATAAGGTTCGCGCAATGACAAATAGCACAGGAAATACCTGGTATTGGGTTTCCTGGGAAATCAACAAGGCAGCATACTTACAGCCACTACGCGGAGATATGCCTTCTGATGCAGCGCAAAACGGGCCAAGCGTATGGTGCTGGGGAATGCAGAATTATGTATCCGGAATTCCAAAAGGGTTAATACCTTTGTATCCAGGACATAGTATATCAATTAATGCAAATGCAAATTTCTGGTATGGTTCTATGTCGTTCTACGAAAAGCACTGTGAGTACCGAAATGGAAATAAAGTTATAAAAGAGATGAAATAAGGTACCTGATAATTCATAACAACAACAAAAAGTCCGGCAATTTGCCGGACTTTTTCATATAATAAAGTCACATATAAAAATATAGTCTCAGTTTACAGAGTTTTTTTTAATTCCTGGACTTGTTTTATCGTCAGTCCGGTACTCTGCGCAATCTGTTCATCAGAAATAATGTGTATTTCCAATAAGTTTACTGCTGTTTCTATTGCTTTTTGCTGTAATCCCTGTTCAATCCCTTTTGCAAGTCCTTGTTGTATTCCTTGTTGTATTCCTTGTTGTATTCCTTGTTTAACGGCGTTTGCCATTTTTGTATTATAATCACATTCTGCTGTGTAAATAGAGTTCTGTATATACCAGTTTGAATCTGCTTTACTCATATGTTTAACAATTCTGTCTGCAGCCATAATTCCTTTCTCGCTTTTTATTATTTCATTTATATAGTCTTTCTTATCTTCATGGTCTACATAAGAAAAGAAAAGACCCCACTTTTCAAGAGATGAAAGTTTTTCAACAGGTTTTGTTGTGGAATTATTTCGGATTGAAACTAAATCTATGAAGATTACATTCAGTGTTTCTGAAAGCTTTTCTCCTGAATTATCGGTCATAGTATACCATCTCATTTCATGTTTGTCATCTTTTTTATAATGAAAATTTAATACTGAGATTTGATATATTTTCGGTGATTCCCATTTTTTTCCTTTTCTTGCATTATTTGTAAGTAATCTTGCAGCCTGTATTTCAGCACGAATTCCATAATCATAATTCTGTTCCCAGGCCTGCATTTCGATATCAATAATTTCACCATCATCAAATTCTACGCAAATATCAAAAATCATGTTTTTCTGTTTTTTTGATTCTCTATATGGTTCATTTGATTTAATCGACACATTTAAAATTTTCCGGTTAAATATTGCCGAAATGAAGCTTTTCAGGGCAAGATATGATTCTTCTGTTTCCTGTGTAAAAATACCTTTAAATGTACAGTCATACAAAGGGCTTAGAATTGCCGTGGGATTCGGACGTTTTGTATACAATTGAGCAGGGTATTGAGGTTGAATGATTGAATTTTCATTTTCCATATTTAAACTCCTTATTTATTTTTCTATATATAATATTGTCGAGAAAGTTAAAAAAAGGAGAATTTTTCAGAAATATTGAATTTTATCTCTTTTTTCGTTATTATAAAAAATGTAAAATCGGGAAAGAATTTTTCGATTTTTAACAGACTAATTTTATAAAGGAACAATAATATGACTATCACGGAAATGCTTGAACAAAGTGGATTACTTACTTTGCTTGGTATTAGCGTTGTATTCGGGTTTATTATCATTCTTATGTGTTCAATGAAATTACTTCATTTTTTTGTTCACATCACAAAGCTTGACAGTAAATCTGCTTCAGAAACAACTGCGAATGGATCTGCACAAGTCTCAAAGGACGATGGTGCTGTAGTAGCTGCAATAGCAGCAGCAATAAAAACTAAGGAAGGTAAATAATTATGGCAAAGGTTGGAATTTCAGAACTTGCTATCCGTGATGCTCATCAGAGTCTTCACGCTACACGTATGACAACAGCAGATATGCTTCCTGCATGTCCAATGTTAGATAAAATAGGATATAAATTTGTTGAAGGATGGGGCGGTGCTACTTATGATTCATGTATCCGTTTCTTAAATGAAGATCCATGGGACAGATTAAGAAAATTGCATGCTGCAATGCCGAATACAAAAATTATGATGCTGCTTCGTGCACAGAATCTTCTTGGTTATCGACATTATGCCGATGATGTTGTTCAGAAGTTTGTTGAAACTGCAGCAAAAAACGGTATTGACTGTTTCCGTATTTTTGATGCCTGCAATGATCCTCGTAATATGGAATGTGCTACAAAGGCTGCTAAAAAAACAGGTAAGCATGTTCAGATGGCAATTTCTTATGCCGTAACTCCTTTTCATACAGTAGAAAAATATGCAGATTTAGCAAAGGCTTATGCTGATTTTGGTGCAGATTCAATTTGTATCAAGGATATGTCAGGACTTTTAAAGCCATACGCTGCTTATGATTTAGTTAAGGCAATTAAAGCAAAGGTTGATTTACCGGTAGAGATTCATACCCATGCTACAACAGGTCTTTCAGTTGCAACCTTGTTAAAGGGAGCAGAAGCTGGTGCAGATTGGCTTGATACTGCAATTTCTTCCATGTCTATGGGAACTTCTCACTCTCCAACAGAAACTGTCGTAGAAATGCTCAAGGGCACAGACATGGATACCGGTCTTGATACAGAAGCACTCCTTGAAATCTCAAAATATTTCCGCGAAGTCCGAAAGCATTATTCATCACTGGAATCATCTTTCCTTGGTGCTGATACACGTATTCTTCTTTCCCAGGTTCCTGGCGGTATGCTTTCTAATCTTGAATCTCAGCTTAAACAGCAGAATGCGGCAGATAAAATGGATGCCGTTCTCGCTGAACTTCCACGTGTTCATAAAGATGCTGGTTATGTTCCTCTTGTAACTCCTACAAGTCAGATTGTAGGTACTCAGGCTGTAATGAACGTTTTGATGGGACCATATAAAACAATGACTCAGGATTTCCGTAATTTGATTACAGGAAAATTCGGTGCTCTTCCAACATCTCCAAATCCAGATTTAGTTAAAAAGGCACTTGAACAGAATGGTATGGAAAAAGTAATGACATGCCGTCCTGCAGATGAGATTCCTCCTGAGTGGGATAAAATGGTTGAAGAATCAAAGAAGAATGGCGGTGACGGTTCGGATGAAGATACTCTCACTTATGCAATGTTCCCTAATGTTGCACCAAAATTCTTTGCTAATCGTGCAAATGGTCCTGTAGATGCTGCTTCAACATTTGCTAAAAAAGAAGCTCCTGCAGCTGGTGCTTCAGGCAACGGTTCTTATACCGTAAACGTAAACGGAACTTCATACAATGTAACTGCAAATGGCGATAACATCACAGTTAATGGACAGTCATATAACGTAACATTTGGTGCTCCTTCACAGGCTTCTGCTCCAGCGGCAGTTGTTACTGGTGGTGCAGATGTACCATCTCCTGTAGCAGGTACAATCCTTAAATTTGTTGTTTTAGAAGGTGCTCAGGTTAAAAAAGGTGATACAGTAATCATGATTGAATCAATGAAGATGGAGCTTGAAGTAAAAGCTCCTGAATCAGGAAAGATTTCATTTGCATGTAAAACCGGAGATCAGGTTCAGGCAGGTCAGATGCTTGCAACTTTGGGCGGTGTAGTAATGGCTGCTCCTGCTGCTGCTCCATCGAACGCAGTTGCGTCAGCAACTGCAGGTACGGCTAGTACCAATGTAGCTACAAGTGGAAGCGGAACAGCCGTACCAGCGCCTGTTGCAGGTACACTTTTGAGATACGCTGTTTCAGAGGGTGCACAGGTTCAGCCTGACACAACAATCATCATTGTTGAATCAATGAAGATGGAACTTGAAATAAAAGCAGGTGCAGCTGGTAAAGTTCATTTTATTGCTGCAACTGGAAGTCAGATAGCTCAGGGTGCAGCTATAGCAGAAATTCAGTAAAAGAGATTTAGTATGGACACAATATTAAATAATAAAAATAATAAATTTAAATGCTTTAGAATTACAGCAATTATCTGTATGATAGCGCTTGCAATGTCTTTTGCAGGCTGTGATTTTGGTAAAAAGAATAATAATTCTGAGAGCAGCAGCAGTTCTGCAATTATACAGGGATCGGAAGGAATACCAAATATTAATGCAAAGGCATTCTTTTTAAATGTCTGGAAAAATACCGGTATTTACAAAATGATTCATACTCCTACTGCGGCAGAAATTGCACAGGAAAAGGCAGAAAAGGAAGCAGTTGAAAGTGCAGCAAAAATTGATGTTTTTGGCGGAAAGGTTGTTCCCGGATGGCAGAAGCTTTTAATGCTCGCAATCGGATTTTTAATTGTATATCTTGGTGCTGCTAAAGGATTTGAACCGTTACTTTTAATACCAATCGGTTTTGGTACAATCCTCGTTAATATTCCTGGTGCAGGTATGGGTGATGGCCCGGACGGTATGCTTCACATTATTTATAATGCAGGTGTCGGAAACGAATTCTTCCCTATGCTGATTTTTATGGGAATTGGTGCTATGACTGATTTTGGTCCTCTTATTGCCAATCCTAAAACTGCATTGCTCGGTGGTGCTGCACAGTTCGGTGTATTCGCTACCTTGTTTGGTGTTGCCTTAATGAACTTTATTCCGTTTATTGATTATAACATGAAACAGGCTTGTGCCGTTGCGATTATCGGTGGTGCGGATGGTCCTACGTCAATTTATGTTTCTGCAAAGCTTGCTCCGAAAATGATGGCGGTTATTGCTGTTGCGGCATATTCATATATGGCACTTGTTCCTATGATTCAGCCGCCAATCATGAAGCTTTTGACAACTAAAAAAGAAAGGGTAATTAAAATGAAGCAGCTTCGTCCTGTTTCTAAGGCAGAAAAGGTTCTTTTCCCGATTGTTCTTCTTATAGTTACAATACTTCTTCTTCCACCGGCAGCGCCTCTTATTGGTATGCTTGCTTTTGGAAATTTCATAAAAGAAGCCGGTTGTGTTCAGAGACTTTCTAAGACAGTAGAAAATGAATTGATGAATATTGTTTCTATTCTTCTGTCTTTAGGTGTTGGTTCACAAATGACTCCTGAAAAGATTTGTAACTGGAATTCTCTTGGAATTATTCTCCTTGGTCTTCTTGCCTTTATTATTGCTACTGCCAGTGGTTTGATTATGGCTAAGATTATGAATCTCTTCCTTAAAGAGAAGATTAATCCTCTTATCGGTTCTGCGGGTGTTTCGGCCGTTCCAATGGCTGCCCGTGTTGCAAATAAGGTTGGTATGGCTGAAGATCCAACAAACTTCCTTTTGATGCATGCCATGGGACCAAACGTTGCAGGTGTAATTGGAACTGCAATTGCAGCCGGAGTATTCATTTCTACTTACGGAATGTAATTTTTACAGATATAATCACAGAAGGTACATATATCTTTTGTTCGGCCGGGCAGCTTTTGTCCGGCTTTTTTTATTGCCTGTTTTATTTCAGGAAGAGATTTTTTTAATCCTTTTTCATAGCACATTTTTATTATTTTATTCTGATGTGCATTTTCCATGAGAGTATCGTAATCGTCATTTATTGTACCAATTATCAAGGCGTCGTTTTCATTTGCAAATCCGCAGCATGGGGCAATTTTTCCGTCAGGATGTACGTAAAAAATATGACCGGGTCCTTCACAAAAATCATCCTTAAACCATTTAGCAGATTTCCATGCATCTTTATTATCAGATGAAAATGACTGATGAAGCAGATGGATTTTTATTTCAGGAAAATTTTCTTCAATAGTGAAAAGCTTGATTGGAGTTTTTTCTTCTTCATTTTCTTTTAACACACACTGGATGTTCAGGGAACCTTTACCAAAAATTGATTGTACTGCCTGAATAAATATAATTATACGATTCATATGCTGTGAATGAAAACTGTCACAGCTCAAAGATATTTTTCCGTCATAACCAGAATTGTAAAGCTTAAGAAGGGTAGTGCGTAAATCACCTTCGGTTTTCCACCAGTCGCCGTTTGTGTTTATCTGATCAAAAAGTAAATCAAGTCTGACTGTTTCTTTTGAAATTTCATATAAAAATTCCGGATATAAGAAAGGTTCACCACCGCTGAAACCTATTTTTTCAAGATGTTCTTTGTTTGCATTTAAGAATTTTTTTGCATCATCAATTGAAATCTTTTTATCGGTCCGTTTTATAAAACAATGCCTGCAATTCAGATTGCATTCACTGGTAGCGGCAAATATTACCTGAGAAGGATTATATGCTCTTCCTTTTGTCATTAATTTTTAAATCCTTATTTTACTTTAATAACTGATACCATTCTTCCGTCCGATGTATATGCTTTTTGAGAATTTGTGTTATCTACTGTTGGTGTAAAGCCTATGTAATAGTTGTAATAATATGTTCCGTCAGCAAGTGGCAGATTCAGTTCATAAATTCCAGGTCTTGTTTCATGCATTGTATAAATCCACGGATCCCAGTTACAGAAAGAACCCGAAAGCCATACTTCTTCACCAGGGTCTGCACGGTATACAAAATGAACAAATCCGTCTTCTGTAACTTCAGTATTGTAATTATCTGCATTTACTGCATTTACAACTGAAAAATAAAGATTAACATCATCATCATATTCTTTTACAGGATTAAGCGGATCTGTTGTCCACAAGCCTTCGATTATGAGTCTGTATTTAATTGTAGAAATTTTATGATTTCTTTCGTAGCAGTAGAACAAATGCTTTGGAGTCTGTTTGCCGTTTTCATCTGTTCCAATGTAGGCTGTAAAAGGATGAACTGTTTTATAATCTTCAAAATCAAAAGCAATGCCTACAGTTCTGTATTTCGGATCTGCAGTAAAGAGAATGTAGCTGTCTGTAATTACCGGAGCCCCAGGTCCATCTGTTTCACGTATTATTTTGTCCTGTTCATAAGGCGCATAAACAATTTTCTTTTCTGAATCTTCACCACATCCTGTTAACATAAAAACAACGTTAAAAAGCAGAAAAAGAAGAAAAATACGGTTAAAAATACTCTTATTCATAATAAAATTATCGGAAATCGTGTATTTTATATTAGAAAAAATAATTGTTAAGTTTATTTTTTTTCTTCCGTATATTATAATATAGATAGTGCATACTGTTTAATTTTTGGGTGAAGGGGTAAATTAAAAAATAAATGCCAGGCTTAAGTCAGCTAAAACAATTCAATAAAGATATTCAATCTCTTGGTGATGAGTTAACTGCTCGTGCAGGACGCGGTGAAAAGCCTGTAAAAGTTCCTATTCCCCGTTCAGTAGAAGATCGCGACGATACAGAAGACTTTGTTCTTGGTATGCCTGAAGTAGCAGCTCCTGTTACTGAATCTAATGTTGATGATGACCTTTCTGATATTACCGGTGTAAAAACAAAAACTGATTCTTCATCGAAGGAAGAAACCAGTGCCTTTGAAGCACCGGATATGTCGTCTTTATTAAATCCTATTATGCCGGATTCTTCAAGTGGTGCAGACGGCTTTCCTGACCTTTCACAATTTATGGATCAGACTCCTGAACAGGAGCAGGTTGTAGAAGAAGAGCCTGTTGAAGAAGAACCTGTCGCAGTTGCAGATATGGGGCTTGAATCACTTCTTTCCGGAGTAGGCTTTGACGGTTCTGAAGGTACAGATGGAAATTCTCCTGTTGCAGTAGAAGACAATGATGATTATCTTGATGAGCCGGAAATTCAAAGTGAACCGGAGCCGGTTGTAGAAAAGCCGAAAAAGGAAGAAAAAGTAAGTCCTGGTGCTCCTTTAGATATAGATTCCTTTGCCTTTACTCAGCCGGATGATGTTGGTGCAGAGCCGATTCCTGAAATGAAAGATTCCATTTCTGAACTAGAGCAGTCTATGAAGGAAATGCAGAACTCGTTTGACCAGCATCTGCCTGATTCAGATACACTTCCAACGCTTGATGAAATTGCCGCTCATGCGCCTTCAAATAAACAGCCTGAACCTTCTGCAGATATGGATGCAGAAATCCCGTCAGATTTTGATATTCCTGCTGACTTTGTTGTTCCTTCTGACAGTGACGCTGATTTTGAACTTCCACAGACTGGTGATGCAGGCGAGGTTTCTGATTTTGATATTCCTGCTGACATGGAGCTTGGAGCAGATTTTTCGTCAGAAGAAAAGTCGTCATCTTTTGATAGTGATTTTGGAAGCACTGCCGGTCTTGATGATTTTAATATTTCGAATGAACCGCTTCCTCAAATGGATTTTGACAAGGATGAAAATCTTGAAGCTGGCCTCGACGATATAAATTTAAGTGATTTCGGAATAGAGCAGACACCGCCTCCTTCAGATGATGCTTTGGATACGTCTTTTGAAGAATCGGCTCCTGAAACTGCTGAAGATTTTTCTGATGCAGTTTCTTCGATGGATGATTTTTCGTCGGAACCTGCCGGTGAAGATTTTAATGCAGAAATGCCGGCTGACGGTTTTGGCTCGGATGATTTTGAACAGACCGATTCAGGTCTTTCAGATTTCGGACCTGATTTTTCTGATGGTTCCGATGAGGCAGAAAATCCTGAAATAGATGAAAATGCCCCTGTAGAAGTTTTTGACACTACAGGAATGGATGAAGATATTGATTTTGGAATTAAAGATACAGATTCGCAGCTTAAAGGTGACGCAGATTTTGATTTGGGAAGCAGCGATGAATTTGCAATGGAAGGTTCTGATTTTGAAATTCCAGGCTTCTCTGATGTAGATACTGCAACAGATACTCCTAAGAATCCTCCGAAAAATGCAAATCTTGATATTCCTGATTTTGGCGGTGCAGTTAAAGGTGAAAAAGGGAAGCTTCCGCCGAATACTCTTTCAGATGAGCAGTACAAGCAGTTCTTAAAGAATTTCAGCAATTATCCGTTGAACGTAAGGCTTGCTTTTGAGAATCTTATTGTTCAGGATGAATTTACAGATGATGCTGAATTTGAAATTATAGAAAAAATCCTTAATAAGGCACCGGCTCGTCAGGTTGCTTCATTATTGGAAAAAATGCTTGATATATCTATTCCTGTTCCTCGTGATTTTGAGCATAGAACTGCAGAGGAATATGAAGAATATAAAAAGTCGTTATCATATCAGTTAAGGAATAAAGTAATTCCGCTTGCTCTTGCAGGAATTGTTGCAGTTATTCTTGCCTGGGGACTTTTCAAATTTACAAAGAATTGTATCGTTAATCCTATAAGGGCATCTAAGCTTTATAAGGAAGGATATGTAATGCTTCAGGCAGATGAATATCCTCAGTCTGAATTGAAATTTGAAAATGCTGCTTCAATCCTCATGAAGAAAAAATGGTTCTTTAAATATGCACGTGGTTACAGAAATAAAAAACAGTATCAGCGTGCAGAAAAAAAATATAAGGAAATTCTTCATTATTTTAATCATGATAAGAATGCAGGTCTTGAATATGCGGACATGGAGCTTTATGATCTGGAAAATTATGACCTTGCAGAAGAAATAGTAAGACGTGAAGTTCTTGATTATCACATAAACGATAAGGATGGACTTTTAAAACTTGGTGATATTCTTCTTGAATATGGAACGGAAAAAAATCTTCCTGATAAGCTTGAAGATGCTAAGCTTCAGTATCTTGCATTCCAGGATTTGTATCCGAAAGAAAAGCTTCCGTTCAATACACGAATGATGCGTTATTATATCAGGACAGATAATCTTGCTCAGGTTCTTTCTTATAAAGATATGTTTATAGCAAAGGAAAAGAATCTTAGCGCAGATGACTGGACTGAATTAAGCGGTTATCTTCTTGAAAAAATGTATGGTAACATTGCACCGTCTGATGAATATCTGCGTGATAAAATTGAAGATTTACGAAAGATGCTTGTTCGTGCGGTTTCTCTTAATCCTGAAAATCCTATTGCTCTGTTTAATCTTGCAAGATATTACATTAATACAAATGAAGTAAGTAATGTTGAGATTGTTCTTAAGGATGCAATTGAAAAATTCAATAAGGCTGTTCATCTTAAAAAACGTGATATTTATAAATATATAGATTCTTATCGTCTTTTGGGAGAAAACTATATTAAGACTCAGGATTATCTTCGTGCACAGGAACAGTATTCGAACGGTATTGAACTTTATACTGTTGAGCATGAAAGTGCGGCTTTTGAAGGAAATGTGAATATCGGTCATCTTTATGCAGATCTTGCAGATATAAATTATTTTTCTGCAGGTGATTATGAAAATGCAGAATTGAATTATCAGAAATCTGTTGAGCTTGGTTATGATAATCCACAGATCCGTTACAGACTTGGATATATGCAGTATAAACGAAATGATTATGCAAGTGCTCTCCGCTCATTCATTAAGGCAGGTGAGGGAAATGTAAAGGAAAAGAATCTGATGCTTTCTATGGGAAATACACTTGCACTTCGTAATGATGATTATGCAGCAGAAGGTTATTACGGTCAGCTTATAGATAAACTTGATGAAGAAATGATTCATAACGGCGATACTTTGTTCCCTCAAAGCAGACCTGATGATTATGATTTTGTAACTACATATCTTTATGCTGCAAACAATTATGGTGTTGTTCTTTATCGTCTTGCTAACAGAACAGGTGACAGTTCAAAGAATGCACAGGCAATTGTTCAGCTTCAGCAGTCATTAAGGGCATGGGATGCTTTAACAAGAAATCAGAATACTATGGTAAGGATGGAAGGAAGTAATCTTGCAGAACAGAATATAAAATATATTACTCATCCTGTTTCTGATTTTGAACCTTCTATCTATATAGAAATTCCAAAAACACTTACAGATAAAGAAAAACTCTAATGGAACAGAAGCAATCATTTTATAAGGAACTTGTAAGAAAATCCATTCATATCTGCAGCGCGTTTATTCCTTTGCTTTTATCATTTTTATATTGGCCGGTAATCGGAGCTCTTCTGGCAATGCTTTCTGTTTATTTGGTAAGTGAGTTTTTAAGATTAAGAAACATTAAGGTTCCTGTTATCAGTTCAATAACTGCAACTGCCGCCAGAGAAAAGGATGAAGGAAGATTTGTTCTTGGACCAGTAACTCTTGTTATGGGAATTGTTTTTACTGCGCTGATGTGGGAAAAAACTGCGTATACTATAGGAATTCTTTGTCTTGCGTTTGGCGACGGATTTGCATCTATTATTGGAAAAATGTTCGGTAAACGAAAGCTTCCTTTTTCAAAGGGAAAAACTTACGCTGGAAGTACAGGCTGCTTTATTGCCTGTTTTATAGCATTACTGTTATTTACAAAATCAATAAAAATCAGTCTTATAGTTGCAGCTGTTACTACTTTGATAGAAGCATTTCCTCTAGGTGACTGGGACAATATCATAATCCCGACGCTTACTGGTGCAGTTGCAACTCTTCTTATAAACGGTTTGTAATCTAGAACAAAAGATACTGCTTATGCAGTTCATGTAAAAATAAAAATGTTCCTGTACAAAGTAAAATGATTGAAAGTATCAGGAAGAAAATCGACGATGTAATGAATAAAACTGCAGTTCCACCGCCAATCATGGCAAATCCCAGGGTTGTAATCTGATTTGTAAAATGCTGACGGTTTTTCGCAAAAAGTGCAATTATTGCAATCAGAATACTGAAGGTTCCGACAAAGATTAAAATTTTTCTATAGGCAAAATTGACGGTAAAGTTGTCATTTGTGATGGCAGAATTAAGAGGAATGAACTGTGTAAGGAAAATTGCGCCCAGAAGTATTAAGAAGATATTTCTTTCAATGTTCGGGCGTTGTTCTGGATTACTTAAAATTATTGTAAAAAGAAGTGCAATAGGATAGAGAACTCTTGAAAATAATGAAAAATTTCCGCATGTAATCAGAAGTGAAGAATATGTTTTAGTAATATCGAAAAGAATGATAATAATGCGCGATGTATCAAAAAGAAGTGCAAATAAAAAAAGCGTAAAATATATAACTTCGGATGCCTGTGTTTTCTGAAAGCTTCTGTGAATTATTAGTGTTGCGGCGAGAATATAAATCAGTTCAAAAAGAAGAGCGGCAAAAACACAATGAGGACTGTATCTGAAAAGGAAAAAATTTCTTCCTTCACGTTCAATAAAGGCAGGCGGAAAATATTTTTTATTTATGATTGAATAAAAAATCATAGCGAGAAAAGCCAGAAGAAGCGCAAGTGTAAATATAAAAAGAAGAATATTAATTCTGTTTCTTGTTTTAAGGGTCATAATAAAATAATATAGTCTAAAGAAATATTAGTAAAGAGTTAAAAAAATATTCCGAAAATCTAATAGATGCTTATTTTCTTTACTTAATTGGGAGGATAACAATGAGAAAAGCTTTATTGAGTATGATAATCTGTCTGACCACAGTATTTGCACTTTTTGCGGGAGACGTTGCTAATTTTGTTGATATGGGATTTACTCAGGACGGAAAATCTTATGTTTTTGCTCAATATGGTAGGACAGATAAGAAATATCAGGGCTGGGCAGAAATATATACTGTAAATATCAGTGAGAATGATTTTGTAGATGGTGGCGTTTTTAGAACAAATCCAAGTGCAGTAACAGCAGAAAAAACAGGTAATGAGGTGTTTGAAGCGCTTCAGGCAAAAAGCTTCTATTATTTTAAAAATTTGAATTGTCAGAAAACAGAACCGGAACAGATTCTTTATGTTTGTGATGATGCTGAAAAAAGCGGAACTGATAAAATCATTTTTAAAGATTTTGCTTCTGCAGATATAGATAATCAGATTACTTATAATATTCAGCTTGTGCCGACAATCATTGGAAGCGGTAAATCAGTAAAATCATCTTTTTACATTCTTGTAGAAAAGAAGGATGCAGCTGGAAATATTATTTCAACTACTAAGGTCGGAAATCCATCAATAGTACGAAAAGGAATCAGCGGATATAAAATTGAACGCATCCTTTGTGATAAAACCAAGAAGAATTTCATTTTTGTGGTTGAAAAACATCTTGAAGATGAAAGTGGTCTTTCTATCAGATACATGGTAGAAGCTTCAAAAATTTATTAAAAAAAATAAAAAAAAATTAAAAAAAATTGCAGTTTTTTTACTAATTGAACAATATTATATATAGATAAAAAATCTATTCAGACGAGAGCCGTATAAAAAAATACGGTTCTCTTATTTTTTAACTAGAGGTGTATGATGAAGATTAGTTTAAAAAGCTGGTTAATTGTACTGTTACAGTCTTTGTGCATTGTAGCATTGGTTTTGATGGCGATAGTTCCATTTTCCTGTAAGATTACTGCAGAAGGAGTGAAACTGCTGGTCGGAGATTATAATCCCCCGGTTTTAAATTCTGTGTATGTTGTTGATGAATCAACAGTTGAATTTGTTTTTTCAGAAAATGTAAGGATTACAGGTTGTGTCGTATCTATTGTAAACGATGAGGATTTGTTTAACTCGATGAGTAGTTCTAAAACAAAGGATTTGTCTGAAGCTTTATATGCTGCCAGTGGAATGTATGGTTCTATTGAAAGTGAAATATTTTCGGGAGAATCAGAAAACATAGTCAGAATAAAGATGAAGGAAAAAATGTTGACAGGACAAAAGTATGAAGTTTATGCAAGTGTGAAAGACAGTTATGGAAATAATTTAACTTTTGCAGTTCCTTTCATTGGTTATAATGGGCGTGTTCCTAAGATTATCTTATCTGAGATTCAAAGTGCTTCTGTGAGCAGTCAAACTAAATCTGAGAAAGAGAATGGGTTTTATAGGAATGAGTTTGTTGAATTGTTGTGTCTTTCAGATGGAAATTTGTCGGGAATAGAAATCATCAGTGCGAATGATGGTGAACAGAAACGTTATGTTTTACCTGCAGTGGAAGTTTGTAAGGGCGAAATTGTTGTAGTTCATCTTCGTAATCGTGGAAACGGTTGTGTGAGTGAAGAAGGCGATGATTTGAATTTGGCAAAGAGTTCTTATAGCTCTGTCGGTATTAGAGATTTGTGGTCAAAGTGCGAAGAAACTGTTCTTGGAAATAAGACTGACATTGTTGTTTTGAGGAATAGTTTGAATAAAGAATTAATTGATGCAGTTATGTACAGAGATTCATCGATTGAAGAATGGAGCAATAAGTTTTCTGATTATGCACAACAAGTGTATGAAGCTGGAATTTATAGTTCATCTGAAATTGATTGTGCATCTGTAACGACTGGATTGACTGATACAAAGACTATTTTCAGGAAAAATGCTTCAGAACTAAGAACTCGTGTTTTGTCTGGCGAAGATATTGAACTTCCTGTTGTTTGTGATGCCGGTGAATGGATTGTTGGAACTGAGAGTGCTGGTAGGCTTTAAAAGAGATTAAAATTGTGATACATTTTCCGTATGGTAGAATTATTAGCTCCTGCGGGAAATATTGAATCTTTAGATGCAGCGATTGGTGAAGGTGCAGATGCAGTTTATTTAGGCTTGAAAAGTTTCAATGCAAGAATGCGTACTACGAATTTTGCTTGGAATCAGTTTGAAGCTGCAGTTGATTCATTACATAAACTGAATAAAAAGATTTATGTCACAGTGAACACAGTCTGTGAAGAACGCGAGACAGAACGATTATATAGATTTTTATCTTATCTTAATCAGATCCGACCGGATGGAATTATTGTGCAGGATTTCGCTGTTTTACGACTTGCACAAGAATTCTTTCCGGATTTAGAAATTCATGCTTCTACTCAAATGAATGTTGCCAGTTCTTCTGGGGTCAAATTATTGCAGGCTTCAGGTGTTAAACGTGTTGTTTTGGCTAGAGAACTCGGTCTTGAGGAAATAACAAAAATAAAAAATGAAACAGGTTCAGAGCTTGAGATTTTCATTCATGGGGCATTATGTGTAAGTGAATCAGGGCTTTGTTTGTTTTCAAGTTTTCTTGGTGGAAAATCTGCAAATAGAGGAATGTGTGCACAGGCATGTCGTCGCTATTATACCGCGGAAGTTCCTGGCGGAATAAAACAGGGATATTATTTTTCTCCATGTGATTTGCAGTTAATAGATTATATTCCTGATTTGATAGAAGCCGGTGTTGATTCATTTAAAATTGAAGGACGAATGAAAAGTGCAGAATACGTTGGAAGCGTTGTTGCTGCATATCGATACGTAATAGATCATTACAAGGAAGACAGAAAAGGAGCAATAGCTACAGGAAAAAGAATTCTTTCCTCTGATTTTGCCAGAAGTAAAACAACATATTGGTATGGCTTTAAGAATCTTGATGAAGGTGTAGAAAACACAGCACAAAAAATATTAAATCCGGAACAGGCTGGAGGGACAGGAATCTATCTTGGAAAAATTGATAAAACAAAACCTGCTCCGAAAGAATTAGTCGAGGCTTTAAGAAATTCTTTGAATAATTCTTCTGAGGCAATAAAAGTTCAGATGGCTTTATTGAAGGGTGGTAGTTATGAACCTGATCCTGGTGATTCCATAAGACTTCATAAGCAGGATGATTCGGGTCGTGTAAGTCATAAAATTCGTTCTGTAGAAATAGATGAGAACACCGGTAAACGATGGATTGATATTCCGTCGGGATTTAAACAAGGCGATGAAGTTTATCTTTTACAGATAAAATCAACTTCGAAGCGTTATCAGAGAGTTCTTCCTCATGATATCGGAAAATATAGAAAACAACCGAAAGATGAATTGTTACCTATACTTGATTTAACGGAAGTTAGGGATAAGGAATTAAATTATTTCCCTGATGGTATTTATGTTCAGGTATCATCTATTGCCGATATATTTGCAGTTCAAGGACTTAATCCGGTAAGAGTAATTGTAGAATATAATCATGAAACTATTTATGACATTTTAAATAATAAGACAGTACTTCCATTTTCAAAGAAACAGATTTTTATTTCTCTGGATCCTTTCTGTTCTGAGTTTCAGGAAGAGGTGCTTAAAACACATCTGGAACAATTGATAGAAAAAGGTTTCTGCACATTTGTTGTAAATAATGTAGCTCATCTGCAAATGCTTAAAAAACAAAATGTTAACCTTATGGCAGGTCCATATTTATATACATTTAACAGATGGGCTGCTTCATGGTTAGAAAACAATAATGTTTCTTCATTTATTATGCCTTATGAAAATTCACGGCGTAATTTAGAAGCAACCTTTGAACAGAATGTTCGTTCAAGGGTATTGGTTCCTGTTTTTGCCTATCCATCGTTATTCAGAATGCGTTTCAAGCTCCCTCAAGATTATGATTTCACTTACTTCGAAGATAAGGAAGGTACCGTCTTTAAGGTTAATTCAACTGTGGACGGCTCTTTCGTTATGCCCGAAGAACCTTTCTGTATTACAGATAAAGTAAACTTTATAACTTCATCTGGCTTCAAAAAACTATTGATTGATTTTTCAAAAACAAAAGTTTCCAGAAGTCAAATTAAAGCCATTGTTTCATCTTTAGCTAAAGGACAACCATTGCAAGGAGTCAGTCATTTTAACTGGAAAGATGGTTTTTATTCCCAGAAGCAAATAGACGAATACAAAGCTGCAAATGAAAGAGCAGCGATGAGTGCTGCAGCAAAATCCACCGGAAAACAAAGATCCGGCCGCAAATACCACAAATAAAAGATTTGCTAGAAAACAACATCCTCAAGCTTTTCAAAAGATTTATCTTTAACTTTTTCAATTGAAGATTGATTTTTTGAATCATTGTTTTCATCTTTTTTAGAAGACTCAACTTTCGGTTTATATTCAACATGTTCTGCTACAATATAAATCTTACTTTGATTCTTTCCACTATCATCTTTCCATCTGTTTTGTTTTAATCGACCAACAACACGTACACCACGACCCTTTGATAAATACTTTTCACAGCTTTCAGCAATCTTTCCATAAGATTCAACATCAAAAAATGATACTTCATCCATAGTTTCTCCATTGCTGGGATTTTTCGTATAACGGTTTACCGCTACAGGAAAACGACAGACTTTAAAACCTTTCATTGGTTCTGACAATTCTGCATTTCGCACGACATTGCCTTCAATAATAATCGAATTAAGATTATTCATTTTTAACTCCTCTTAAATTTTGATATTCGCATCTGGCCAGGATACTTTTCAGAAAAATGCATCCGCATCTTCTGTTTCCATGTATATAATATGTTCGAAAAAGTTAAAAAAAGACCACTTTTTTAAAAAAAAGTTTAAAAAAAAATAATTTTTTTTAAGAGAATTGGTTATTTTTCTATAAAACGTTTTTTTTGCTAGTTAATTTGTGATTTTTGGTGTAAAATAATTCTGTATGGCTACATCTACAAACTTAAGTTCAATTATTAAATTTTATTCAGATAAACAGAAATCGCCGTTTATAGATTTAAGGGAATTCTGTGCTTTTATTAAAAAATATGCAGAAAAACATGTTGAAGAAGAAGCGGCACTTGTAAAGTATCTCGGAGATCCTACGAATACAGTAACTGCAGAATTAGCAGGGCTTGAATCAAAGCATCTGGCTGCAGTAATTCCTAATGGCTCAACGAAAAAAACAATAGTATGTATTTCTCATTTTACTTTCAGCTTTACAGAACGATATAAGGAGCTTGTGAAAAATGAAAGTGTTCCTTATCCTATAGAAACAGATTTGCCAAAAAGATTTCCGACTCAGGTACTCGAACGAAAGCAGGCTGAGAATTATATTACAGAATGTCTTGAAAAACAGGATACAAAATCTCCCTTGCTTTATTTACTTGCATTTTCCCGTGATATACCTGCACTAGTTTTACCGGCATGCGTTCCTATTCAGCTTTTGATTGAATCTGCCCAGCAGAAAATAAGAAAAATTGTCCGTAAAAGTGAATATCATGATTACTTTCTGAAAAAGCTTCGTAGTTCCAATCCATCGAAAGAAATCACGATAAAGAATTTTTATGGAATATTTATCGATAAAGAAAATTCCGGTTTTATTCAGGTTGATGATGGTGATGATTATTATCTTTGGAATCAGCTTTGTTATTATCTGCGGCTTGATTTTGAAAAGATTCAGGATCGTACAATCGAAGATACAAACATCCTGCAGGCAATTGAGATTTCCGAGATTTTCAGTACATATTTAAAACAGAAATTCCAGACATCAAAAAAGAGAACTGAAGCATTAAATGAACTTAAACGTCAGCTTGGTGAATCACCATATTTTTTTTCGATGAATCAGATTTTAAAATTTCATGATAAGAATGGCAGGCTTCTTTACGGACAGTATTCAGAGGATGATTTAAAAAATTGTCTTCAGGGCTTGTCTACAGATACAAGTAAAAATGGCCTTCCGGAGCTTGTTGTTTTTAAGGTCGCTTCCGGAACAAGATATTATGTTTATAAGAAAAAGGTAATTCCTCTTGTTGTTCGTCTTTGCAATGAAGCTCATGATGCAATTGAATCTATCCTTGTAAAAAAATGGAATAATGTTCTTCTGGATTTCAGAAAATTACCGGAAATGAATGATTCAGAAAAATTTGAAAAAATTCTTGAAGCACAGGTCGAAGAACATTCTCCTGTTTTATTTGCTTTATTGAATGCTAATTTTATGACGTTGTTTGCCTTGAATAACAGCGTTGATTTTGAATCAAGTTTTTCTCTTTTTGATGACGGTATATTAAAATCATACAGTGAGCTTTTATTACTCACAAACTCACAGGTTCTTTCTAAAGCAAAAATGGATCTTCCGTTTGTATACACCTTCCCGTTAATATCATGGCTTATCGGATTGTTTAAATCAAACAAAAAGAAAAAGAAGCCAAAGGTTGTTGAAGAGGTGCCTGTTCAGCAGGAAGAAGAAGTTCTGAAAGTTGAAAAGCATTATTCAAAGGAAGAGGCTCTTTCAAAAGCGGCAAAGGAACTTGCTGATGATTTTATTCCTGAAGGTTCAACTCTTGACCGTGAATTGAATTATCTCAATAAACAGTGGAATAAAATGATTACGAAAGAAGCCAATATGACTTTAACCGAAGATGTCAATTCCTTGATTCGTGATTATACAAGACGTGTCGTAAAAACTTTATCGGCTGTTTCTTTTACAAAAGAGCGTGTTCAGAATCTTGCTGAAACTCTTGTAAAAACTCCGAATATGCAGAAAATCGGTGAGCAGAAGGCTCTTACTGAATATGTTGAACTTTATATTTTACGTCTTGTAAGTAATTTTCAGCGCAAATCATAAAAATAATCTTATGGTTTAAATTCTCGGATTGCAGTTTATATTTTTATTTTTACTTGTTATAATGTTGATATGATTACATCAAGCAGAATGAATGGTGTTGCTCCGTATGTACCCGGTGAGCAGCCAAAAGACAGAGATTATATTAAACTTAACGCAAATGAAAATCCGTATCCGCCGTGTAAAAACGTAATAAAAGCGGTTCGAAAATTCGTTCAGAAATATCCGCAGAAGCTTGCGTTGTATCCGGATCCTGATTCAAATGAGCTTCATAAAGAGATTGCAAATCTTCTTAATAAGACAGGTGGCGTTTTATGCCGTTCTGTAATCAATAAAAATGAAGTTTCGCCTTCACCCGAAGATAAAATTCCATTTACGGTTACACAAGATATGATTTATACCGGCAACGGTTCGGATGAAGTCTTATCAATGGTTTTTTACGCATTTTTTGATTCATCGAAAAAATTTGTAATGCCGGAATTTACATATAGTTTTTATCCGGTTTATGCAGGATATTATGATATTCCGATGGATAAGGTGCCTTTGAAATCAGACTGGTCTTTAGATAAAGATGAAATGTTACGACGTGCAAAAGAAAATAAAGGTGGAATAATTTTTGCAAATCCGAATGCACCTACAGGAATCGGACTGACTCGTGAAGAGGTCAGACAGATGCTTGATTGTGCTTCAAAAGATGAAATCTTTATTGTAGACGAAGCATACGTAGATTTTGGCGGCGAATCATGCATTCCGTTATTAAAGGATTATAAAAATCTTGTAATCGTAAGGACTTTTTCAAAGAGTCTTTGCGGGGCAGGACAAAGGCTTGGTTATATTGTTTCATCACCAGAACTTGTAAAAATAGTTACGACGGTAAAGAATTGTGTTAATCACTTTCCGATTGATGCTTTGGCACAGGTTTCCGGCACTGAAGCATGTAAAAATCCTGCGTATTATGCTGAATGTGCAAGAAAAGTATATTCGGAAAGAGAAAAATTCTATAACTTTTTAAAGGAAAAAGGGTTTTATGTATTGAAGAGTCAGTCTAATTTTTTGTTTGCCAAAAAAGAAGGATTGGACGGATATGAGCTCTATACAAAAATCAAAGAGCAGGGAATCTTGATTCGTCATTTCAAGACACCTGGAATTGAAGATTTTGTACGAATTACAATTGGAACTCCGCAGCAGATGAAGGAGCTTAAACAGGCATTTGAGAATGTTTTGAAATAGAGGATTATATGAAGATTTTAGTTTTAAGTGATTTACATGCAAACAATAAGGTTTTAGATAAACTTGATTCTGAATTTGAAAAAGCAGATGCTGTAATTTTTGCAGGTGATTATGCTGAATGTTTCAAACCTAAAACCGGACTTGAAGCTCTGGAAAAATTATGTTCGAAGCATGATACAATTTTCTCTGTTCTTGGAAACTGTGATAATATTGAATTTCTTGAACAGCTTGAAGAACGTGATGTAAGCGTAGAAAAAAGTCTTGTATTTCATGAGGGGCTTGCTTTTGCAGGAAGCGGTGGCGGAGAATACTTTACCGGTAAAACAGAGTTTGAAAGGACTCAGCAAGAGCTTCTTTCAGATTTTGACATTGTTAAAAACAGTGCGCAGGACGGGGCAGATAATTCTTTATGGCGAAGCCTGATTCTTATAAGTCATAATCCGCCGAAAGGTGAAATTGTTGACAAAGTAAATGATGAGCTTCATCCTGGAAGCATGCTTTTTACAGATTTTATCAGGGAAAATAAACCTCTTGCAGTAATTTGTGGTCATATTCACGAGGGATGTGGTGTCGAAAAAATAGGTGATACGCTTGTAATCAATCCGGGTTCAATCGGTGAAAAAGGTACTTACTACTGGCTTGATGCAACGAAGGATGATAAAGGTAACTGGCAGTTGAAGGAAACAGCCTGTTCTATAAAATAAAAAAATTAAAACGGGAGTATGAATGAAAAAATTATTATTTCTGATGTTTATATTTTTATCATTTGCTCTTTATGCACAGGAAATTGATTTTAATTCCATAGAGATGGTTTCTTTTTCTTCTCCCGTTGTCTATTCTCAGGGTCAGGATTCTCAAAGCTCTCCGGTAAAAAGAACACTTTCTTCTTTTTCAATAAATAAATATGAAACAACCTACAGACTCTGGTATGAAGTAAAACTAAAGGCAGAAAAACTCGGATACGTTTTCCAAAATCCCGGACAGCCAGGTTCAAGAGGTAAAAGAGCCGCAGTTGCAGATGAGATTAATTCATATCAGCCGGTAACCATGATTACCTGGTATGATGCAGTTGTGTGGTGTAATGCAATTAGTGAAATAGAAGGAAGAACTCCATGTTATACTTTTAAAGGAAAGATTCTCCGTGATTCTTCAGATTCAGCCGCACTTGATTTATGTGAATGTAATTTTACGGCAAATGGTTATCGTCTTCCAAGTGAAGCAGAATGGGAATATGCTGCAAGAAAAACTTCATCTGGTTTTCAAAAAGGAAACAGACCAAGCGGTACGAATTCTACGAATCTTGAAGAGATAATGCTTTTTGCATGGATTTATGATAATGGTGCAGCAACAAGGATTGTCGGTACAGCGGGAGTCCCTTTTGATCCTAATTTTGTTTCAAAACCTTCAAGTGGAAATGCAAATAAAGCCGGCATTTTTGATATGACCGGAAATGTTCTTGAATTCTGCTGGGATTGGTTTGGGGATTATTCAGAGGAACTTCCTTACGGTCCTAAGATGGGTTATGAAAGAATAAGCAGGGGAGGAAGCTGGTCTCCGTATACAACTTTTTATTATGCCGGTGACCGTTATTCTTATGATCCTAATGAATGTTATAATTATATGGGCTTCAGATTATGCTGCTCTGATGCAAGATAGATTTATTTAGATAGAATCTTTTCCTGTTTTTGTAATTTTCTTTTTTCACTGCGCACGTTTCGTTTCTGCATGCGTGAGAGTTTTTTTGCTTTTTTAATTGCAGATTTTGATTCCTTGTTAAAATTCAAAAGCCATGAACATATAAATACAGAGATAATACATGTGATGGTAGCAAGGATTACAGGCCAGTAACCGGGCAGCGTTTCAAACGGTAACTTGAAGTTCATTCCAAAGAAGCTTGTTACAAAAGTTGGTGCCATCATTACAAGGTTAATAATCGCAAGTTTTTTCATTACGATATTAAGGTTGTTTGATGTGACTGAAGAAAATGCATCCATGACTCCAAAAAGGATGTCTGTGTATGTGTCCGCCATTTCTATTGCCTGACGGTTGTCTATTGCAACGCCTTCTACAAAATCAATATCTTCTTCATCAAATTTAATGAGACGTGTGCTTTTCATTTTTTGAAGAAGAAGTGCGTTACTTTTAAGTGAAGTTGAAAAATAAACGAGGGATTTTTCCAGACCAAGCAATAACATAATTTCCTTATTTTCTATTTCTGCGCGCATTTCATTCTGGATGCTTGTAGAACGTCTGTTGATTTCTTTAAGATATCGAAGGAAATTAAGGTTTGCTCTGTTCATTATCTGTACGATGAATGAAGGAAAATCTGTAAGCCTGATATTTTTGATTCTGTTTGAACCGAAATCCTTTATAACTTCACAGTCAGTCCAGCAGATTGTAATAATAGTTTTTCCTTTTATTATAATACCGATTGGAACTGTAAAATATGGAGTTTCTGCCTGAGGATCATAAATAGGAACCCTTACGATTGTAAGAATATAATCTTCGCCGTCTTCAAGACGTGAAAGTTCATCAGGGTCCAGAATATCAAGAATATGATCCTGTTCTATTTTATATTCTTCCTGGATAAATGTAGTTTCATCACGAGTTACGTTTCTTACATCAATCCAGAGAGGTTTATTTGTAGTGATTTCTTCTTTTTTCAGTTTTATAAACTGTCCATCTTCCTGCTGCCAGTATGTAATCATAGTAAACTCCTATTGATTAAGATAAGACCATCAAACTGATAAATTCATCATATCACAAAACAAAAAATATGAAAAGGCATAAAAATATGACTGAAAAGATAAAAAAAGTGTAAAAAAAGTGATTTTTTTAATTTTTTTTTCCAAAAAAGTGTCATTTTTTATCAATCTGGACAATATATATAGTGAAGGGGAAAAAGGAGATGATGGTGAAGAAATATCAATTTAAGTTGAATGACATATTTTCATTTCTTCATGGCGTAGAAATTCTTGGACAAAAAGGATCAGTTATTGATTTTTTTTTAAAGTCTGCAAATGTTAGTCTTGAGAGTAAACTCAGGATGGCGTTTGAACAATATGTTGATTATGTAATGAGTAAGAACAAACCTCCGGTAGAATTTAAAAAAGTTTCTAAAATTAAATTCATTTATGCTGATTTTTCTAACTATAAATCTCCTTTGCCCCTTCATTTTATTGGATTTAATCAGATGCAGTTTGAGAAGCTTGAACAGCTGATTAATGTAAGGCGTGGATTTTTTCTTATTACAGGAAAGCCATTAACCGGAAAGACAACTACAGCCTTGTCGTTTGTGGATGAGATCCGGAAGAAATCTAAAAAAGAATTAAAGATTTTTACGGCACTTAAAAACAACAGATGCACAATTGAAGGAGCGGTGTCTGTTGAACTTTTTGATGAACCGTATTCAAAGTTTGTTCAAAAGATTTGCTTTCACAAACCAGATATTCTTCTTGTAGATGATATTGAAAATGCAAAAGCGGGTTTTATTATACGAAAAGCTCTGAAAAAAGATATTATGATTGTTGCCGTTCATTGTGCTGAAGATGTCACATCAGCACTTATAAAATTGCAGAGCTTTGGTATTTCGAAGAGTGTTCTAAATAAAAATCTTAATGCAATAATATTTCAGGATTTGAATTATTTTGAAGGAGAAACAAATCTTCTTGCTGATCTGGTTATTCCTGATAAAAATAAAAAATTTGAACATTTTAATAATTATATGGATGTTACAGTTAAAGGCTTGAATCTATTGAAAAAGAAAATACCTGTAATTGAAGTACAGAAAAAAATTGAAAGTGAGGTGAGATAATTATGAGCATGCCGTTAAAAAGTTTATGTAAAAATCAATTCGGAGTGAGAATTATAAGGAACAGTAACAGGCGCGAAATAAAAATAATAAGGGATTGCTTTTTACAAAGTGATGTCAAATTTTCCATTTATCATGGACTTCCTTTAAAGCACAGGTATGTAAGAAATTGTCCGCTTTATATTGCGAATAAAAAGAAACCCCGTGAAAAAAAATCACGGGGCCCATTAAAGTTCATAAAATCATTATTCAGTTTTATTTAGCAAGACAATTATCAAGATCCTTTGAAATCTGTTCTTTGTCAAGGTGTCGTCCAATGATTACAAGCTTAATCATCCTGTCACCGACCTTTTCATCCCAGTCTTTTTTCATTTGTGGGTCTTCTTTCAGGACCTGTTCAATTTCTGCCGGTGGACAGCTTGCAAGCCAGTTTCCTGAATATCCTGCCTGAATGTTTCTGCCGCTTGTTTCAAGCACAACTGCCATATCTTCTTCATCTGCAAACCAGATTACACCTTTTGAACGAATGATGTTTTTAGGCCAATGTGAAGCATATTCGTCGAGTTTCTGTCTGTCGAAAGGTTTTCGCCGGTAATATACAAAGCTTCCTATTCCGTATTCATCTTCACTTTCACCTTCATGCTTGTGTTCATGGTGATGTTCATGATCGTGATGATGCTCATGGTCGTGGTGATGTTCATGGTCATCATGGTGATGCTCTTCATCGTGGTCATCATCATCGTCATCATTTTCTTCTGCATCATGTGCTTCAAGTTCTTTTACCCATCCTGCACTTGCATATACGTCTTCAAAATCGAAACGGTTAGTACCGATTATTTCTTCTACAGGAACTTCACAGCGTGTTGTTTCAATTACTTTTACTGTAGGTTGAATTTTATTGATTACAGCACGAACCATTTTCAACTGTTCATCGGTAACCAGGTCTTTTTTATTTACGATGAGAGTAGAACAGAATTCAATCTGCTGAATTAATAGAGATTCAATATCTTCTTCATCAATATCTTTTTTTAGAAGTGCTTTTCCTTCGTCAAATTCATCTACGAGTCGGCTTGCATCTACAACTCCGACTACATTGTCAAGCTTTCCTATTTCTATTGTTTCAATAGCCTGTGCAATCGGCATCGGCTCACAAACTCCAGATGCTTCTATCATAATGTAATCGAATTTTCCGGTTTTCATCAGACTTTCAATCTGATTTACCATATCACTTTTCAGAGTACAGCAGATACATCCGTTGGTAAGAGGAACAATTGAACTTGAATCTTCAATTTTAGCTTCCTTTGAAATGAGGCGCTCGTCAACATTTACCTCACCGATATCGTTAACAATAACGGCAACCTTATAGCCTTTTTGATTTGTAAGGACTCTGTTAAGCAGGGTTGTTTTTCCAGCTCCCAGATAGCCGCATAATAATGTAATTGGAATACGTTTATCGTTCATTTTACACTCCATTTTTATTAAATATAATAAAAAAACTGTATAAAGTACAGAAAATAATTATTTAAATCTTGAATAAGTGTGATATAATATTTTGACGGAAAGATATGGGGCAGAGAAAACGGATTGGTTTAATTACAATTTCTCCTGAGCGTGATTATCAGAGGCGGGTTATAAAGGGTATTTTAAAGCAATGTGAAAAATATGATTATGATGTTTTTATGTTTGCTTCCATGGTGCAGAACAGTCTGTTTTTTAAAGATTATCTTAAGGGAGAACTGAATATCTATAATCTTATTAATTTTGATTTGCTTGATGCCGTCATTATTACGCCTGTTCCGATGACAGATGATCATGATTATTCGCTTGTAAATTTTCTTCTTAACAAAATCCAGTCTGAATGTAAAAAGCCGGTTATTTCGATAGACCTTGCTTTTGGAGATTATGAAACTATTTATACCGACGATTTTTCGGCCTTTTATACGATTACTCATCATCTTATAACTGCCCACGATTGTAGGAATTTTGCAGTTCTTACAGGAATGAAGGATTATTACGGTTCAATTACGAGATTAAATGGAGTAAAAGCGGCAGTTGAAGCATGTAATTTAGTTTTTGACGATAATAAGGTTTATTATGGTGATTTCTGGTATGACAGTGGTGAACAGCTTGCAGAACGATACGTGAGCGGTGAACTGGAACTTCCTGATGCTGTTGTATGTACCTCTGATCATATGGCAATAGGTCTTATAAATTATCTTATAGAAAATGGAATAAAGGTCCCTCAGGATGTTATCGTTACGGGCTATGGTGCAGAAAGAGAGGCAAGCCTTAATAATCCTCCTTTAACTTCATTTTATCCTGAATATCAGCAGACGGGTGAACTTGCTGTAAAGAAAATCCATTCGATTTTTACCGGTCATAAAATTGAAAAAGAAAAAAATGATTCAAAGAAAAATATTTGTTTTGGTGCTACCTGCGGTTGTGCTGAAGACGTGAATTATACCCGCGAAAGATTTAAGACGAGCGAAATGAATTTTAATCATGATTTTCACGATGAGACTGTCTGGAAAGGCATCGATATGGGTATTCTGAATGAAAGTTATCTTTTTGAACGTCTTACTGCTTCTTATACTCCGGTAGAATGTTTTAAAAATATTTATGAATCTAAATATCTTCTTCGTCCGTTCGAGAGTCTGTTTTTGTGCATGAATCAGAACTGGGTTAATAGCGATTTTGATTTAAAACAGGGATTTACAGAAAAAATGCATCTGCTTATTTATGCAGATAATCTCAATGAGAAGCATGGGATTGAAAATCATTTATTTTTGGAAAAGGAAAATGAAGTGCTTTTTGATACGAAGGATATGCTTCCTCCTGCAAAATACATTCCTCCTTGTGACGAACCTGTTATTTCATCGTTTATTTCCGTTCATTTTAATGATATTCCGCTTGGATATGCAGTTATGCGTAATAAGTGTTCTGAAAATTTTGTTATCGGTACAGTATGCCGTAATTATATGCGTTATGTTAATAATGCAATTGAAATGACTCGTGCAAAAAACAGAATAGTTTTTCTTTCTGAGCATGATGCAATGACAGGACTTTATAACAGGCTTGGAATGGAAAATGCGTTTAAAGCTCTTGCAACTGTTACGGAAAAACCTTCGAAGGTACTTGCGATTGTAATTGATATGGACGGATTGAAGCTTATGAATGATACTTATGGTCACGCAGCAGGAGATTCCGGCATTAAGAAAATAGGATATTCATTGGAGCAGATTTCTGAAAAACACGAAATATGTGTCCGCGGTGGAGGTGATGAATTTTATCTTCTTGGGATTGGCAGTTATACTGATGAAAAAGTGAAAAAAAGAATTGAACAATTTAACAAACTTCTTGATGTTTCAGAAAGTGATGAGGATATAAAGGTTACTGCAAGTGTAGGTTATTGTATTCTTCCTTTTGATGAAGGAACTGATTTTAATGAAGCGCTTGACAGGGCTGATATTCAAATGTATTTACAAAAAAGATCAAAGAAAAAAAGAAGGTAAAACGACAAAATTCAGACAGGAGGAAATATCATGAGTAGAGATTATACAAATAATATTCTGGTTATTTATGATATAGAGTTAAAAAAGTTTTCTTATCCTGTACAGATTAATAATTTCTTTGATGTTGATTTCAGTAACCGTTCCTTTTTTTCAGTTCTTCGTGATGAAGGAATTGCTACAAAAGTAACAGTTGCTTTGCTTGAAGAAAAATTTAATCAGATTATAAAGAGTGATGAAGAGGTTTATTATACAAAATGTCATCTTAGGGCAGAATATGACCTCGAAAAATGGTTTACTGTCGGTTTTATAAAATCTGAAAACAGAACAATTTTAATAACCATAACAGATACGAATGATGATGCAGATTATATGCATCACCTGGAAAGGCTTGTAGAATATGATGAGCTTACGGGGCTTTACACCAGACGGAAATTTACCCAGCAGGTAAATTCAATTATGCTTTCAAATAAAAAAGAATCGTTGAGCGGAAAATATGCGATTCTTTATTTTGACATTCAGCGTTTTAAAGCAATAAATGATTTGTTTGGAAAAGCCGGCGGCGATATGCTTTTGATTCATATAAGCGAAGTAATTCATAAGCTTATAAGTGATCTTGGTTTTGCAAGCCGAATTGAAGCAGATAGATTTGCTGTTTTCATTAAGTTATCGGGACTTAAATTAAAAAATCTTATTGAAGAATTAATTACAGAAATAAAGGATTATAATCTTGTGTTTGATATAGAATGTAATCTTGGTGTTTATGTAATAAAAGAGCATACTTCTGCTTCTGTAATGATAGACAGGGCCAGTCTTGCACAGAAAATTGTTAAGGGAAATTATCAGAAAAGATATTTGTTTTACGATGAATCATTCAGAAATGATCTTTTGAGCGAGCAGGAAATATCTGGTTCTATGGATAAGGCTTTAGAAACGAATCAATTTTTGATTTATTTCCAGCCGCAGTATGATCATGGAACAGGAATGCTTATTGGTGCAGAAGCACTTGTAAGATGGAATCATCCGGAAAAAGGACTTCTTTCGCCGGCTTCCTTCATTCCTATTTTTGAGCAGAACGGTTTTATAACTGTGCTTGATATGCATGTTTTTGAGCTTACATGTAAGTTTATAAAAAACTGTATCGACAAAAAAATACATGTTGTTCCTATTTCGACAAATTTTTCACGCTATGATATTTTCCAGGATGATTTTGTAGAAAAGCTTGAAGTTATCCGTTCACGGTATGCAGTCCCTGTTAAAAAATTAAGGATTGAAATAACTGAATCTGCGGCATCGGGGGGAAGTTCTTATACAAATAAAATTGTAAAAAAGCTTCATAAATATGGATATGTTGTAGAGATGGATGATTTTGGAAGCGGTTATTCTTCCCTGAATGTCCTTAAAGATATTGCGTTTGATATAATCAAGCTTGATATGAAATTCCTGTCAGATAAGACGGGAAGTAAACGCGGAGGCATAATATTAACTTCTATCATCAATATGGCAAGATGGCTTAAGATGCCTGTAATTGCAGAAGGAGTTGAAGATATTAAACAGGCTGATTATTTAAAGAGCATCGGTTGTAATTCAATTCAGGGTTACTTATATTCAAAGCCTCTTCCTCAAGAGAGATTTGAGCAGGTGCTTATTTCTAAACCGCATAGTCTGCCGGAAGCCGAGGTTGAATTTGTAAATAATTTTGATTCAGTTAATTTCTGGTCACCGGGTTCTCAGGAAAGTATTCTTTTTAATTCTTTTGTCGGACCGGCTGCAATGTTTATCTATCAGAATAAGAAGCTTGAAATCCTTCGTGTAAATAAAAAATATGTTCAGGAACTTGGAATGAATAACAGTGTTTCGGAGCTTATAAATAAAGATATTCTTCAGGATATGGACAAGGATAATCAGAAAATCTATATCAAGATGATCGAAGATATAATCTCTTCAAAGGAAGAAAGAAGCTGTGAAACCTGGCGTAAGATTGAATCTGATTGCTGCGGTGAAGAAAAAGTCTGCATAAGGACAGATGTAATGCTCATTGCAAAAAATTCCAAAACTTATATGTTTTATGCGACAGTAAGAAATATAACGAAGGAAAAGAAAACCGTCCTTCAATTTATTGAAAGTGAACGTCGGTTTAAAATGGCAAGCGAGCAGGCAAATATTTATTTCTGGGAATATAATATTCTTACAAAGGATATGTTTCCATGTTTCAGATGTATGAGGGATCTTGGACTTCCACTTGTCGTAAAAAATTATCCAGAGCCTGCAATAAACATGGGCATTATACCGGAAGATTATGCTGACATTTATCGTGAAATTCATAAGCGTCTTGAAAATGGAGAAAAATCAATTGAAATTGAAATGCCTTTAACTGTTGGAAGAATTCCATTTAAAGTCCGCTATACAACAGAATTCGATGATGCAGGACGACCTGTAAAGGCTTATGGGTCAGCAACATATATTCCGGAAAAATAACAGCATCCTTTGTTTTGTAATTCATGTTTTTTTCTCTGCTTCTTATTGCATAATTTCTACATAATTAGTAGATTATAGGAAATTATTTATGAGGTGTTAAAGTGAAAAGAATTATAACTATACAGGATATTTCATGTGTCGGAAAATGTTCATTGACTGTTGCCCTTCCGATTATTTCTGCAATGGGTGTAGAAGCCTGTGTGCTTCCTACTGCAGTTTTATCTACACATACTGCTTTTAAAGGTTTTACATTTAGAGATTTGACTCAGGATATTAAACCGATATGTGAGCACTGGAAAAATGAAAAAATTCATTTTGACGCAATTTATACTGGTTATCTTGGTTCTTTTGAACAGCTCGATTTGATGAAACAGCTTATAGATGATTTTGGCGGTAAAGATACTATTACAATTGTTGACCCTTGTATGGCCGATAATGGAAAGCTTTACCCTGGATTTACTCAGGAATTTGCTTTTGCAATGGCTAAGCTTTGTTCAAAGGCAAATGTAATTGTTCCTAATCTTACAGAGGCAAGTTTTATGCTTGGAGTTCCTTATGTTGCTTCCGGTTATGATCAGGCATACATAGAAGATATGCTTAGAAAGCTTGCTGAACTTGGTGCAAAAAAAGTTGTCCTCAAGGGAATTGAATTTGAAAAAGACCAGAAGAGTCTTAAAAAGGTTGAAGGAAAAATCGGTGTTGCTTCTTATGATGCAGAACAGGATAAGTTCTCATGGTATTTCCACAAAAAAATGCCTGTAAGCTTCCATGGAACCGGTGATATTTTTGCAAGTGTTTTAACCGGAGCTCTTATGAAAGGATTTACTCTGGAAAAATCTTATTCACTTGCTGCAGATTATGTCGTTGAATCAATAAAAGCGACATTGAGCCACAAAGACTACAACTGGTATGGTGTTGACTTCGAGGCTGCAATGCCGTATTTAGTAAAGCGATGTTTCTAAAATATTGATAATATTACAGCAATTATTTTGTTGTAATATTATTTTTCATTGCATCAGCAAGTTTCTTAATCTCGTCAAAACGATTCTGTCCTAAAAGCTCATAGCAGGTAAGGAATACTTCGTCGGTATTCTTCTTAGTTTTTCCCTTAGGATAAGAAATACAGTCAAGATAAGTATACTTTTCGTAGTTATATGGCTCGCTGTTATATGGGGCAATCTGATTTACAAGCTGTTCGAAATTACCCGAAAGCTGTTTGTTCTTATCTGACGGCTTTTTAAGATTCTTCACACTAATATATGTATAGTTTTCCTTTTTGGAATTTGTAAAGACAATCAAGCTGGCTATTGTAATATTAATTTTCTTGTCTTTATTTTCCATGAGTGTAGAAAGACAGATTTTTGTATCTTCATCAACTGTAATTATTTTTTCCGGAATAGAAATGTTGAATTTTTTTGTTGATATATCAAGATTTTTATTCTGCGAAATTGTAACCTCTTTCAGGAAGGCAGGAATGTCACCAGCAGCTTCTTTTGAAAGGGCAAAGAAATCTTTCCACTGCTGAACATTTCCCATATAGCTTGTGTACACATGATCTGCAACGAATTTCATGTCTTCATAATTTGATGTGGATACCATATCCTTTGAACCTGTGACAGTCATTACATAAACACCGCTTGGTAAAGGCAGGGCAAATGAAAGATAAACAGAATCAGCAAATTTAACATCGAAGAAATTTACAAGCCAGGTTCTTCCAAAATAGTCTATGTATTTTTCAGTTTTTGACGGTTTACCGAAGGATTTTATTTGAATAGATTCACTACCTACATAGCGGCTCATGGTTGTTGCATCAAGAACATACTGTAAATAATTATCCGGATTTGTAATAAATTCTTCAATAGAAACAGTGTCAGGTTTTGTAACCAGACAACAGTCGTAGCCAAGCATTGAACAGTAATCAATGTTTCCGTTATCCGGAAGTGTCTTTGAAGATAATTTTGCGTAACCAAAATCCCATTCGTTTGATTCGCTGTAGAAAATTGTGTGAGGGAAGGAAGTCGTTTTTGAATCAAAGAAGAAAAATTCTGCTTCCTTTGCATTTGAAAAGCCTTTTTCCTTGTCAGGATTATACTGGTCTCTCATTTTTTCAACAGTTTTGATTATTTCTTTTTTCCAGGCTGCATTTGCTTTTGTTCTTAAAGAAGAATAAGCCATAGGAAGAGGCAGTTCAAGATTAAAATCAAAGCTTTGACTTTTGTTGAAAATATTTGGAAGTTTATATTTGAGTTTTACACTAATCTGAGCGATATTATCAGGAACTTTTTTAAGTTCTTCCATTGGAAGTGCATAATTCAAATTTTCGTTTTGACTTTTCATTGTTATAATACCAAGAACGTTTCCTTCTGTATCAATAAGAGGTCCTCCTGAATTACCAGGACTTGCCGCAGCGGAAAATCTTAACCATTTCCATTCTCCGTCTTGAGTTTCATAAGTCTGGCTTGTTAAAAGACCGTTTCGGATGATGATTCCTTCACCAAGTGCATTTCCGACAGAAAAAACATTTGTGTTCATTTCAAACTTCTTTTGGATTTTAAGACCGCAGTTTTGTTTTTTCTCATATTCCGGTACTGTAAACGAAATGAAATCTCTTCTTGTAGAAAGGGCAGTAACATTTTCTACCTTATATACTTTCTGATTTATATCCCTGATGTAATAATTTTTTCTGAAGGAATCTTCATAGCTGGAAAAAACATGTGCGGCAGAATAGAAAAGTCCGTCTTCAAGAAGAAATGCTGTTCCTATAGGAATATATTTATCATTACGGATGGAGAAATCAATTAAATCAAATGGAAGTTCTTTTTCGTAAACGATAGATTCATCTTCAATTTTTTCGACTATTACTTCGAAAACATTTTCATTTATCTTTTTGAGGATTTCCGGCTTTAAGATTTCCTGTGCAAAAACAGAAAACGACAGAATTGAAAATAATAAAATGGATAAAAGTTTTTTCATAACACACCCTTCTTTTTTAATTTATAATAATCATTTAAATTATAAATGAAAAAGTATTTTTTTTCCATTGAAATAATCAGTTATTTATTTTATTTTTATAGTATGAAAAAGATTGAGTTTCTTGATTCAACATTACGGGATGGTTCTCAAGGCGAAGGAATAAGCTATTCTGTCCAGGATAAAATTTATATCTGTAAGGCACTGGATGAGCTTGGAATTTCATACATTGAGGCTGGAAATCCGGGTTCTAATTTAAAGGATCTTGAATTTTTTAAACAGATAAAAAAGGTTGAATTTAAGAATTCAAAAATATGTGCATTCGGTTCAACTCGTCGTAAAGATACAAAATGTGAAGAGGATTTGAATCTTAAATCGCTTATAGATGCGCAGACTGAATATATTGTAATATTTGGAAAATCATGGACTTTTCAGGTTACTGAAATTTTAATGACCAGTCTTGAAGAAAATCTTAAGATGATAAAGGAATCAATTGAATATCTTAGGAAAAACGGAAGAAAAGTTTTTTATGATGCAGAACATTTTTTTACCGCCTATGAAAATGATAAGGAATATGCATTTAAAACTATTGAAGCTGCAGTTGAGGGCGGTGCAGAAGTAATCTGTCTGTGCGAAACAAAGGGCGGAATTATGCCTGATACCTGTAAAAATGCAGTAAAAGAAATTGTTTCAAAATTCGGCGGTAAGGTTAAGATTGGAATCCATACTCATAATGATTGCGGACTTGCCGTTGCAAATTCACTTATTGCGGTACAACAAGGCGTGTCTCATGTTCAGGGTACTCTCATAGGAATCGGAGAACGAACGGGAAATGCCAATCTTTCTACGATAATTCCGGATCTTCAGTTGAAGCTAGGCTATGAATGTATTTCAGAAGAACAGATGAAAAATCTTACGGCAATCTGTAACAGGGTAGCAGAGATTTCTAATCTTAGTGTAAACGCCCAGCTTCCGTTTGTAGGTAAAAGTGCTTTTGCACATAAAGCAGGAATGCATATAGATGCAGTTTTGAAAAATCCTTTTGCCTATGAGCATATTTCACCGGAGGTTGTCGGTAACAGCAGGGTTTTCTTAATGAGTGAGGTAGCGGGAAGAAGTACCATCATAAATAAAATTCAGAAAATTGCTCCTGAGGTTAAAAAGGAAGATAAGGTTGTTGAACAGATTATAAACAAGGTCAAGGAGCTTGAATATGAAGGCTATCAGTTTGAATGTGCAGACGGTAGCTTTGAGATTCTTGTCTATAAGATTCTAGGATATTATAAAAATTATTTTAAGCTTCATTATTATCAGACAAATGGTTCTAATCCTCGTCCGGAGAAGGGTGTTAACAGCTGTGCACAGATAAAGGTCGGGGTAGGTAATCAGATTGAGATTACGGCAGGAGAAGGAGACGGACCTGTCAATGCGCTTGATATTGCACTTCGAAGGGCCCTTGAAAAATTTTATCCTGTAGTATCAAAAATTCGTCTTGTCGATTATAAGGTTCGTGTTCTTGATGAAAAATCTGCAACTGCGGCAAAGGTTCGTGTAATAATTGAAAGTACAGATGGTGAAATAAACTGGACTACAATCGGAGTTTCCTGTGACGTTATAGAAGCATCATGGATTGCTCTCTCTGATTCTATTGAATATAAGCTTATATACGATTCAGTTCACTCTCTGCATGTTTAATTCGTTTTTCTTCGTAAAGCTCTTTATCTGCGGCGGCGAGAAGCTCCTGCAGGGATGATATTTTGGTAGAAAATTCTGCAGACCCAACACTGCATGAAATAGTAAAAGGAAGATTGAATTGTTTTGAAAATTCAATGCTGTATTTTTCAATTTTCTTTCTGAGTTTCGGTAACTGTTCAATAGACATTCCTACTGCAACTGCGGCAAATTCATCACCACCGATTCTGGCAACAATATCATTGATTCGGAAAGAATGAGAAAGAACCTGTGCCTGGCATTCAATTGCAGCGTCTCCCATCTCATGTCCGTAAGTATCATTAATTCGTTTTAAGCCGTCCATATCACCATAAATGACAAGACCTTTTGTATTCATTTCTGTAGCGATGTTAATCTGTCTTTGTCCATATTCCAGGAAGCCTCGTCTGTTTAAGATATGTGAAAGCTCATCTGTGTTTTTCTGCATATTTAAAGAAGTATTGTCTTTTTGAAGAACAAGATTTTCCCTCGATAAAAGTTCATTTACTTCTTTAGTTGTTGTATATTCATAGGCCTGTGCAATTGTATTGATGAGGATTTTAAGGAAGATTGAATAAATTGCAATTTCCTTTGCTTCGAGCTGACAGAGAATGTAGCCGTAACTTAATTCGCCGGAGAAAATCGGCTGAAGAATAAAAAAACCCTTTTCTTCAGGGAAAATATTATCAGGGAAAATTACTTCACTTGGATCAAAGGTAATGCCAGGATCAAATTTTATTTTTTCTGATTTACTGCTTAGAATCATGGAAACGGTCATTTTACCGGGAAGTGAAAAATCTGTTTCCTCTTTGATGCATTTAGGCTTGTCGAAAAAGCACATTGCCATGTTTGATATTTTTGAAATCTTCATCATATCAGGCATTTTAAGTGAAAGCTTTTTTAAAGTTACTGCAGAACGTGAAATGTCAAACAGAGCATAAAAATCATCGATTTCTTCAAGAAAGTTAAAAAACTGTCTGTTTTCTTTTGGATTATTTTTTTGCAGCTGTTCCTTATGAAGAAGCTTTCCTTCAGAAGTTTTAAATACATCGCCGAAGGTTGTCATAGGAATGCAGCCGCAGGATTGTCGGTATAAAGGCTCGGTAATAAAATTATATTTTCTTGGAAGATTATCTTCGTTAAGCTTTCGCCATAAAAGTTGTGCGCCTGTAAAGCCCTGCTTTATCATATTCTGATTTATAGTAGACATGGAAGGCGAGGAAGTAGAAGCATGAATGGAATCATCAAAGCCGATGACTTTTACATCGCCCGGTATTTTTACATCAAGTTCTTCAAAGGCTTCATATATACCTGTTGCCATTAAATCGCTTGCAGAAATGATTGCGTCAAAATTTATGTCTTTTTTTGATTTATATCTATTTAAAATTATTTCCTTTGATGTCTGTGGTGTAAAATCACTGTCAAGAACAAGATTTTTATTGAAGGAAAGTCCGTTCTTTTTCAGGGCTTTTTTGAAGGCGTTAAAGCGTTCTTCAGATTCAGAGGCATGTCGCAAAGCAGCAGTCATGAAGGCAAATCTTTTACAACCGTGTTTTGTTTTAAGATGATGAATTATATCATTGTATGCTTCTTCACAATCGGTGTGAGTGTATGTAAGATTATCGTATTCTAAATCTGTAGTTATTGAAACAACCGGCTTACTTTTAAATTGCTTCAGCAGTGGCACGAGATTTTTGTGGATTGTTTCAGAAGGAAAACCGCCTGCAACTAAAAGGATTCCGTCAATATCATCAGAAATAAGATAATGTGCTGCCGACCAGTTTTGATATTCATAAATACCTTTTGCAGAACTTGGAGCTTTTATCTGTCCGATAATAAGTTTTACATCTTTATCCTTGTAGAAATCTGCAATTCCTGTCAGAATTTCAATTGAGTATTCGATTGTTATACTTTGAACAAATATAGCTATTTTTTTCATTTCTTTAGTTATATTATAATCCATAAAATGTAAAGTGCAAATAAAAAATTCCATTTAGTAAAACGTTTTATTCATTTCTTCTTTGTTTTCATTGAATATAGTGTGTAAAAATGTTACTATGCTACATTATGGATTTGATTAAGAAACTTGATGAATGTGAAAAACGTTTTAAGGAAGTGAATGAACTCGTTATGGATCCGCAGCTTGTTAAGGATCCCAAAAAATATAAAGATACAATGAGAGAGCATGGTTATTTAACAGAAGTTTGTGCTCTTTATGATGAATATAAAAAGGTTCTTAGTGGAATTCAGGATGTCAAGGAAATGATTACTGCAGAGGATGATGCAGAAATGAAGGAAATGGCACGAGAGGAGCTTAAGCAGCTGGAAGAACGCCAGCCTAAACTTGAAGAAGATATAAAGCTTAAGCTTGTTCCGCCTGATCCGCTTGATGAAAAGAACATTATTCTTGAAATTCGTTCTGCTGCCGGTGGTGATGAGGCCTCGCTTTTTGTACGAGACCTTTGGGAAATGTACTGCCACCTTGCAGACCGCAAAGGCTGGAAAACAGAAACCATGGAAGCCCAGGAAACTGAGGTTGGGGGCTTTAATAAAATTGTAACTTCTATAAGCGGTAAGTTTGTTTATGGTAC
>JAILKS010000022.1 GCA_024693715.1 Treponema sp. | reverse complement strand
GTATCACCAGAAGCACAGTCAACACCAAAGAGTGCTACGATATCACCTGCACATCCTTCTGTAATATCTTCCATCTGAGCAGAGTTCATACGTACAAGACGTCCAACCTTAAAGCGCTTCTTAGAGCGTGTGTTGTAAAGTTCTTCACCCTTCTTGATTTTTCCCTGATATACACGAGTATATGTAAGCTGACCATACTGACCATCATCAAGTTTGAATGCAAGAGCAACACAAGGTTTTGTATCAACTGATTCGAGAGTAACTTCTTCTTCGTTCTTATCAAGATCATAAGCTGTGTTAACAACTTCTGTAGGATTTGGAAGGTAGCGTACAACTGCGTCGAGCAATGGCTGGATACCCTTGTTTACGTGAGCAGAACCACAGAATACACCTACAAACTGTTCTGCCAAAGTACCTTTACGAATAGCAGCAATAACTTTGTCTTCTGCAACGCCGTCGTAACCATTCTCCATGATTTCTTCCATTAAAGAATCATCGAACATAGAAGCAGCATCCAAAAGCTCTTCACGATACTTGTCGGCATCTGCCTTAAGGTTTGCAGGAATTTCTGCAACGCGAAGGTCTTCACCGTTTGGTCCGTCAAAGTAGATTGCCTTCATACCAACAAGGTCAACTACACCTTCGAGTTTATCTTCAAGACCAATTGGAAGTTCCATCATGTAAGCATTCAAACCAAGCTTTTCGCGAAGCTGCATGCGAACACGAATAGGATTTGCACCCTGGCGGTCACACTTGTTTACAAATGCAACGCGTGGTACATGATAGCGTTTAAGCTGGCGGTCTACAGTAATTGACTGAGACTGAACACCTGCTACGGCACACAAAATCATAATAGCACCGTCGAGTACGCGGAGAGAGCGTTCAACTTCTACAGTAAAGTCTACGTGTCCCGGTGTGTCGATAAGGTTGATAGTGTAGTCTTTCCACTGTACCTGAGTAGCAGCAGACTGGATTGTAATACCACGTTCACGCTCCAGTTCCATGTTATCCATTACAGCACCAACACCGTCCTTACCACGAACTTCATGAATAGCATGAATCTTGTTACAGTAGAACAAGATACGTTCTGAAGTTGTTGTTTTTCCTGAGTCAATGTGGGCACTGATACCGATATTTCTTACTTTTGAAATATCCCAAGCCATATTAATACCTCTTAATTAATAAATTTTTTACTGAATAATAAATGTTTTTCTATTTTAATGAAAAAACTACTCTTATTCAATGGATAAAAATAGAATTTCGTATTATTATTGAATTATGTCATTTATTGAATTTTTAAGTAAAAAAAGATTTTTAGCTGCATTTTTATTTCTTTCTTTGTTTTTCAGACTTTCTGCACAGCAGACAGAATTTCCGGATATTTTCAGATACCGGCTTGATAATGGTCTTGAGCTTTTTGTAATTGAAGATCATACGAATCCTATTGTAACAATAGACATTTCGGTAAGATGCGGAAGTATTGCCCAGACAAAACAGACGGCAGGTTTATTTCATCTTTATGAGCACATGATTTTTAATGGAAATGAGCTTTATGAAACTACTGAACAGATGGAAAATGCTCTTAATAAACTTGGAGTCTATGATTATAACGCTTATACGGGGTTTGAATCCCTTTCGTATTTTTTTACAATTCCCGTGAAAAAGCTTGAAGAGGGACTTACATTTTTAAGTTATGCGATAAGAACTCCACTTATGGATAAGGACAGGCTTGAGCTTGAAAAAAAAATAGTTCTTGCAGAGGTTGAGGGAAGGGCTTCTTCGGAAGGACAGTTTTTATTTCAGTTTGTTCAGAATCATCTTTTTCCTGAAAATAAATGGGCTGTTGATGTCGGTGGCTCAAAGGATGTAATTTTAAATGCGACTGTAAAGCAGCTTAAGGATATTCAGAAGGAATTTTTTATTCCGAATAACTGTGCACTTTTTATAGGCGGTGATGTAAATCCTGCTGAAATTTATGAAACGGTAAATAACATCTATGGCAGCTGGCAGGCGGGTGATAATCCGTGGACGAAGAAAAAAATACAGTTCAAAAGACGTCCGACTTCAAAAACACAATACTATGTTTTTAAAAGTGAATATACTCCGAAAGAACTTATTAATCTGAATGTTTTTTACCGGGGACCTGACAGTGAATATGACATGAAGGATACTTATACCGCAGATTTTCTTTCATCGATTTTAAAACAGCAGGGAAGCATTTTTATTAAACATTACATGTCGAGTATTTATTATGAAATACCTTCTTCAGAATATCTTGATTTTTATTATCTTTCATCTAAACGTCTTGGTGTAATTTATGCTTCGTCGGCTTTTCTTTCTCCGAATTATATTCCTGCGAAACGTACAAAAAAGTTTGTTTCGGAAATTGAACAGCAGCTTATTCTGTCAGTTGAAGATGCAATGAAAAATGATTTAACTGCCCGGAAAATAATAAAGGGTTTTGAAAATAATATTCTTTTCGAAGGTGAAACACTTGAATCCCGTCTGAAATATTTAAAGGGATGGTGGGAAACAGCAGATTCAGATTATTATTTTTCATATTTTAAAAATATCAGTAACGTAACAAAGGAAGATTTAAAATCATATATTACGAAATACATTCATAACGGAAGACCGATTGTTGTTGTTTCATTGAATCCTGAAGTTTTTGATAACTGTGTCAATGAATATAAGAGAAATGGTTTTAAGGTAATAGAGAAATAAAATGAAAAAGAGATTTTTGATACTGCTGATTTTTCTGATTGGAAGCAATATTTTTGCACTTGACTCGAAGGATATTAAGTTATATCAGCTTAAAAATTCAATTCCTGTTTATATCGTAAAGAATTCTAACAGCATTGATGTAATGAATCTTTATGTAAGGGGCGGCGCATCGGAGCTTAAAAAAGATGAAAGCGGATACAAGGATTTTCTTTATTCGATGATTCTTTACAATAATTTAATGCTCGATTCTGTTGTACGTGGAGATTATCAGGATGAAAGCGGAACAAAATTTTCTTATTATTCGGGATATGATTTTTCTCGACTGACTGTTACATCAATTGATGAATATTTTGATAAGGGAATTGATTATCTTACTGCGATGATCTGCAATCCTATTTTTAAACAGGATTTATTCAATCTTATAAAAACAAATAAAATGAATGAGTTTTATACGATGATTTATACTCCGGATTCTCTTAGTGATTATCATGCCGAACAGTTTTTGTTCAAGGATTCTGCATATAAATCATTTCCATTTTATACGGAAGAATCTCTTGAAAAACTCAACGTTACAAAAATAAAAAATATTTATGAATCTGAATTTACCGCTGACAAAATCTGCATAATAATACGTACAAATGCAGACGCAGATAAAATTATTGCCAGGCTGAATAAAACAATAGGTGCATTAAAAACATCAAAAGCTAAGGTAAATAATAAACCTTCTGTAATAAATGTGCAGAAAAATTCCATCGTAAAAACAAGTCCTGAGCTTCAGGGAACATCAATTCTGTGCCGGTATTATAAAGCGCCTGCTACAAATACAAGAGAATTTCTTGCGCTGCTTGTTGCAGGCTCATGTTATGATAAAATGCTTTCAAGTGTTTTACGCGGAAAATATGGAATATGCTATAGTTCCGGTAATGTTACGACAAGCCGTCTGATTAATTACGGTCAGGATATAATTTACAGCTGTTCAGATTTTAATGATATAAAACAAAAGATTATCGAGGTTCAGCAGATTCTTCTTTCAGGAAAATATATTTGTTCCCTTGATGGTGATAAAGAATTTGTTTTTGAAGAATTAAGCGAGGTTCTCGAGGGATTTAAAAATTCTCAGCTTATAAGATTTTATACGGCAAATAGAAGTTCAGTAGAAATTCTTGATCATGTTTATATAAGTCTTATGTATTTTAATAATCCCGTTCAGATTTATAGTTTTTATGAACAGATTAATTATCTTACTCAGGAAGAAATTCTTAATGCCTTTAAAAAATACATCATTACAGATGATGAATTATGGGTTGGAATTACTTCATCGGAACTTGAAGATAAGCTTAGTGCAGAGCTTTCGAAATAAAAGCTTTTGCTTCTGTTAGAAATTAATTGTAATACTAAAGCCTGCCGGTTCAAGATTTGCATTTACAGTATTTTTTTCGTGACTGTTTGTTGTAAGGGTGTGACACCACGGAACAAGAATTCCGTATACTGTTCCGATAGCTGCTCCGGTCAGAACATCGGTAAAAAAATGGTTTCCACTGCACATTCTTAAAACAGCAGTTGTAAGCGCAAAGGTATAGCTCGTTCCTGCAACTGCCCATTTCCATTTTGAATCAGGAAAATACTGTGCAAAAACATAAGTTGTAAAAGCGGCTCCTGCAAATGAAAGCGTGGCGTGACCTGAAGGCCAGGAACGGTACCAGTCGTTTTCTTCAATATCCTTTTGAGGCGCTTCTGAAAAATAGTTGTACGGTCGAGGACGGACAAGACTGTCTTTTAAAAGTTCCTTTGTTCCGTTTGCAAGAAAGAGAGTTTCTGCATACATAGTAAGGATAGTCAGCCATTCAGAGTTATCGGTAAAGGCGAGGGTAAGGGGTAATGCCATGGAAGTTATCATAAATACATCGCCTGTTTTATCAAGAAATTTATTGTATTTATTCATGAAAGGTTTATCGAACGAATTAATATCATCTTTATTGAAAGAAAAATCGGAATAGGAAGGTGATTCTGCATTTTTATTTACAAAAAAACTTGTAAGGTTTAATCCAAAAGATGAAGGAAAGAGAATGCCGTCAAGAACCGGATTCAGCTTAAAAGTTTCTCCGCTTCCCCAGAGATTGAATTCTTTTTCCTGCTGTGCAAAAAGATTTGAAGTCAGTAATAATATGGTAAGAATCAAAATACGCTTTTTCATTTTCATTAAGCTCCGTTCACATTCTAGCATAAGTACAAAAAGTTGTAAAACTCATTGAATAATAAGATCTCGTATAACTTTCATCTTTATATTTTCTTTCCATAATTTACTTTTTGACACTTTTTGTATAGCAGATTATAATAGATGCTATGAAAACAATGGATGCCGTTCTCTTTAAGAGAATACTCACGGGTGGTGCAAAAAATTTGAGGGCTAACGTTCAGAAGATTAATGATCTGAATGTTTTTCCGGTTCCGGACGGTGATACTGGAACTAATATGTGCGTTACCTTTGAGACAGGACTTGAAGAAACCGCAAAAATTGCTTCCAGTAATATTTGTGATTGTGCAGACGCTTTATCGCACGGTTCACTTTTGGGAGCACGCGGAAATTCCGGAGTTATCCTGTCACAATTTTTTAAAGGTCTTCAAAAAGGATTAAAAGAATATAACGAGGTTACAGCTTTAGATCTGGTTGGTGTTTATAAGACAGCGGTTTCGCAGGCATATCATGCAGTTGTAAATCCTGTCGAGGGAACAATTTTAACTGTATTTAAAGAAGCTGTAAATTATGCAGAAAAGAAAATAGACTCTTCTTCTCAGATTGAAGATTTTTACAGGGAACATCTTAAGGGTGCAGAGGAAATCCTTCCAAAAACAAAAGAGATGCTTGATGTGCTTAAGGAATCTGATGTTATAGATTCAGGCGGAGCAGGTTATATTTGTATTGTAGAAGGAATGTATAATTCTCTCATTAACGAGGATTATAATCCTGTTTCAGAAGATGATGGTAATAATCTGAAAAATGAAGCAGCAAAAATTGATATATCTGCATTTACAAGAGACAGCGAACTTGAATTCGGTTACTGTACGGAATGTCTGTTAAGGCTTCAGACGAAGAAGGTAAATCCTGATAATTTTGATGTTCAGATAATAATTGATTTTCTAAATTCTAAAGGCGGAGAATCAATTGTCTGTTATAAGGAAGATGATGTTGTAAAGCTTCATGTTCATACGCTGAATCCCGGTGATGTTCTTAATGAGCTTAGAAAATACGGTGAGTTTCTGACAATCAAAATAGAAAACATGGCTTTACAGCACCAGGAAATTGTAAATAAGAAAGAAGCCGAAAAACAGCCGGTTGAACATAAAAAGCTCGCCGTTGTTACTGTCGCTAATGGTGAAGGAATAAAACAACTGTTTACAGAGCTGGGAGCAGATGTTATCATTAACGGTGGACAGACGGGAAATCCTCCGGTAAAGGCTTTTCTTGATGCCTTTGAAGAGGTTGATGCAGATTATATTGCAGTTTTACCGAACAATTCAAATATAATTCTTACGGCAAAGCAGGCAAAGGATCTTTATAAAAAAAGCGAGGTTGTCGTGCTGCCTTCGAAATCAATTCAGCAGGGATACAGTGCGCTTTCTGTTATTAATCCATTTTTTGATGACATTGAAGATTTGATTTGTGATGTTCAGGAAACAATGGACGGTGTAGCAGCATTTGAAGTTGCAGCTGCAGATAAGGATGCAAATCTCAATGGAATGAATGTCGTTAAAGGCGATTATATTGGAATTTCAGATGATACAATTTTTTGTGTAAGCAAGGATAGAACAGATGCTTTGAATAAGCTTCTTGATCAGTATGAAGATATTGATGATAAGGAGCTTTTGACTGTATTCTGCGGAAAGGATGTAACTGAAGAAGAAAAAAATAGAATAGAAAAAGATTTACAGGAAAAATACAGCAAAATGGATGTAACTGTATTGGATGGCGGACAGGATGTCTATAGTTTTTATGTTGCATTGGAATAAGAGGATAAAATGTATACAGTAGTAATAGATACTTTAGGTAGTGATAAAGGTCCTGAAACAATTGTTCAGGGTGCTTGTGAAGCCTTAAAGGAATTTTCAAATCTTAAGGTTTGTTTTACAGGTGATGAAAAGGTAGTAGAAGGCGCTGTCGAAAAATTCGGCGGTGATAAGAAGCGTGTAGAAATTATTCATGCCTCTGACGTTATTACAAATTATGATCATCCTGTAATGGCAATAAAGGAAAAAACAAATTCATCGCTCGTAAAAGCTCTCGAAGAGTTAAAGAAAAACGATGAATGTATTGGTCTTATAAACGCAGGAAGTACAGGAGCTTTGCTTGTAGGCTCAACTCTTTATTTAAAAAAGCCTGATATGATGCGTCCGGCCCTTGCAGCGGTTTTGCCTGCAGAAAAAGGTAATTTTACTTGTGTTGTAGATACAGGAGCCAATATAGACTGTACATCAGATATTCTTGTTCAGTTTGCACATCTTGGTTCAGAATTAATGCATGATTTGTACAAAATCGAAAAGCCTCGCATCGGATTATTATCAAACGGTGCAGAAGAATCAAAAGGAAATGCGCTTGTAAAGGAAACTCATCAGCTTTTGAAAAAAGAAGAAGGAATAAACTTTGTCGGAAATTTTGAAGGAACAAACTGTCTCAGCGGAGATTGTGATGTTCTTGTATGTGACGGTTTTGCCGGAAATCAGGTTTTGAAAGTCAGTGAAGGAATGGCACGCCGTTTGATTGGAGATATTGTAAAGATTGGAAAATCTACTGGTAACAGTGAAGCACTTAAAATCGCAGAACAGCTTATTGCTAAATATGATTTTAATTCGCTTGGAGGAGGAATTGTTCTTGGAATTACAAAATATGTAATAAAGGCACATGGGGCTGCAAATGAAAAGTCAATTTTAAATACTGTAAGAATGCTTGTTAATCTGGCAGAAAACAAAGATATATATTAATAGAGGAGATCTGGAAAAATGGCAGATAAGAGATTTGTTTTAGTAACATCAACCGGTTGTATTGAATGGGCACCTGCCCGTTATAAAAGAGATGATATCGGTATTATCCGTGTACGTCTTACTTTTAAAGGCGTTGAATATGAAGAAGGTCCTCAGCTTGATCCTGTAAAATTCTATCAGGAACAGGAAACAATTGAAAATCCTAAAGATAATCTTCCTTCTACAGCAATTCCTAATATGGAAAAAGTCAGAAAACAATTTGATGAGCTTTATGAAAAAGGCTATAGAGAACTTATTATCATTGCCATCAGTTCGGGGCTTGGTGGAACTTATAATGCACTTAGACTTGTTTCTGAAGATTATGAAAGCAAGATGAAAATTACTGTAATTGATTCAAGAATTACTGCTTTTAACGAAGGACTTCTTGCAATCAAGGCAGCAGACTTAGTTAAGCAGGGTGTTCCTACAGAACAGATTGTAAAGGAAATTGAATGGATTAAGGCACGTCAGGAATTTTTAGGTGTTGACGGAAAACTTGATTATTTGATTTATAACGGAAGATTGAAGGGTGGAAAAGCTTTTATGGGAAAAATGCTTAATATTTGTCCTGTAATTCATTTTTCACCGGAAGGAGAGGTTGTACCACTGGCAAGTGTCCGCACACAGACAAAAGCTCTTCATAAAACCTGTGAAATAATCAAAAAGATAATTGGTGACCGGGCACCTAAAGATTATATTCTTTTCCATGTATATACAGGTCCTTCTGCTATTTCTGAATTACGTGATATTGAAAAGGAATACGGAATTGAATGTAATCATGAAGATGTAATTATGTCGCCGGTAAGTGGTTGTCATAACGGTCCATGGCTTGCCGGATATGAATTCTTCCCGCTTAGAAGAGCAGATGAACCATTAGAATAAGAGGATGATTATGTTAGATAAATTAAAGGCAATTTTTAAAGAAGTACGTCCTGGAATAGATGTTGATGCTGTAAAAGAAGATTCAAGGCTTGTAGAAGATTTAAAGCTTGATTCACTTTCACAGCTCATGGTTTCAATGAAAATGGAAGAGGTGTTTGGCATTCATTTTGATAAACCGGTTGTTTTTAAAACCGTCAAGGATGTTCTGGATTATCTTGAAAAAGAAGTAAAATAGAAAAAAAAAGCGGGTTGTTTTATAAGACAGCCCGTTTTTTTTTGCAAAAAAAAAGGACTCTGCATAATCAGAATCCCTTACTGAGCTACACTGGATTCGAACCAGTGACCCACGCCTTAAAAGGGCGTTGCTCTACCTACTGAGCTAGTAGCCCATCCGTTTTTTTCAAACGTAAAGATACTATATTCCTTTTAAGGTTTTGTGTCAATAATAAAGATAAGATTTTTCTCATTTTTTTTATATTGAAATTCCTTTTTTTTTTCGTTAAGATTTTAGCTGAGATTTATATCTCGAAAATTCTAATAAGAGGTGAATACTTATGAAAAAACTTTTTTCAGTACTTGCTGTTCTTTTCGTATTAGGAACAAGCAGTGTATTTGCAAGAGTTGGTATTGGTGCTCAGTTTGGTACAGATGTTGCAGGCGGTTTTAAAACTGGTAATGCAGCTTTGACTTTCAAAATCGATACAGTTCCATGTATTTTTGCTTTGGATCTTGGTTTTGGTGACGAATGGTTTGCTGCAGGACTTTCTGCTGACTGGTGGATTGCTAATCCAAAAATCGAAGGAACATTGGGATATTATTATGCTATCGGTGTTGGTCTTGCTGTAGGCGGATACCAAGATAATGTTAATTTTGGTATTGGTCCTAGAGCTGTACTTGGAACAAATATTTTTCTTCTTCAGCGCGCACTTGAATTCTATCTACAGTTAGCATGGCAGCCAACATTCTACGTTGGAAGCGGCGGATTTAATCCTAAATGGGGATGTTTCCCGGTTGGTTTAGGTTTCCGTTTCTGGTTTGACTTTTAATAGTAACCTGAATTAGTTTTGAAAAGAGGTTGTAAAAGTGATTAACAACCTCTTTTTTTATTTAACTTGTGATGACTTCTTGTAGAAAAATTGATATAATCATATAAACAAATTTTTCAGAGGATTTTTATGGCAGATGCTAAATCAGAGTTTAAGGAAATTATTGCAAAGGCAGTAAACGATTTTATCAGTGAGAAAGCAATTGATGCACAGAAGGTTACGGCTGATTCTATCGTAGTTCAGAATGCACCTGATCCTTCAATGGGAGATCTTGGTTCTCCTATGTTTGTATTTGCAAAAAGTTTTAAGCTTGCTCCTGTTCAGATAGCATCAGAAATTGTTTCAAGAATCAAAGACTGTAAACTTGGAACTGTCCTTGCTGTTGGTCCTTATGTAAACGTAAAATTAAACAAGGGCGGGGCAGCATCTCCTATTCTTAACGCCATTAAAATTCAGAAAGAATCATACGGTTCACTTAATTCAGAAGGTAAAAAGCCTCTGGAAGGAAGAAGCGTAATGATTGAATTCTCTTCTCCAAATACAAATAAGCCTCTTCACCTTGGGCATGTTCGTAACGATGCTCTTGGTGAATCTGTAAGCCGTATTCTTAAGGCAGCAGGTGCAAAGGTTTACAAGGTAGATTTAATCAATAACAGAGGTGTTCATATCTGTAAATCCATGCTTGCATATAAGCTTTTTCACGAAGCAAACGGAGACACACCTCAGAAGCTTGGTATTAAGGGAGATCATTTTGTAGGTCAGTGTTACGTAGAATTTGATAAATATCTTAAGGGCGAAAAGGATAAACCTGAAACTGCACACCCTGAGGCCGCACAGATGGCAGAAGACATGCTTATTAAATGGGAAGCAGGGGATAAGGAAGTACACGCTCTTTGGGAAAAAATGAACGGCTGGACCTTTGACGGAATGATGGAAACTTACAATCGTACCGGAATCAGCTTTGATAAATATTATTTTGAAAGCGAAACTTATCTTAAGGGAAAGGATGAAATTCTTAAAGGTCTTGATAAGGGAGTTTTCTTTAAGGCAGAAGACGGCTCGGTTCGTATTGATGTAACCGACGTTGTTGGAAAAAGCAAGGAAGGAACAAATCAGGAAAAGGTTCTTCTTAGAAAAGACGGAACCTCTGTATATATTACCCAGGATATTGGAACTGCAATCAGCCGCCATGATGACTGGGCATTTAATCAGCTTGTGTATGTTGTTGCAAGTGAACAGAATTATCACTTTAAGGTTTTGTTCCATATTCTTAAAAAGCTTGGCTTTGACTGGGCAGATAAGCTTTATCATTTGAGCTACGGTATGGTAAATCTCCCAAGCGGAAGAATGAAGAGCCGTGAAGGAACTGTTGTAGATGCAGACGACCTTCTTGATTCATTGCACGAGGATGCACTTAACGCAATTAAAGAACGCGGTCGTGATGAAGAGGTTGGAAATGCAGATGAGGTTGCAGAAAAGATTGCTCTTGGTGCACTTCATTATTACATGCTTCAGGCAACTCCAATCAAGGATATGCTTTTTAATCCTGCAGAAAGCTTGAACTTTAACGGAAATACAGGTCCTTATTTACAGTACATGGGAGCCCGCATCAATTCAATTCTTGCAAAGGCAGAGGAAGCGGGAATCAAACAGGACAGCTCAGAAGAAGCAGTTGCACTTTTAAGCGGTGAAGATGAATGGGCTTTAATCAAACAGCTTGGAGATTATCCTTCTGTAATCGAAAAATCTGCAGAAAATTTTGACCCGAGTCTTGTAGCAGCCTATGTTTATGAAACTGCAAAGCTCTTTGGAAAATTCTATCAGAATTGTTCTATTGTAAATGCAGAGGATAAAAAACTTGCAGGAGCCAGACTCTATCTTGCAGACTGTACCCTCATGGTAATCAAAAATGCAATGAATCTGGTGCTTGTTCCGTATCTAGAAAAAATGTAAAAGGCTTGATATATTTAATATATGAGTAAAAGGACGGGAAATAAAAAAAATTTTGTAAAAAAGTCTGCAAGGCGTTTTTCAAGAACCCTTAAGGCCGGATTAAAAAGTCCTAAAACATATATTTTTCTCGTAATAATCATTCTCGTTATTTTTTCTACAATCGCAGTATTTGAATCAGAAACTCACACAGACAGTGGAATTGAAAGTAAGTTCGATTCCATCTGGTTTACATTTGTAGCCTTATTCGCCGGTTATTTTGATTATGTTGTAAAATCGTACACCGGTCGTCTTGGAGCTGCAATCCTTCTTATTCTTGGAATCATCTTAATCAGTACAATTACCGGTAAAATATCATCCATGTTTATGGATACCTTAATGAAAAAAGACAAAGGACTTGCAAAATTGAAAAGTATGAACAAACATTTTTTATTATGCGGCTGGAGACCCGGCTTTGATAAAATTCTGGATTTTGTTTTAAATTCGAATCCTGATATTACTCCCGATATGATTGTTCTTATAAATGAAGCTCCGAGTGAACAGATTGAACAGATCTGCGATGAACCTCGCTTCCGGGGTATTCATTATATTGCCGGTGATTTTGCAGACGAAGCAACTTTAAAGCGTGCACAGATTGAAACAGCCGAGCGTGCCCTTGTTATTTCGGATAAATCAAAGCAGTATTCAAACCTCGAAATTGACTCAAGAACCGTACTTGCTGTTTTGACAATGGAAAGCCTTACACCAGGAATTTATATTGCAGCCGAGCTCATCGATTCAAAATTCGAAAAGCATCTTCAGATGGCACACTGCGACGAAATCATCCTTACTCAGAATTACGAATATTCACTTTTGGCAACTGCATCAAGCGGCATGGGTTACAGTAACGTAATCAGTACTTTGATTGGAGACGATGCAGAAACAGGAATTATTATAGAAGATATTCCGTCTCAGTTTATTGGAAAAACTTATCATGAATATAAAACTTCACTAAAAAAGCCTGGAGTTTTAATAGGACTTTTATTGAATACGGGAAACTTTCATCAGAGAAGAAAGGATGCTTTGCGTGAGGCTCAGAAAAATCCTGATGTTAAAAAGATTGTTGATAATCTTAAAAAAGTAAAAACCCTTAAAAGTAATGAACCAATTTTAACTCCTCCTGCAGACTTTGTGATTCAGAAATTTACCAAGGCAATTTTTGTAAGAGGGTAACGGGGCAATATGGACGAATTTGAGACAGTATTACCAAAATTATTAAAGATTCAGCTTTTTTCTTCATTCAAGGAAGATAACGAAAACGACAGGCGCATACTCAAACTTGTTTACGAAAACATCATGCTTAAAAAATTTAAAAAGGGTGATGTAATTATTACAGAAGGTGAGTATGGAGATCTTCTTTATATTCTTTATACCGGTACTGTAAATGTAATGAGAAATACACCGGCCGGAGATAAAATTGCGCTTGCAAATCTTTCGAGCGATCAGAATGTATTTTTTGGAGAGACTGCACTTATAAGTAAGGATACAAGAAGTGCTACAGTTAAGGCTGCCAGCGACTGCAGTTGTATTGCCCTTTCATGTAAAAAATTTAAAGAACTCTGCGAAAAAGAACCTTTGCTTGGCTACAGGGTTTTGATGAAACTTGCTCAGAGAATGGCTCAGACAATTCGTGATACTAACAACGATAAGGCAACTTTGTATGAAGCATTATTCAGCGAAATTGAGGATGCGTAGGATTTATGGATTATATTAAGTGGATTGTACTTGGAATTGCAGTTTTAATGTATGTGTTTGTAATCCTCTTTCAAAGTAAAAAGGTGTGGTTTACAACAATCGCAGCACTTTTGGTTATTGTAACAGGAATGATTTTACCAGGAAGCATTTTCCCTTTACCCCAGGCTTTAAAAACCGGCACTCATTTTTATGCATTAACTCATTCTGTTTTTGGAATTATCAACTGGAACGTAATTTTAATTTACCTTGGAAGCATGATTATTGCAGCCTTGTTTTTATATTCAAAGGTTCCGGCTCGTATTGCAGACGGAATTATAAATAAAAGCAGTAACCCGGGCATTGCAATTGTTTTGATTCTTGCCATGACAGGTATTATTTCTATCTTTGTAGAAAATGTTGCAACGGTTTTGGTTATGGCACCGATTGCCTTAGCACTTTCTAAAAAGCTCAACATGAATCCAACTTACTTTATGATTGGTCTTGCTGTTATGTCTAACCTTGAAGGAACTGCCACTTTGGTAGGAGATCCTCCAAGCATGATTTTTGCAGCTTATGCGGGCTATAACTTTAACGACTTTTTTATTCATAATAACACTCTTTCAATCTTCTTTATTATCCAGACTGGACTTTTAGTCGGATGTATTTATTTTTATTTCTTTTTTGCAAAGTACAGAAATGAAAAAATCCAGGTTGAAAGCACAAAGGTAATTTCGTGGGTTCCGTTTATCATTCTTTTAGTAATGATTTTTGGTCTTGCGGGCGTGAGCTTTATTCCAGGCGAATTTGCCTATACAAGCGGACTTTATGTTTTTGCACTCGGGCTTATCGCTGTTTTGTGGTATATCTTTTCTCAGAAAAAAAATATGAAAGAAACTGCGGAGCTTATTAAAGGGCTCGACTGGGAAACAATTTTCTTCCTGCTTGGTATTTTTGTTGTAGTTGGAGCCATTCAGGAAGTTGGACTTTTAGAGGATTTTGCAGAATTTCTTGCCGGTATTTGCGGCGGTTCAAAAATCCTTGGTTTTATAATCATCCTTTTGGTTTCTGTTGCAATAAGCGGCTTTGTAGATAATGTTCCTTATATTATTGCAATGCTTCCTGTTGCAGGCTCTCTTGCTCAGGCTATGGAAATGAATAAAGAGCTTTATATGTTTGCACTTTTAATAGGAAGCTGTCTTGGTGGAAACCTTACACCATTCGGCGCTTCTGCAAATGTTGTGAGCATGGGTATTTTAAAGAAAGAAGGATACCCGATGAAGTTCTCCGGCTGGCTTAAGGTTGCTGTTCCGTTTACAATTTTAACAACAGGTGCTGCTGCCTTACTTCTTTATTTCTTGTGGGGTTAAAAGCTTATGAAGGGATTAATAATTGCCGGAACAAACAATCTTTTTACGGTTGAATGCGAAGACGAAGTTATAAGAAACTGCACAATCAAGGGAAAGGTTATTAAAACAGACAAAGAGTTTTATAATCCTATTGCCCCAGGTGATGTAGTTAAAATTGAACCTGATCCTATTAACGATAAAAAAGGTCAGGTTATAAGTCTGGAGCCAAGAAAAAATACATTTTTAAGATGGAACGTAAAAGGAAGATGTCCCCAGCTTTTGGCAAGTAACCTTGATTATCTTATTCTTGTAACAACTCCGGATGAGCCACCGTTTAGACCACGCTTTACAGACAGAGCACTGGCACAGGCAGAGCATCAGGGAATTAAACCTGTAATTGTATGTAACAAATGGGACTTAGCAGAAAAGATGCTGCTGGACGGCCGCGAAGAAGAATTTAATCAGATTGATAAAAGACTTTCTATCTGGGAAGAGCTTGGATATAAGGTGCTTCGTATTTCTGCAAAAACAGGACTTGGCATGCAGGAATTTGCAGAGCTTTTGGAAGACCACTTGAGTGCTTTTGTAGGGCAGTCTGGTGTAGGTAAGTCTTCTTTAATCAACGTAATGGATAATTCATGTGTTTTAAGAACCGGAAGTCTTTCTAAAAAATACGGAAGGGGAAATCACACAACTACAAAGGGAACTTTAATTCACCTTACTTTGAACGAAACTTTAACAGAAGGCATTCAGGGAAGAAAGGCAAACATCATAGACACTCCTGGAATAAGACGCTTTGTTTTAGACGATATAGAAGCTGATGATGTAGCACTTTATTTCCGCGAGTTTGAACCTTTTGTTGGAAAATGCAAATTCGGTCTTGACTGTAAGCACGATACAGAACCGGATTGTGCGGTAAAAAAAGCTGTCGAAGACGGTAAAATTACGATGGAACGTTTTGACAGTTATAAAAGAATCGCATATGAAATCAGAACAGGTGAGTGGGAAGATTAACCAAAATGGATCAGAAAACTCTATCAGAAATTGATTATTATAGAATCAGAGATTTTGTTGCATCTTTTTGTGTAAGTGAAGAAGGAAAAGCCGAAATACTTGGCAGGGAACCATTAACTGATTTTAAAAAAATTGAATTTTTAAAAAATCTTGGAAGTGAATGGAAAACCTTTTATTATGAGATTCATAATAATCCTGTAAAACCATGGAATAATATTTCTTCTCTGTTTGCAATTATAAAGACAAATGGGGCAAGCCTTAATCTGGCTCAGGTTCAGGCTCTGGCAAATTTCTGTCTTTCGTTAAAAAGCATCCGTGAATCGATAAAAAATCACGCAGAAAAATTGAATCTTAAAAATTTATTGGAACAGGTTAATCTTTTACCGGATGAATCAGAAGCAGAAAGGTTAATTTTTCATGTTATTACGAAAGATGGAGAAATGCGTGATTTACCGGAAATAGTTGCGATAAGAAAATCGATTGCATCACTTAATGCAAAATTAAAGAATATAATGCAGTCTTATATAAGTGATCAGAAATATCAGGCTGTTCTGGAATCGTTCGTTCCTGTTTTACGCGGTGGTCGACAGGTGCTTGCAGTTAAGGCAAGTCTTCAAAATAGAATTCAGGGAATTGTTCATGAGGTAAGTCAGACAGCTCAGACCGTTTACATAGAACCCGGAGAAGCAGTTGAATGCAGTAATGAGCTTGTTCAGAAAGAAAATGAACTTGTTCAGATAATCAATAAAATTCTTGCAGATTTAACACTGGCTCTTCAACCGTGCATACCATTTTTTAAAAATGCCCTTCCGCTTATGATTATGTTTGATACAACTTTTGCGGCGGCTAAATGGGGAATTGAAAATAACTGTATATATGCACAGTCCTGTAAAAATGAACCGCCTGTTTTACTTAAGGCAAGACATCCTTTGTTAAAAGACAGGGCTGTCCCCATTGATATTAGATTTATGGAAAACAAAAGACTTCTTATCATTACAGGACCGAATACCGGTGGTAAGACAGTTTCTTTAAAAACATTTGCTTTATTTTCCATGCTTAATCAGGCTGGATTTCCTATCCCTTGTGCAGAAGGAACAAAGCTTCCTGTATTTAATAAGATTTTTGCAGATATTGGAGATGAACAGAGTCTTGATCAGAGCCTTTCTACCTTCAGCGGACATATGAAAAATATTGCAAGGGCTGTAAGTGAATCTGATGAAAAAACACTTATTCTACTTGATGAGCTTGGAAGTGGAACAGATCCTATGGAGGGAACTGCAATCAGTATGGCAGTGCTTGATGAACTGATTGAAAAAAAATCATTTGTGCTTGTTACTACTCATCAGGGGATTCTAAAAAATTACGGTTATACGAATGCTTCCTGTATTAATGCATCGGTTGAGTTTGATAAAAATACTTTGTCTCCGTCATATCGTCTTATTATGGGAATACCTGGAGAAAGTCATGCTCTTGATATTGCCCGAAAAAATGGATTTCCGGAAAAGCTTATAAAAGCGGCAAGAAATTATATTTCAACTGAACAGGCAGATGTAAGTGCACTCATAAGAGGATTAAACCGTAAGCATATTGAATTAAATGAAGTGATGGCAAAAAATAAAAATCTTGAAGAAAATCTTCTTGAAAAAGAAAGCAGATTAAAGCAGCGTGATCTTGATTTACGTAAAAAGGAAAATCAGCTTAAGAAAGGCCATCAGCAGGAAATGTATGATTTCCTTGTTCATTCAAGACGTCAGCTGGAAAATCTTGTGCGTACTTTACGGGAAGGTGAGATTACAAAAGAAAAAACAAAAAATGTAAAATCGTTTATAAGTGAACTTGAACAGAATGTTAATCGCTTTGATTCAAAGATTGAGGCTGAAGAAGAAAAACTACTGAAGGAACAGGAACAGCTTGATAAAGTTAAAAAATATCCTTCATCTGCTAAAAAAACAAAAAAAAGACTTAGTAATGCAGAAGCCCTTCAATATGCAAGTCCCGTAATGCTTCCTGTAAAAAAAGAAAAGGCAGAAGAACTTGCATTTAAGGAAGGAACAATCGTAAGGTCAAAAACAACGATGAATGAAGGTGAGTTAATATCACTTGAAAAAAAAGGAGTATGGCTGGTTCAGTTTGGAAGTATAAGAATGAGCATTAAAGAAAAAGATCTTGTGCTTTTAAAAAATAAAGATGATGATGGAAACAAGATTCCTGAAATTAAAATTGATTATTCTGTTGATTCTGCTAAAGAAAGACCTGTATTTGAGTTGAGACTTCTAGGAATGAGGGCTGAGGAAGCTTTGAAGGTTTTGCAGCATCAGATAGATTTATGTGCGATAAATAATTTTATGAACTTCAGCATTATTCATGGAAAGGGTGATGGAATTTTACAACAGCTTGTAAAGGATTATCTTTCTCATTGTCCGCTTGTAAAGGATTTTTCGTTTGCATCGGCAGAGGATGGCGGGGCTGGAAAAACCTATGTAGAATTAAACGGGTAATTGCTACTTGACTAAAACTCTGAAATTTTATATATTAATAACACTTATTCCCCGATTGTGTAATGGTAGCACTTCAGATTCTGGTTCTGACTGTGGGGGTTCGAATCCTCCTTGGGGAACTCAAGCTGAACTGGATAATAGTTCAGCTTTTTTTGTTATTATGGCTCCATAGAATATTGGTTTAGTTCGCGGCCCTCTCAAGGCTGAGAGACGGGTTCGATTCCCGTTGGAGCTATTTTTTTTTAAATGGATAATCCTAAAACAACTGCTGTAAGTTTTCGCAGTTGTTTTTTAACGGATTTTCGATGTTATAAGGTTCGATTCCCGTTGGAGCTATTTTTTTTTTAAATGGATAATCCTAAAACAACTGCTCCAGGTCTTCGCAGTTGTTTTTTAACGGATTTTCGATGTTATAAGGATAATCCTAAAACAACTGCTCCAGGTCTTCGCAGTTGTTTTTTAACGGATTTTCGATGTTATAAGGATAATCCTAAAACAACTGCTGTAAGTTTTCGCAGTTGTTTTTTAACGGATTTTCGATGATTTCTACTTGTATTTTTCAATCAGTTCATCTCTGTTTTTTACACCGATTTTTGAATAAAGTCTGCTTGTGTAATTTTCAACAGTTCGTGGAGAAATAAAAAATTCATCACAAATCTGTTTATTTGTTTTTTCCTGAAGGATAGCTTCAAAAATATTTCGTTCTTGTTTTGAAAGGATTGAAACAATTGAACCGATTTTATTCTGAGCTTCAAGCATGTATTGTTCAAGATATGTTCCCCCTGCTTGAACTATTTCAAGACAGTGAACAAGTTCTTCTTCTTTTGCAACCTTTGATATGTAATCCTTTGCTCCCGAATCCTTTGCCTGAAGTACAAAGCCTGTTGTATCAAACATTGAATACATTATGCATTTTACATATGGAAATTTTTCGGTAATTTTCTGCACTAGCGAGAAGCCTGTTTCATTAATCAGCTGAACATCAACGATTATTATTTCAGGAAAAATGTCTTCCTTATAATTTGCTTTATTTGATTTAATGCAGTTAAGACATTCAAGACATTCCTTAGAAGAGGCAAATTCTTTTGCAACCCGCCATTGAGTGTGATTTTCCAACCATGCTTTTAGTCCTGCACGAACCATACTGTGATCATCTACAATATAAAGAATATTTTTCATTATTCATTCTCCAATGGCAAGTTGATTTTAATTTCCATACCATCACTTTGAGAGGTAAAAAAATCTATGGAACCACCGATTAATTCAATTCTGTCTTTCATGGAACGTAATCCGAGATGCTCTTTGCTTTTCAGTTTTTTATTTAATTCATCCTGATTACATCCTATGCCATCATCTGTTATATAGATTGAAAGAGCGTTTCCATCCTTTTTCATATATATAGATGCCTGTGTAGCATAAGAATGCTTTTCAATGTTTGTAAGTGATTCCTGAATAACTCTGAAAACATTCTGTGTCTTTTCTTTTCCTAAAACTGGATATTCAAATCCTTCTTCTACCTTGAAAATACAAGGGATATGAGTTCTTGAACAGAATTGCTGTACCAGAGAATTGATTATCGAAATAAGTTCAAATTTCGAAGAATCTCCTTCGTTATAGCTTGCAAGCTCTGCCGGTGTAAGGTTGTAACAGATATTGCGGAGCTTTATGATACAATCTGTTGCGAGTTCTGCAATTTTTGATTGCTTTTGCTTTGAGTTTTCATCGACATTAAGATTTTCTGTTTCAAGACGAAGTACACGAATATCCTGTACAACTGAATCATGAATATCACGGCTAATTTTTGCTCGTTCTTTTTCCTGAATATCAAAAATCATCTTGTTGTGTTCTTTTAGCGTACATGTTGCCCGTTTGAATTTTCTGTCTCTGTGGATAAGCAGTGTAATTATTGAAATAAGACTTATGAGAAAAAATATAACGAAAAGAATCTGTAAAGAAATCTGAAATGGTGTTTCTGATTTTATAAAGAGTTCTTTTTTTACATATTTATTGTCAATAAAAAGTGCTTGTTTTTTTGCAACATCATAATTTTCATATTTTTCAGCTTTTTCTGTTGTACAGTCAAAAACCCACCATGAGTCTGCATCTCTGTCACGAAGAATAAGGGTATAATCTGTATTTCTAAGATTGACTTCATGTTCATGCTTTATGTTTGAATCTTCAATTTTAACATTTACAGGATTTTCAAAAGACCAGTATGAGTGAAAAAAAACATCTTTTAACGCTTTCGGAGTTTTAAAAATGTATCTTCCTTTGTTATCTTCTATCTGATATAAAGTGCTTGTTAGAAAGCGGTCATCAATATCCCAGTTGGGTTCGTTGTCATGTAAAAGCCATACACCCATTTTATTTATAACTAAAAAACCCAGTCCGCATTCCATCTGCTGGTGATTTAATAATACAGGCTCCCATTTTTTCTTTGTCTGGATAGCACTCCAGAGCCCGCAGTTATTCTTTACAAGATCAGATGAATTTTCCCAGGAGGCAGTAAAGTAAAATTTTTTAGAGAAAGGACTGTATACCAGGCTTCGTACATCACCACCGCTAACAGACTGATCCCAGATTTTATAGATTCTTTTGTCTTCCCAATATGAATCGGGAGAGAAAGCATATATGATGTTATGCCAGCTTTCATCTGTAGTTACGTTCAGCAGAAATAAAGAATTGTCTTCATTTCCGACACACTGATATACATGAGTTTGAGAAAATATTTCTTTGTTAGCATCCCAGAATGGAATATAGTGCTGAACTTCTTCCGGCGTTGGTTGTTCTTCTGCTGCTGCAAGAGCGGGTAAGATAAATAAAAAAGCGATAAAACAGAATTTTCGAATCTTCATAGTCATATAATACATTAAGACTGGAGAATAAAATAGAGTGTTAAACTCACAATTTTGAAATTTTGTAAAAATTTATCCGCTGCGGATGTTTTCCATGCGGTGATACAGACGGCAGCGATAATATTGAAGCGGTTAAACAATTTATGAATTTTGCTACTTATGATGATCTGGATGAACAATATCCAGGTTTTAAAAGAGCAAGACACTATTCCGGCGGTCTTACGTTTGATAAGGATATAGCAGATTGCAAGGATGAATATAAGAGCGGATGGTATGTCCCGTCTATTGCTGAATTATATGAAATCTATAAGATTAGAAATATTGTTAAAAAAGCAATAAGTTGTCCTGATGCATTTAAAACGGAACAGTTCTGGTCTTCTTCTCAGGTTACATCTAATAAAGAATGTGCTTATGCCATCAGTTTTAATGATGGAACTATTCAGACAAAGAATAAGACAGAAAGCGGTCGTTTTTTCTACGTGCATCAGTTCTAATAGATTATATTAGAAATTAAACATCGTAATTCTCCTTTTTAAGGCTGGTTTTCGTAATGAAGACCAGCTTTTTTTATGAAAATAAGAATTTTCTTATAATATTGTTATTGACATTATATTATATATTGTATAATATAATATATATAAAGATATTATACAAAGTTAACCTATTGTAAAAGAGGTGCGTATGGCATTCACAATAAGTTCAGCACTTCTGGATGCAGTTGTTCTTTCCTGTGTCGCTTCAACAGAGGAAACTTACGGTTACAAAATTACGCAGGACGTACGGGGCGTAATGGATGTATCTGAAAGCACTCTTTATCCTGTGTTAAGGCGTTTACAGAAGGATGGTTATCTGGAAACTTATGATGCTGAATTTCAGGGAAGGAACAGACGTTATTACAAGGTAACGTCAAATGGTATGATTCTTTTGGATCAATACAGAAATGAATGGATTGATTATAAAAAGAACATAGATAAGATTTTGCTGGGAGAAGACGGAGGCAATAAATGAAAAAAGAACAGTATTTGAAAAGAATAAAAAATGGTATTCAGTCGCTTACGATAGATGAACAGAATGAAGCGCTTCAATATTATTCTGATTATCTTGATGATGCAGATGATGTTGAAAAAGCGATGGAAGAGCTTGGTTCACCGGAAGAGGTTGCACAGCAGATAATCGAAAAGTGTGCAAATTCACTTGTATCAGCACAGAAAACTTCTTCAGATGATAATAAGAGTTCAGAAAAATCCTTTGAAGCTTATGATGCCTTGTTTTATTCATTCAAGAAGGTGTCTTCTATAAACCTTTCGCTTGGAGCGGCAGAGGTTGTCATGACAGGCGGAAAAGAATTTTCTGTAGAAACACGTGGTTTGAATAAAAATGAAATTACCTGTGATGTTGATTCAAATGGTATTCTTCATGTAAACAATGTGCGTAAGCTTAATATTAATTTTTTCAGCCACAGCATGAACAGAAGGGTAGTTCCGCGGATTCTTGTAACAATTCCTGATGAGACTGAGCTTGAACGTTTTGAACTGAGGGTAGACGCAGGTTCCTTTATTACAAAGAATGTGTCGTTTGCATGCAGGAAGGGTGCTTTATCTGTAGGAGCAGGAAATCTTGTGCTTAATTCGTTTAAGGGTAACAATGTTTCTTTGCGCTGCGGCATGGGTAATCTTAGTATAAACGGTGCTCTTACCGGAAGAACTAACATTGACTGCGGAATGGGTGCCATCAGGCTTGAATTAAAAGGAAATTCTTCGGATTATTCTTATGATTCAAAGGTTGGACTTGGTTCCTTCAAGTTTAATGATGAAAAACGTTCTGGTGTATGTCAGGACCACTCTGAATATCATAAAGAAAATCATTTTTCGGTAAACTGCGGAATGGGAAGTGTTCTCATTAATGTACATAAATTTTAATTTATCTTTAAGGGGTATAAAATGAAAAAATTACAGCGTTCAAATAATAAAATTATTGCCGGAGTATGCGGAGGCATTGCAGAATATTTTAATATCGATCCTGTTATCGTCAGATTGATTTTTGTAGTTCTTGTTCTTTTCGGTTTTGGTACAGGTATTCTTATTTATCTTATTGCTGCAATTATAATGCCGTCAAGTAATTCTGTATCAAATTATGATGATATTGAAAACATGAAAAGAGCTGAATCACCTGATTCTGAAGGAAGCGGACGTAATACAAAGGAAGGTCAGCCTCATTCCGATAAGGATTTTGACAGTTATTTCAAAAAATAACATCAATTTAAAAACTGATTTGTGTCAAAAATGAGTGTTTTTTCTTATGTATAAATTATTATCTTATGATAAAATAACTTATTATGGCACAAATCAGGATTAATAAAACTCTGCGAAACTTTATAATCGGCGTGGCCGTTATTGTATTGATTTTCGTAGTTTCCAGTCTTATTCCAGAAAAGAGTTTTGAAAAAAAATACAGGAATCTTGATGATTCTGCTGCACAGGGTGCGGTTTCAATGTACAAAACTTATTCTGAATATCTGTCAGAACATTCCAATGCAAAAAATCCTAACGTAACTGTAGATTTAAATGTTTTTGATTACGATGCTGAAAAATCATCTTATGTTTACGAAAAAAAGGATTATTATGGAAAAGATGTTCTAGTAACTGAAGACCGTTCGGATGTTTCCTGGACGTTTGATGTTCCCGAAGAAGGATTTTATAACATCAAAATGGAATATATCTGCATTCCTTCCAGAAGCATTACGATGGAAAGAATCCTTAAGATTAACGGCGAAATTCCATTTTCAGGGGCAGATATACTTGCGTTCTACCGTTTATGGAAGGATGCATCAGAACCAGCCTATGATAACCGCGGAAACGTAATTCGTCCTTCGCAGGCAGAATTTTATGATTATCAGACAGTTTATTACAAGAGTGATTTAGGCTATGAGGTAGAGCCATACCGTTTTTATTTTAAACAAGGTGAAAATACAATTTCCCTTACTTCTACAAATGAACCTATGGCAATCAGTTCGATTTCTCTTGTTCCTGTTCGCAAAGCCGCAACTTATGAAGCATATGTTTCTAATCAGCCTTCAAAACCTGAAAGTTATGCGGGAAAAAATGTTCGTGTAAAGGTTCAGGGAGAAAGTGCCCCACGCCGTTCAGATCAGTCGTTGTTTGCACGTTATGACCGTTCTTCTGCAATTACAGAACCTAATAACGTTAAAAATACAATTTTGAATTTTATTGGCGGTGATGCATGGAAAAATCCTGGCCAATGGATTGAATGGGATGTTGATATTCCTGAGGACGGCTGGTATACAGTTTCTGTAAAGGCAAGACAGTTCTATCAGCGGGGTTCAATTTCTTTCCGTTCCCTTTATATTGACGGTGAAATTCCATTTGATGCACTTGAATCAATTCCTTTCTATTATTCATCAGACTGGAAAACGATAACTCTTGCAGATAAAGACAATAATCCTTATAAATTCTATTTTTCTAAAGGAAAGCATTCTTTCAGACTTGAAGCGACACTTGGTGAAATCGGAAGTGTAATAAGCAGGCTTCAGGATTCTGTTTTCAGATTAAGTCAAATATACAGAACAATCCTTGTATTAACCGGTAATAATCCTGATCAGTACCGTGACTATAATATTGATACAGTTTTTTCTGCTGAATATGAACAGATGAATCTTGAAAGCAAGCGTCTTTATAAAATGCTTGATGAACTTATAAAAATAACCGGTGAAAAATCAGATAAAATTGCATCTATTGAAACTCTTGCAATTCAGCTTGAACAGTTCTACAAACGACCTGATAAAATTACACAGGCCTTTCAGCGCTTCAGAGATAATATTACTTCTGTAAGTTCATCTATCCTTACACTCACTGAATCTAAGCTTGATATTGATTACATTCTTGTTCAGGGTGCAAACGATAAAATAAAAAAAGATAAAACGAATTTTGTAAAGAATATTGTTCATGAAGCAAAATCCTTTATGGCTTCTTATTTTTCAGATTCTTCAAGCCTTGGTAACGTTTATAAAAAAGGCGAAAAGCATCTTATAGACGTATGGATTGTAGCAGGAAGGGATCAGAGTCAGATTCTTAAAAACATGATTGATGATACCTTTACTGCAAAAACAGGAATTGGTGTAAACTTAAAGGTAATTATTGCAGATGCTCTTTTGAATGCCGTTGTTGCAGGAAAAGGACCTGATGTTGTAGTTACGATAGATGTTTCAAAGCCTGTAAATTATGCTATGCGTCATGCCAACGTAGATCTTATGCAGTTCCCTGACTGTAAGGATGTTTTGAAGCAGTTTACTCCTAGTGCTTACGAAGCATTTTCATATAATGGCGGAGTCTATGCTTTGCCTGAAACAGAAACCTTTAATCTTTTGTTCTACCGAAAAGATATTCTTGATCAGATAGGAATTAAGGTTCCTCAGACATGGGATGAATTAATAGATGTTCTTCCTACAATTCAGGGAAATAACCTTAGTGTAGGAATTCCGTTCCCTGTAATTCAAATGCCTGATATGACTACTCTTTATTCAATGGTATGTCAGAATGGCGGAAGAATTTATACACCGTCAGGAACAAAATCTTCACTTGATTCAGAGGCTGGTATTAATGCATTTGAATTCTATACAGATCTTTACGTAGATTATGGTCTGCCGCCTAACTTCGATGCTCTTGGACGCTTCAGAACAGGTGAAATGCCTATCCTCATTAACAGTTATGCAACCTATAACTCGATAGTAGTTGGTGCTCCTGAAATACGCGGTTTGTGGGATTTCACATATCTTCCTGGAACAAAGCGTGTTGATGAAAATGGAAATGAGTATATCGATAAAACAGCAATCGGTACAGGTGCTGGTTGTATGATGATTGATAATCACGATGAAACTAAAAAACTCGATTCATGGGAATTTATGAAGTGGTGGGTTTCTACAGAAACTCAGGTTCGTTTCGGACGGGAGCTTGAATCTGTTTTAGGTCCGTCAGCTCGTTATCAGACTGCAAACCGTGAAGCCTTAAGACTTTTGTCATGGAATTCACGTCAGCTTGAGCTTCTTGAAAATGCACTTGATAGAACAAGGGGTATTCCGGAAGTACCAGGCAGTTATTATACCGGTCGTCATATTGCAAATGCGATTCGTAATGTAGTTTATATGAATGAAGACCCTCGTGAAATTCTTATTGAATATACACGAAAAATCAATGAAGAGTTAAAACGTAAACGGCAGGAATTTAATCTGCCTTTGGAGGACTAAATGATGGATAGTTTGCTTACCAGATATAAAAATAAAAAGAAGCAGCAGTTTTCTGATTTAATGCGTAATATCCGCCTGAGTAAAACCTGTTATCTTTTTTTACTGCCGTTTGCAGTTCTTTTTATAACTTTTACTGTTCTGCCGGTAATAAATTCAATTTATTATAGTTTTACAAATTTCAATATTCTTGAAAAACCTCAGTTTATCGGGGCAAGAAATTATATCAATCTGTTTTTACAGGATGAAGTTTTCCAGATTGCAATAAGAAATACATTTTTAATTGCTCTTATAACTGGTCCAATAGGTTATATAATCGCATTTATTTTTGCCTGGTTAATTAATGAGCTTCCACGATGGATTAGAACGCTTGTAACATTTTTCTTTTATGTTCCATCTATCGCCGGTTCAGCATATATGGTTTTCCAGAAATTATTTAGTGATGACGCTTATGGCTGGCTTAATGCCTGGCTTATGAAAATAGGTTTTACATCTTCTCCTATTGCATTTCTTACAGATACAAGATATGCGATGAAGGTTCTTATTCCTGTAATTTTATGGCAGTCTCTTGGAACCGGCTTCCTTTCGTTCATCGCCGGATTAAAGGGAATTGATCAGGCTCAGTATGAAGCAGGTTATATTGACGGTATCAGAAACAGATGGCAGGAGTTGTGGTATATTACTCTTCCTAACATGAAGCCTATGCTTTTATTTGGAGCTGTAATGTCAATCACAAATTCCTTTAACGTTTGTGATGTTCCTAGAACTCTTATCGGTTATCCTAGTACGGATTATTGTGTACGAACGATTGTAACGCATCTGTTTGACTATGGTTTCGAGCGATTCGAGATGGGATATGCTTCTGCAATTGCGACTGTATTGTTCCTTACAATGATTATCTGTAATAAGATAATTCAGAAGCTTTTAAACAGAGTTGGACAGTAGTGAGGTGAACAGATGAGCAGAAAAAATAAATATATAGATCAGAGTACAGTCCTTCATCATTATAAGCATAGAAGAAAGCCTAACCGTTCAGTCGGTGGAGATATTTCACTTTATATTTTTCTTCTTTTGTGTTCTATCGTAATGGTTTTCCCGCTGGCATTTCTTATAGGTCAGTCATTAAAACCGCTTGATGAAGTTTTAAAAGTTCCGCCGACACTGTTCCCAAGAAATCCGACGTTTAACAACTTTTCGGATTTGTTCATTACATTAAGCACGAATGCCTGGGTTCCGTTTTCACGTTATGTATTTAATACTTTGTTCATAACTGCCTGTGGAACTGTAGGTCATGTAATAATCGCTTCTATGGCGGCTTATGTTCTTGCAAAATATACATTCCCTGGAAGCCGTACATTTTTTAAGCTTGCAGTAACATCACTCATGTTTACCGGATATGTACTTGGTATTCCTAACTATCTTATTATGTGCAAGCTTCATATTGTTGATACTTACTGGGCGTTGATTCTTCCGGCAATAGGTGGATCTCTCGGATTATTCCTTATGAAGCAGTTTATGGACGGTTTTCCGATGTCTATTATTGAAGCTGCAAAAATTGACGGTGCGCATGAGTTTACAATTTTCTGGAAGCTTGTAATGCCGAATGTAAAACCTGCATGGCTTACAATCTCTATTTTTTCAATTCAGGCCTTGTGGAATAACCCTCAGACTCAGTACATCTATACGGAAAACAAAAAAATGATAGGTTACGCTTTGTCACAGATTCAGGCTGGTGGTATTGCCCGAATGGGACAGGGAAATGCAGTTCAAGTTCTTATGATGGCAGTTCCGATTATCTTCTTTATCTTCTCACAAAGTCAGATTCTTGAAACTATGGCAACATCGGGACTTAAGGATTAATGGTGGTAAATATGAAAAGACTTTTATTAACATTAATTTTTATTTGTTGTGCATGTGTAAATATTTCTGCAAAGGATGATACATATATTTATGATTACTGGAATTCAATTCAGAATTCTCCGGATGCATATAGAGTTTCTTCTGTTTTATATGCAGATGATTTGAAGCTTGAATCACAGCTTAAAAATCCGTCGAGCATTTTCTGTTTTGATAATCTTGTTTTTCTTGTAGATACAGATAACAATAGAATCCTTGAATTTACTTACAATGAAAATAAGACAGTAGAATTGAACAGAATCATTGACAGTTTTAACTGCGAGGATCCTGAAATTATCAATACTTTTAATTCACCTCATGATATTTTTATCAACGTAGATAAAACAATGTTTATTGCAGATACTAACAATAATCGTGTAGTAAAGCTTGATTTTGATTTGAATTATATCATGACATTCGTTGAACCGGATAATGTTATCTACGATAAGGAAAAATCCTTCTTTCCGGAAAAAGTTGTAGCTGACAGAACCGGTCGTATTTATGTTCTTGCAAAAAACGTAAACAAGGGTTTTGTAAAATATGAAGCAGACGGTACGTTTACTAATTTCTTTGGAGCATCAAAAGTAAAATATAACTGGACTGATTATCTGTGGAAAAAATATTTTACTACAAAGGCACAGCGTGAACAGATGACTGCTTTTGTTCCAACTGAATATTCAAATGCATATATCGATTCAGATGATTTTGTTTATTGTGTAACAAAAACCTTTGAAGACTGGGATGTGCTTGCGGGCAATGCAGAGCCAATCAGAAGGTTAAATGCTCTTGGTGATGACATCCTTCTTAAAGAGGGAAATGAGCCTCCGATAGGTGATCAGGTTTTTGATCAGGGCGCCGGAATAAAGGGACCATCTCATTTTTCTGATGTTACTGTTTTAGACAATGAAGTATATCTTGCAATGGATGAAACACGCGGAAGAATCTTTGCGTATGATCATCAGGGAAATCTTTTGTTTGCGTTCGGAAATAAAGGTAATATCGACGGATTTTTCCGTTCACCAGCAGCTTTGGATCATGTAGGTAAGGATTTATTCGTTGTAGATTCAATCAACTCTTCTGTAACAATTCTTACTCCAACCGAATACGGTAACCTTATTTATGAAGCGACTGAATGCTTCAGTAAGGGTGAATATGATAAATCTGCAGAAGCCTGGGGAAAGGTTCTTGAATTAAACGGTAACTATGATCTTGCATATCTTGGTTTGGGTAAAGCTGCCTATAGAAAAGAAAACTATAAGGAAGCAATGCATTACTTTAAAGTTAAACGATATCGCAGGAAGTATTCAAAGGCTTTTGAATATTATAGAAAGGAATGGGTTGAAGAAAATCTTTTTAAAATTGTTCTTGTAATTCTGACAATAATTTTAATTCCTCTGATAGTTAAGATTGTTAAGAGAGTTAAATGTGAACTGGAGACATTATGAGCTATATAACTAAGAAATTCAAAAAATTAGGTCAAAAAGAGACCTGGTCACATTATTTAAGCACACTTAAATATGCTTTGTATGTAATTTTCCATCCGGCAGACGGTTACTGGGATTTGATTCATGCAAACAGAGGATCTTATGCGGCTGCAAATACGATACTGATTTTAACTCTCATTACCAGAATATGGCGTCTTCAGTTTTCAAGTTTTCTTTTTGTAGATATAAACTGGGACCGTACAAATATTCTGATTCAGATTGCGGCCATTCTTCTTCCACTGATTGTATTTTGTTTGTGTAACTGGGGTGTAACGACTTTGTTCGACGGAAAAGGCAGGCTCGGTCAGATATATATGGGTACCTGTTATGCATTTACTCCTTATGTATTGATTCAGCTTCCTTTGATTATCGCAAGTCATTTTCTGCTTATGGATGAAGAGGCCTTTTACACAACTTTCGGCGTTATATCACTTTTATGGTGTTTAATACTCATCTTTATGGCAATGATGATGATTAATCAGTATTCCTTCGGTAAAACGATTTTGTTTACTGTGTTTACACTTTTTGGAATGGCAGTCTTTATTTTTATCATGCTGTTATTCTTCAGTGTAATTTCACAGGGTGTCGCATACTTCGTTTCTCTGGCAAGGGAAATTATGTTCAGGTTGGATTAACGGAGGTTTATGAAAATGAAAGAGAAAATAAAGAAAGAAAAAACTTCAAAGGTTAAGAAATCTAAATATCCTGAATGGTACATTGGTCGTCCAAAGCCAATGAAAACAAATAATTTTAAATTTCATAAGCCGACTAAAAAGTTTTATATTGGTCTCGTATTCTTTTTACTTATTGCAGCTTTTATTACTTATATTGTAATAAGGCTTGTACAGGTAAGTAATGCTGTAGATCCTGATTTTAATTACTATGAATATGATGAAAAGAAGCAGCCTGAATCTTATGTGCTTGAAAACAATAAAATCAGGTTTGAGCTTGATCCTTTGACTACACAATTTACAATTCTTCAGAAAAATACAGGACATGTGTGGTATTCTAATAATCCTGAAACTCAGAATGATCCTATTGCTCTTCCTAAAGAAAAGAATTTGATGCAGTCACCGGTATTACTAAGATATTCGACAGAAAATGGTGTTGAAGAAGTTTACGATGTATTCATGAACAGCGTAAAACGAAATTTTTACAATGTATCAAAAAATAAAGATGTTATTTCCGTTCAATATACAGTCGGTCAGATGGATCGTGAATATATCATACCGCTTGTAATTTATGGAAAAGAAATGGATGAATGGCTTTCAAAAATGTCAAAGTCAGATGCAAACAAAATTTCAAGCTACTATCATAAATATGTTTACGATGATTTGAATCAGCAGAAAAAAGAAGAGCTTCTTGAAAAATATCCTCATATCAAAAGTGATGAACTTTATCTTGTCTTTGATAACTTAAAGGCATATCAGAAGGAACGAACAGAACAGTTGTTCGCAAAAGCCGGTTATACAATGGAAGATTACAATGAATCGAAGGAAATGTATAAGGAAAGTTCAATTAAAGATGTTCCTTCATTCAATATCACCGTTAATTATTCTTTAACAGATGATGGTCTTGCTGTAGAAATTCCGTTTGATGAAATATCGTACAAAAATAAATATCCTCTGGTAAGAGTTGCCGTTCTTCCATATTTTGGTTGTGCCGGTCCGGAAGATAAGGGATATATGCTTGTTCCTGAGGGCTGCGGATATCTTATTGATTTTAATAATGGAAAAACAAGACAGAGCAATTATTATGCTGACTGTTACGGCTGGGATTATGCAAAGGACCGTAAGGGTGTTATTACCGAAACAAGAGTTGCATTCCCTGTTTTTGGTATGGCATATGAGGATTCTTCTTTCATCTCAATTATGGAAGAGGGTGATGCTTATGGTGGTGTAACTGCAGAAATTGCCGGAAAGCTTGGAAGTTATAATTATGTTCGTGCTGAATATAAAATGCTTCATAGCGAGCAGTTTGAAGTTTCTGTCCGTAACATCAGTGCGCAGTATTCCTTTGAAAAGCATCTTCCATACGGAGAAAAAATCCGTCAGGTTTATAAATTTGTTGACAGCCCTGATTACGTAGATATGGCAAAGGCATATAGAGAATATCTGTTTGCAAAAGATAAGAAGGTAAATAATAAAAAGGTTCCTGTTTCTGTTGAAATTATAGGAGCAATTGATAAAACACAGCAGATTCTCGGTATTCCAAAGGTTAAGCCTTACATGCTTACAAGTTATACAGAGGCAAAGGATATTATCGGTAAACTTTCAGGCTTAGGTTTGGATAATGCACAGGTTAAGCTTCTTGGTTTTGTGAATGAAGGAATTCGGCCGGTGAACTTTAATAAGCTTCGAATAATAAAGCAGCTTGGAAATAAAAAAGAGTTCAAGGCTTTGAGCAGCGCTTCTGATAATTCAGACATTAAGGTTTATCTTGACGGAATGGTTCAGTTCGCATACCGTTCAGGTATTTTTAAGGGAGTAAACAGATTTTCAACACCTGCGCGTTTTGCAAGCTCTGAAATCTGTAAATTAAGTGAATATTCTGCACTCTGGTACGGAAAAGAAAAGGAGCGTGATACTTATTATCTTCTTAATCCTAAGGTAATTGATAGAAATACAGGAGTGTTCATTAACAGTACACTTCACAACGGTTTTAAAGGCATTTCGTTCAGAGATAACGGATATTTGCTTTCCGGTGATTATAATGATACCCGTATAGTTTCGAGAGAAACGGCAAAAAATCAGCAGGTTGAAAGATTTAATCAGGCAAAGGATAATGGACTTTCAGTAATGGTAAATGCCGGAAATTCTTATGCAGTAAAAACAGCAGATGTGATTACAAATATGAATTTTCACGGTAATGCTTACGCAATTCTTGACCGTCCTGTTCCATTCTATCAGATTGCGCTTCACGGTTACAGAAACTTTACCGGTTTGAGTTATAATCTTTCGTATGAAGGTGAACAGATTCTTCTTGAGTCTGCAGAGTGTGGTGCCGGTTTGAATTTTTCTGTTATGGGTGCAGGTGAAGAAAAAATTCAGGAAACATATTATACGGAATATTACTGCGCAAACTTTGAAAGTAATAAAGATAAAATTTCTGGAATTTATAAAGACTATAATCAGAAAATAGGCAAGGTTTCAAATGCTCTTATAGAAGATCATGAATATCTTAATGAATCGGTTACTGTAACTGTATTTGATAACGGCTGTAAGGTTTTTGTAAACTTCGGTTATGTTCCTTTCACAACTGAAAATGGAATTGTAGTCGCTCCAAGAAGCTTTATAGTTCAGGAGGAAAAGTAATATGGCTTTAAAATTAAAGAAGCATAAGAAAAATATTGGTCTTGCCAGACGACGCGGATTTTACGGTTATCTGTTTATTCTGCCTTTTATACTTGGTTTTATTTTCTTTATGATAAAGCCTCTTTGTTCATCCTTTAATATGAGTCTTAATGATGTTAATGTTTCTAAGGATGGTTTCAGTTATGTCTGGAATAATTTTCAGAATTATAAAAGGGCTCTTGCTTTTGACCCTGATTTTAACAGAATGCTTGTAGAATCAATAGGGCAGATGTTCTTTCGTTCACTGGCAACAATTGTATTCAGCTTTTTTGTTGCTTTGTTGTTAAATCAGAAGTTTAAGGGACGTGCGCTTGCCAGATCTGTTTTCTTTCTTGCCGTAATCCTTTCTTCGGGAGTTCTTGTAGGACTTGAATACAGCAACGTTACGATGCAGAGTTTGAAGTCAACTATCGAAGAGGCTGGTAATTCCAACAGTATTACTACGGTTATAGAAGATATCCTTAAAACTACATCGGGAACTCAAAGTTCTACATTAACAAAAGCTTTTGAGATTCTGTTTGAAATAATAGATTCCATTTATGATGTAGCGATGGCTTCCGGTATTCAGATTATTATTTTCCTTTCAGGATTACAGAATATTTCTCCAAGTATGTTTGAAGCAGCAGATATGGAAGGCTGTACTGCCTGGGAAAAATTATGGAAAATTACAGTACCTATGGTTACACCGCTTCTCCTTGTATGCTGGATTTATACAATAGTTGATTTCTTTATGAAGACAGATAATCAGATTATGCAAAAGATAAATGAACAGCTTGTAATACAAATGAATTACGGCTTCAGTTCTGCCATGTCATGGATATATTTTATCGTTTGTATGATAATAATCGGTATTTCTTCATTCATCATTTCTAAGGTGGTATACAATTATGACTAATGATACACGTTCTTTCTGGGAGCGTAACGAAGCTTCTAACGGTTTATTATTAAAAGAGACCTCTAAAAAATGGGTGATTTCAATTTTTCGTGGAATCCTGCTTTTCGGTCTTTGCTTCATGATTCTTCAGCCTATTCTTAATAAAATATCCTTGAGTTTTATGTCTGAAAAAGATTTATACGATACAACCATTATCGTTGTGCCAAAGCATTTTTCTGTAAATAACTGGAAAATTGCTTCTCTGCTCATGGATTATAAAAGGACTTTGTTCAACACAGTCTGGGTTTCCCTGCTGGTTTCTGTAATTGAAGTTTTTGTATGTTCGCTTGTCGGTTACGGTTTTTCAAGATTTAATTTTCCACTCAAGAGATTCTGGTTCTTCTGTGTAATTTTAATCATTCTTATTCCGCCTCAGACAATTTCTACTTCGCTTTATCTTCATTTCAGATACTTTAAAATCTTTGGAATGGAATTTAATCTTCGAGGTACACCGATTCCTTATATTCTTATGTGTCTTGGATGTATGGGGTTGAAAAATGGATTATATATTTTCATGATACGTCAGTATTTTCTGGGCTTCCCGTTTGAACTTGAAGAAGCAGCTTATGTTGACGGTTGCGGTCCTATAAAGACTTTTTTCAGAATCATGATTCCAGGTGCAAAACCTATTTTAACTTCATGCTTTCTTTTCAGTTTTGTATGGCAGTGGACCGACGGTTTTTACGCACAACTTTTTTTGGGAAAGATTAAGCTTCTTGCAATCCAGATTTCCGGTATTGTCGAAAGATTCGGACAGTATCTATCTAAGATTAACGGCGTAAATTCCCTTGCTCCTGTAGGATATTCAAATGCAATTCTTTCTACTGCAACCTTGCTTTTAATAATTCCTGTAATTATTCTTTATCTGTTCTGTCAGAAATTATTTGTAGAAAGTCTTGCTTCAACAGGTGTAAAAGGTTAAAAAAACGTTAAAAAGGATAGGGAAAAAATACTATTTTTTGAAAATTTAGTATTTTTCTTTTGTCGCTTTAGAATAAAAATGCTATAATTATCATTAAGAACGTTCCGTTGTATACGGATTATAATAGAAAGTTCTAAAAGGAGTATTTTTCGTATGAAAAAAATCGCAAGTATCGTGCTCGCAGTAGCAGCAGTATCAATGCTCGCTATCGGCTGCAGCAAAAAAGGCGGAGCTTCAGGAGCTTCTGGAAGTTCATCTTTTGCTAAACAGAAGAAACAGAAGGACCCTGCAACAAACAAAGTTTTTGACTTTGACAAAATGGAAATCGTAGTTCTTGACTGGTGGTCAGATCCAGATGCACCGGCTGCATCTAAACAGCAGGAAGACGAAAAAGCATGGAAACAGTGGGTATGTGATACATACAATGTTTCTATCGTTCAGAAATCAAGCGGTGGTTGGGGTGGACATCCTGAAATCATTCAGAATTTCTGTACAACTGGTGGAGATGAAAACTACATTTTCGTAAATGATGGTCGTTCATTCCCAACAGGTATGAAAAACAATCTTTTCTGGGATTTGTCACAGTTCAAGGTAGACTGGAAGAAATCTAAGTGGAATCAGGGTGTTATTAAACAGACATCTAAAGGTTCTTCTTTCTATGGTTTTAACCCTGCAATGCCTGAACCAAGAAATGGTGTATTCTTCAACAAGAGAATTCTTGAAGAAAATGGTTTCACAGCTGATTATATTTATGATCTTCAGAAAGATGGAAAATGGACATGGGATACATTTGAAGAAATCTGTAAAGCTTTAACAAAAGATACAGATAACGACGGTATTATCGATCAGTATGCTATGGCTGCATTCAACTCTGAATTCTCATTCAGTGCTCTTGACTCAAACAATGCTGCTATTATTCTTCCAGATGCTAACGGTAAATATCAGAACGTAGCTAATTCAGAAAATGCTATGGAAGCATGGAACTGGATTGCTCATATGTTCAAAGAATATCAGATGCCACAGCCAGAAGGTTCAAACTGGGATTGGTTCTATGCATCATTCATCAATGGTGAAGCTGCATTTGCAACTGACCAGGAATACCTTGCTATGCCAGGAAATAGATTCCATGACAATATGAAAGATGATTATGGATTTGTATGTTTCCCACTTGGACCAAAAGGTACTGCATATAGAACAATCAACAACGATAACATCTTTACAATTCCTGCTTGTTATGACCATGATCGTGCAGAAAAGATCATGCAGGCTTATGACCTCTGGTCAGATCCAGTTCCTGGATATAATGATCCAGATTCTTGGAAAGCTGGTTACTATGCAGCATTCTCTGATGAAAGAGCTGTTGATGAAACACTTCAGTACATGGTTGACAATCCAAACCCACGTTTCGACGTTGTAGTTCCTGGACTTAACTCTTCAGAAATTACATGGGGAATTTGTGGCGGTTACCAGACACCTCAGGAAGCTTATGAAGCACTCGCTCCAAGCTGGCAGGCAATTTTGGATGACTGCAACAAATAGTTGATTATCGACTGATAAACTTTTTGTAAAAGACTGCTGACTTAATGCCGGCAGTCTTTTTTTATTGAACACCATCTTTTTTTTCTCTATAATAATTAATATGTCTACACACGGAACAATAACTAAAGATAATCATGCGGCACTCTGGCATGGACGTTTTGAGGAAGGTCCTGATGCACTGGCAGTCGATTTTGAAACTTCAATTTATGTTGATGAACGAATGGCCTTTGATGATATAAAGGGAAGCGTCGCTCATGCAAAAATGCTTGGTAAGGCAAAAATCATTTCTAAAGAAGAAGAAATGAAAATTACTGAGGGATTAAAATCCATTCAAGAAGATTTACTTGCCGGTAAACTAAAGATAGATTATTCTGCAGAAGATATTCATTCTTTTATAGAAGCGACTTTGACAGACAGAATAGGTGAGGCTGGAAAAAAAGTTCATACAGGAAGAAGCCGCAATGATCAGATTGCACTTGATGAAAGGCTTTATCTTAAAAGATTTATTCCACAGATTCAGGACAGTCTTTTAACTTTAATCAGTGGACTTGCAAAAATTGCGGAAAATCATACGGAAACAATTATCCCCGGCTTTACTCATATGCAGCATGCTCAGCCTGTAACTCTTGCTCATCATCTTCTGGCATGGGCATGGATGTTTACGAGGGATTTTGACCGTCTGAAGGATTCTTTAAAACGAATTGACATTTCACCAATCGGTTCGTGTGCGCTTGCAGGAAGCGGTCTTCCGCTGGACAGAAAATTTGAAGCAAAAGAATTAGGCTTTTCTTCTATTACTCAGAATTCACTGGATAGTGTTTCAGACAGAGATTATTGTCTTGAAACTGCTGCCAATCTTTCCATAACTCAGATGCATTTAAGCCGAGCATGTGAAGAAATAGTTTTGTGGGCAACACAGGAATTTTCTTTTATTGATTTGAGTGAAAAATGGTCAACAGGAAGCTCTATCATGCCGCAGAAAAAAAATCCTGATTTTGCAGAATTGATACGCGGACGAACAGGTAAAGTTTACGGCGATTTAATTGCTCTTTTGACAATGATGAAGGGACTTCCTCTTGCTTATGATAGAGATATGCAGGAAGATAAGGAAAGTCTTTTTGATGCCTGTGATACTGTTCTTTCATGTATTAATGTTTTTACACAGATGATTTCTACTGCAAAATGGAATGTAAACAAAATGAAGGAACAGTGCAGGGGCGGTTATCTTAATGCGACAGATATTGCAGATTATCTTGTATGCAAGGGGCTTCCGTTTAGAACTGCTCATGGTGTTTCGGCAAAGCTTGTACGAATTGCCATTGAAAATAATTGTGAACTGGAACAGCTTCCGTTCAGCACTTTCAGGGAATGTTCAGATCTTTTTGAAGAAGATATTTTTTCTTATATTACAATTGAAAACAGTGTTAATTCAAGAAAAACTGATGGTGGACCTTCTTCGTCAAAGGTAAAAGAACAGCTTATTGTCTTGAAAGATTTTATAAAACAAAACAGCACTAAATAATTATAAGGGGTTATATAAAATGAAAAAAATTATTTTTGCACTTTTAATGTGTGCATCAGTTTTAACAGCATCTGGCTGTAAAAAATCAAATGAAAAAAAGTTTGTTCTTGGCCTTGATGCATCTTTCCCTCCGCTTGGATTTACTCAGGCAGATGGTACAATTGCAGGCTATGATATTGATCTTGCAAAGGAAGCAGCAAAACGTCTTAATCTTGAATTTGTTGCAAAACCAATTAATTGGGAAGCAAAGGATATGGAGCTTTCTTCAGGAAGCATTGACTGCATATGGAATGGTTTTACTATTACAGAAGAAAGAACAAAGAAAATGGCTTTTACACCGGCATATCTCGATAATGATCAGGTGCTTGTTGTAAGAAAAGACGGAAAAATCAAATCGCTTAAGGATGCTTCGTCAAAGGTCATCGCTGTTCAGGCAGGTTCAAGTGCTGAAGAAGCAATAAATGATAACAAGAGTTTTGCAGACAGTCTTAGAAAGATTGTTTATTATGAAGATAATCTTATTGCCCTTACAGATCTTCTTGCCGGTGGTGTAGACGGTGTTGTAATGGACAGTGTCGTTGCAAATTATCAGATTACAGTTTCAGGAGATCCTCTTGTTGTTATTGATGAAAGTCTTGCAAAAGAAGGCTACGGAATTGGTTTTAGAAACGATGAAAAGGGAAAGGCTCTACGTGATAAAATCGTTTCAACTTTAAAGGAAATGTCTGAAGACGGAACTGTTGCAAAGATTTCTGAAAAATGGTTCGGAAAAGATATTTCGGTAATTTCTAACTGGTAGTTTTGTGAAGGAATTTTTAATAAACGTTTTCCACGTGTCGTCAGAAGCTGCAGAAGATTTTTCTACTATGCTTCTGTCGATGCTGAAGGGAAGCGGAATCACTTTAAGTATTTTCATTCTTACTCTTGTTTTTGCTATTCCTTTTGCTTTTGTTGTAGCGACAGGAAGAATGTCAAAAAATAAAATCATTTCTTCAATTACAAATGTTTTTCTTTTAATCATCCGTGGCACTCCGCTCATGCTTCAGTTGCTGATTGTTTATTTTGTTCCCAAGCTGATTGCGGTAAAATATTTTGACACTACAATTTTATTTCCGTCCTTTGCAGCATCTATTGTAGCATTTTCAATCAATTATGCAGCATATTTTGCAGAGATTTATCGTGGCGGAATTGAATCTATTCCTAAAGGTCAATATGAAGCATCCAGAGTTTTAGGTTATTCCAGAGCGCAGACTTTTTTCAGGATTATTCTTCCGCAGGTTGTAAAACGTATTATTCCTGCTATGGGAAATGAAGTAATTACTCTTGTAAAAGATACATCGCTCGTTACGATTTTAAGCGTTCAGGAATTGATGTTTTATGCAAAAAGTTCATCAAACAGATTAGTTTCGTTTACACCGCTTTTGATAGCAGGAATATTTTATTTTGTAATGAATTATGTAGTTTCTGTTTCTTTCAGAAGGATGGAAAAGAAGCTTTCCTTTTATTCATAGGGTTTTGTCATGGCAGAAATTATTAAGGTTGAGCAGTTAAAAAAATCATTCGGAACTCTTGAAATATTAAAAGGAATTTCTTTTTCAGTTTTGCAGGGAGAAGTCCTTTCCATCATCGGTCCAAGTGGTTCCGGAAAATCAACAATTTTAAGATGTATTTCACAGCTCGAGGATGTAACTGACGGTACAATTGAAATATGCGGTAAAAAACTTGTTGAAAACGGAAAATATGCAGATAAAAAAAGCCGCAGAAAAATTATGCTGCAGAGCGGACTTGTTTTTCAGAATTTTAATCTTTTTCCTCATTATAATGTATTAAAAAATGTGATGGAGCCTCAAATAAGGGTTTTAAAAAAATCAAAGGATGAAGCAGAAAAAACAGCTCTTGAACTTTTACAAAGGATAGGATTAAAAGAAAAAATTAATAATTATCCTTGTGAACTTTCCGGCGGACAGCAGCAGAGAGTTTCAATTGCACGTGCACTTGCCATGAAGCCTGAGGTTCTATTATTTGATGAGCCTACATCAGCTCTTGACCCTGAACTGACCGGTGAGATTCTTGAAGTAATAAAAGAGCTTGCAGAAAATAAAATGACTATGGTTGTTGTAACACATGAAATGGCATTTGCGAGAGATATTTCTACGCATGTTATTTTTATGGACGGAGGTGTTATTGTAGAAGAGGGCACCCCGGAAAAAGTTATTAATAATCCATCGCAGGAAAGAACAAAAGCATTTCTTTCAAGGTTTACAACGGTCTGAATTACTGTGTTTTATTATTTTCTAATCTCTATCTGCCTGTGTCAGCTCTTGAATAAAAACTAATTTTCATATAATATATAGGCTCAATATATACATAATTGTACGTATTGTGTCCGGAAAGTAAAATCTGGTACTGGAAACAGTGCCATGGAGGAATAAATGGTCAAAATAAGACTTAAGAGATTTGGTACTCAGAAACGTCCATGTTATCGTGTAGTTGTTCAGGACTCACGTAAGCCTCGTGACGGTGTTTGTATTGAAGAAATCGGAACTTATCAGCCAATTGCAAAGGAAGAGTCTCAGGTTTCTATTGATATGGACCGCGCTAAGTATTGGATCAGCGTAGGTGCTCAGCCAACTGACATCGTTAAAAAATTAATGAATGTTCAGTCTGCAAAAGCAGCAAAGTAATTTACAGAGGAAAGAAAAATGGAAAAAGACCTGATTGAATTCATCGCAAAATCATTAGTCGATGATCCGTCAGCTGTGTCTGTAAATGAAACTGAAGGCGAAAAGGGCATGGTGCTCCAGCTTAAAGTAGCTGATGGTGATATCGGCAAGGTTATCGGAAAATACGGTAGAATTGCAAAAGCCATGAGAACTGTTTTAAGTGCTTCAGCTGTAAAAGACGGAAAACGTTACAGTCTTGATATTCTTGATAACTAACGGGAATATTGCTGATGGAAAAAGCACAGTTGGTAGTCGGCTTCATTCGGGGTCCGCACGGATATTCGGGTGAATGTAAAGTTGAGAGTGCTTCCGGTGAATATGAGCATTTGCTGAAGCTTAAGGAAGTTACTTTGAAATACGGCGATATGCAGAAAGAAACAAAGGTTGAATCGGTTTCTTTAGGAAATGCTGTTGCGTATTTTAAGTTTGAAGGAATTAATTCTGATTCGGATGTAAAAAAATACAGCCGCTGGCAGATTTTAGTTCCAAGAAAGTACTGTAAGCCTTTGAAAAAAGACGAATGGTACATTGAGGATTTACGAAATTGTTCCCTTGTATTTGAGGGAGACGATCCGGCAACGTTGGATGCGCCTGCAGTTGTAGGAACAATCACAGACGTTTTGGAAGGCGGAGGAGGTTACTTGTTAGAAGTTTCACTCTCCGAGAGTTGCACTTGTATTAGTGATGAACTGAAAAAAAATGCTGACGGTTCTGCAAGAGTTGTTCTTGTTCCTTTTAATAAAGAACATGTCGGTAAAGTTGATGTACAACACGGTACGGTACAATTGATGCACCTCTGGATTCTGGAGTAATTCCATGAAATTTACTGTGCTGACCTTATTTCCTGATATTGTTAAGGCTTTTTTTGAAAACTCAATCATGGCCAAAGCAGTTGAAAAGGAAATTATTGCTTACGATCTGGTGAACATCAGAGATTTTGCTCTTGATAAACACCATACCTGTGATGACGGAACGTACGGAGGTGGAGCAGGACAATTATTGCTTGCTGAACCACTTTCAAAAGCACTTGATAGTGTAAATGCCCGCAAAAAGTATGTTATTTATGTAACACCAAGCGGAAAGCCACTTACACAAAAAGTTGCACAAGATTTAAGTCATAAGGAAGAACTTGTTTTTATCTGCGGCCGATATGAAGGTATTGACCAGAGGATAATTGATTCTTACGTTGATGCGGAAATCTCTATTGGAGATTATGTCATGTCATCGGGAGAAGTTGCTGCAACAGTTGTTATAGACACTGTTTACCGTCTTGTAGACGGAGTAATTTCGCAGGAATCATTGGAAGAAGAAAGTTATTGTGACGGACTTCTGGAGTATCCGCAGTATACTCATCCTGAAGACTGGAGAGGAATGAAAGTTCCGCCGGTTTTGCTGAGTGGTAATCATGAGGAAATCCGGAAGTGGCGGCTAAAAAAGAGAATTGAAAAAACTCTTGCATATAGACCTGATTTAATCAGTACTGCAAGACTTACAGGTCAACTTTCTGAAGAAGCGGAAAAGATGATTGAGGAAATTCTAAAGAGCAGGTAATGCTGCGATTTAAACAGATTAGAGGAGATCAATATGGATCTTATTAAAACTATTGAAGAATCACAGAAACGTCCTGGTGCACAGGATTTCAATGTAGGTGATACAGTAAAAGTTTACTTCAAGATTATTGAAGGTAAAACAGAACGTATTCAGGTTTATGAAGGCGTTGTTCTTTGTAAGAAGAATGAGGGTGCAAGAAGAACATTCACAGTTCGTAAGATTTCTTACGGTGTTGGTGTTGAACGTGTATTCCCTTATAACAGCCCTCGTATTCAGAAGGTAGAAGTTGTTCGTCCTGGTAAAGTAAGACGTGCTAAGCTTTACTTCTTACGTGATAAGGTTGGTAAGGCAGCTAAGGTTAAGACTCTTGTTGGTGCTAAAGTAACAGCAGCAATGGAAGCACGTAATGCGGCAGCAGCACAGGCAGCGGCAGCAAAAGAAGCAGCAAAAGCAGAAGCTCCTGCAGAAAATAATGCAGAATAATTAATAATCATATATTTGATTTTTAATAAACAGGTCGTTTCGTTATGAGGCGGCCTGTTTTTTTATTCATTCTATTTAAAAAAGTTTTGTTTAGTTATAAAATATTTATTATGAATAATATTGTAGTCTATTCGCATATTCTCAATGGTAGCGGTGTAAAAACAATTCCTTTACGTGAAGGAAATACCGTTCTTGTAAGGATTATTGCAGATAAAGGTAACGGACAATATGAAGGTTCTGTTGCAGGAAACAGGGTTACAATTAATTCTTCAAAAGCATATGCACCTGGCTCAACTTTTCTTGCAACAATTTCAATGAAGGATGGAAGACCATTTTTATCGAACATTGAAAGTAAAGATGTTAATCAGATTTTTCAGAAATTCAATGTAACATCCTTTGGTAATGTCCAGGGGAATGCCCTTGCGACAGTAACAGATCCTTCTTTGGCTGCATATTTAAATTCACTTGGACTTGCTGCTGATAATCTTTCGTATCATCTTTTGCAGCAGATGAAATCGCTTGGGTTGAAGTTTGATTCTTTTTTTATGAATCGCGTTTATAAAATGGCAGCTAGATTTAGCGGTAAAGAAAAATCGGCTGCATCATTGATACTTTTGTTAAAGCAGAAGGGAATTGATGCTTCTTTTGAAGATATAGAAGCACTTTTAAATAATATTGATGAGGATTCTGAAAATAATAATTTTAATCAGAAGGAAACTCAGATAAAATCAGATTCATCGATACAAAATGAAACACTTTATTTTGAAACAATAATAAAAAAATTTTTTGAAGATTTAATGAATCTGAATGAAGAAAAAACAGGCCTTTTAACTGTAATGAATCATTTAAGGGCAAGTAAAAGTTCTGTATCTGACAGCAGCTGGATTTTTTTGCCTTATGAGCTTATATGTAATGAAGAGAAAACCGGTGGTGGAAATATTAAACTTCTTTTGAATAATAATAATCAGTTGGAGATGGTTTGCCTTTCATGTCTTTATCAGAATGAAAAATCTGATTTTGTAATAAATTATTTGAATCATAAAATAAATAAAATCGCAATGTATAAGGATAATACAGCTGATATAGATAAAGAGATAAAATTATTGAAAGACAAATTAAAAATTTTGAACAGCGATGTAATTGTTGAATGGATTGAAAAAGAAAAGGCAGAAGGTTTATGTGCTTCGTTTGACGATATACAAAAAGTGCAGGGGGATGTTTTATGATTAAAAAAGCAGTAGCAGTAAAATATCCTAAGGGTGCAGAAGTCCCTTTTATAACTGCCAAGGGTTCTGGTGTAATTGCAGAAAAAATATTAAACGAAGCAAAGAAAAATAATATCAGGATTGAAGAAAATCAGACACTTGTTGACGTACTTTCACTTCAACAGGTTGGTGATGCAGTCTCGGAAGAAACATATCAGGCACTTGCAGTCATTTTTGCGTATATTCTTGGAGAGAGAAAATGATAAGCGGATTTATCGGAAATAATGGAGAAGACCGTGCATCCGAATATCTTATTAACAAAGGATATGAAATTTTAGAGCGAAACTGGCGGACAAAAGACGGAGAAGTTGATATAATAGTAAAAAAAGATGATTATCTGGTGTTTGTTGAGGTTAAAACCCTTCCAAATGCCACAAAAGACATGCTTTTAAGCGTGTTAAATCAAAAGAAATTGTCAAGGATTGTAAAAAATTCTAAACGTTTTCTGATAAATCATCGACAATATAGTAACAGTTACATTCGTTTCGATGTAATTATACTTGATATGCAGGGATACCCCTGTGTATATCATATTGAAAATGCTTTTACAGAATAAAGGTTTGGAGTCTTTATGATTTCTAGTGCAACAAAAAATGCAGGGACTTTAGTCCTCGAAAAGACTAAAGAAGAAATACTGCACGAGCGTATTTTAGAATTACGCGAGAAAATACATAGTGAGGAATATCTCGACAGTGCGATTCAGCGGATTGCGTATGTAATAAGTACGAAATTAGTTGAAAATCCTGAAGAGTTGAAACTGCGCGAACAATAGCAGAGGAAAAAAATGGACAAGAATCGTCGTAACAAAAAAAGATGGAACAATCAGAGAAATAATCAGAAGAACAATCAGCAGCCGGTAAATGAACCAAATAAATACGAAGATGAATCTGTCCGTTTAGAAAGACAAAAGGCTATTTCTGAAATTAAAGCACGGGAAGTTATTTGTGCAAAATGTGGAAATCCTGTTTTGGAAATATCAAGCTGTATGTCAGACAAAGCAACCGGAAAACCAATCCATTTTGAATGTGCAATAGGTGAAGTTGAAAAAAATGAAAAGCTTCTTCCGAATGAAAAAATAGCTTATATAGGGCAGGGAAGATTCGGAATCCTTTCTTATGAAAATCCACGTGACCAGCGTCATTTTACAATTAAAAAAGTAATTGAATGGGATGATAAAGAAAAAAAATCTGAATGGCGTGAAGAATTAAGTGAACTTTACAGCAAAGTAAACTAAAATGATTCTTACAATTCTTTGTAAAGTTGTAGATAATTTTGGCGATATTGGAGTAACCTTCCGTATGGCCTCTCATCTGAAAAAAATAAATCCTTCGAATACCGTTAATCTTATCGTTGATAATTTAGAAGCGTTTAAAAAAATATACAGTCAGGTTGATGCTTCAAAGAAATATCAGATTGTAAATGGAATAAACGTTTATGACTGGAATGCATTTGATTTGTGTTATGCTTCTTTTTCAAATGATAAAGAAAAAGCTGTTTTGTCATCTGACAGGCTTGGTGTAATTTTAGAATGCTTTCAGTGTGGTCGCCCGGGGTGGCTTGAAAAAATTCTTTTTGAAGATGAACTTGAAAAAACTGTTCATATAATAATGATTGATTACCTTACCGCTGAAGCTTATGCAGAGGATTTTCATCTTTTGAAATCACTTACGAGAAGGGCGAAAGTTCAGAAAGTTAATTTTATGCCAGGTTTTACGGATAAAACCGGCGGATTAATTATAGACGACGGATGGAAGGAAGCTGTCAGTTACAATAAGGATGGCCCTGTTTTATTTTTTACATATGATAAAGATTTTTCAGGCGTTGTAAGGGCTTTTAAAAAAAGTCGTTTTACAACAATTCTTCTTGCACAGGGAAAAGGGAAAGCATCCTTTGAAAAGGCGTGGAATGAAATTATTAAAAATGAAAATCATCCGGTAAAGCTTGAAGTTCTTGATTATCTTGATTTATATGAATGGGACGAAATGTTAAAGAAATGTTCCGTGCTTTTTATACGTGGAGAAGAAACTTTAAGCCGTGCCTGTCTTTCGGGAATTCCTTTTATCTGGCATGCATATCCTCAAAGTGATGAATATCAGCTGGTAAAGGTTCAGGCGCTTTTAGAGAAAATGAAAAATTATTTTTCAACTGCCGATTTTTTGTGCGTAGAAAAACTTATGCTTGCTTTTAATCAGACAAAAACCGCTGATGATATTGAAAAATATACAGATGAATTTTTACAAAGGATTGACGGTTTGAGAGAAGGATATAAAAATTTTTCTATTGATTTAAGAAAAAATGGTGAGCTTTGCTCTAACTTAATGACATTTATTGAAAAAATCATTATAATATAATAATAATTTGAATTTATTTTTTGAGGTTTTATATTATGTTAATGACATCACAGTTAAAAGTTGGTACAGCTTTTATGTATGAAGGAAATCCTCTCATTGTTCAGAAAATGCTTGGACAAAGATCAGGACGTGCTGGTATGGTTACAAGTCTTCGTGTAAAGAACCTTGTTACCAATTCTACAATGGATCTTGGTATTGATGCCGGTGAAAAATTTGACGAAGTAGATCTTGAATCACATGTAACAAAGCTTTCTTATATTGATGGCGATACCTTTGTATTTATGGATCAGGATACTTACGAACAGTTTGAACTTGCAAAGGATGATCTTGGTGATTACGCAGGATATATTACTCCTGATGATGATCTTGAAGTAAATCTTACTTTCTATGAAGGAAAACCTGTAGGTATTGATCTTCCTGTTCGCGTAACTCGTACAGTTACATATTGTGAACCAGGTGTAAAGGGTGATACTTCTGGAAAATCAATGAAGCCTGCTACACTTGATACAGGAATTGAAGTTCGTGTTCCATTGTTTATTAATACAGATGATAAAATTGTAATTGATACAAGAGACGGTTCATTCCTCGAAAGAGCAAAATAATTTTTTTATAAACGTCATTCCTTTTTTATTTGCAGTCAGATTTATCCGCAGTCAAAATAAAATTGTGAATGGCGTTTTTATTTTCTCTGAAGCTCTTTGTGATTTATAATTGTCTGCTTAATGCAGTTAAAAGTTTCTTCACTTATATCATGTTCGATTTTGCATGCATCCTTTGCAGCGGTTTTTTCATTTACCCCAATAGACATTAAAAGCTGACTTATTACAGTGTGACGTTCATAAATTTTAGTCGCAATATCCATTCCTTTTTTTAGAAGAGTGATTGTATCATCGTCATTGATTTTAAGGTATTTATTATTTTCAAGCTTGTGAATAGCAACACTTACAGATGCACGGGAAAATTTCATTTTTTTTGCAATATCTATTGAACGAACTTTATTATTTTCTCCTGAAAGAATAAGGATTGTTTCAAGGTACATTTCGTAAGATTCAGTCATTTTATAAAACCTCTAAATAATCAGATAATATATTATGATACAGTAAAAAAAAAAGTGCAAGACATAATTTTTGTGATATAATTAAGTTGAGGCGAATCATGAAGTTAAAATATGCTGGTATAACAAATTCTGAAACTTTTATAAAATGGGATCCAAAGTTTAAAATAGGAATTCCTTTAATTGATAAACAGCACGAAACTCTTGTCAATTTATGCGATGATTTTTATCAGAGTCTTTTACGGAATAAGGATTCGAGTGTTTATCATTCGCTTGTAAAAGAAACACTTGATAAATGTCTTGATTACGCGGCAACACATTTTAGGGAAGAAGAACGTCTTATGAAGGCTTCTAATTTCAGCGGATATAAAGAACATAAGGCGTCGCATGATGCGTTTACCGAAAAATGTAAGATTAATAGTTTACGAATAGATTCAATTTCAATTACTGAAGCAATAAAATTCGCTCATTTTTTATATGACTGGATTAATACTCATATTGCACATGAGGATCGTCTTTATCTTCCAACGCTTGTAGAATTTTTAAAAAAGCAGCAGTCCGTTCAATAAAAACGAAATCAAGAATTATAACAGGATTCTTTTTTCAATCCAGTCTGCAACACCATCTTCTTCGTTTGAAAGACAAATTTCGTCAGCTGCCTGTTTTACCTGGTCAATCGCATTTTGCATTGCAATTCCTTTTCCGCATGCCTTAAGCATTCCGATATCATTAAAATCATCACCGAAGGCCGCAATATTATCAGGTTTAATTTTAAGATAATCACAGATTACTTTAATTGCTTTTTCTTTAGTTGCATCTTTTTTTGTCATCTTATACCAGGGAATGTCAGAGAAGGGAAGAAAATCAATTGTATCAGGTCCAAAAATCGAGGCAACTTGAATAACTTTTTCTTTATCGAGAGATTCAATGCACATTTTCATGCAGGGTTCGTTAAATGTTGAAAAATCGTTATAGGTCCAGAATCTGTCCGGCAATTCTTCCTTTGAATTTGAGTAAACGCCGTTTTCATTATCAACACTTATAATGGCATTGCTGCCAAAAATCTCAAAAGTCTTTTTTATAAGCTTATTTGTTTCATCTATAGAAAATTCGCAGTTATAGATTTTTTTATCTTTATAAAATATCATCCCGCCGCCGTTTGTGATAAAAACATCCGGATTAATTACATCAAGAAATTTCAGGGCGTTTACTTTTGCACGTGCTGTTGAAATGCCGAAAATGATTCCTTTTTTCTGTGCCTGCTCAATTATTGTTTTAGAATAATCTGATATTGTTCTGTCGTTATGAAATAATGTTCCGTCTAAATCAGAGAGAATTAATGATATTTTTTCCATAAAGCATTATGTAAAATAATCAGAATTTTGACAATAGATTTTTTTTGTTATTATTTAATTAATCTTAAAACCTTTTGTTTCTTCATATTCATAAATGACAAGACGATAGTTTCCAAATGTATCATTGCTCACTACATAATAAAGATTAAACATCAATGTATCATTTTTTGTACTGACGATATCTGTGCCGTCTTCTTTTTTACCGTTAAAATCAAAATTATCAGGTGAAAATCCAAGATAATTCCAGCTCTGATATTGCCAGCCAACAGATTGAATTTCAATTACATAATATTTTTCCCAGTTATTCTCTGCTGAAGGTTTATCAGAACCAATCTGAATTACAGGCAGCTGATTAAATTTAAGGACTCCGTTTGTGATTTTATACGACGGTTTGTTTCTAAGATAAAAATCTCCTTGTCCACCTGAGGCTGTAACGTTTATTTCTGCGGATTCCGAAACGCCATACCACCTGTTCAAATAGACAACCTTTAATTTGTAAGCTTTTCCATCTGTCGTATAAGGATAAACAAATTCTGTATTTAAAATCTTTTGTGATGCAACTGCTTTCCCATTCTTCCAGTCCGGAGATATTTCATTTACAAGTTTATCATTTAAGAAAATATGACGTGTTACGGCATCTGATGGAATGTTTTTAATTTCAAGTTTTATTCCACTGTGTGATTCATCTTTTATCTGTTTAATCTGAAGATAATTTCCGGTAAACCATTTTTTTATAGATTCTCTTGTTGCGTCATAAATGTTATTTTTCTTGTTTATTACAGAATATCCTCCCGGCCGCCAGGTATAATCTTCAAATGATTGAACACCGAGTCCTGTAAAATTTAAATCAGGAGAGTTGAGATATGGAGAGAGCATTTTTTTCCAGCTATTGAAAATACCGCTGCATCTTTTGTAGTTCCACAAGGATTTTTCAGAAGTAAGATCAAGAAGATAGTTTTTAAATTTTTCTTTATATTCGGGCACGCTTAAAAGCCTGTCAATTAAAGGACGGTTTTGTCCACGACCCCATTCAAGAGGATTCTGTTTAAAACCAGGCTCTGAAATACTGCAGCCGAGTGTATTATCGTAATCAAAAGGAATAAAATAAAGCTTATTTGTTGCATCTTCCGAACCGGTATCAAAATAAAGATAATAATTGTTTGTGTTGTTCCAGTAATCATCATCCATTCCGCATATTATGTTGATTGCATAGGTTTTTATGAAAAAATCAACATCAAACCATTTTTCGTAAAATGCTTTTATTTCGTTAATTGCTTTTTTATCCGAGTCATCTGAAGGAACAGGAAGAGTATTGAGTTCTTTTATAAATGAACAGAATTCTTTTTTTGCAGCATCAAATTCTTTTTTATTTGTCTTTAAATCTAAAGGATAATGCTTCCAGATTTTACTTTCAGGTTTTCCATTTGTGTTAAAAACAATCTTAACTTCTTCAACTCCCATGCCTTCTCCGGAGCTGTCAGTTAATGCAGGAGCGTCACGATTTTTTACATTAGGAAGATCATAGAAGCCGCATTTCCACAAATTACCCTTATTGTTTTTCCAGGCATTTTTGTTATTTGTTTCTTTTTGTGTTCTTGATTTCAGGGACTGTTTGTTGATTTCTTCAAACATTTCGTACACGCCGAAATTAAGCTTTGTTACGGAATTATCCTTTTTATCTTCTATTATGTTAATTGTTACTCTTGTGTGGCTTGCGCGTGGTGCAGTCCAGATTCCATTTTTTCTGAATAAATCATAGCAGAAAATTTCTCGTCCGCATGACTGGTCAAGACGTTTTAACGGAATTCCCTTTAAGCAGCCTGCAAGAAATTTATTGCTTTTATCTTTTTCATCAGAAAATTCTCCAAATGAAATTTTGAAATGACTCTGACGGTAATCGTCATTTGGTTTTTCGGCATAATCATAATATTCAGGATTCCAAGATGCATTTTTTTGTTCCTGCTTGCGTCCGTTATCTGTGCCCTGTGGAACATATCGGCTCGTATTTCCCCGTAAACGTAAACCGACATCTTTCATTGTCCAGGTTTTACCGTCTTTTTTATAAACATAACTTTCTGCATGAACTGAATTTTCATTTTTATAAAAAAAGCGGTAGTTATCACATAGTTTTTCCCATTCAGAACGTTTGATTGTAATTGTAGTTTCACCAAGAGTCTGATTGTTAAAAATAAAATCAAGGGTTTTGTTTGTATCTTCTCCTGCAGAAGCTTTGTTTTTTTTCTGGCTCGTAGCAAAAAGCAGCACTGTAAAAATACTCAACAGGGAAAACACAAGCGATATTCTTTTCTTCATATTCTTCTCCTAGTAAAACTGTTTACTGATATTTTTTATTATCATTTCTTATTTTTTGTTTGTCAAATGGAAAAATTGATATTATGATATCTATTAGGATTATAAATAAGGGAGTTTTTTATTGGCAATTGAAATCTTTAACCGTGTAGAATTAAAGTATCTGCTGACTCAGGAAGATGTTGATGCCCTGCGTCCTCTTTTAGAAGAATACATGATCAGTGATGCATTTAATCCTGACGGGAAAACATATCCGATATCCAACATTTATTTTGATACAGATTCTGATGAGCTTATAATAAAAAGTCTTGAAAAGCCGGTTTATAAAGAAAAGCTTCGTCTCAGAAGTTATGGACAGGTTCACAGTAAAAATGAAACGGTTTTTCTGGAAATCAAAAAGAAATATGACGGAGTTGTTTATAAACGAAGGACTTCATTTACGCTTGCACAGGCAGAACGATTTTTAAATGATGGAATAATTTCTCAGGATGAAAAAATTAATCTTCAGGTTCTTTCTGAAATTAAAGATTTGATGAAGCGCTATTGTCTTAAACCTAAGGTTCTTATTTCTTATGAGCGGCTTGCTTTTTTTGAAAACGATGATTCAGATTTTCGTCTTACACTTGATAAAAATATTCTCTGTCGTCGTAAGGATTTATTGCTTGATTCACCTGTTTATGGAGACAACCTTCTTCCAGAAGGGCAATGGCTTATGGAAGCAAAAGCATTTAAAACTTTTCCGCTATGGTTTGCGCATTTTCTTTCTAGTAGAAAAATATTTCAGAGTTCTTTTTCTAAATATGGATTTGAATTTAAAAAATATAAAGGAGATAAATAATTATGGAAAATTTATTGAGATTAGGGAAACAGGATACAACAATTTTAATAAATATGTGTCTGGCGCTTGTTGCAGGTCTTTTGATTGCCATCGGATATTGCATCTCTCAGAAGCGTAGAACTTATTCGAAAAGTGTAGTTGCAACTATTTTTCTTTTACCGATAGTCGTTGCAGTTGTAATTCCACTTATCGCAACAGATTTAAAAAAAGCATTATCTCTTGCAGGTATATTCGCACTGGTAAGGTTCAGATCTGTTCCCGGTGATGCGAAGGATATTTTTTATATTTTCTTTACACTTACAGTTGGTGTAGCAATTGCTTTGGGATATTACATAGTTGCTTTTGCACTGCTGTTTATAGTTTCTGTCTTTTATATCGTTATGTGCCGCTTTATTAAATTCTCTGAGGATCAGATACTGCGGATTACAATCCCGGAAGATATGAATTACAACGGTGTCTTTGATGATATTTTTGAAAAATATCTTTCAAAATCAGAATTGACTGATGTTAAAACCTCCAACATGGGAACACTTTTTACTATAAGTTACAGTGTCCATTTAAAGGATGAAGCAAAGGTTAAAGAAATGATAGATGAGATTAGAACAAGAAACGGAAATTTGACGGTGGTAGTACAGATGGATCCTCAGATGTTCTTAAAACTGTAAAATTTTTATTATCCGTATGTTTTAATAATATTTTCTGCTACTGTTGTTTTTTTTAGTCCGTGGTCCATGGCATCCTTTTCTATGTAGTGATGGGCTTCCTCTTCGGACATGCTCATGTTCTGCATTAAAAGCATCTTAGCCCGGTTTACAAGCTTGATTTCTTCCATCTTTACTTTGAGTTTTGTTGTCTGGCTTGAAAGAACCTGGACCTTGTATTGAACGGCAATAGCGGCTTTTATCATATTGTAAAAATAAAACTGATCCAGTGGATTTGTTACTGTAATAATTCCGTAGCCTTCTACACGATAGCTTACTTCTTCAAAAAGCGATGAAGGAGTAAGCAGAAGGATTGTGCTGAGCGATTCTGAAGCATCTGTCGCAAAATCTGCACCTTCACCTTCTGAATAATCAACAAGAATTATATTGTAAACTCTTTCTGACACACGACGGCGTGCTTCGTTAAAGTCCGACAGAACTTCTGTTTCAAAAAGTGGCGGTATTAACATTGCACCTATGGATTGAGAAAGCTTTGAATCTTTTGTAACAACTAAAACGCTGTGTGTGTCTTCTGTCATTTCTAGAATCCAAGAATGTCCTTTATGAAGGAACTGTTTTCTGCAATTTCTCTGGCATTGTCAAATGTGTCTGGAAGAGTAGTGTAATTTTCTGTATTAACTGTAAACAGATTTTCCTTTATATCTTCAGGTGGTTCGAGATTGTTTTTTATTCCATCCAGTGCTGCATGAATTAGAAGCGTAAAAACTATATACGGATTACATTCGCTGTCCGGTGTACGGATTTCTATACGGCTTGCATCATCACTTTTAATTGCAGGAACACGAATAAAAGCAGATCTGTTTTCATATCCCCATGCAATATATTTTGGAGCCTTGCATGAACCAAGTCTGTCATAAGAGGCTTCCGTGCAGTTCATGTAGAAGGTAAGTTCTTTTGCATGTTTTAAGATTCCAGCAAGCACATTGCGTTTTTTAGAAGCATCCGGACATGAAATATTTATATGAAAACCACTTCCCGGTTTATCTGCAAGAGGCTTTGGTGAAAAATCTGCATAAAGTCCTGCACTTGCTGCTCGTGTCCGGACTATCCACTTAAAGGTTTCCGCATTGTCGGCGGTAGTGAGTGCATCTGAATAGTGGAAATCAATTTCGTTCTGTCCGGGTCCTTCTTCATGATGACTTGATTCCGGCTGAATGCCCATTTGTTCAAGTGTAAAGCAGATTTCACGACGGATGTTTTCTCCCTTATCTTCAGGCGCAATATCCATGTAACCTGCGTTGTCAAAAGGAATCTTCGTTGGTTCACCTTTTTCGTCTAATTTAAAAAGATAGAATTCAATTTCAGTTCCAAAGCTGAATTCCATATTGTATTCGTCGCGTGCTTTTTTTACTGCATTTGCTAAAAGTGTACGGCAATCCTTTTTGTATGGAGTTCCATCGGGATGTGAAATTGTACAGAACATTCGGACAACCTTTCCTGTATTAGGTCTCCATGGAAGTACAGAAAGAGTAGTTGGATCCGGATGTAAAAATAAATCAGATTTTTCAGGTGTTTCAAAGCCATAAATTGCTGAAGCGTCAAAGCTTACACCATTTTTAAAAGCGCTTTCAAGCTGCCCCGCCATAATGGAAATGTTTTTCTGAACGCCCTTTAAATCAAAAAAAGCAAGACGTACAAATTTTACATCTTCTTCCTGAACATATTCCAAAACATCACTTATTGAATACATAATTTCCTCCAGGGGACATATTTTGTTCAAAAAAAAAGACGCACATTCCATCCGACGACAGTCCGTCGTAAGATTGAATGAGCGCCTTTGCCCTTATGATTTTTATTTTATTCTATTTACCGCTCATGTGTCAATCATTTATTCTATCTTTTTATTTGTACCATTGAAGCATATTTTCCACCGGCTGCAATAAGCTGCTCATGATTTCCTCTTTCAATAATTTTTCCATGGTCTACGTAAAAGATTATGTCTGCATTGCGGATAGTAGACAGACGGTGGGCAATAATAAAACTGGTACGTCCTTTCAATAATTCTCCAAGACCCTGCTGAAGAAGCTTTTCTGTATGTGTATCTACGGAAGAAGTTGCTTCATCAAGAATAAGGATTCGCGGATCAGAAAGTAAAACCCGTGCAAAACTGATCAGCTGCTTTTGTCCTTGGCTTAATCCGCCGCCATTTGAAGAAATTTTTGTGTTATATCCGTCTGGGAATGAACTTATAAAATCATCAGCCTGAACTGCTTTTGCGGCTTGAATGCATTGTTCATCACTGGCATCAAGTTTTCCATAACGGATATTTTCCATAATTGTTCCGCTGAAAAGAAAACTGTCCTGAAGCATGACTCCGACTTGTTTTCTGATAGATTTTATCAACAGATTCTGGATATCAAGTCCGTCGATTAAGATTTTTCCGTCATCAGGATTATAAAAACGCGTAAGAAGATTTACGATAGTTGTTTTTCCCGCTCCTGTAGGTCCTACAATTGCAACTGTCATTCCCGGTGTAATTACAAAATTTACATCTTTAAGGATTGGAGTTCCTTTTTCATAAGAAAAGTTGACATGGTCGAAGGTCACATGTCCACGTATCGGTGGAAGCTCAACGGCATCCGGTTTATCGGTAATATCTTCATTTTCATCAAGCAGTTCAAAAATGCGTTCAACATAAGCACCTGTTGTTACCATGGAATTATAGAAATTACCGAGATTTTGAATCGGAAACCAGAATCGCCATATATATCCGGCAAAGGCAACTAAAGTTCCAATTGTGACTGCATGTCCCGTTCCGTTTCCAAGCCAGGCAATTCCTGCCATATAAACAAGTGCAACTCCAAGTGTAGAAAGATTATCTACTACCGGCCATATTATGTTATTAATGTTAACTGCATGAATCCATACTTTTTTACACTTATAGCATAACTCATCAAATATATTCTGATTGATATTTTCTCGAGCAAAGCTTTGTGTAATTTTCATTCCATTAAGGCTTTCAGAGATGTAGGCTGTAAGATTTGAACGTTTGTAGCTTTCCTGTTTCCATGCCTCGTGCTGTTTTTTCTTCATTGAAAAAAGGATGATGAATAATACCGGAAGAACAGCCATACAGACAAGTGTGAGTTTAACATCAATTGCTACCATAAAACCGATGATTACTACAAGGGTAAATAAATCTGAAATCAGCTGTATGATACCGTTAGAAAGAAGATCTGAAAGAGAGTTTACATAATTAACTACACGTATAAGAATCTTTCCGTGAGGGCGGCTGTCAAAATATGTGAATGGAAGATTCTGAAGCTTTGTAAAAACATCCTTTCTGATATTAACAATAATTTTCTGTGCAACTCTGGTCATCAGTTTAAGCTTTTCTGCCAGAAGGATTCTTATCAGAAAAGTAGACAAAAGAAGAATTGAAGAAAGGATAATCAGCATGCGGAAGTTTTTATTTGGGATGGCTTTATCAATTGCCATCTTTATAAGATATGGACTTGTAAGAGAGATTGCAGAGGATAAAAGCATTAAAAAGCATGCGAGAATCATCCAGCCGGTAAAAGGTTTAATCCATTTAAAGAGCCTGAAGATTATATTTGCATTGAATTTCTGTTCAATTTCTTCGTCTGAATCAAATTTATTTCTTGCCATAATCAGCTCCTGTACACATCTGCTCTTCCCAGACCTGACGGTAATAACCTTTTTGTTTTATCAGTTTTTCGTGACTGCCGCTTTGGGTGATTTTTCCGTTTTGAATTACAAAGATTGAATCTGCATTTTCAAATGAAGAAATCCTGTGACTTATTATAAAAGTTGTATGTCCTTTACTTTGAAGTTTTATGGATTCACGGATTTTCTTTTCGGTGTCGTTATCGACTGCACTTGTCGTATCATCTAAAATCATGATTTTAGGATTTGCAAGAAATAGTCGTGCAAGGGCTATTCTTTGTTTTTGTCCTCCGCTTAATCCAACGCCTCGTTCACCGACAATAGTATCATAGCCTTCTGTCAAATCATTTATGAATTCTTTTACACGTGCAAGTTCGGCTGCTTTTTCAACATCTTCAAAAGAAGCGTCTACGTTTCCAAAAGCAATGTTTCCTTCAACTGTATCACTGAATAAAAATGCTTCCTGCATTGTGATTCCCGCATTTTTTCTAAGATATTGAAGGTCATAATCCCTGATGTTTTTTCCGTCGATTAAGATTTCTCCGCTTTGAGTATCATAATAACGGCATATGAGATTTGCAATGGTTGATTTTCCGGAGCCGGTTGGTCCTAAAATACCGATAGTTTGGCCGGGTTCTACGACAAAGCTCACATCATTTAGTACAGGAGTTTCATTGTAAGAAAAATTTACATGCGAGAATTCAACCTTTCCTTCGATTTCTTTTTCAGGCTTCATGCAGTTTTTAGAATTTTTGATTTTCGATTCTGCACACCAAAGTTCATAAAGTCTGTCCTGTGATGCACCGAAATTCTGCATGTTATCTACAAGAATTCCAAACATATTGATTGGTTGTGTAAATGCCCACATAAGTCCGTTAAATGTAACAAGCTGACCTATAGTCATTTCTTCTTTTATAACGAGCCATCCGCCAAAAAGGATCAGGATTACCGGAAGAATACCGCAAAGAGCTTCAATCCATGGTGTATACTTTACACGTACATCGGCATTTTTTACCGATACATCCTTGTATTTTTCATTTTCTGAATCAAATTGATTAATTTCATATCCTTCGCGGACAAAAGCTTTTACTACACGATTCCCTTCGATATTTTCTCCTACACGTGTGTTTAGAACTGCAAACTGATCACGTACGGCAAGATGTGCAGGCCTGATGTGGATTTTGAATTTCTGAATAAGAAAAAGAACCGGTGGTGCAATAATCATAAAAGCCAGAGTAAGCTTCCAATTAATAGAAGAAAGTGTGATTATTGAGAAAATGTAAATCAGTGAATTTTCAAGAATCTGATATAAAACCCAGGCAACAAAATGACGTACTTTATCTAAATCTGAAGTCAGAAGTGTCATTACATTTCCTGTATTTGCCTTGTCATACCATGAAAAATCAAGTGTCTGAATATGGTCGTATAAATCCTTACGCATTTTTAAGATTACGTTTTGAGAGCAGTGTTCAAAAATTACCTGATAGGTATAGCGTATAATTGATTTTCCGACAGTTGTTCCAATCATTATCAATATGAACTTTAAAAGAAGCTCATGTTGTCCGCCTCGAATAACCTTATCGACAATGTTTCCGGTAATAAGGGGATTAATCATATTAAGTGCGGCTACAACTACACTTAACGAAAGACCCGTAATCATCAGAAAACGGTAGCGATGAACATAGGACCATACCCATGAAAATGCATTTTTCTTTTTCATAAGTATAAAATACCATCAGGAGCTTTTGATTAATATAAGAAAAGATGATAATAATTGTATGAATCTATTCTTAGGATTTGTCGCACGATTTTAAAAATTCTACGAACAATGGACCTGCTGCATTAGGGCGGGATTTAAATTCCGGGTGGAACTGAACGCCAACATGAAAGTGGTCCTGAACCTCCACAGCCTCTACAAGATTGTTGTCCGGAGAAGTTCCGCTTATAACAAGCCCCGCTTTAGTCATCTCATCGCGGAAGTCGTTGTTGAATTCATAGCGGTGCCTGTGTCGTTCATCTATGTGGTCGGTTCCGTAAGCTCTTTCGAGAATACTTCCCTTTAAAACTTTACATGGATAACTTCCAAGTCTCATGGTTCCGCCTTTGATTACGCCTTCCTGATCCTTCATAAGGTCGATTACAGGGTGTTCACAAAGCTCGTCAAATTCGCGTGAGTTTGCATCGGCATAGCCCAAAACAGAGCGTGCAAATTCAATAACTGCAATCTGCATACCAAGACAGATTCCAAAATATGGAACCTTATGGGTACGGGCATAACGGCATGAACAAACCATTCCTTCAACACCTCTGTGACCAAAGCCGCCTGGAAGAATAATTCCCTGACAGTCTTTAAAAACTTCGGGTGCTGTTTCGTCTGTTACTGTGTCTGAATCTACCCAGATGATTTTAACTTTTTTACCAACAACAAAGCTTGCGTGGTTTAAAGATTCAACAATACTCAAATATGAGTCGTGAAGCTTTACGTATTTTCCAACAAGAGCAATTTTAATTTCGCCGTTTCTTGAATGGATTCTTTCTACCATTTTTGACCAGTCGGAAAGTGCCTTTGAATCTGCTTTTGATTCAAGTCCTAAATCCCTGCAAACTACATCATCCATTTTCTGCTCGTGAAGCATTAAAGGAACCTCGTAAAGGCTAGGGAGGGTTGTATTATTGATTACGCAGTCTTCTCCAACGTTACAGAAAAGAGAAATCTTTTTACGAATATCTTCAGGAATTTCCTTGTCGCAGCGGGCAACAATAATATCCGGGTGGATTCCTACTGCCATGAGCTCTTTTACAGAATGCTGTGTTGGTTTACTTTTATATTCATCAGAGCCGCTGATATAAGGAACAAGACAAACATGAATAAAAAGACAGTTTCTTCTTCCAACTTCAAGAGCCAGCTGACGGATTGCTTCCAAAAACGGCTGACTTTCGATATCACCGATTGTACCGCCAACTTCAACAATACTTACATCAGGAACTTTGCCGTCTGTACCAGATGCTTCTTGTGAGTTTTTCATGATAAAATCTTTGATTTCATTTGTTACGTGAGGAATAATCTGGACTGTCTGGCCTAAATATTCACCCTGACGTTCTTTATTTAATACGTTCCAGTAAACACGGCCGCTTGTAAGGTTTGAATATTTTGTAAGATTTTCGTCGATAAAACGCTCGTAGTGACCAAGGTCTAAGTCTGTTTCGGCACCATCGTCTGTTACAAATACTTCTCCGTGCTGAAAAGGACTCATTGTTCCCGGGTCTACATTCATATAAGGATCTAATTTTTGACTTGTTACCTTAAGACCCCTAGCTTTTAAAAGACGACCAAGACTTGCTGCAGTAATACCTTTTCCAAGACCTGAAACTACTCCGCCGGTTACAAAAATAAATTTTGCCATAATTCCCCTCACAAAGTTTAAAATAAAAAAAAGACGTTCATTTTACCAGACGACAGATAGGTCATCAAATAAAATGAGCGTCTTTGCTCAAAAACTATTCTTTAATTTTATTTAATCATTTATCACATGTCAAGGGGCATTTTTTTAGATTTTTGTAATGTCCACAAGACTTGTATTTTCAAGTGTATATGGAGAAGCAAGACACATTGCAAGTGCGTTTGCTGTATCCATTGCAGTAATACATTCAATATCGCGCTCAACTGCATGGCGGCGGAATTTAACGCTTTCTGCGTCCGGGTTACGTCCTTTAGCAGAGGTTGAAATTACATAAGCAATCTTTCCTGAATCAAGCAGGGTGATGATATTTTCGTTTACATTTTCGTGTACTTTTGCAATATGAGTTACAGGAATACCGCTTCGTTCGATTGTATCTGCATTACCAAAGGTTCCGTAAAGCTTAAATCCAAGCTCATAAAACTTTTTAGCAAGCCCCGGAAGCTCAGGTAAATCCATTTTCTTAACGCTGAATAAAACTCCAGGAACATCATCATTACCTGATTCATCGCTATTTGAAGAAGGTGCATTTGCCACTTCCTTTGGTCTTATAATCTTAATTCCAGCTGCCACCATTCCTTTAAAAACAGCCTCTTCCACGGTAGGAGCAATTCCAAGGACTTCTCCTGTAGACTTCATTTCTGGTCCCAAAGCAGTATCTACATCCATGAGTTTTTCAAAGCTGAATACAGGAACCTTTACTGCATAATAACCAGGAGTTCTGTAAAGCCCTGTTCCAAAGCCCATGCTGGTAATTTTTTCTCCCATCATTGCTCTTGTTGCAACGTCTACCATAGGAATGCCTGTTACCTTAGAAAGATAAGGAACTGTACGACTTGAACGAGGGTTTGCTTCGATAATGTATAAATCATCATTCCAGATTAAATACTGAATATTTACAAGTCCCTTTGTTCCAAGAGCAAGGGCAAGGTCTGTAGACTGTTTTACGATTTTCTTGATTAATTCATCACTTATACTGAAGCTTGGATAAACTGCAATTGAGTCTCCAGAGTGAATACCGGTTCTTTCGATATGCTGCATGATTCCAGGTAAAAGAACATCCTTTCCGTCGCAGATAACGTCAACTTCGAGCTCTGTTCCTTCCATGTATTTGTCTATTAAAACAGGATTTTCAATTTTCTGACTTAAGATGATTGCCATGTATTCTTTTACGTCTGCCGGTGTATTTGCAATAATCATGTTCTGACCGCCAAGAACGTAGCTTGGTCTTAATAAAACAGGATAGGTGATTCTGGCGGCTGCTTCCAGTGCTTCTGCTTCTGTAAATACTGTTAATCCACGCGGACGTTTAATTCCAAGCCTGTCGCAGAGTTCTTCAAAACGCTCTCTGTCTTCTGCAAGGTCGATTGAATCTGCACTGGTTCCCAAAATTGGAATGCCCTGTTTATCAAGGAATTTTGTAAGGTTGATTGCTGTCTGACCACCAAAGGCTGCTACAACTCCCAGAGGTTTTTCTGTTTTGATGACGTTCATTACATCTTCGCCTGTAAGCGGTTCAAAATAAAGTCTGTCTGCAGTATCAAAGTCTGTGGAAACAGTTTCGGGGTTGTTGTTTATGATTGCAACATTATAGCCCATGTTTTTTAATGAGCGTACGCACTGAACACTTGCATAATCAAATTCAATTCCCTGACCAATTCGGATAGGGCCTGAACCAAGAACGATAATTGTGCCTTTTGATGAATCTGACATATTTTCCTCTAAAAAAAAAGACAACACTGCCTCTAAGAAACAATGTCGTCTTTGACTAGAACTATATTATCACTTTTGTAAATCAGATGCAATAATCATAGCCAATAAAGTCCTTGTTCTTTTTGGCAAGCTCATCAAGGTGAACTGAATCAACATATTCATTAATTTTTTCTTCAAAACCCTTCCAGAAATCACGGCTTCCCTGAGAAACTACAGTGTTATTTTCAAAATCTCCAAGCGGGCAGAGCTTTCCTTCCATTACGCGTAAAATCTCTCCGATTGTATAATCTTTTGGAAGCTTTGTAAGTTTATAACCGCCGTTTAATCCACGGGAACCGTTTACAAGATGCGCCTTACTCAAGTGAATTAAGATCTGTTCAAGATATTTTACAGAAAGATTTCTTCTGTGAGAAAGAGTTTTAAGCGGAATGTATTTATCCGGCTCTCCCAAAGCAAGGTCTTCCATAATTAAAAGTGCATATTTTCCTTTTGTAGAAATTTTATACATTTTTTAATTCCTCCTTAAAGGCTTTTGTTATTCGGTCCAAGGCTTCTTTCAGGATTTTTCTTGGAGTTGCAACATTAATGCGCTGAAAGTATTCTCCTTCGGGACCAAACATTGTTCCGCGGTCAAGCCATACTTTTGCCTTATTCACAATGATTTCATCAATCTTTTTATCCGAAAAACCAAAGTCTGAAAAATCAAGCCAGATTAAATAAGTTCCTTCGTTATTCATTACGCGAACCTGCGGCAGATTTTCCTTAAAATATTCTTTTGTAAAATCAATGTTTTTCTGAATATAATCTTTAGCTTGAGTGAACCAGGTGCGGCCTTCTTTATATGCACTTGTTGCTGCAACAATGCCTGTGAGATTTGGTTCGTCATAGCCTGTTTTAGTAATCTCTGCTTTAAATTTTGTCCTTATTTCTTTATTAGCAATTATGATGTTTGAAAACTGAAGCCCCGCAAGATTAAATGTTTTACTTGGAGACGTGCAGATTATTGAGTTATTTAATGCTTTTTCTGAAAGGCTTGCATAAATTGTATGTTCATTTGTGCCGAATGTGATGTCGGAATGGATTTCATCTGAAACAACTAAGACATTATGTTTTAAACAGATCTTACTTATTTTATTAAGCTCTTCTTTTTTCCACACACGGCCGCCCGGATTATGAGGAGAGCAGAGTACAAAAAGTTTTACGTTTTGAGTTTTAATCTTTTCTTCAAAATCTTCAAAGTCAATTTCGTAATGTCCGTCTTTTAAAACCAGGGCATTATTTACTACCTTTCTGTTTAAAGCCTTTATTGTATTAAAAAAAGGATAGTAAACCGGACGCTGAATTAAAACACCATCTCTTTCTTTTGTAAAAGCTTTTATGGCAGCAGCAATTCCAAATACAACTCCCGGAGTATTTATAATCCATTCATCCTGCAAAATAAAATTGTGATAGTTTTGATACCAGCTTTTAATTGCATTGTAGTAGCGGACATCAGGTCGGCTGTAACCAAAGATTCCGTGGCAAGAAGCTTTTTTTAATGCTTTAAGAATACACGGAGCTGTTGGAAAATCCATGTCAGCAACCCAGAGGCTTAATACATCCTTTGGTTTATTTCTGATTTCTTTTAAATCATATTTAATTGCAAAGGTGTTGGATCTGTCTGTAATTTTATTAAAATTGTATTTCATAAAATCCTCCGTTAATCCTTTTTATTAATTGCATTATCAAGATCTTTGATTAAATCTTTTGCATCTTCTATACCTACTGAAAGTCTTAATGTGGTATTTGTAATTCCATTTTTAAGGCGGATATCCTGTGGTACATCTGCATGAGTCTGGGTAACAGGATAGGTGATTAAAGATTCAACTCCGCCAAGACTTTCTGCAAACTGAATAAGACGAACTGAGCTTAAAATCTTTTTTGCAGTTTCTTCATCCTTTACATTAAAAGTTACCATTGCACCAAAGCCGCGAGCCTGATTTTTTTGAATTTCGTAGCCTGGGTGTTCCAGGAGGCCCGGGTAAATTACATTTGTAACTGAACTTTGAGTTTTAAGATATTCAACTATCGCAAATGCATTTTTCTGAGCCTGTTCCATTCTTATGGCAAGAGTTTTAATTCCTCTGAGAGTGAGCCAGCTGTCGAACGGAGAAAGTCCTGCCCCTGTTGTTTTAATCAAAAATCTTAAACGCTCGCTGATTTCTTTATTATTTGTAACAATAAAGCCTGAGAGTGTGTCGTTGTGCCCGGAAAGATATTTAGTTCCGCTGTGGATTACAATATCTGCACCAAACAAAAGAGGGTTTTGAAAATATGGAGACATAAAGGTGTTGTCAACAATCAAAAGTAAATTATGCTCGTGGGCAAACTCAGAAGTTTTTTTTATGTCCGTAATATTCATCATCGGATTTGTTGGTGTTTCGATATAAATAGCACGAGTTTGTGGAGTAATGAGTGGTTCAAGGGCATCTTTAGAACAGTTTACTCTTGTAAAACTCAGGCCGTTTTTTTTGGAAACATTGTCAAAAAGTCTGATGGAACCGCCGTATAAATCACTTTCGGCAATTATATTCTCTCCCGGGCTGAATAATTCAAATACTAAAGAGATTGCAGCCATACCCGAAGAAAGTGCTAAGGCATCAACACCGCTTTCTAAATTACACACAACCTTTTCCAAATGTTCGCGTGTAGGATTCTGAAGTCTTGAATAATCAAAGCCTGTACTTTCTCCCACACCAGGGTGTGCATAGGTGGCAGTCTGATAAATCGGAAAACTTACTGCACCGTAGTGATTACAGGGACCGTTTGAATCATCTGTATGAAGGCATTTTGTTTGTATTGTCATAATTCCACCTCCGTTTAGATAACATATTCAACACGTTTAAGAACCCTCTGAAGGAATTTTCTAGTTCTTTCTTCTTTTGGATTATTAAAGATTTCTTTGGCAGTTCCCTGTTCAACAACAACACCGCGTTCCATAAATACAACCTGAGAAGCAACTTCTTCTGCAAAGCTCATTTCGTGAGTTACTACAATCATAGTAGTTCCTTCTTTTGCAAGTTCCTTGATTACGTTTAATACTTCACCAACTAATTCAGGGTCAAGGGCACTGGTTGGTTCATCAAACAAAACAACATCAGGATTAATTGCAACGGCTCTGGCAATACCAACTCTCTGCTGCTGTCCGCCTGAAAGCTGTGAAGGATAAAAATCCTTTCTGTCTAAAAGACCAACTTTTGAAAGTGCTTTTTCTGCAATTTCTTTTGCCTGATCCTTTGGAACCTTTCTTGCAGTTACAAGACCTTCCATTACATTTTCGAGGGCAGTTTTATTTGCAAAAAGATTATAGTTCTGGTAAACAAATCCTGTTTTTCTTCGCACGCTCAAAATTGTTTTTTTGTTTGCATGGGCAAGATCTGTTTCAATATCATCAAATTTAAGTTCTCCCTTATCCGCTGTTTCCAGAAAATCAAGAATGCGGAGTAGGGTTGTTTTTCCCGAGCCTGAAGGACCAAGAATTACAATTACATCACCTTTATTTACGTTTAAGTTTACACCTTTTAAAATTTCATTTTTTCCGAATGATTTATGTACGTTTGTTACTGTAAGCATAGTCAAAATCTCCTTATTTATTTTTGAATACTGATATCTTTTGTTCCCAGCGTTTAAATCCTGCCTGAACAACAGTACAGATGATTATATAAATTACAAAGATATCTAAATATGCTTCGATATAATTGTATCCGTAAGATGCTTCAATTTTTGCAACGGCTGTAATATCCTTTACAGTCATCATAAAAGCCAAAGATGTATTTTTTATAAGTCCAACTGTTGCATTACAAAGGTTTGGAAGGGCTGCAACAAATGCCTGCGGAAGAATGATTCTTCTGTAGGTTTGAAAATGTGTGAGCCCGCTTGTAAATCCTGCTTCTAACTGTCCTTTATTTATGGTCAAAAGGGCAGAGCGGAAAACTTCCGAAAGGGTTGCAGTTGTATTAAGTGAAAATACAATGAATGCATACCAGATTGGATTTATTTCAAAAACATTAAAGCTGCTTCCAGATTCTTTAAAAACTGCATTTAAGAAAGACGGAAAAATTGAATAAACTACAAGAATCTGTAAAACAACAGGGGTACCTCTCATAAAGGAAATGTACACTTGAGCAAACTGTTTTAAGCCCTTTACATTGTGGATTCTTGCAAGTGCTAAAAGAAAACCAAAGATTGCTCCAAAACCAAGAGACACAACTGTAATAAGTAATGTTGTTGGAACTGCAGTCCATAGTTTCAAAAATGTTTTTCCAAGAAATGATACATCAAACATATGTGCCTCCTATTTAGAAATTGATTTTCTGCCTTTTGAAAAATGCTTTTCCAAAGCCTTAAATCCCTGTTCAAAAGCAATAGTCAAAACCCAGTAGATGATAGCCAGAGCAATGTATGTTTCAAGAGCATAGGCTCCAAAGTTCATGCTGATCATCAAATTTCCTTTTCCCATAACGTCTACAAGTCCGATTGTAAAAGCCAGGGAACCTTCCTTAAGAAGAACGATTGCGCTGTTTCCAAGGTTTGGAAGTGAAACAACAAAGGCTTGCGGAAGAATGATTCGTATAAAAGCCTGTGATTCAGTAAGTCCGCTTGTAAGGGCAGCTTCTCTTTGTCCTGCAGGAATTGCAAGATAGCTTGAACGCATAATTTCTGCCGCAGTAGCACTGAAAAGCAAAGACAATGAAGTAATTACATAAAATCCTTTTGACCATTCATTAATATCAACTTTAAAGATTGCCCAGAAAAGGTTTGGTAATCCGTAAAAAATTACAAAAAGCATGACGATTGATGGTGTACAGCGGAATGCATTGATGATAAAGCCCGCAATTCTCTGCTGCCAGATTTTTTTTGAAAGTCTTGCTTTTGCAAGGAAAAATCCAAGAATTAAACCCATGATGATTGTTCCAATAAGAATTTCAAAAGTTACAACTAAGTATGGAAGAAGTACTGGTATATTCTGAATTATTTTTTCGGGGTAAAACGGTCTGTCCATATGAGTTCTCCTTTTATTAAAAAAGGCTGCATTTTTTAGGTGCAGCCTGAACTAAAGTTATTTTAATAATGCTGAAACATCTTCTCCAAAGTATTCAATTGCAAGGCGGGAAACTGTTCCGTCGGCAATGAGCTTTTCAATTGCTCTGTCGTAGGCATCAGCAAGTTCCTGTTTTTTGTTGTTGAAGATAGGCCATGTAGGAATTCCTTTGTATGGAATGTATGTAAGCTTATCTTTGTATTCTGCGTATGGAGCACCGTCTTTTAATACGTTGTTCTGGAAAGAAAGTTTGATGTCGAAGAATGCATCATAACGACCTTCGTTTACCCATACGTAACCGTCAGAAGCACCAAACTGGTCACCTGCAATAAGGTCAATCTGTGCATCCGGATTAGCTTTGTTGTAATCCTGAACTACAGCGTACTGTGCGTTAGCAGCTCCGATTGGAACAAGCTTTCCCGAAAACTTTGCAAAAGAAGGAAGATCGTGAATTACATCTGAATTTTCACTTCTGATTACAATACCGATGATACTTGCACCGATTGAATTTTTAGGGAATACATACTTCTTTTTTCTTTCTTCTGTAATCCAGATACCCTTTGTACCAAAATCATATTTCCCCTGAAGAACTCCAATAAGAAGATCATCATCCGAAGTAGGTATGTATTCAAATTCGTATTCTGGAAGAAGCTTGTCTATTTCTTTAAGAACTGCAACTTCGAATCCGTCTGATTCACCCTTTTCGTTTACAAAGTCATAAGGAACATAGTTGTTTGTGTGAGCAACACGTACCTTTGTTACTTTTCCTTCTTCTGATTTTTTAGAGCATCCAAAAAGTGATACTCCTGCTAAGATTGATGCTATTAAGATTACTGATTTATTTAATTTCATATTTTACTCCTTTTAAGGCTCACGGCCTTTGTATAATTTGATTTGTTTGTTTTATTTTGCGGCTTCGCGAACCCATTCAAAGCGGTCAAAGGTGATATCTTTTGGAACTGTACAATCGGCTCCAAGAATGATTCCTGTTTTTCCGGCTTTCTTCAAAATCTTTTTTGTTTCAGCCTGAACTTCTTCTTTTGTTCCTGTATAAAGGATTCCTTTTTTAGTATTAGCAAATCCTCCGATAACAGCCTTTCCTCCAAAAATCTTTTTACCTTCAGAAAGAGAAACTCCTTCTACAACCGATGCAAAGTTGATTACTTTTGCAGGATAGTTTTTGTAGATAGAAAGATTGTTTCTGGCTCCTTCATAACCGCAGATATGAAGAATGTTTGTACCGCCCGCTGCATTTGCCGCAGTAAGAACTGAAACTTCAGCAGGCGAAATTACTTCTGCATATAAATCTGGTCCAACAGAAATATCCTGAATGTTTTGAACACTAAGATAGATTCCGTCTGCCTTTCCCTTTGTGATTACAGCGTCTGCAAGAGAACTGATATCCTGGGCAAGAACAGAAAGGGCATAAATTACAGCATCCTTATCTTCCTTGATGAAAGAAGCAAGCTTTTTGTCTCCGCCTGTAAGCTGGAACTTGAGGGTAGAAGAAGGAGCAAACACATTGTAAAAGGTTGCAACTTCTTCCCCAAAGCTCTTAGTAAGTGTTTTTACAAGCGAAACCTGATCACTAATCCATTTGTCGTTTTTGGCAATTGGTTTAAGTGCATAAAGGTCAGATGCTTTTTTAGCTGATTTGATAATCTTAGAAGCATTTGGTTCAAAAAAGTAACCGTCGCTCATAAGTTTTACAAAATCAGGTTTAAAAGATTTAACAAAGTTCTTGTGACCCTTGATGTTTTCATCCCTCATTTCAGGATTATCATAGGCAGAAAGAATTTCGTTTTTTGTATAGTGAAACCAGAAACCAACCGGTACACGCTCTGTTGCCTTGTTATTAAATGCATTAAATACTAAGTCTTTTTTTGTAGACATAATGATACACTCCTCTTAAGTACCCCCGTAATGAGGGACTTAAGTTTTTGAAAAAATTGATTTTTTTGTGATTTTTTTTAGTTTATGCGAAAAGACAACAGAGGCACATGACTCCGTTTCTGAAGTTTTCGCGGACTAATTTTTCAAAGAAAAGTTTCATAATACCTCCATTATTTAGATTTTTTATTAATTAAAAAATTAATCTCTTAGTTATTGTCGCTGAACAAAGCTGTACTTAAGTAACGGTCTCCAGAATCTGGAAGAAGAACTACAATTGTTTTTCCTTTGTTTTCAGGACGATTTGCAAGAATGCTTGCTGCTTTAAGAGCGGCACCACTTGAAATACCAACAAGAATTCCTTCGCTTACTGCAAAACGGCGGCCTTCTTCAAAAGCATCTTCGTTTTCTACAGGGATGATTTCATCGTAAACCTTTGTGTTCAAAACATCTGGAACAAAGCCTGCACCGATTCCCTGGATTTTATGAGCACCTGGAGTTCCTTTAGAAAGAACAGGGCTTGTTGCAGGTTCAACTGCTACGATTTTTACGTCAGGATTTTTTTCCTTAAGATATTCACCAACACCAGTAAGAGTACCACCGGTTCCAACACCTGCTACAAAGAAATCAACCTTTCCGTCTGTCTGATTCCAGATTTCTGGACCTGTTGTTTTTTTATGGATTGCCGGGTTTGCAGGGTTTACAAACTGACCTGGAATAAAGCTTCCTGGAGTAGAAGCGTGAAGTTCTTCTGCCTTTGCAATAGCACCTTTCATACCTTTGGCACCTTCTGTAAGAACGATTTCTGCACCGTAGGCTTTAAGAAGGTTACGGCGTTCAACACTCATTGTGTCCGGTAATGTAAGGATTGCATGATATCCTTTTGCGGCAGCAACTGCGGCAAGACCAATACCTGTGTTTCCTGATGTTGGTTCGATGATTGTTGCTCCTGGTTTTAAAAGACCTTTTGCTTCTGCATCTTCGATCATGGCTAAGGCGATTCTGTCTTTTACGCTTCCTGCAGGATTAAGGTATTCGAGCTTGGCAAGAATAGTAGCTCCTGTTATACCTGCTTTTTTTGAATAGCCGTTAAGCTGTAAAAGTGGTGTTTTACCGATTAATTCTAAAGAACTTTGTTTAATGTCTGCCATAGTTATAATTCTCCTTTTTTAGCCTAAGCGGCGTTTCTATACCTACTTGTTTGGTAGGTATTTATTATAATGTGAATATAAACTATATTACCTACAATGTCAATAGGTTATTATAAATTTTTTATAAAAAAAATTTGCCCGTTATGAAAAACTTTTTAAGAAATTTTCGGCTTCGTTTTCACCGGAGGTGGTGGAGTAGAAATATGGGGTTTCGGCATCAAATTCCCCGGCACAGGTGTCTACCATTTTGAAAGAATTTGGGGGATATAAAAGGGTGCCAGACGAATAATCAGCTAACGACGATTCGGCTACGGCGATGTTTTTAAGTTTGTTTAAAAACCATTTATCGATTTTGGTGATGTCGTGGATCTGGTCTATGGTTAAGAGATTGCGTTTGATGGCCTGGTAGATGGCAAAGATTCTCTGGTCGGTGCACTGGGCTACGCGTTCCTTGATTTTTTCATCACCTTCTTTTACAAAGGCCGGAAGGTTTAAGTCTGTTACGTGAACTTCAAGACCGCGGCAGGCTTTAAGAATTGCTTCTTCAAAATTTTGTCCTATGGCCATAACTTCTCCGGTGGCCTTCATCTGAGTGCCGAGTTTGCGCTGGGCATAGACGAATTTATCAAACGGAAATTTTGGCATTTTTACAACAACGTAATCCAAAACAGGTTCAAAGCATGCCTTAGTTTTTTTAGTAACAAAGTTTGGAATTTCATCGAGTGTTAATCCTACTGCAATTAAAGCGGCAACTTTGGCAATTGGATATCCTGTGGCTTTAGAAGCAAGGGCAGAGGAGCGGGAAACACGAGGGTTTACTTCAATAACCGCATATTCAAAGCTTTCGGGATTTAATGCAAACTGACAGTTACATCCGCCTTCGATTTTAAGCGCACTGATGATATTCAACGCTGCACTTCTGAGCATCTGATACTCTTTATCTGCAAGAGTAACTGTTGGAGCAATTACGATTGAGTCTCCGGTATGAACACCAACAGGATCAAAGTTTTCCATTGAGCAGACTGTAATTACGTTTTCGTGAGAGTCGCGCATTACTTCAAATTCAACTTCCTTCCAGCCGGCAATACATTTTTCAACAAGAATCTGATGAATAGGAGAGCGGTGAAGTCCGTTGTGTGCAATTTCATCAAGCTCGCGTTCATTATTTACAATTCCGCCGCCTGTTCCTCCAAGTGTAAAAGCCGGACGGATGATAGCCGGAAAACCGATTTCATTATGAACAAAGTCTGCGGCATCCTCATAAGTTGTTACAACTTTAGAAGGGATGCAGGGTTCTCCAATCGATTCCATTGTATCTTTAAAAAGCTGACGGTCTTCTGCCTTGTCGATTGTTTCCGGGCGAGCACCCAAAAGCTGAACATTGTGACTTTTTAAAAATCCTGATTTTGCAAGTTCCATACTAAGAGTTAAGCCTGTTTGTCCGCCAAGAGTTGAAAGAAGTGAATCAGGTTTTTCTTTTTCGATAATTCTTTTAAGAGTTTCCAAAGTGAGAGGTTCTAGATAGATTTCATCTGCCATACTTTTGTCTGTCATCAATGTGGCAGGGTTTGAGTTTACAAGACAAACTTCGAGTCCAAGCTGTTTTAAAGCTTTGCAGGCCTGGTTTCCGGCATAATCAAATTCTGCAGCCTGTCCGATTATGATTGGACCTGAACCGATAATCATTACTTTGTGAATATTTTTATTTAAACCCATAATCTTAAAAGCATTGAACCGGGAAAGGTTTTCAGCTTATCCTCCTTTTAATCATCTGTAAAAATTTATCGAAGAGGAAGTTTGTATCGTGAGGACCACCGCATGCTTCGGGATGAAACTGAACGCTAAAGGCAGGTATATCTGTGTATGTTATGCCTTCTACAGTTTCGTCATTTACATTTACAAAAGTTATTTTTGCATATTCTGGGAGAGAAGAACTTTCGACAGCATAACCGTGATTCTGGCTTGTAATGTAGACACGATCTGTCAGAGTATCCTTACAAGGATGGTTTCCGCCGCGATGACCATATTTGAGTTTTGATGTTTTGCAGCCACGGGCAAGGGCAAGCATCTGATGACCAAGACAGATACCGAATATAGAGATAACTCCTTCTGTCATTGCAGGGCTTGAACCGGTAAGCTCTTTATTGTATGTACAAAGCTTATTGATTTCTTGAATTATTCCTACATTTTCTGCAGGATCACCGGGACCATTGCTAAGCATTACACCGTCCGGCTGCATTTTTATAATCTCTTCTGCTGTAGTGTTATATGGTACTACCGTAACTTTACACCCGCGTTTTTCAAGTTCCCGCTGAATATTTGCTTTGGCGCCGAAATCCCATAAGACAATATGTTTGGGGGTTTTTAAGGGGGTGTCCCCCTTAGGAGAAAGGGTAGTGAGCAACGAAGTGTGAGCGAGGGGAAGGCTTTCCCCTTCTTTGTTACTTACTTTTTCAACAGCGCGTTCGATTTTATATTCTCGAATTTTTTGAAGCAGACCCGTTTTGTTTTTTTCAAGGTTTTCCGCTTTCTTACCGCTCACAATCATTCCGTTCATGACTCCACTTTCACGAAGCTTTTTGGTTAATGCGCGTGTGTCTATTCCGGCTATACCGATTATATCATGCTGTTTCAGAAAATCATCAAGGCTTCCTTCCGAGCGGAAGTTTGAAGGTTTTTCGCAAAGCTCACGAACGATATATCCTTTTACCCATGGTTTTCTGCTTTCAAAATCTTCCGGTATTACACCATAATTTCCAATGAGCGGAAAAGTCTGAGTTACAATCTGTCCAAAATAACTTGGATCTGTAAGTGTTTCAAGGTAGCCAGTCATGCCGGTTGTAAAAACTGTTTCGCCGATTGTGCTTCCTTCAATACCGATTGAATTTCCTTCGAATAAAGTACCATCCTGTAAAATAAGATATGCCTTACTCATTTTACATCTGCTCCTTTAAATTTCCCCAGGGATAATCGTCGAGTAAAAGAGGAAAGTCCGGAACAAAACAAGGCAGCTGAATTATTTCGAGCTTGAATCTGTTTCTTTTCCATCTTTTAAGAATCTCTTCATAATGAGGGCCTTTTATATTTTTACGTATTAATTCATTTACTTCGTGATAAGTCCATCCAAGGTTGTCTTCATCGGTTTTTCCACACATTCCGTCGCTTGGAGCCTTATGTGTGATTTCGTGAGGAAGTCCTGCACAATCTCCGATTGCTACAACTTCATCTGTCGTAAGCTTACTTAAAGGTGCAAAGCTTCCGGCACTGTCGCCATAGAAGGTGCTGTATCCCATGATGTCTTCGCTCAGATTACAGGTATTTGCAACCATTGCATTTCCAAGAATTGCGGCAATTCCGTAGAGGGTTGTCATTCTAAGTCTGGCAGGGGTGTTTGTGCTGTAATTATTGTAGCTGTGTTTGTCATCCGGGAAGTCTTTTTTAATTTCGTCTGTAAGGCCTTTATATGCATCCCGGATATTAATCGTATAGTAGTTTATTCCAAGAAAAGTACACACTTTTATACTGTCGCTTATGTCTTTTTGTTCACCGTTTGGAAGCAAAACTCCTGTTACCCGGTCCTTTCCAAGAGCGTCGCAGAGGAGTTTTGCAGTTACAGCCGAATCCTTTCCGCCCGAAATGCCTATAACAGCTTTAGTTTGTGGTGAAGCATTTTTAGAAAACCAATCTTTAATCCATTCCACACAGAGTTTATATGTTTTTTCTGCATCAAAATTGTAAGACATAAGACCTCCGCAAAATTAAATCTGAATACAATAAAGGCGTTCATCCTATTTGACCACCCGTTGTAAAGACAATACAAGTTTATCAAATTGAATGAACGCCATTGTTCATAAATGTTATACCGTGTTTAACAATTGTCGTCAAGATGACAGGGTGATGTAAAAAAAGTTATTTCTGTTCTTTTTTTTCGGATTAAGATATAAACAATCGTGCTACAAACTAAGATAATGGCTCCAGCTCCGGCAAAAAAGTTTGTTAAAAAATTTCTAAGAGTACTTTCGTATATAGATTTATTGTAGTCCGATTTACTGTAATAAACTGTTATCTGGGTACCTATAGAAAATTCTGGTGGATATGAAGTTGAATTAGCTGTATTTGTATGTTCATTACCATCTTTGTCTTTATAGGTGTATTTTATAGAATAGGTATTATTGTTTTTTCCTTTATCAATTTCTTTATGTTCTTCATAATCCGTTACAATTCCTATTGTGTTGTAAGCGTTCCTTTTAAAAAGTTCATCATGTATAAATAAGCATGCGCCACATATAAGCCATCCTGCTCCAAAAAAAATTGCAAGCACCGAAAAATATTGTCCTCTTTTGGTTACCTTATAACCATATTCAGATGGTATTTCATTTATACTTTTTTCTTTTATTCTGATAAGTGCAAGAAGAACTGCAAAAATAATCGGACTTATCATAAAGGGCATAAAAGATTTAATATCTTGAAAAAATGGAAGTACAATATCAATTATAACAGCAAGAATAAGAACAAAAAAACAAACACAGATAGAAAAGTCATTTTTATAGTTTAATTCATTCAGTCTTAAAACTGGATTATATTTTTTGTGAAAGTTATAGCTTAATTGAATTAGAAAATATAAAAGTGGAGAAATCACAGCAAGAATCACCAGTAAAAAAATGATAAGGGGTAAGATTTCAAAACCCTTTGTAAAACCTGTAAATTGATGAATACATGCTGTACAGATTACTGCTATAAAAAATAAGAATTTGTTATTTTTAATATTTTTGATTATTTTTTCGGTCAAAATATCCCTCTGATTTATATTCTTTAGTTTATGATAGACCATATTGACACTTTTTTCCATAAATATTAAAACAAAATAAAGGCAAAGAGGCCGCAGATATTTATCTTATTTTATATGGGGTAAATTTCTGCGGTTTTTTTTATTTCGAGGTGGATTTTATGAAATTTACAAAAATGCATGGCTGCGGAAATGATTATATTTATTTTGATTGCACAAAATCGGATTTTCCAGGTGGAAGTGAAGGCGAAAAGCAGGCTGCCATAAAGCTTTCGGACAGGCATTTTGGAGTTGGCGGAGACGGAATTATTATTATAAAAAAAGGACACTCTGCTGATTTTGAAATGGTTATGTATAATGCCGATGGAAGCAGAAGTCAGATGTGCGGAAACGGAATCCGCTGCGTTGGTAAATACCTTTATGATGCAGGCTATACTGCCGGCCGCGAGTTTACTGTTGAATCTATGGGGGCTGTAAAAAAACTCACTGTCCAGAAAGGGGAGCGTGGCGACAAAGAGACCTGGCTTAGTGTTGATATGGGGGCCCCGATTTTACAGGCAGAAAAGATTCCTGTTGCAAGCCCTTCGACAGGCTCAGGGACCGCGGGAAGGGTTGTTATGCACCCGCTTATTGTTGGCGGAAAAGAATACAAAATCACATGCGTTTCTATGGGAAATCCTCATGCTGTTGTTTTTATTGACAAAAAGCCTGCTGAATTTGATGTTTGCGGAGTAGGGCCTCTTTTTGAAAACAACGCATTTTTCCCGGAACGTACAAATACTGAATTTGCTTATGTAGAGGACCGTCATACAATCTGGATGAGGGTATGGGAACGTGGAACCGGCGAAACTTTAGCCTGCGGAACCGGAACCTGCGCTACAGTTGTTGCTGGAATTTTGAACAATCTTGTTGACTCAGACAGCCCTGTTACGGTTCATCTTGTTGGCGGAGATTTAAAAATTGAATGGAGCGGCCGAGAAGAAGACAGTGTCTTTATGACAGGCCCTGCTGAAAATGTATTTACAGGAGATGTTGAATTATGAAAATTAACAAAAACTTTTTAGATTTGGAAGCAAGCTATCTTTTTTCTACCGTGAACAAAAAGACACGCGAGTTTATTGCATCACATCCGGGCTCAGATGTAATCAAACTTTCGATTGGTGATGTTACAAAGCCTCTTTGTCCGGCTGTAATCGATGCAATGCACAAGGCTGTAGACGAGATGGCAGACGAAAAGACTTTTCGTGGATATCCGCCTGAACAGGGCTATGATTTTATCCGCGAAAAGATTTTAGAATGGGATTATAAAAAACGTGGAATCGACCTTAGTCTTGATGAAATTTTCCTTTCTGACGGTGCTAAGTCTGACTGCGGAAACATCGGAGACATTTTTGCTACCGACAATACTGTTGCAATCTGCGATCCTGTTTACCCGGTTTATATCGACACAAACATCATGAACGGTCGTAAGGATAAAATAATCATTCTTCCATGCAGCGCAGAAACAGACTTTTTACCAGAAATTCCGAAAGACAAAGACACAGTTCCTGATATCATATATCTTTGCTTTCCGAATAATCCTACGGGAACTGTTGCTTCAAAGGAATATCTTAAAAAGTGGGTTGATTATGCAAATGCTCACAAAAGCCTTATTCTTTATGATTCTGCTTACGAGGCTTTTATAACTGACGGTAAATATCCAAAATCTATTTACGAGATTGAAGGAGCAAAATCCTGTGCTATTGAACTTCGCTCTTTTTCTAAAACTGCAGGCTTTACGGGAATCCGTTGTGGTTATACTGTAGTTCCTCATGATCTTGTTTTTGACGGCATAGAATTAAATGCATTATGGTTCCGCCGTCAGTCTACAAAGTTTAACGGTGTTTCTTATATCACACAGAGGGCTGCAGAAGCAGTTTATTCAGAAGTAGGGCAGAAACAGATTCTGGAAAATCTTTCGTTCTACCGTGAAAATGCCCGTATTATTTTTGAAGGCGTAACTAAAGCAGGCTTTAAAGCCTTCGGTGGTCAGTATTCACCTTATGTATGGATGCAGATTCCTGAAGGTTTTACAAGCTGGACTTTCTTTGATGAACTTCTTGATAAATGTAATGTTGTTGGAACTCCTGGAAGCGGTTTTGGTAAAATGGGCGAAGGCTATTTAAGACTTACAGGTTTTGGAAGCCGCGAACGCACTATTGAGGCGATTGAGCGTATTAAAGACTGGCAATCCAGCCTGTAACTCCATTCGGAAGGCGGGGCTCCATAGGTGTTCCGTCGTCGAACATTAAGTTGCAGTGCATCGGGTTTACAAGACAGTGCTGACCCATTTCGTAAACAAAATTAATTGATGCAATTCCTTTATCGCCGTTTTGTACCCATTCAGGGGTATAAATGAAGCAGTTTTTCATTGCCTGTAATCTTGCAAGGCGAGGGCGGACAAGGGTGTCAAAGTCGTTGAGTTCGTCATGTTTGCCTATAGCATAAAAAAGACAGACATTTTCTTCGTCATAGCGGTCAAGCATTTTATCTTCAGGGATTTCACCGGCTCCAACAGGAATAAGGACGTCAAAAAATGAGATGAAGTTATTGCCCATTTGAAAGGTCATCCAGGCGCCTGAAGAGTTTCCAATCATGATGTTTTTGGCAATTCGGTCATTCATCTGATTTTTTATGAAAGCAGAAATCAATTCGTAAAGAACTTTTGCAGGAGTTTCGCTCCAGCCGCCTTTGATCTGACCTTCTTCGTCGCGGTATTCGTTTGCAAGCGGAACAAGAAGATAGGCGCCGCCAAGAGTTTTCTGGTAATCATCTTTTGAGTAGAATTCTGCGCCTGCGTAGTTTATGCAGACATCACCTTCAAGAGCATTTGAAGTTCCGTGAAGAAATGTGATGAGCGGATATGTCTTGTCTTTTGGGTAGCCGTGCTCGGTCGGATCGTAAAAATAATAGGTCAGGGAGTCAAAATCGGACGGCTTGAAGGTGTCTTTATGAAAGCGGTCAAAATATGCGCCAACCTTGTAGGTCGGATTATATGAGATAAAAGAATCTTTCGGGATTAAATCTGCCCATGGAGGTAATGGTTTATTTTCGTTCATAAATATAATTTAACTATGAAAAATGTAAAAAACAATAAAAAAAAATTAAATTTTTTTAAAAAAAATTGTTGACATTTTTTTTTCGAAACTGTATAAAGACAGTATTAAACGGCAATGAGGTCGCAGAAAGTATTTCTGCGACCTTTTCGTTTTATAAAGATTATCGGGTTAAGTCTGATAATGACAATGTAATTTGGCAAAGAAGCCGCAATGAGTTTTAGGGGACGCCCTGAAAATTGTTGCGGTTTTTTTATTCCAAAAAAAGGTAAATCTAAAAATTGCTTTCGCAATTTTTTTAACGGTTTGCTATAGAACACCGGCCGCCAGCGGCCTTACACAGGAGGAATAAGAAAATGGACGAAGTAACACCAATCTTTGGCGAGAACGTTTTTAATGAAACAGTTATGAAAGCTCGGCTGCCTAAAGAAACTTATAAACAGCTGATGAAAACTATTGAAGGTGGAGAAAAACTTGATGCTTCAGTTGCTACTGTTGTTGCTAATGCAATGAAAGACTGGGCAATTGAAAAAGGAGCCACACACTTTACACACTGGTTCCAGCCACTTACAGGAATTACTGCCGAAAAACACGACAGCTTTATTACTCCTATAAGCGACGGAAAAGTTATTATGGAGTTCAGCGGTAAAGAGCTTGTTCAGGGTGAACCTGATGCTTCAAGTTTCCCAAGCGGCGGTATTCGTGCAACCTTTGAAGCCCGCGGTTATACAGCCTGGGATCCTACAAGCTATGCCTTTATTAAAGACGGCACTCTTTGTATTCCAACAGCCTTCTGTTCTTATACAGGAGAAGCTTTGGATAAAAAGACTCCATTGCTCCGCTCTATGCAGGCAATCAGCAAGCAGGCAGTTCGTGTTCTGAAATTGTTCGACGGAAACGACGCTGTTACAAGCGTAAAAACAACTGTTGGACCAGAACAGGAATATTTCCTTGTTGACAAATCAGTTTATGATAAGCGTGAAGACTTGATTTATACAGGCCGTACACTTTACGGTGCTAAGGCTCCAAAAGGACAGGAGCTTGAAGATCATTACTTTGGTATGATTAAGCCACGTGTTCAGGAGTTCATGAAGGATTTGAACAAGGAACTCTGGAAGCTTGGTATTCTTGCCAAGACTGAACATAACGAAGTTGCTCCGGCTCAGCACGAGTTGGCTCCAATCTTCAGTACAACTAATATGGCTTGTGATCACAACCAGCTCACTATGGAAATGATGCGTAAGGTTGCTGCACGCCACGGAATGGTATGTCTTTTGCACGAAAAACCATTTGCCGGTGTAAACGGAAGTGGTAAACATAACAACTGGTCTATAAGCACAAACACAGGAAAGAACCTTCTTGACCCGGGTGCTACTCCAGATCAGAATGCACAGTTCCTTTTGTTTCTGTGTGCAATCATCAAGGGTGTTGATGAATACCAGGATCTGCTCCGTATTTCTGTTGCATCTGCCGGAAACGACCATCGTCTTGGAGCAAACGAAGCTCCTCCTGCAATTATTTCAATCTTCCTGGGTGATGAGCTCAGCGCCATTCTGGATTCGATTGAAAAAGGTGTTCCATACGGTAAACACGAAAAAGAAAAAATGCAGATTGGTGTAACTGTTCTTCCTGATTTCAACAAGGATACAACAGACCGTAACCGTACATCACCATTTGCATTTACCGGAAACAAGTTTGAGTTCCGTATGCTTGGTTCAAGCGAATCAATTGCATGTGCAAACGTATTCTTGAATACTGTTGTTGCTGAAGAACTCAGTCAGTTTGCTGATATCCTTGAAAAATCTAAGGACTTCAAAGCTGACCTTCATGACTTGATTCTTAAGACAATCAAAGATCATAAGAGAATCATTTTCAACGGAAACGGTTATGATGATTCCTGGGTTAAAGAAGCAGAGAAGCGTGGACTTTACAACCTTAAGTCTACACCGGAAGCTTTACCACATATTCTTGACGAAAAGAATGTTAAGATGTTCGAAAAGTTTGGTGTTTACAGCAAGGTCGAACTTACAAGCCGCTTTGAGATTCATAACGAGAATTATTCTAAGATTATCAACATTGAAGCAGAAACAATGCTTGAGATGGCTAAAAAAGACATTCTGCCTGCAGCAAGTAAATATGCTAACAAACTGGCCCAAACGATTGGCTTGAAAAAAGCTGCCTGTGGTGAATGTGATACAACTTATGAAAGCGCAATGCTTAAAAAAGTTTCTTGCCTTACAAGTTGTATTTACAGCAAAACAGACAAGCTTGAAAGCGAAGTTCTTGGAGCAAAGAAGATTTCTGAAAGCGGCGACTCAAGCAAGACAGCATTCTTCTACCGCGAACATGTTTTTGCGGCAATGAACGAGCTTAGACTTTGTGCTGACGAGCTTGAAACAATCACACCAAAAGAGATGTGGCCGTTCCCAAGCTACGGAGATTTGTTGTTCAGCGTTCGATAAAAAGCGCTCATGCTGACAACCGCTTTCGCGGTTGCAGTATAACGCAAATATACAAGGATGCTCTCGCACCTTGTAAACCAGGTTCGAACTGACACCCCTTGGGTGCAGTTCAACCCATAAAATATAATAATGGCAATGAAGCCGTAGAAAATTACTTGTATGAGTAATAATTCTACGGCTCTTTTTTTTGTAATTCGGGATTGTCTCATGCCCGGAAAGGAGAAATATTATGAGTGAAGTTTGGAGCGTATGGTTCCTGATTGGTGCTGCACTTGTATTCTTTATGCAGTGCGGTTTTGCGATGGTTGAAACAGGATTTACAAGGGCTAAGAACGCCGGAAATATCATAATGAAAAACCTTATGGATTTTTGTATTGGTACACCGATGTTCATGCTGCTTGGTTTTGGCTTGATGATGAGCGAAAACTATTTCTTTGGTCTTATTGGTAAGCCAAATATGCAGTTGTTTACAAACTTTGCAGAACTTGACTGGTCAAGCTTTGTATTCAACCTGGTGTTTTGTGCCACAGCCGCAACAATCGTTTCCGGTTCAATGGCAGAACGTACTAAGTTCAGCGCATACTGTATTTATTCTGCTGTAATTTCTGCAGTAGTTTATCCAATCGAAGCCGGATGGGTTTGGAATAGCCAGGGTTGGCTTGTTCAGCTTGGTTTTGTTGATTTTGCCGGTGGTGCTGCAATCCACTCAGTTGGTGGTACCGCTGCTTTGATTGGTGCAATCTTCCTTGGCCCACGTATCGGTAAGTATGACCGCGACGAAAAGGGAAAGGTAACAAAGGTTCACGCTATTCCGGGTCACTCTTTGACACTTGGTGCACTTGGTACCTTCATCCTCTGGTTCGGATGGTACGGATTCAACGGTGCTGCCTGTACACAGCTTTTAGGAGTAGGTGGTCTTGCTGCAGTATTCACTACAACAACAATTGCGCCTGCTGTTGCCGCTGTAACAACAATGATCTTTACCTGGATTAAGAACGGTAAGCCTGATGTTTCCATGACACTCAACGCTTCTTTGGCAGGTCTTGTTGCAATCACACCAACTTGTGCTACAGTAGACGCTCTTGGTGCAACAGCAATCGGTGTTGTAGCCGGATTCATTGTAGTAGTTGTCGTAGAATTCCTTGACCTTAAGCTTCACATTGATGACCCGGTTGGTGCCGTAGCAGTTCACCTTGCAAACGGTATCTGGGGTACTTTGTCAGACGGTTTGTTCAACGTAGACAGTGGTTTACTTTACGGTGGCGGACTTAAGCACCTTGGTGTTCAGTGCCTTGGTGAAGTTTCAATTGTTGCATGGACAGCAGTTTGTATGATTATAACCTTTACTTTGATTAAGAAGCTCCACGGATTGCGTGCCAGCCGCGAAGAAGAAATCATTGGTCTTGATAAGCTTGAACACGGAATTGATTCAAGCTACGCAGGATTTATCATGGCTCCACAGGTGCTTGGTGGTGACGCTGCCAGTGATGCCGCAGGTACTGTGCCGGTAGACAAGGCAGTTCCTGTTGCAAAGGCTACAAACAGCCCTGATGCAAAGTTCCATATGGTTTCTATCATTACACGCCAGAGCAAGTTCGACGAGCTTAAGGCTGCAATGAACGCCATCAACGTAACCGGTATGACAGTAACAAACGTTCTTGGTTGCGGTGTTCAGCATGGAAACACTCAGAAGTATCGTGGTGTTGAAATGGATATGACTTTGCTTCCTAAGATTAAGGTTGATATCGTAGTAAGTGAAGTTCCTGTAGACCTTGTTGTAACTGCCGCTAAGGAAGTTCTTTACACAGGCCACATCGGTGACGGAAAGATTTTCGTATACGATGTTCAGAATGTTGTAAAGGTTCGTACCGGCGAAGAAGGATATGAGGCTTTACAAGATTAAAATCTTGTAAAGCTCTGATTAAAGTGTGGTTGAAAAATCAACCACACGCGGCCTTTGAAGGAAAAACCTAAACAAATGCAGTGCATTTGTTTTTAACGGTTTTCCGATTGTCGCCGGGATATGAAGCTCTTCAGAATTAGTTAAATTGAACTGACCCCCAAAACCCCCGCAGGTAAGTAAACATAAAAATCGGTAAAATTTTAAATTCTTTTTTTTTACAAATAATTCTGTTATAATATATTATATGAAAAAATTATTTATTTTATTTTTCTTTATCTGCTCAAGTTTTCTTTATGCTCAAAACGTTGAAAAACTTGTTATTTCGGGACATGGACAACAAAACGGGCTTATTGAATACGACAATAAAGGTTTAATAAAAAACTTTGTTTATGGAAATAATTCTCTTTCATGTTCTGTCCTGAAGCAGACCGACAATCAGTTGATTGCAGATGTAAAATGGAACATCTATGGAACAGCCTGTAAATCTCGGCTTGATATACAAATTTCTTCAGATTCAATCATATTTAATTCAGCTTTTATTTTACCATCAAAACAAACAGGATTGGATTTTAACAAATAACAGCATTATTGATAAAAACTCTTATGGAAAAATTGAATCAGGGGTTTTCGTTCGTCCGGTAGCCAGAGTTATTGAAAGCGGAAAAGAGATTTGCATTGGCAAATATAATTGTTTTGAATATGAAATGGGAGGCTTTACATATACCTGCATAGAAAAGATTTCTTATTCACAATCCTTTGATAAAAACAACATTTCAAATATTTATAAGTTTTTAAATTTCTATTTAGTTTCTGCCGGAATGGATCCAAGCATCCTGCCTTTTATTTTATTATTCCCAAAACTGGAAAATTTCACAAAGAAGAATTCCATTATTTCTTATGAATCAACGTCCTTTCTAAAAGAAAAAGACACCGTATACTCTGCAGAAAACCTTGGAACTATTGAAGGTTTACCATGGGCTTCTGCTAATGGTTATGGAATCGGAGATATCATTTATATAACAGCAGATATAAATGATAAATTCAGTTTACAGTTATTTAATGGATTTCAATCAGAAAAAAAATATCTGTATGAGCAGAATTCACGGGTGAAAAAAATCGAAATAACCAATCTTGATACAAATCAGAAAAGTATATATGACATAAAAGATTCTGCAGAAAAGCAGACAATTCCACTTCAGAAAAAATCAGCCTCAGCTAATCAAGTTGGAAGATATGCAATAAAAATTCTGGAAGTTTATCCGGGAACAAAATATAAAGATTTATGCATACAGGCAATACTTGCTGAATAGTCATATAAAAGACCTTTGCGCTTAAAAAATAATGCCTCTGAAAATCTGAATCAGATAAGCGCACAGAAAATTGAAGCCCACTGAATGTATATTCCAACCTCCAGGCGTTTTATATCCTGTATAGATAGGATTATGGAAAAAAGGAGGATTATTTCCAATGACACGAGGTGGTACAAGGTCATGAGGCAATTATACTACAAGCTGTTGTAATTGACAAAAAAAGGCCAAAGGAGTATAACTAATCTAACGGCAAAGAGGTCGTAGATAATATTTCGCACGTGCGAAGTACTGTCTACGACCTCTTTTTTTATTTCTTTAAGGAGGAAATGGGAACTGTTAATTTTTTGAAATTGGAAGATTCTAAAAAATTGCTCCAAGTTTTTGCAATTTTTTAGAATCTTCGATTTACCGCATGAACGATTGAAGGTTGAAACCTAAAATTGCTTCACAGCGGTTCAGCAATTTTTTAACGGTTTCTGCTATAAGAGTATGTGCGGTTTCGTAGGATGTTTCGATTTAAGCAGTGGCAGCGCGCCAATTGCAGAAGGCTTGAAGGAAGAGCTTCGGGCGCAGGTTTTGGAGATGTCTAAAAAGATTCGTCATCGTGGGCCGGACTGGAGCGGCGTTTATACAGGCGATAATGCAATCTTAAGCCATGAGCGCCTTTCTATCGTTGACCCATTGAGCGGTAAGCAGCCACTCGTAAGCGATGATGAAAAAATCATTCTTGCTGCAAACGGCGAAATCTACAATCACAAGGAAATTCGTGCTAAGTTTGAAGGCACATATAAGTTCCGCACAGGAAGCGACTGTGAAGTTATTATTCCTCTTTATAAAAAATACCGCGAGTCAGGTGACTTCACAAAAATGATTGAAGAGCTTTCGGGCATTTTTGCCTTTGCACTTTACGACAGCGAAAACGACGTATACCTCATTGCCCGCGATGAAATTGGTGTTATTCCTTTGTATCAGGGCTGGGACAAGGCCGGCCGCTATTATGTTGCAAGTGAATTAAAGGCGCTCGAAGGGGACTGCCAGACTATCGAAGAGTTCCCGAACGGACATTATTTTTATTCAAAGGATGAAAAACCAAACCGCTGGTACAAGCGTGAATGGGAAACATTTGATGCCGTTAAGAATGCTCCAAAAGCTACAGATGAAAAGGGTGATGTAATTAATCCTTCTGTTATTGAAAAGGTTCGTAACGGGCTTGAAACTGCAGTTAAAGCTCAGTTGATGAGTGATGTTCCATATGGTGTTCTTTTGAGTGGAGGCCTCGACTCATCAATCATTGCAGCCGTTACTCAGAAATACAGCAAAAAGCGTGTTGAAACAGACAGCAAAGAAGCAGCCTGGTGGCCTCAGCTTCATAGCTTTGCAGTTGGACTTGAAGGTTCACCTGACCTTATTGCCGCACAAAAAGCAGCTGATTATATCGGAACCGTTCATCATGAAGTTCACTTTACAATTCAGGAAGCTTTGGATGCACTGCCTGATGTAATTTATCACATCGAAACTTATGATATTACAACTGTTCGTGCATCAACTCCGATGTATCTTCTTGCCCGTGTAATTAAATCAATGGGAATTAAAATGGTACTTTCGGGTGAAGGAAGTGATGAACTTTTTGGCGGATATCTTTATTTCCACAAGGCTCCAAACGCCCAGGAATTCCACGAAGAGCTTGTTCGCAAAATGAGTAAGCTTCATCTTTACGACTGTCTTCGTGCAAATAAATCCTTAATGGCATGGGGTGTAGAAGGCCGTGTTCCATTCTTAGACAAAGATTTTATTGATATTGCAATGGGATTGAACCCATCAGATAAAATGAACATTAAGTTGGACGGCTCTTCGACTCCTTCGACAGGCTTAGGGACCCCACGTCAGCGCATGGAAAAATGGATCCTTCGCAAAGCATTTGAAGACCTGCTCCCGGAAAGCATCTGCTGGCGCCAGAAGGAACAGTTCAGTGACGGTGTAGGCTACAGCTGGATTGATACCCTTAAAAAGATGACAGAAGAAAAGGTAAGTGATGCAGAGTTTGCACGCCGTGAAAACCGTTTCCCGGTAAACCCTCCAAAAACAAAAGAGGAATATTACTACCGCGAAATCTACAGCCGCCTTTTCCCAAGCGACAGTGCTGCCCGCTGTGTACCTCACGAAGCCGGAGTTGCATGTTCTACAGCCAAAGCCCTCGAATGGGACGCTGCATGGAAAAACATGGACGAACCATCTGGGCGTGCAATCGCCGGGGTTCACGACAAAGCATATTAAGCCGCGACCAGATTAATTTTGCCTTTTACAGCCTCTGATGTTATAATGTTTTTATGAGTAAAATTTTAAATATAAAAACAAAAATCAAAGAAGCATTATCAGAGGCTGTAGCGCATATTGCTGCTACTAAAGTTATTTTCATTGCAAGCTTTATCACTTTTGTAATTGCTTCTGTTAATATGTGCATGGATCAACCTCCTGAATTTCTGGAGGATTTACTTCTTGCGTTTTTAATGGCAGCTTTTTTTGCAATACCTGCAACACTTCTCACTCAAAAACTTCCTGCACTAAAAAAATATCTTATTCAAAGCGGAGTAGCAGTGGCAGGCTTCGTGCTTGGTTTATTTGCTCATCGTGGTTTTGGAAACTCTGTTTATAACGAGCTTTATTATTTTGGAATCCTTTGTGCAATAACGCTAATCACTCTTTATCTATTTATTCCAAAGGGCAATTCACGTACATATTTTTCGCTTGTTTTTAAGCATGCGCTTTTCTGTACTTTTATGACACTCATCCTTATGGGAGGACTCTGTCTTTTAATTTATGCAGTTCAGAATCTTATTTTGAATACTTCTGATTCTGATGTTTATGGATGCTGCGTCTTTTTCTGTATTTTTGTTTTTGGGGTGAACACCTTTACCTATTATCTTTTCAACAGGCGCGAGGATGAAAGTTCCGGCAAGGCATTTAAGGTAATCACACTTTATATTCTTTTCCCGGTTTTTGCTGTTCTTATTCTGATTTTGTATATTTATCTTTTGAAGGCCCTTTTCCTCTTTAAGCTTCCAAACGGACAGATAAACTGGTTTGTTTCTTTTGCATCTTGTTTTTACATTGTGTTCTATTTTATTCTGCGTGAACATGACGAGCTTCCTGTCATCAAGTTTTTCTATAAGTTCGGGGCCTTTGTTTTTATTCCGCTTATTTTGATTCAGATTTATGCATATTTTATCCGCGTGAATGCTTACGGCTTTACAGGGTATCGCTATTCAAGTCTGCTGTTCATCATTTTTTCTATTATTACAATCACTCTTACGTTCATCAAAAAAGGAAAATATGTAAACTGGGCAATCATTGCTTTGACGGCAATTGTTCTTTTTGATAGCGTTACTCCATTTAATCTGATTAATATGGCACATAAAAGTCAGTTTTCAAGAATGGTTAAGGTAATGAATAAATATGATATTTATGATGAAGCGACAGATTCAATAAAGCTTTATGATCCTGTAGCTCTTGAAAATACAATTACAGACGAAGACCGCGATGCCCTTGTTTCCAGTTTCCATTATATTATGTCGACAAGTCACCTTCCGCAGCCTGAATGGACTCTAAAGGAAAAGTGGGTTGGAGAAACAAAGCATACAAGTTATCGAAGCTTTGAAGAAGTTTTTGGAATTAAGTCAAAACGTGAAGAAGAGAAAATGATTTATTTTGAAAAGACCTTTAAATTTAATGAAGTATTGAATATAGAAGACTTTAAGGAATTCAAAAGAGTTCATGAAAATGTATTTGCTGATGAATGGAAGGATGGAGAACATCTGGAATACGCAAAGGAAATTTCTGAAATTTCTTATACTTCAAAATCGGGCAAAATCTATAATTTTAATGAGTTATTCTTTTCTCTTGATGGAAATGTAAATACAGAAGAGCCACTATGGTATTTCCCGGATGATGAAATTGCATTCTGTTTTACAGGCATTGAATATAAATACAATACTGACCGCAAGCTTTTCAAAAGTTATTATTTCACAGGCTTTGTATTTTATAAGTAAATTAAATGGAGGATACTTTTATGAAAATACTTTTAGTAAACGGTAGCCCCCGCCCAAAAAGCAACACACTGTTGGGACTGGAAGAAATGCAGAAGATTTTCAACGAACAGGGTATAGAAACAGAAATTTATAACATAGGCAACAAGGATATCCGCGGATGTATTGCATGCAATCAGTGCAGTAAGAAAGGGCACTGTGTTTTTGATGATGAAGTAAATGAATTTGCCGCCAAGTTTGAAGCAGCCGACGGACTTGTAGTAGGAACGCCTGTTTATTACGCCGCCCCGAATGCAACAGTACAGGCCTTTTTGCAGCGTCTTTTCTACAGCAGTCATTTTGATAAAACAATGAAGGTAGGTGCCGGATTTGTCTGTGCACGCCGCGGAGGAACAACTGCTTCTTTTGATGTGCTGAATAAGTTTTTTACAATAAGCGGAATGCCTGTCGCAACAAGCCAGTACTGGAACAACATCCACGGAGGTGCTCCTGGAGAAGCTGTTCAGGATGAAGAAGGCATGCAGGTGCTCCGAGTTCTTGCGCGAAATATGAGCTTTTTGATTAAGTCAATTGCACTTGGCAAGGAAAAATACGGTCTGCCGGAAAAGGAACAGCATTTGTGGACTAACTTTATTTAATAGAAATCTCTTGACTATCTCTGCAAAAATTCATTATTATTAAAGAAATAACGGCAAAGAGGTCGTAGATATAATTTCGTTTTTGTGCGAAATTTTGTCTACGACCTTTTTTGTTTTTTCAATCTCAAAGTCGGCAATGAGGCTGCATGTATAAAGAAAAATTTTTCTTTATGCGTGTGGCCTTTGAGTTTTTATGGAGCAGAAAATGAAAACTTTATACGAACCATCTTTCGAACATGATGCTTGCGGTATTGGCGCTGTTGTTAATATCGACGGAAGTAAATCTCATAAAATTGTTGATAATGCATTGAGCATTGTTGAAAAACTTGAACATCGTGCGGGTAAAGATGCAAGCGGAGAAACAGGTGACGGTGTTGGAATCCTTGTTCAGATTTCCCATGACTTTTATAAAAAAGAAGCTGCAAATCTTGTAGGAAGCCTTGATGAACGTGAATACGGAATAGGACAGTTTTTCTTTCCTGCAAATGGTGATAAAGAAGAAAAAGCACGCTTTGAAAAATGTTGTAAAGACGAAGGTCTTAAGCTTTTAGGATGGCGTGAAGTTCCTGTAAATGCTGACGTTCTTGGTAAAAGAGCCCGTGACTGTATGCCAAGTATCTGGCAGGCATTTATTGAAAAACCAAAGGATTGCGAGAAAGGAATTGATTTTGACCGTAAGTTATATATTTTAAGAAGAGAGTTTGAAAAAGGCGCTGGTAAAACCTACGTTTGTTCTTTGAGCAGCAGAACTATTGTTTATAAGGGAATGTTCCTTGTTCATGAGCTTCGTACTTTCTACAAGGACCTTCAGTCAGAAGAATATAAATCAGCACTTGCAATCGTGCATTCGCGCTTTTCTACAAACACTCAGCCTAGCTGGCAGCGCGCTCATCCAAACCGTTTTATAGCACACAACGGAGAAATCAATACAATCCGTGGAAACGTAGACCGTATGTTGGCTCGCGAAGAAACAGTTCATTCAACAAAGCTTACAGCCGATCAGATGAAAAAGGTTTTACCTGCAGTTGATACAACCGGTTCTGATTCTGCAATGCTTGATAACACACTTGAATTCCTTTTGATGAACGGTGTGCCTCTTCCTTTAGCAGTTATGATGTGTATTCCTGAACCATGGAAACACGACGACAATATGCCTGGTCTTAAAAAAGATTTCTATCACTACTGGGCAACCATGATGGAAAGCTGGGATGGTCCTGCTGCAATCTTATTCAGCGATGGAGACCTTCTTGGTGCAACACTTGACCGTAACGGACTTCGTCCAAGCCGCTATTACATCACAAAAGACGGAATGCTTATTTTGAGCTCTGAAGTTGGTGTTCTTGATATCCCCGAAGAAAACATCAAAATTAAATCACGACTGCAGCCTGGACGAATCCTTCTTGTAGATACAGTTCAGAAAAAAATTATCAGCGATGAAGAATGTAAAAATGAATATGCAAAGCTTTATCCTTACGGTGAATGGCTTGATATGAATCTTATTCATCTTGCTGATTTGAAAATACCTAACAAAAAGATTCCGGTTCATACACTCGAAGAAAGAAACATGCTTTACCGTGCATTCGGCTGGAATTATGAAGATGTAAACGAAATGGTTTTACCTCTTGCTAAAAACGGAGTTGAACCAACTGCAAGTATGGGTGTTGATACTCCTCTGGCAGTAATGAGTGAAAAGCATCAGAGTTTATTCAGTTATTTCAAACAGCTTTTTGCTCAGGTTACAAACCCACCAATCGACAGTCTTCGTGAAAAAATCGTAACAGATACAACAGTCTATGTAGGAAAGGATGGTAACATTTTAGAACCAGCTGCTAAAAACTGTCGTGTGCTTGAAATCAATAATCCGATTTTGACCGGAACTGATTTGATTAAAATTGCAGCGTTGAATCAACCTGGACTTAAAGCAAAAACACTTTCACTTTTAATAGATATCAGTAATGAATGTGGTAATCTTGAATCAGCATTGGATAACCTTTTCTCACAAATTGATGCTGCATATTCCGAAGGCTTCAACATCATCATCTTAAGCGACCGTGGTGTAGATAAAACTCATGCTGCAATCCCTGCAATTTTAGCAGTAAGCGCAGTTGAACAGTATTTAATCAGAACTAAAAAAAGAACAGCTGTTTCAATCATTCTTGAAAGTGCAGAGGTTCGCGATGTTCATCAGGCTGCAATGTGTTTGAGCTATGGTGCCCGCGCAGTAAACCCTTATCTCGCACACGAAGCAATTGCAGAGCTCATCGACCAGAAGCTTCTGGATAAGGATTATCACACAGCAATTGATGACTATAACAAGGGAATTATAAATGGAATTGTAAAGATTGCTGCAAAGATGGGAATCAGTACAATTCAGTCTTATCAGTCTGCTCAGATTTTCGAAGCAGTTGGAATTGCCCAGGATGTAGTAGAAAAGTACTTTACAAACACAGTAAGCAGAGTAGGTGGAGTAGGACTTAAAGAAATAGAAGAGGATGTACGTTATCATCATGCACAGGGCTTTGATCCAAATGGTCTTACAGTAAATCAGCATCTTGATTCAGTTGGAAATCATAAACTTAGAATGGGTCCAAATGCAGAAAGCCATCTTTATAATCCACAGACTATTGTTGCTTTGCAGCAGGCAACCCGTAACGGTGACTATGAAAGATTTAAGGAATATACAGCATTAGTTGATTCAAATGATCATCCACACACTTTACGTGCTATGCTTGATTTTGATTTTGAAAAGTCTAATGGCCAGATTAATATTGATGAAGTTGAAAGCGTAGATGAAATTGTAAAACGCTTTAAAACAGGTGCCATGTCTTACGGTTCGATCAGTGAAGAAGCACATAAATGTATGGCAGCTGCAATGAATCACTTGCACGGAAAATCAAACAGTGGTGAAGGTGGAGAAAAGCCTGAACGCCTTGGAACAGAATATAACAGTGCTATCAAACAGGTTGCTTCAGGACGCTTTGGTGTAACAGAAGAATATCTTTTGAGCGCTAAAGAAATCCAGATTAAAATGGCACAGGGAGCAAAGCCTGGAGAAGGCGGACATCTTCCTGGAAAAAAAGTATATCCATGGATTGCAAAAACAAGATATGCAACTCCGGGTGTAGCACTTATTTCGCCACCACCACATCATGATATTTATTCAATCGAAGACCTTGCTCAGTTGATATACGATTTAAAGAATGCAAACAGGGATGCAAGAATCAGTGTAAAGCTTGTAAGTGAAGCAGGAGTAGGTACGATTGCAGCAGGTGTTGCAAAAGCTGGTGCTCAGGTAATTTTGATTTCTGGACATGACGGTGGTACAGGTGCTGCTCCAATCAGTTCAATTCATCATGCAGGTCTTCCTTGGGAGCTTGGACTTGCTGAAACACATCAGACTTTAATTCAGAACGGACTTAGAGGCCGTGTAGTAATAGAAACAGATGGAAAGCTTATGAGCGGTCGTGATGTAGTAATTGCAGCCCTCTTAGGTGCCGAAGAATTCGGATTTGCTACAGCTCCATTAATCGCAATGGGATGTTCAATGATGCGTGTATGCCAGCTTGATACATGTCCATTCGGAGTTGCAACTCAGAATGAAAAGCTCCGTGCAAAGTTCCCGGGAAAACCTGAATACGTAGAAAACTTTATGAAGTTCATAGCCCAGGAAATGCGGGAAATCATGGCTAAGTTTGGAATCCGTACAGTAGAAGAACTTTGTGGTAGAACAGACTTACTCAAGCTCAAAGATAAACAGGGATTCAAGAGAGCCGGTTTAGTTGATATGAGCAGAGTGCTTGCTGCCGGCGCTGCTGATGATTGGAAAGCTGATCGTTCTCTGTTCAACTTTGAATTAGAAAAGAAACTGGATCTTACAACTCTTATTCCTTCATATGAGAAGTTATCACATCCGTGTGACACTCCAATCTCGATCCAGTCTACAGACCGTACAGTTGGTACAATTCTTGGAAGTGAAATTCAGAAGAAATTCGGTAACACACTCAAAAATGATACATACTGCGTAAACTTTAAAGGAGGAGCCGGACAGAGCTTTGGTGCATTCATTCCAAAGGGACTTACACTCCGCCTTACAGGGGATGCAAACGATGCATTCGGAAAAGGTCTTAGCGGTGGAAAGCTTGTAATTAAAAAGCCAGAAAGCTTTGAAGGGGATGCTGCTTCTAACATCATCGTTGGTAATGTAGCACTCTTTGGTGCAACAAGCGGTAAAGCGTTCATAAATGGTGTTGCAGGAGAACGCTTCTGTGTTCGTAACTCGGGTGCTACAGTTGTTGCAGAAGGCTGCGGAGACCATGGCCTTGAATATATGACAGGCGGAACTGCTGTAATTCTTGGTGGAACAGGTAAAAACCTTTGTGCCGGAATGAGCGGTGGTATTTCTTATGTAATTGATGAAAATCATGACTTATATAAACGCCTTAATCATGAGCTTGTAAAAATGTATGCACTTGATGATGAGACAACAACACTTGGAGAAGGAAATTCAGATGAAAAGTTACTTCATTCACTCATCGAACAGCATGTAAAGGAAACCGGAAGCGAAAGAGGAAAATTGATTCTTTCGGACTGGGAACATTATAAAAACTGCTTTAAGAAAATCATCCCGAATGACTATCTTCGCATAAAGAAGGAAATCGCTGTTCAGGAACAGACAATTAAAAATCATGAAGAGGCAGTGCTTGCCGCATTCAGAAAGTGTACAGCATAGAAAGACAACAGGAGGATTATATAAATGAGTAAACCAACAGGATTCATGGATTATAAAAGAATAGAAAACGGCAATGTTCCTCCTTTGGAACGTATTACAAATTTTAAAGAATTTCATCCAAAGCTTGACGAAAAAGCAAGACGTGAACAGGCTGCACGCTGTATGAACTGTGGTGTTCCTCTCTGCGGTTCTGCCATCAAGCTTAAGGGAATGGTAACCGGTTGTCCTTTGCACAATTTTATTCCTGAATGGAACGACGCTCTTTATAACGGACAGTTCGACATGGCTGCCTGGAGACTTTTAAAAACTTCAAGCTTTCCGGAATTTACAGGTCGCGTTTGCCCGGCTCTTTGTGAAAAAGCATGTAACTGCGGAAGCCCTGTTGCTTCGGGAGAAGAACCATGTGCAGAATCAGTAACAATTCACGATAACGAATTATTCATCATAGAAAAAGCTTTTGCCACAGGATACATGAAGCCGGAAGTTCCAAAAACAAGAAGCGGTAAAAAGGTTGCTGTAATCGGTGCAGGACCTAGCGGACTTGCTGTTGCAGACTGGCTTAACCGTCGCGGACACAATGTAACTGTTTTTGAACGCGAAGATAAGGCCGGCGGACTTTTGATGTACGGTATTCCAAACATGAAGCTTGAAAAAAACATCATCGAGCGCCGTGTAAAATTGATGCAGGAAGAAGGAGTTGAATTTATATTTAATGCCGATGTAGGCCGTTCAACTTCTGCAGATCATATTTTGAATGAATACGATGCAGTAGCATTGTGCTGTGGTGCAAAAAAAGCCAGAAGTCTTAACTCAAAAGGAATTGAGCTTTTAAAAACAGGCCACAATGGTGCAGACGGCGGAATGATGTTTGCAGTTGATTTTTTAACTGCTGTAACAAAATGTGTAATTTCAACAAGCAGTGCACTTGAACAGATCGGCATGAATCCAACAAACAGCCAGATTGCACAGATGCTTCATGAACGTTATGGGGTAGAGGTAAACGGAAAAAATGTTGTAATCGTTGGTGGTGGTGATACAGGAAATGACTGCTGTGGTTCTTCAATCCGTCTTGGAGCTTGTAGTGTAACTCAAATAGAAATGATGCCTTGTCTTCCTGTTAAACGTGCTGCAAATAACCCATGGCCTGAGTGGCCTAAAACCTTAAAGGTTGATTATGGTGCCGAAGAAAGCATTGCAAAATTCGGAAATGACCCTCGTGTTTACGAAACAACTGTAAAAGAAGTAAAAAGCGAAAACGGTCACATAACAGCGGTAAAAACTATAGAAGTAGAGTTTCAGACAATAGATGGTAAGAGGCAGCTTGTAGAAAGACAAGGAACAGAAAAGACTTTACCTTGTGACTTGCTTCTGGTAGCAGCGGGATTTACAGGATGTGAAGAGTATACTGCTTTGGCATTCGACGTTGAGCTGGGCGAGCGCGGAACCGTTAAATCTGTGGGGGAGAATACGACTGAGAGCGCGAGCGTGAATGGATATGCCACAACTAAAGCAAAGGTGTTTACAGCCGGTGATATGCACAGAGGACAGTCTTTGGTAGTATGGGCTATTACAGAAGGCCGTGAATGTGCCCGCCAGATAGACGAATATCTTATAAAATAAGATTTTAATTATAATCACTCAAATAAATAATGATTGAAATCTTGTGAATTTGGTGTAATAATTAAATTATCTTATTGAGGGATTTTTATGAAAGATTACACAAAAGAAACAGTTTCTGATTTATTATTTGAAAAGATTGACGCAATAATTATTGTTGATGCAAATAAGGATAATTATCACACAATTAAGAAAACCGGACTTTTTGAAAATTTCTTACAGGAAGAAGGAAATTATAAATCTCTTGTAGAAAAACTCTGGTTTCATTTCAGCAACAAATCAGACAAAATTGCCGACGATTATCATGTTTTTATTCCGATGATAGGGCAGTTTAAAGGTAAATATGTAGACCGAATTAAAATCTCTATTGACGATAAAATCCACCTTATTCAGATTGCAATTTATCCGCTTGATGAAATTCAAAGTAAATACATGTTTTTGATGGACGAGCTTGATAACAGTGAAAGCTTAAGGGAATTCTTGACTGATAAAAAAATCGATACAATCCAGAGCTCATTCCTTTTTTCAATGTATGTAGATCTTGTAAAAGACGTTGCATACAGCATCAATGTTACAGAAATTTCAAGCAATCCACAAAGCTATGATTTAAAATATACAGCATGGCGAATGATGATAGTAAATATGATCTGGCCGGATGACCAGAAGCTCTTTCTTGAACGCACAGATCCTGAATATCTTAAAAATAATCTTACACCGGGACAGACAACTTCCTTTGACTGTCAGATGAAGAATCTAGAAGGTGTATTTATTTATGTAAAACTTATCTTTAGCCGTGCTAATACAAGCAATAATGATGACTTCAGGTTTGTATTTATGGTTCAGGATATTCATGAAAATTCAATCAAGCTTTTTGATACTTTAAGAAAATACGAAGAACTTGCTTCTAAAGATCCGCTTACTTCAATCTTTAATCACGGAAGAATTGAAACAGAAATTCGAAACGCTATAGACCGCTTTAATACAAAGGGACACATTGCTTCATTTATGATGCTCGACATTGACTACTTTAAAAAGGTTAATGATGAATTCGGGCATTCTGTTGGAGACCAGGTTCTCAAGCAGTTTGTAAAGGAAGTTCATGATTTTCTTGAGCCTTATGATATTAAAATGGGACGCTGGGGCGGCGAAGAATTTGTTTGTGTATGCTACAACATGGATATAAATCAGATTCATAAAATTGCAGATGAATTAAGAGTAAAAATTGCAGGTGTTGAATTTGAAAAATGCGGAAAGCTTACATGCAGCGTAGGACTTACTGATATAACCGCAGGAGATACAGCAGAGATTGTTTTTGACCGCGTAGATAAATCTATGTATGAAGCAAAAACAAACGGAAGAAACTGTGTTGTAATCAAAAAAGCAGGCCAGAATTAAGGCTTATTGACACAGAAACGTTATTTTAAGATAATTAAATATATGGCAAAGACGCCGTGGATATGATTCTTTTACGGAAGGATTATGTCTACGGCGTTTTTTTTTGAGGTAAAAATTATGGGTTTTAAAGATGAATGTGGAGTTACAGGCGTTTTTGGAGCAGAAAATGCCGCATCCTTGTGTTATTTTGCATTAACCAGCTTACAGCACAGAGGACAGGAAAGCGCCGGAATTGCAGTTTCGGACGGATCTAAAATAAAGCTTCACAAGAATATGGGTTTGGTAAGTGATGTTTTTGAACAGGGACACTTTGAAAAATTAAGCGGAAATATCGGGGTAGGCCACGTTAGATACGCCACAGCCGGCGGCCGCACAATCGAAAATGCCCAGCCTTTCTTAAACTCATTTAAAATGGGTTCCATAGCCCTCTGCCACAACGGACAGCTTGTAAACTACGAGGAACTGAGGGCTATGCTGGAAGACGCCGGCAGCACCTTTTCTTCATCAAGCGACACAGAGGTTATTCTAAAGCTCATAGTTAAAAAATTCATAGAAAACGGCGGAAAACCGGGTTCAAGCCCGAAAGAAAACTTTACAAGTATAGAAAACCAGAAACGATTTATAGAAGCCGTAAAGCAGACTGTAAGGTTAATCAAAGGCTCCTTTGCCTTGTGCATCATGACAGAAAACATGCTTATAGGAATAAGGGATCCAAACGGAATCCGCCCTCTTTGTATTGGTGTTTTAGAAGGCCAGTCTGGAGCAGGGGACAAAAGCTTAAAATTTAAGGACGGGAAAGCCTATATTTTAGCCTCTGAATCCTGCGCAATTGATTCTGTAAATGCAAAGTTTTTACGTGATGTGGAGCCTGGAGAAATTGTTGTAATTAATCAGGACGGTTTGGAGTCTGTTGATATAAATAAAAACACAAAACAAACCTGTATATTCGAATATGTATATTTTGCACGCCCGGACTCAGAGATAGACGGAATACCGGTTCAGGAAGCTCGTTACAGAATGGGCCAGGTTTTAGCAGAAGAATCAAATGTAGAAGCTGATGTTGTTATAGGTGTTCCAGACAGTGGTCTTGGTGCTGCAATGGGATATTCCAGAGCAAGCGGTATTCCTTATGTAACAGGCATTATTAAGAATAAATACATCGGTAGAACCTTTATAGCACCTACACAGAAAGAACGCGAAAACATGGTATTTGTAAAATTAAACGCCATCAAAAGTGATTTAATGGGAAAACGCGTAATAGTCATTGATGATTCAATTGTACGTGGAACAACCAGCCGCAGGCTCGTTCAGATATTACGCCGTGCCGGTGCCAAGGAAGTTCATTTTAGAGTAAGTTCACCACCTGTAAAATTTCCATGTCATTTGGGTATAGATACACCAAGTAAAAATGAATTGATTTCAAGTACACATGAGCTTGAAGAAATCAGAAAAGAAATTGGAGCAGACTCACTGGCATTCATAAGTCTCCAGGGAATGATAAAAGCATTCGGTGATGATACCTTCTGTAAAGGCTGTTTTAACGGTAAATATCCTGTATAAAGATTTATATCGGGTAAGGCGGATTTGAACCGCCGACCCCTAACTCCCGAAGCTAGTGCGCTACCAGCTGCGCTATTACCCGAAAAAAAAGCCTTCCTCGTTCGGAAGGCTTAGCGCGAGCGGCGGGGCTCGAACCCGCGATCTCCGGCGTGACAGGCCAGCGCGATAACCAGCTTCGCTACGCCCGCGTGATGTTGTAATAATATAGGAATTTAAGATTAGTGTCAATAAGTTATGATAAAAAAATATTACATTAATTTTTGAAATATTGAGGATATTTAAGTCTTATATCCTGTTCATCTATATGAAGCTGCTGTAAATGCTGGATGCAAAGTTCTTTTGCTTTTTTTACATTTTTTTCTTCAAATGCCTTAAGGATTTCCTTATGTTCTTCAATTATTCCTGTTCGGTCTCTTGTTACAAGTTTTAGTTTTCTGTATCTGTCATAATGAATGCTTACCATTTTTACCATATAAAAGCATTGCATTTTATTAGCTATTTTATAGAATGTTTCATGAAATTTATTGTCTAACTCCAGAAGTTTGTCTGCGTTTCCCTTTGAATTATAAAATTCCTGAAGTGAAATATTTTCCTGCAGCTCCCTGATATCATCTTCTGTTGCTTTTTTACAGGCTTCCTGTGTAATTGCAGATTCCAGCGTTGATCGGATAAAGACAGATTCTTCAACAAGTTCCATATCAATAAGACTAACCTGACTGCCTTTTTGTGGAAATACTTCAATAACTTTTATTTTTGAAAGCTCCTGCATCGCTTCATGAACAGGGGTTCTTGAAAGGTTCAGTTCTGATGCAATTTCCTGTTCACTAATCATGCTTCCTGGAACAAGTGAAAGATTTATGATGTTTTCTTTTATTGCCCGAAGAGCGTATTCGCGGTGTGTTTCTTTAGGAACCTTTTCTATATTTTTCATATTTCTCCTGTCTTCTTTGATTGATACGTTCTGCGTTGTTTTGGAGTTGTTCCTTTTAGTTTTTTATATGTTCTGATAAAATGACTTGCATCAGTAAAGCCTGTTTCCTGACTGATATAATCAAGGGTTTTATCTGTATATAAGAGAAGGGTATCAGCCTTACATATCCTTACGAATTCAATGTATTCCTTACATGTTTTTCCAAATTGAGCTTTAAATTGTTTTGCAAAATTTGAATAACACATTCCGCATTTGTTTGCGAGAAGTTCTATATTGATATTTTCTGCGGAGTGCTGATCTATATATTCAAGTACTGAAAAATCTTTTGCCGAGAAGCTGTCATAGGTTGTTTTTGTTGTGAAGGAATATCCATGACGCATCCATATTCTGAAAAGCTCTGTGATTATAAGGCTTATTGTTGAAGCAACCTTTATATCATATCCGAATTCTTTGTGCTGGGTTTCCCAAATGCAATTTTCAAAAAAGAGTTTTACAGGATTAAAGCGTAAATCATTTGCAGTAATAAGATTAAAATGCTGGTCATTCTGAATTGTATTATCAAGAAGCTTCGGCAGCTTTGGAGAACCTGGTGTTGTATTTGATAAAATCATTTCATCAAATTTAATGGCGTAAAATAAAGGTTTTTCAAATTCAGCTTGTTTTGTTGGATAATCTAAAAAGGAATGAATCTGCTTGGGATGAAAAATAATCAAATCGCCGGGATTCATCGTATACTGCTTATCATTTACTTCTGCAATTAAAATTCCCTTTACAAGATAAATCATTTCCGTAAAGTAATGCCAGTGAGGTTTTACTGTTTTCCAGTCGCCTGTAAATGCCTGAAAAGGGGAATTTAAACTGTCACTGTATTCAAAAAGTTCATCCATAATTAAATCTTTCTTTTCTATAATAATACTAGAAAAGAATACAAAATAAAAGATAAAAAAACGAAAAATATCATTATTTGATATTAAAATAGTGTATAATTAATTTAATCATCAGGAGATAAGTCATGAAATTCATTCATTTATCAGATTTACATTTCGGAAAAAAGATTAAGGAAAATTCACTTCAGGAAGACCATCTTTTTATTTTAAAAGAAATAATTGAAATAATCAAAGATGAAAAGCCGGATGCAGTTTTAATTTCAGGCGATGTATATGACCGCTCCCTTCCATCAGTCGAAGCAGTAACACTTTTTGATGATTTTATTACAAAGCTTTCCTTGATGAAAATTCCCGTGCTGATTATAAGTGGTAATCATGACAGTGCAGAACGATTGACCTTTGCTTCACGTCTTTTGAAAAACAACAGGATTTTTATAAGCAGGAAATATGATGGAAAAGCCGAATGTGTTGTATTGAACGATGAATATGGTGAAGTGAATTTTTATTTGCTTCCATTCATTAAACCTGCAATTGTTCAGCAGTTTTATCCTGATGATAAGATTGAATCATATACAGATGCAGTCAGAACAGCCATAAAAAACATGAATGTGGATTTTTCAAAACGAAATGTTCTGCTTTCTCATCAGTTTGTAACAGGTTCCCAGCGAAGTGATTCAGAAGAGCTTTCGGTTGGAGGACTTGATAATGTTGACAGCGAGGTTTTTAAGGATTTTGATTATGTTGCATTAGGACATCTTCATGGACCGCAGACAGCAGGTTCAGAAAAAATCAGATATTGCGGAAGTCCCTTGAAATTTTCATTTTCTGAGGTCAATCAGAAAAAAGGACTTCTTGTTGTTGAACTGGATGAAAATGGATTTAAATCATGCAGGGCTGTCCCCCTTGTTCCGATGCGCGATATGCGAAAAATCACCGGAAAATATGATGAGCTTCTTTTAAAGAAAAATTATGAAAACATGAATCTTGAGAATTTCATTCATATTACTCTTACAGATGAAGATGAAATTCCGGATGCCTTTTATAAGCTCAGGACAATTTATAAAAATCTTCTTACACTTGAATATGATAATCTTCGTACAAAAAGTGACAGTCGTTTTATTCCTGCAGATTCCATTAAAAATCTTAGCCCACTTGAACGATTTGATTGCCTTTATGAAATGCAGAATAATTGTCCGATGAACGATGAACAGAAAGTTTTTCTTGAAAAATTGATTGAATCTATCTGGGAGGAAGAATAATGCGGCCTTTGAAAATATATCTTAGTGGATTCGGACCATATCTTAAAAGAACAGAAATTGATTTGTCGAAATTTGGAACTAAAGGCTTGTATCTCATTACCGGTGATACAGGTGCTGGAAAGACAACTTTGTTTGATGCGATTACTTATGCACTTTTTAATCAGCCGAGTGGAAGTGACAGAACTGCAGAAATGATGCGTTCGAAATTTGCAGGTCTTGAAGATCCGACAGAAGTTGAACTTATTTTTGAACTCAATGATAAAACTTATACGGTAAAAAGAAATCCATCGTATAAAACAAAATCAAAACGTGGAGATGGTGAAACAGAAAAATTAAGTGAAGCACTTTTGATTTATCCTGATGAAACAAGAATTTCCGGTGTAAATGCAGTTAATAAAGCTGTGGAAGAATTGTTGGGAATTAATAAAGATCAGTTTTGTCAGATTGCGATGCTTGCACAGGGAAAATTCAGGGATTTATTGATTGAAGATACTGATAAACGTAAAAAGATTTTCCAGCAGATTTTTAAAACTGATAAATATGAACTGCTTCAGAATAAATTAAAAGATCTTGAACTTGAAAAGGGGAAGGACTTAAAGACAATTCTGTTGAATCTTAAAAATTTTCTTTTTGAGATTCAGTGTGATGAGCAGAGTCCTTATAGTGTTGATCTGGAAAATGAAAAGACAATTGAATCTTCATGGGAAGAAAAAATAAATCTTATAAAAAAGATAATTGAAGAGGAAGAACAGAAATATAATAAGCTGCAGAAATCAATTGAAGAAAATCAGATTAAGCTTGATAAGATAAATGAAGAAATCGGAAGTGCTCAGCAGATAATGGATGCAGCGGCAAATCTTGAAAAACAGACAGAAAATCTCGAAATCAAAAAGAAAGAATTTGAAATAATAAATAAAGAATTTGAAGATATAAAACCAAAGGAAAAGGATATCCTTAAAAATAAGGAAGAAGCAGCCTTGTTGAAAAAAGATATATCAGAATATGAAAGGCTTTGTACTTTTGATAAGGAATTTTTAGAGACACAGAATGTTCTTGAAAATAATAAGCTTGATTTTACAAATGCTGAAAAATCTGAAGCTGAGCTTGAAGAAAAAATAAAATCCGTAAAGGAAATTATTGAGAAATTTAAGGACAGTGGTGAACTTGCTGAAAAAATTAAAACTGAAGAAAACTCTCTGCAGGATAAGAAAAATAAAATTGAAAATTTATCAAAAGATGTTACTGAATACAATAAGCTTGCGTCAGAAGTTGAAGAGCTTAAGTCCGAAGCAGAAAAAGCATTTTCTGAATATGAAGAAAACATGAAGGAATATGAAAATCACTATAAAGTCTTTCTCAGGGCACAGGCTGGAATTCTTGCTGAAAATCTTGAAGATAACAAGCCGTGTCCTGTCTGTGGTTCTTTGTCTCATCCTGATAAAGCAAAAAAGGAAAAATCTGTTTTATCTGAAGCACAGATAAATGAACTTAAAAGCATGATGGATGAAAGTGATAAAAAACAGAAGGAAATTGCAGGTCTTACAAGTTCAAAAAACGGTGAATTAAAATCTTTCTGTCAGTCAATTGAAAAAAATGCAGGAATATTTTTTGGAAAAGTAGAGCTTAATCAGCTTGAGCCGCTTATTGAACAGAAAAAATCAGAAATAGAAAAGCTGCTTGATGAATGTAAACAAAAACTTGAGGTTCAGGAAAATAACAGAAAACAAAAGGATGAAAACGAAAAACTTCTTCCATCTCTTGAACAGGCGCTGAAGGATTGTTCTAAAGAAAAATCTGAACTTAAAAATTCAATTTCTGTAAATGAAACTAAAATTGAAAATATCAGGGTACACACAGAAGAGCTTAAGCAATCACTTAAATATAAATCAAAGGATGAAGCAGAAAAAAGAATTGAGGTGCTCGAACAGGAAGTCATTCTTCTTCAAAAACAGATGGATGATATTAAGAAAAAATATTATGACTGTAAAAACGAAATCACCGCTACAGAAAAATCAATTCTTGTTAATAAGGATATTATTTCCAGAGGTTCAACGGTTAATTCTGAAAAGCTGCAGAAGGATAGAAAAAATTTAACTGAGGAAAAAGAGACGCTTTTAAGTTCACGGGATCTCATATTTCAAAGAAATAATATGAACAGAAAGGCACTTGAAAAAATAACTGCTGAAAGTAAAAAGCTTCTGGAAAAGCAGAAGGAATATCAGATGATTGCAAATCTTTCGAATACTGCAAACGGAAAGGTATCCGGTAAAGAAAAGATTATGCTTGAAACCTTCGTACAAATGTATTATTTTGACCGTGTAATAAAATATGCAAATCGCCGTTTAATGGTAATGACAGATTCTCATTATGAATTAAAACGAAGTGAAGATTCTGGTGAAAAAAGATCACAGACGGGACTAGGTCTTAATGTTGTAGATCATTATAATGGTTGTGAGCGAAACGTTAAATCTCTGTCCGGTGGAGAAGCGTTTCAGGCATCCCTTTCTTTAGCGCTGGGATTATCTGATGAGGTTTCAAACGAAGCCGGCGGTATAAAAATTGAATCGATGTTTGTTGACGAAGGATTCGGATCACTCGATAAAGATTCCCTTGATAAAGCTATGAATGCGCTTATAACAATAAGTGAACGTAATTGTCTTGTTGGTATTATTTCGCATGTAGATATCCTTAAAGAAAAAATTGACAGACAGCTGATTGTAAAAAAATCCCTGGAGGGAACAAGCTCAATTACAATGCAGATATAAGATGCAGCAGGAGTTATTAGATGGATTTTCTTGACACTAAAAATATCGGAAAGGAATATAACGGATTTGTTTTATTAAAAATTGATGATGTAACTGATTTTAATGCGAAGGGTATTTTTCTGCGCCATAAAACCACTGGTATGGAAATATATCATCTTTTTAAAAATGATAAGGAAAATCTTTTTGCATTTGCTTTTCGAACTGTTTCAAAAGATTCGAAGGGAACCGCCCATATTATTGAGCATTCGACCTTGTGCGGTTCTGAAAAATATCCTCTTAAGGAACCTTTTGCGACACTTGCTGCTCAAAGTCTCAATACTTTTTTAAATGCCCTGACTTTTCCCGATAAGACTGTGTATCCTGCAGCATCGCTCGTAAAAAATGATTATTTTAACATTATGGATGTATATGCTGACTGTGTTTTTTTTCCAAAGCTTGATAAATCTACATTCGTCCAGGAAGCATATCGTCTGGAAATGGACAGCGATGAAAAATGCAGTATTCAAGGTGTAGTTTATAATGAGATGAAGGCAATGTTTTCTTCGTTTCCGACCATTGCTTATAACCATTTGAATGACTGTATGTTTCCTGACAGTTATCCGTCTTATTGTTCTGGTGGAGATCCTCTTGAAATTACTTCTTTGACATATGAGGATTTTATTGCTTTTCATCAGAAGTTTTATAATCCTGATAACTGTATGCTTTTTCTGTATGGAGATATTCCGACCTCAGAACAGCTTGATTTTTTGAACAAAAATTTAATGCCTCGTATTGAAAAAAAATATAGCTGCAGACAGACTGTTCCTTATATCAATCAGAAAACACCTTATTTAAAGGCGGAGGTTCAGGAACTTTTAAAAATCAATATTCATAAAGAATCAAAGAATTTTGATTTTATTGCACCGGTTACAGGCTCGACCGGAAATATGGCTGCCATGTCTTTTTATACCGGCAAATATGATATGGAAAAGATTTATCTTAATGAGGTGCTTTGTGGAATTGCAAGTTCGCCTGTTGCAAAAGCACTTAAAGACAGTAATCTTGGTGATGAGAATATTCTTGGGAATTTTGGTCAATATAGTGAAGAATACTGGACGTTCGGAATGTCCGGAGTAAAAGAGGGAAATGAAAAAAAAATATTTTCCATTGTTCAGAAGGAACTTTTAAAGCTATATGAAAAGGGTGTTTCACAAAAGGATATTGATGCCGCTGTAATGGGAATTGATTTTAATCTTCGTGAAGAAAACCGTTATTGGGGACCTTTTTCGTTAGGACTTATGCAGCGTGCTTTAAAGGCATGGGCATGGGGAAAAGATTGTCTTAGTCAGCTTACTCCAATTTCTGATTTTGAAAAGGTAAAGGAAAAAATACGCTCAGACAAGGATTATACAAAAAATCTTATAAAAAAATATTTTCTTGATAATGATACTGTCATAAAGGTGGTTGTCCGTCCTTCAGATAAATATTTTTTTGAACGTCAGCAAAAAGAAAATGAGAATTTGAAAAAAATGGAATCTCTCGTAAACAAACAGGAGTTGAAGGAAGAGCTTAAAAAGCTTCATGAAGCACAGCTTAAACAAGAAACTCCTCAGGAGCTTTCATGCATTCCTCATACAAGAATATCTGAGCTTGATAAAAATATAGACTGTGCACATGTTGAGCTTAAATCAGTAAAAGGTGCAGATAACAGTGATATTCCTCTTTTTATAAGCGAGGAGGAAACAAACGGTCTTTTTTATGTAGATCTTCTTTTCCCTTTTGATACAATTGACTGTAAATATTTTAAACATATTCCTTTTTTATCAAATGTAATAACAAATCTTGGCTGGCAGAATAAAAAGTGGGATGAATGTATTCAGGAATCTGCATGTATAATGGGTGATGTCTGGGGAAAATTCGTGACAGGTTCTGTTTATAATAATCCTGAATGTGTTGAATTTGCCAAAAAATACAAGGATTATAATTTCTGCGGAAGAAAGTGGCTTGGTATTTCCTGTGAAGCAATTACAGAAAATGCAGGGAAAACCTTTTCAATGCTTTCAGACATCATAACCGGAATGGATTTTAAAGATAAAAAAAGATTTAAGGTTCTTCTCCAGGAATTGATTGCAGAAAAAAAATCTGGAATTATTAATAACGGACGGGATTATATTTCAAAAAGAACGACAGCTGCCTGGAGTGAAGGATATGCACTTGCAGAAATATTATGGGGAGTTACCCAGCTTAAAACAATAAGTGATTATTCAAGGACGAATATTAAAAAACTGCTTAAGCTTTATGAATATATTTATTATGAGTGCATAAAATCAGGAGGAATAATTCATATTACTGCTGATAAAAAATCTCTTGAAAAAATTCTTCCGTTGGTTGAAGGTTTTGCAAAGGATGCAGGATTTACAAAATTAAAGCCATCGAATAATTATCAGCTTAAAGATTATATTCCTCACATTTATAATTATGATAATATAAAGGATAAGAAGTTCCTTGAAGCAATTCAGATTGAATCGAATACCGGCTATGCCTTCTGTACAATTCCTGCATCTGCATATCTTACAAAAGAATCTGCTGCAGAAAATGTTTATGCAAACTGGCTTGGAATGCACGCCTTCTGGGATACTTTCAGAACTAAAGGTGGATGTTATGGCGGTGGAGTACTGGTTGATTCTGGTGAGCAGCTTTGTAAAATGTACACTTATCGTGATCCTTCTCCAGATAAACATGCTGATATGTTTGAAGATGTTCTTGAACAGGTATCAAAAACTCTGATTAGTGATGAAGATGTAGAAAAAGCGATTGTAAGTGAATATGGAAACATGATTGTTCCTTTTACTGCAAAGGAAAGAGGCCGTTTTGCGTTTGAAGGTTTTATTTATGCTAATTACGGCTTCAGATTAAAGCGAGTTTCGGATCTACTTGCAGTTACTACTAAAGAAGTGAATGAAGCGGCTGGAAGATTTTTTAAAAATGCAGGAGAAATCAGTCATAAAGCGGTTTTTTGTGATAATTCTATAAAAGTTTGTGGAAATTTTCTTGAATTACCGTTATAAATCTGTTAAAATAAGATATTCCAACAAGGATGAAGGAGTGTCCTATGGATAAGAAAACAAAAGAATGTATCCAAATGATGAGAGATTTAGTTTCTGATGTTCAGGGAGCACCATTTCCTGGTGAAGAAATTACATCTGAGTTGTACTCAATCTGGTACGAGCATGCGCAGAGAGCAGCTGTTGAATGTTTTGAGTTTTTGAATGCAAACTTTCCTAAAGAACAGGCTGAGTTATCAAAAACAATAGATAAAATGTTTGAAGGCAAAAAGAAAAATTAATTTAATATAATTACGATTTTTACTAAAAACTAACATAAAATCTGCCGAATATCTAATAAGATATTTTAAGAAGGGGATATTGTTAGTAATATGGGTGCAGCTAAAAAGAATCTTAAAGCAGGTAAATTAGGTTTTAACGGACCTAAAAAACGTTTTGGTATCAATTACTGGCGTTTTTATTTTAAAGGCATACAGAATAACGGTGGAACAGAATGCATGTTCTTCATCGAATTTGAAATGCTTAATCCTTGGTTATATCCTTCCGAACCACAATTGGGTTTTAAACCTAGAATCCAGATAAAAGAAGACGATTTACAATATGCTCTTTCAGGTACTTCTTCAGCATATGAACTTGAATCAGAAAAAATTATTCAGCCGTCGTACGTTGCCGTAAGGGCAGGACGTCTTGATAGTTGTCCAAAGCAGATAACATCATATTTCCCTGTAAAAAATTGCAGTTTCTCTACAAGACCTTTTGAAATTTGTGCAGGTCCTGATATTTTTACAGAAAATGAATTAACTGGAAGTGTTTCTCTTTCAGAAGAAGAATGTTCAAAGCATCCGGAATATCTTTGTAATGCAGGTGAAATCAGCTGGAATTTAAAATATGAAATAGTTAAGGAATTTGTAGAAGGCTTTGAAGATAAAACCGATAAATGGTTTCCTGCCGGTATTCAGATATTGATAAGCGGATTAATTACAATAGACGGTGAAGATTATATTATTGATGAGAAAAAATCAAATGGTTATATGGACAGATTTATAGGAAAATCTTTTCCACAACCATGGTTTCATATTTCTTCTTCAAATTTACAGAGCCTTATTTCGGGCAAAACTCTTTTTAATTCGAATTTTGTTGTCCAGGGATTGTTTGAAAACAAGCTTTCATTTATAGGAAATTTTGAAGGCTCAGATATTATCTTTCTGGCAGATGCTCCTAAGCGAAAATATACCTGTGTGTGGAACTGTATTGAATCACCGGAAGCAGATGAAAACGGAGATAAGACCGTTCACTGGTCGGTAAGCTTCAATTCAAAAATCTGGATTATTGATATTGATATTACATGTAAGGTTAAGGCTCTTTATGACAGAAAGCTTGAATGTCCTGAAGGTAAACGACGGATTTTAAGCATAATCCAGAGTGGAACAGGTATCGGTGAAATAAAGCTTTATAAAAAAATCAAGAATGATCTGGAACAGATTGAATATGCCCGCATTACAAACGGAATCTGTGAATTCGGAAATATAGAAGAATAAATAATCTTTTTTCTTGCTATTTTTGCCTTTTGTTATTAATTTTATTTTAAAAGAGGCAGATAGTATGAATTTAGAGAATTTTACAATTAAAGCACAGGAAGCTTTGCAGGAAGCTTCATCAATTGCCAATAAAAATGACTGTTCAGAAATTTGTACTGAACATCTTCTCCAGGCTCTTTTAGAACAAAAGGACGGTCTTATTGTCCCTATAGTTGAACGTATAGGGGCTCCTGTAAAAGAGCTTCTTTTAAAAGTTCATAATGCAGTTTCATCAAAACCAAAAGCATACGGTAATACTCAGGTTTATTTATCTTCTGAAATGCAGAAAATAATTGCAAAAGCAGAACAGGAAATGTCAAATTTACATGATCAATTCCTTTCTACCGAACATTTTTTAATTGCAATTGCAGAATCAAACTCTGAAAGTGCAGAGTTATTGAAAGGTTTTGGAATTAATAAAAATACTATAATGGAAGCGTTGAAGGCTGTTCGTGGAAATCAGACGGTTGATTCAAATGATCCTGAAAGTACAAGCCGTGCCCTTGAAAAATATTGCCGCGATTTAACTTCAATGGCAAGACAGGATAAAATAGATCCTGTTATCGGACGTGATGAAGAAATCCGCCGTGTAATGCAGGTTTTGTGCCGCAGAACGAAGAATAATCCGGTTATTATTGGAGAGCCGGGCGTTGGAAAAACTGCAATTGTAGAAGGACTTGCAAGAAGAATTGCCGCCGGTGATGTTCCGGATAGTTTAAAAAATAAAAGATTATTATCGCTCGATTTAGGTTCACTTGTTTCCGGTGCAAAATTCCGTGGTGAGTTTGAAGAGAGATTAAAGGCTCTTATAAAAGAGATTCAAAATTCTGAAGGACAGATTATTTTATTTATCGATGAACTGCATACTCTTGTGGGTGCGGGAGCAGTTGAAGGAAGTATGGATGCTTCCAATCTTTTGAAGCCTGCTCTTGCACGTGGAGAATTACGGGCAATAGGGGCAACAACCCTCGATGAATATAGAAAATATATTGAAAAGGATGCCGCACTTGAACGAAGATTCCAGCAGGTTTATTGTGCAGAACCTACAGTTGAAGATACAATTGCCATCCTTCGTGGTCTGCGGGAAAAATATGAAATTCATCATGGAGTTAGAATTGAAGATGAAGCGCTTGTTTCTGCAGCAATTCTGTCAAACAGATATATTACATCAAGATTTTTACCTGATAAGGCAATAGATCTTGTTGATGAGGCCGCTTCCCTTTTAAAAATGGAAATTGAGAGTCAGCCGGTAGAACTTGATCAGGTTGAACGTAAGATTCTTCAGTATCAGATTGAAAAACAGTCACTTCTTAAAGAAGATGATCCAGCAAGTAAGGAACGTCTTGAAAAGCTTGAAAAGGAACTGGCTGAATTGATTTCAAAGCGCGATGTAATGAAGCTTGAATGGCAGAATGAAAAAAACAGTATAGATAAAAACCGCGGATTAAAAGAACAGCTCGAGCAGAAAAAATTTGAGCAGGAAAAATATACACGTGAAGGAAATCTTGAAAAGGCAGCTGAATTAAAATATTCAGTAATTCCAGAGCTTGAAAAACAACTTGCAAATTCTCAAAAGGTTGAAAAAGAACCTGAAAATAAAATGCTTCGTAATTCTGTTACCGAAGAGGATATAGCAAAAGTTGTTTCTTCCTGGACAGGTATTCCGGTTGCAAAAATGCTTGCCGGTGAAAAGCAGAAGTATCTTGAGCTTGAATCGGTTCTTCATAAGAGGGTTATAGGACAGGAAGAAGCTGTGCAGGCCGTAAGTGATGCAATCAGACGTAACAGATCCGGCTTGAGTGATTTGAACAGACCGCTTGGAAGCTTTCTTTTTATGGGACCGACAGGTGTTGGAAAAACAGAGCTTGCAAAAACTCTTGCAGATTTTCTCTTTAATGATGAAAAAGCACTTACCCGTCTTGATATGAGTGAATATATGGAAAAATTCAGTGTCACACGACTCATCGGAGCACCTCCAGGATATGTCGGTTATGATGAAGGCGGTCAGCTTACAGAAGCAGTTCGAAGACGACCATATTCTGTTATTCTTTTTGATGAGATAGAAAAAGCACATCCTGATGTATTTAATGTTCTTCTTCAGGTGCTTGATGACGGACGACTGACTGACGGACAGGGAAGGGTAGTTGATTTTAAGAATACTATTATTATCATGACAAGTAATCTTGGAAGCGATATCATACTTGAAAATAAAGGTGATGTAACAAAAACAAAAGAACTTTTGCAGGTCCTTTTGAAGCAAACCTTTAAGCCTGAGTTTATAAACAGAATTGATGAAACTGTTATGTTCCGTGAATTGGATAAAGAAAACATTTCAAAAATTGTTAAGCTTCAGCTTTCACGGGTTCAGAAACGGCTTGAAGATAAAAAAATTACGCTTGATTTCGATGACAGTGCAATCAGTTTGCTGTGTGATAAAGGATATGATCCTGCTATGGGAGCACGTCCTGTTAAACGGGCAATTCAGTCTTATGTTGAAAATCCACTTGCAAAAGAGCTTCTTGGAGGAACTGTTTGTGACGGCGATACAATTAAGGTAAGCGGTAAGAACGACCAGCTTGTATTTACACGATAAAATTACATCATCCTTTAATTATATTGAGCTTTGTGGTAATATCTTCATATGTTATCGTATCAGCACGCGTTTCATGCGGGAAATCATGCAGATATACTCAAGCATTCTGTTTTAATTCAGCTGCTTGAGTCTCTGAACAAAAAAGATAAACCGTATACATTTTTTGATATTCATTCAGGCAGTGGTCTTTATAATCTTTCTGATATCCGCAGTCAAAAAACAAAAGAAGCAGAGAAAGGTATAATTAAGTTTTCAAAGGTCAGTAAAAATTATGAAAATTATCCTCCTGCACTTTTGAATTATTATAATTTTGTTTCGGAATATCTGAAAAATCAGCAGTATCCCGGTTCTCCTGAAATTGAACGCTGCTTTATGCGAACTCAGGATACCCTTATACTTTCTGAACTTCATCCGTCGGAAATCGTGAATCTTAGGAATAATATGAAAAATAATAGTAGGGATGAAAATCCGTCCATACAGATTCATTTTCGCGATGGATGGGAAATGCTCAAGGCACTTACTCCTCCCAAAACAAGTCGTGGTGCTGTTTTAATAGATCCAAGCTATGAAGAATCAGAAGATTATTCAAGGGCAGCAGATACGATATGTCTTGTGAATAAAAAATGGAGTAATGCGGTAATAATGTTATGGTATCCTCTTCTGGCACACAGAAATAATGAAATTGAACAGATGCTTGAAACTATTAAACAGAGTGTGCTTAATGTAAATCATAATACTCAAATAAGTAATCTTCAGCTTGTGGTTAATACAAAAGATTCTCATAAGGAAGTTTCATTAAAGGATAATGCTTTTGTAAATGATGCTCCCAGATTATATGGAAGCGGAATGCTTGTAATCAACAGTCCGTATATGTTAGAAGAAAATGCGTTGAAGTCAATTGAATTTTTAACTAACGTTTTCTGGAAAAAAACTCAATGATTTTCTGGAAAAGATGCTTGAAAAATAAAAAGATTCTGTAGAAAAAGCCAGGATGTCTTAATCGTTCAAGACGTCTGTAGCCTTCGAGTAATTCTTCTTCTGTGAATTCCTTGCGCTGGTTGTTTTCTTCAATCTCCATTTCAAGTTCATCGACTTCTGTGAGATTATCGATTACATTTGCATTTATGTTTGTCCAGCCGAGTGCTTTAGCTGCCTGAAGTCTTCTTTCTCCAGCAATAAGCTGATATTTTCTGTTAATCGTAATAGGATTAAGAAGTCCGTATGTTCTTAAACTTTCTTTCAAATCATCGAGATTGCCTAAATCTTTTCTGACACGTCGTTTAACTTTAATGTCTTTTATAGCAACTAACATATGACCTCTCTTCCTATTCCATTAAGAAATTGTAATTATCTTCATCCTCATCCTCATCATCATCATCATCTTCTTCTTCTTCTTCATCGTGTTCTTCAATTTCGTCTTCGTCCTCAAAGAAATAATTCTGATGATTAGTATTTGTGTTTTTCTTTGAACCGCTTGTTGTATCATAATCATCATCGAGGAAGCTTAAATCTGTTGTAAGACCACCGCTTGTAATTTTTTCTGCCCAGGTTTGTCCTGAACGTATATCTTCATTTTTTAATCGTTCCTCACCAAGAATCTGACCTGTTTTGTTAGTGTGAACAGGACAAACCCTTGTCGGTTGTGTTCCGCTTAAATACCACTGGATTGTAGTTCCTTCATTACAGTCGGCAGAAAGAAGCTGCCCTGATACACTGCAGACTTTCATCTGAACTACACCGTCTTCAGGCTTAGGGAAATCTTTATATGGAAGATCCCTGTGAATTTCACCAAAAAATTCACCCCATGCAGGACCGGCGAGGGTCGCACCTGTAATATTTAATCCTAAAGAGTTACCGGGAGAGTCAAATCCAAACCAGAAGGCTGCAGTATAGTATGGAGTAAATCCACATGTCCATGCATCAGCCCAGTTTTGTGTAGTACCTGTTTTACCTGCTGCAGGCATTTTTTTCTTTTTACCGTTAGATTCAGTATAGAAGAATTTTTCATCCTGTCCCTGTAATGTACCGCCTCCACTTACAGTCTGTTCAAGCATTTTTGTCATTACAAAGGCTGTCTGTCGTGAAATAACCTGTGCACCTTCACCTTTTGCTTCGCGTGCCTGCATTATTTCACCTTCTATGTCGCGGTAAAGATCTCCATTGCTTTTTTCAATATTTCGTATTGCTATCGGAGTAATTTCTTTTCCGCCGCTTGCAAAAATTGAGAAGGCTCTTGCAAGCTCAATAGGATGAATTGAACATACACCAAGACCAATAGGATATCCAGGAACAAATGCACGTGAATCAATTTCGTTGTCAGGAATACCAAGAAGTGCAATTGCACGGTTGATGGCTGAATCAAATCCAATTCCATCGAGAATCTTAAGAGAAGGTACGTTCATGGAATGAATCAAGGCATAATAAACTGAAACATTTCCTTCCCATTCTCCACGGAAATTTTGTGGAATATAAGGTTTACCATCTGCCGTGTGGAATACAATCGGTGTATCTGAAATCTGTGTAGTAGGTGTGAATTTTTTAGAATCAATGGCAGCAGAATAATACAGCGGTTTAAATGTTGAACCTGGCTGCAGAAGAGCCTGTGTCGCACGGATAAACTGATTATCCTTATCGTATTTACTTCCACCGACAAGTGCATTTATAAAGCCCGTATCATTCTGAATGGAAACCATTGTTCCCTCAATGATATTCTGCTTGTCTATATCTTTAAGTAATTTTATACCCTGATTTGTAACTTCCTTAATCGGCTCCTGACCGGTAAGCATTGCAAACATATCTACAACAGGGTTTACGTTTGTTACATAATTTGTTTTTGCCCTTTGAATGGCACGCTGATGTCCTACCTTCAAACGAGGAATGTTATACATTACGGCAAGAAGCTCTGCAAATGGAATATATGTTTGATATGCAAGGCTTCTTTTCTGCGCTTTTTCTGCTTTATAGCGCTTGTTACCTATGTCTATCCATTTTTTCATTACGTTTTCCGCAATGTACTGATGCTCGAGATTAAGTGTTGTATTAACTGTGAATCCGCTTGAATAAATATCATCAGAACCGCGGATTAAATCAGAAAGCTCACGGCGTACATATTCACTGAACCATGGTGCCTTATCATCCTGCATCATATATGCTGATTTTGAAGTTCTTGTAAAGTCGAAATTAGCCCAGTATTCATCGTACGAGAGATCTGCATCTACGCGTGAAATATATTCTGCGTCAACCATTGAGTTCAAAACAGTAAGCTGTCTTTCCATCGCACGTTCAGGATGATCGAACGGATTATAGAAGGCAGGGTTTGATAACTGAATAACGAGAAGTGCCGCTTCTGCAGGAGTAATTTCCTGTGCGCTGTGACCAAAGTAGTATTTTGAAGCCGCACTTACACCATAAGTACCACCGCCAAAATATATCTTGTTAAGGTAAAGCTCAAGAATTTCATTTTTTGTAAAACGGCGTTCCATCTGAATTGCCCACCACAATTCATGGATTTTTCGGGTAATTGACATCTCTGTACGGTCACAGAAAAGTGTACCTGCAATCTGCTGGGTGAGGGTAGAACCACCGCCAAGACTTATATGAAAAAGCTGTCCGGCAAGGGCACGGATGATTGCCTTTGCATTAAAGCCGGGATGAGAAAAGAATACACGGTCTTCACGTGTAATGAGGGCATCTACAAGAAGCTGAGGTAAATCATGATATGAAATGATTTCTCGTTTTTCGTCAGATGTAAATTCCGTGATAAGTTCACCGTTTATATCAGTAATTTTAGTAGGTAATGCTGTATTGAATTCCGTAAAATATTCGGTATTAATTACATTTTGTGTTTCCGCGAGCAAAGAGCCTAATGCTGTACCTGCAGCCATTGAGCCTAGAAAAAAAAGACTTAAAACTATTACTGCTGAAATTTTTATTTTTCTACCGTTTCCGTTTTTCATAGTACTTCTATTATATAGTAAATCATTGAGTAACTCAACTATATAAAGTGATTTTGCATAAGCCGGTTAAATAAAAAAAGGCACGGTCTAGACCGTGCCATGCCCATCAGGCAATCGGGAGCATGGGTGGGAGGGGAAAATGCCCCCGATACTTTAATTATCGACCTGAAAGTGCTGAATCTTTAATCGAAAAAATAATTTTTTTGAGGGTAATTTAAGTAAAAAAACAATTCTTTTTATTGTTCAGTAATCTGTACGTCAAATGTAAGTTCAACTTTATAGGTTTTTCCCTTTATTACATTGATTGTACGCATTAATTCATAGTTTCCGATTTTGAATTTCAGGTTATGATCACCTTCTGTTATGAAAAACTCTTTTCCGGTAGAATTACATTGATTTCCGTCAATAAAAACAGAAACATTGTTTGGTGCAGTAACAATAAGGGTAGGTTCAATGCTTTTTAGTATTATTGTAAGGTTTGTAAGACGTGCCTGTTCAATTCTTACTGTTCTTACTTCAGTTCGATACTGTTCTGAAATTACGGCAACTGTATGCAGTCCTGAAGAAAGGGTAATTCCGTTTATGCAGCTTTCAAGATTATAAGGAACGTCATCGATTAAAATAGAGCAGCGGTTGATTTTCTGCCCGTCAGAAAGAATGCTTAGGGAAAGGCTTCCGTTATTTGCAAAAACCGGTGATACAGTCATCGTAAATTCTGCATCAGAAAGAGTTTCATCGCTCTTTGGCAAAAGCTGGTTCAGGCGTATAAAAAGATAGTTGTTTTTAAGGTCAGGAATCGAATCAATTTTTGTAGTATATTGATTTGTTCTGATTTTTTTTGATTCTGCGGTGAAGGGAATCTGCACAATCCATGTGAATTTACCGGGGATTATTCCCTGAAAGATTTTATTTCCGGAATAGTCAATCTGATCGCTGCTTGGAGCAGGCTTTACGCTATCATAAAGCTCAAGCTGACAGGAATTTCTTGTTATTGCAACTTTTTCGGGAATTGAGATTTTTATTTCGATTCCATTCATGTAAGGGCGTTCTTCGGGAATGAAAACAACAAGCGCATCGTTTATGTTCATTTTTACTGATGAAGAAAATTCAACATCCTTTGTAAGGTTTACGAACTTAGTTTTATTAATTCTGAACGATTGTGTAAAAGCATTTACGGTTAATGAAAAGATGATAACAGATAATAATAATTTTTTTTCTCTCATTTTTTTTAGTATAACTACAATTTTAATTTTATTGAAGGATCCTGCGGAACACCGCCCTGACGTATTTCAAAATGCAGGTGGGGTCCTGTTGCCATGCCTGTCTGTCCTACGTAGCCTATTACATCTCCTTTTTTTACTTCATCAGATAACTGGACGTTCATTTTAGAAAGATGTGCATAAACGCTTGAGACCTTTCCGTTATCATGACTTATTATTATATAATTGCCGAAAGTAGGGTCGTTTTTTACTGCAGCTATAACCCGTCCGTTTTTTACTGCGTAAACCTTTGTTCCTGTGTTTGCGGCAAAATCTATTCCGTTGTGTTTTTTCCATTCACCGGTAAACGGTTGTTTTCTGTTGCCAAAATCTGATGAAATCCAGAAGGAATTTCTGTCCAGAGGCAATCTGAAGCCTGCATCAAGAAAAAATGCGCGTTCGGTAGGTGAAAATCTTTTATCAGGAAGAAAAATATAACTTTTTCCGTTTATGACATAGCATATGCATTTTTCAGGATTAAGCTCATTAAAATAATCTTCTCGTAAAAGAATTTCAAGTGCAGTTATTCCTTTATTTTTTGTAATGAAAAGGCCTGGTACGGTTGGAAGAATAAGAGTTTTTCCTTTGATTGAATCATCTGTATTTTCAAGTGAATTTAATGATGCGATGGTGTCATATGGAATGTTGCATCTGGAAGCAAGCTGAAGGATATTAAAATCTTCTGTTACCTTATATTTGAAAAAAATCATGTCGGGTTCTTTTTCACCTGCCATGAGCTTATAGTTGTCGCTTACAATATATGAATATTCTTTGAACATCGGATTTCGTGACTGAAGCTCTGTAAGGACCGGAATGTGGGACAGCGTAACATTTACTGTTTTAAATTCCTTTGTTTTTGACTGAGTAAAAAGTGATGAAAATAAACAAAAGATAATAACAGCAGATAATCTTTTATTTTTCATTTTTTATCCGATTCATCAGAATATTAAAAATTGTTATCAGAATAATCATTATTACTAAAATCAGGATGGAAAGCAGCTGTCGTTCATCAAAAACCGATTTTATGCTTAAAGAAAATCCCGAAACAATCAGTGCAAGGTTAATGAAAAACTGAATTGTTTTTTTAACAGGAGTTTTCATTATTTTTCTTACTGCAAAATAAATCAGCGCGCCACAAAGAAGAAGCAGTACTATGACCGTATATATTTTCGGCACTCCTGTAGCAAATTTCCATAACGGCCATACAAAGATGACTGCTGCTGCGATGCATGAAATGATTAAAAGTATAAATTTAAGTGTATTAAAAAAAGTTGATTTTATATTGGTTTTTGAGTTATTCATACTATGTAATATAACAAATAAAGTAAAAAAAGGTTCCTGAACTTATGTCAGAAACCTTTATAAAGAATTATTAAATTCTATTATTCTTCTGTTATAGCTTCTGTAGGACAAGAAGCAGCACAAGAACCACAGCTGATACATTTGTCAGCTTCGATTACTCTCTTGTCGCCCTGTTCAACAATAGCTCCAACTGGACAGTCACCTTCACAAGCACCGCAGTTAACACAAGCATCTGTAATTTTAAATGCCATTCGTTTACTCCCATAAAAATAATATTCATTAAAATAATACAACATATAGTTATATTATGCAAATACTAATTAAGAAAAATAGTTACTTATTATTTGCAATATTTTTATTCCTTTTGTATAATTTTCTGCATGAATAAAGAACAGATAGCGTCGTATATCGACCATACCTTGTTGAATCCCTGTGCGGGTGTTAATGATATTATGATTTTATGTCAGGAAGCGGTAAATAATAAATTTGCTTCTGTATGTGTAAATTCATATTTTGTTCCTTTAGCGGCAACTGCACTAAAAGATTCTGGCGTAAAGGTTTGCACGGTAATAGGTTTTCCTCTTGGCTCAGGCTCAACAAAATCAAAGGTTGCAGAAACAAAGGATGCAGTTTTGAATGGAGCCGATGAAGTTGATATGGTTATAAATATCGGTGCAGTTAAAGACGGACGTTATACTGTTGCAGGAAGTGATATTGCTGCTGTTGTTAAAGAAGCACGTAAATGCGGTGAAAAGCTCAATAAAAAGATTTTAGTTAAGGTTATTTTAGAAACCTGTTTTCTTGAGGATTCAGAAATAGTGAACTGCTGTCTTTGTGCTAAAAAAGCAGGAGCTGATTTTGTTAAAACTTCAACCGGTTTTGCTTCTCCAAAAGATAAAGACGGAACTCTTCTTCCTAACGGTGCATCTGAACATCATGTAAAGCTTATGAGAGATACAGTTGGAGAAGATATGGGCGTTAAGGCTTCCGGCGGCATCCGCACTGTTTCGATGGCAGTTGCAATGCTTGAAGCAGGGGCAGACAGAATAGGAACTTCAAGCGGTGTTAAAATAATACAGACGTGGGATGAAAATCTTGAAATCAAGAATTCAAGAAACCCACGCCTGTAATAACGTTCAATGAATTTTACAGACTACAAAGAAGCTTTCTTAATATTTTTTACAGTGTAGTCGTATTCCTTATCATTTACCTTAAAGGTCATCTCTTCATTTACAGTTCGTTCAAGAATTGCATTGCCGAACGGTGACATATAAGAAATGATGTTCTTTTCAGGATCAGATTCCCATGGTCCAAGAATCGTATAAGTTTCATCTTCATTTGTCTTATTATTGTGCAGTGTAACTTCTGTTCCGAAGGAAATTGTAGATGCGGAAACAGTTGTAGGATCGAAAACTGTAGCACGATTCAATTCTTCCTGAAGCTTTGCAAGTGAAAGGTTGAGCATGTGCTGCTGTTCTCTTGCTGCCTTGTATTCTGCATTTTCCTTTAAGTCGCCCTTTGCACGTGCATCTGCAACATCCTTTGCATTAGCAGGAAGTTCAACGTTTTGGATTCTGTCAAGTTCTGCTTTCTTTTCTTCAAGTTTAGCAGCAGTTACAATCATGCCGCCTGTTGATTTAGAAGATTTTTCGCTTGAAGTAGGGAATTTGAAGTTAGGATATTTTTCAGAAATTTTATGGCGTGTTTTTTCCTTGTATGAAGGGTCAATGTCAATTATATCATCAATCATTGTGTAGAATTTTTTAACAGTATCTTCATCTTTATTGAAAATATAATCGTAAAGATATTCCTTATCAAAGAGAAGCTCTGTTGCCTTTTTATTCAACTTTTTGTTTTCAGTTGAATCAACATGAGCATTGATTTTCTTGAAGGTAAGATCAATGATGTTTATAAGAGTGATGAGCTGTTTTTCAGTCGGGATGCCCGCATTTATAAACCATTCCTCATCCTTGCAGTTTTCAAAGAAGAATAAAACTGTTTCCTTATAATCCTTGTAGTAAGTAAAGCTTGTGCGAACGAATTTCTGTACATCTTCTGTAAAGCCGTTTTCAATAAGTGTTTTGATGATTCCACCGTCTAGAATATTAGGGAACAGTCTGAGATACTGAGTGTGCCAGTCAGGAAGCATTTTTATGCACTCAATGAAATCCTTCTTGAGCGTTGTATTTTTTGTATCTTTAAGGGCATCGTAAGTTTTTCGCGGATCTTCGAGTCTTCCATAAAGTTCTGCAAAAGTTTCTTTTACAGGATAAGCAATCTGTTTTTCAATTGCAGAAAGCTTTCGTACTATAAGATATGATGCAATTACATATTCATCAACATTCTGGATATTCTTAAGACGGTTGGTGAAATAGTTGTACATTTTGTCGTTGAAATCTTCACTGGTAAGATCCGGACCTTCATCATCCTGTACTTCTTTTACATATTTCATGAGGATATCAACGCGAGGGAAGAATTCCTTTTGAGCTTCAAATTCATTAAAGTGTTTTTCTTCTGAAGACAATTCATTTTCGTGAACAGTGTAGCAGTTGATGTTATTTGAATCTACGCTGAACATATTGTCGTTTTCGAGGATTTTTTTTGCTGCGTTACTCCATGAAGTCCATTCACCTGCTGTAAGAATCTGATCTACGAGTTCAGACTTTATGCGTTTAAGATCACAGTGATTGTCATAGCTCTGTATGATGATTTTAAGATATTTTGCAGGATTGTCTTTTACATCCTTTTTAAGTGCCTTAAGGTCTGTACATCTTGCCTTGATTACCCAGATATGGTCGTTTGCAAGAGGTTTAAGTGCAGTAACAGCCATCTTAAGTGCAATTTCATGAATACCTTTTTTCTTTCCGAAATTGATTGTAAGAATATCATGTTCAAGCTTTCTGATTATACCTACACCCCATTTCTGATGGAAAACAAAGGTGCCTTTATCAAAAGCGATGTGTTTTTCAAAATCGTTGATGGCTTCAAAAACGTTTCTGTAATTCTGAGTTAAATTTGAAGATTTGATGTAATCTTCCAGATGACTGTGATTAGAATATTTGTTTCTGTAACAGTCAGTAAGTTCTTTTCTGGCCCATGTATCTTTCGGTTCAATTTCAAGATTTCTCTTTAAGATTGAAATTGCCATATCCCATCTGCCGTTTGCCTTATTCCAGTCATAAAGCTCCTGCATGAGAGTAGTTGTCTTTAAATCTCCGAACTGTTTTGCGATTTTCTGGCAGGTAAGCTTGAAGAAGTCATTTTTTTCAGGATTGATTTGAACAAGCTTTGTCCATATTTCCTTTACACCGTTGTAATTTCCAAGCTTGTTATATCTTAAAATGGCTTTTTTGTAGTAGTTGTATGCATTGTTCGTATCACCGGCAGCTTCAAGATGTTCTGCAAGAGTTTTTGCGAGGTCAGCTTCTGTTTTATCAAGATTTACAATTTGAGTATATAATTCCCAGACTTTTTCATTGTTATCCTGAAGATAAGTGTTAGCAAGTGTTCTTAAGGCAAAAAGATTTTCAGGATTATCGTCAAGAATGAATTCACAAAGGTAGGAAACAATTGCTTCCTTGTGATTTTTCTGGAAAATGTCTACAAGAGTTTCTAACGAGGAGTTGTCAATGGAATTTTCCTGTAATGAAATTATTCCATGGAAAAATAATGCAATGATACTGTCTTTTGTGTGCGAAAGATGCTCTTCACAGATTGTATAAATTTCACTGATACAGTTCTGTTCCTTTGCCTTTGAATAAACATCAGCAAGTTCTTTTAAATCATTTTGTGTGTATCCGCTTATTGTTGCGCGTGTCCAGGTTTCTTCCTTGAGCATGTCCTGTACTGATTGAATTAAATTGTCTGCCATTTTAAAACTCCTGTTATTTTATGTACAAATCGTAAATCGATGAATCCAGTATTTTTATCCTAAGTAATATTTCATTGATTTTCTGTATGCTTTCATGCTTGAGCATATAGTGGTCAATGAGCCAGAAATAACTGTTTAGCAGCTTCGGAACAAGAATGTCTGTTTTGCACGAAGGATCTTTATATTCATTTTCCATCGCGTAGATATTCTGTCGTAATCTGACGAACTCGTGTGAAGTTAATTCACGCTTTATATTGAAAATGCCCAGTAAAACTCCGTAAACAGGAATCCACTGAAGCAAACTTTTTCCCGTGTATCCTTTTTCTTTTACATTTGAAACAAGACAGTTTATCAATTCAGAATCAAGATAATAAAGATCTATATCCTGTGCAGATGTAAAGAAGGCTTCCCTGAAAAGCACCTTGCTGTATTTATCTTCACCGCATAGTGCATAACAGTCTGCAAGTTCTGCTAAAACAGATGCCAGGTGAGGGTAAACCTGATTGGCTTCCGACAGACAGTTTCTTGCATTATCAAAATTACCGAGTTTTTTGTAACAGATTCCTGCATTCCGTAAGATTTCCGCTTTTCGCAGTGGCTCCGTTTCATCAAAAAGCTTCTGATAATTTTTTAGGGCAGTGGAGAAGAATCCTTTTTGAACCGAATAAAGCGCCGGTTCATAAACGAATTTTTCTTTGTTCAGAAATAATTGAAAGGATTTCCATTCAGACAGAAGACGGTCAGCATATTCATGCTCATTTGTAAGTTCTTTCAGTCTTTTGTTTGTATCTATCCAGAAAGTACAACAGCGGTTTGCATAAGTTAATTCCATGCTTCCCAGATCTTTTTCAAAAAGAGAGCTGATTAGAACCTGAGCCTGAATTGGATTCCCTTCCTCGAGAAGCTTTAGAACTTCTTTTAAGCCATTTTCAGTCTGAATTTCCATAGCGCCTTATTTCACTATAAAAGAAATTGTGATTTTAATCAATAAAAATTATGAAAAAATAGAAAAAATGGAACAAAATATATATACCTAAATGAAGAATCTGTCAAGTAATTTTTTTTATCATATTATAAAATTGTGGACAGTAACCGAAAAATCGATTATTATATATGGTATGAAAAGTCCGGTTTTAGCTCCATCATTGCTTTCGGCAGATTTTTCAAATCTCGAAAAAGCAGTAAGTTTAATAGATTCAAAAAAATCAGCTTTTGTCCACATCGATGTAATGGACGGTCAGTTTGTTCCTCAGATTACTTATGGTCAGCCTGTAATAAAATCAATCAGAAAATTAACGAAAACTCTCTTTGATGTTCATCTTATGGTAAAGCATCCTGATAATCAGATTGAATCTTTTATCGAAGCCGGAGCCGATTGCGTAACTTTTCATCTTGAAGCAACTGCTCATGCGCACAGACTTATTCAGATGATTCATGAAAAGGGTAAAGAAGCAGGAATTGCAATTTGTCCTTCAACACCAGTGAGCGCCTTGTCCGAGCTTTTGGAATATGCCGACATCATCCTTGTTATGACCGTAAATCCTGGTTGGGGCGGACAGACGATAATTCCTTCATGCATTGAAAAAATCTCTGAATTAAAGCGGATAAGGGAAGAAAAAAAATACGGATATAGAATTTCTGTTGATGGAGGAGTTAATTCAAAGACTCTTTCATCTGTTGTTGATGCCGGAGCGGATGTAGTGGTTTCCGGTTCATCATTTTTTAATGGTTCACTTAACTGGAATTACTGATTAAAAGGGAGTGATGATGAATAAATTTAAGACAGGTATAATAATAGCGCTCTTGTTTTTGACTTTTTTTCCGTGTGCTGCTTCTACAACAGGACAGAATACTTTTATGCAGGGATGTGAAGCTTATTCAAGGGGTGACTGGGAATCTGCTGTAATTCTTTTACGAAAAGCAATTCAGTATTCAGAAAATAATACAGATGATGCAAAATATATGCTCATAACCGCAGAAATCTATTCGGGTGATAATAAAAGTGCTCTTGCTGACTGTGATGATTTTTTAAAAACCTACAGACGCTCTCTTTATAAAGACCGTGTGCTTTATCTTAAGGGAAAGCTTTTATATCTTCTCGGTGATTATGAAAATGCGATTATGATTTTAAGTGATTTCTGTCACAAGAATGAAAAAAATGAACTTTATCCTTCGGCATTGTTTTATATCGCAGAATCACTCAATGCCGGATACAAATATGATGAGGCAGAAGCAATTTATGAGCGGATTATAGTTCAGTTTCCCGGTAATGAAAAGGTGTCTGCTTCACAGTACAGAATAGAAAGCATTGCACAGCGTTCACGTGAAGAAAAGCTTTTATATCTTCTTAAGCAGACCGGTGAAGAATATCTTGCAGCAAAAGAGGATTATGAAAGACAGCTTAAGCTTTATAATGCAGAGGGTGCCGGTTCAACCAGAGACAGACTTGCAGATGCACAGCAGAGAAACAGAGAGCTTGAAGAACAGGTAAAGGAGCTTGAAAATCAGATAGCTCTTCTTAAAGCAGAACGCGAAAAACGCGAGGCAGAAGATCAGCGTGTTGAATCTGAAAATGAAAAGGCAGCGCTTCAAAAAGAAAAAGACAATGAAGATGCAGTACGAAAATTGAAGCAGAAGGCAAAGGTTGTACGGCAGATAATGGATATGACTCAGAAATAGGTGGAATTCAGGGAATTATAATAAAGGGGAAAAATATGAAAAAAAGCAGGTTTGTTTTAGTTTATATATTAATCTTTTTTACGCTTGTTTTTAATGCAGACGCTTCGGAATTAAATTCAATCGGCAGAATATCATCTTCCTTTGAAACTTATGTGTACAACGCAAAAATGACAAAAGAAGAAAAAGAAAAAGCAAAAATTGAGGAAAAGGCGCGTAAAAAGGCAGAAAAAGAAAAAGCGGCTCTCGAAAAGCTTGAAAAAAAAGAAAAGGCTGCAAAGGAAAAAGCTCAGAAAGCAGCAGCAGACAAATCAAAGAAAAATGAAAAACCGGCCGCAGATACTAAAGCAAAAAAAGAAAAGCAGCCGGAAGAAAAGAAAAATTTTACAGGCTGGGAAGAGCAGTCAACGAAAAATATAGATGTTACTTACGGATTAATCAGAATAAAAGTACGGCCAAAAAAAGGAACGTTTAATCTTCTTGTTGTAAATGAAGATAATAAATCTATTCCTGTTCTTTCACAGGCAAATGAATATATTACGACATCTTTTTATCTTAAGGCTGGAAAAAGAATCATAAAGCTTAATGAAGATCCGACGGTAAAGACTGCAGCAAGAAAAACATCAGATGGTGTAGAGCTTGCATACAATGCAGATAATATTGCGGTTGTTTTTATAAAATTTTCTTGTTTCAGTGCACTTGATAATTCAGATATAGATTCAATTAAAGTTACTGCTTCTGTGATTAATACTTCAAATAAGAAAAATGATTTTGAGTTAAAAGCTGTTTTTGATACAGTTCTTGGCGAAACGGACAGACATCACTTTTATACAGCTTCAAAGGTTCCGGTAAAAAATGAAATTGCCCTGCGTCAGTTTACACCGGACAGCTGGTTTGTTTCAAAAAATGATAATGTGTCGATGCAGTTCTTATTCTGCGGTTCAGAAGCGACAAAGCCTGTTTTAGTGGCAGTCGCAAATTATTCAACTCTTGATACTTCTAGATGGGAACCGGATCTTACTGTTCTGCGTTCTTTTGATACTGTTCTTTCTTACAACAATTCTGCGGTAGAAGCGCAGTGGACAAAGCATAAGCTTTCGACAGATGAATCATTTGATGAGATTTTTTATCTTTCTTTTGCAACAGGTGATAATCCTCTTACAGGACAATATATTGTCGAGCAGGATATTCCTGAGGATTTTGTAAATAAACCTGCTCCAAAAACTTCATCAGGTAAAACTGCAAAACCATCAGATAAAAATACAAAAACAAATGAAAAGCCATCTTCTGAAATAAAAGAGGATATTCCTGTTTTACCTAAGGACAGTAACAGCTTTGACAGGGTAACGAATGAATATATTCAGAGGCTGCTTGCTCAGATTGAAGCTCTGGAAGATTCCGGTGATAATGTAAACAGAGATGAAATTATAAGACTGAATGCAGAACTGGATGCAGTTCTCGAAATATTGCGGAAGAAATAATTTATGGGAATGGATGTTGTAAATCTGGCGTGGAATTATATGCGCAGAAGAAAATTTTCGACTGCGCTTAAGCTGCTTGAATCAAAAGCAGAAATCTATGAAGACAGTTTTGAATATTATTTTTGTCTTGGAACGGCGTGTCTTTATGTCGGAGATGTCGGTTCTGCAGTGACAAATTATGCGCTTGCACGTAAGATTAAAATAACTGATACAAGACTTTTAATAGGACAGGCGGCGATTTATCTTCGTCGCGGAGATACAGACCGGGCGCTTCAGTATTACATGGAAGTTAAGGATAATGAGCCTAACAATCAGATTGCGAACGATGCGCTTGAGTTTATCAGGGCTCGTGGTGATTATGATACTATCTGCCGATGGGTTGATACTGGAAGAATCGAGCAGTTTTATCCTCCTCTTGGCGTAAATCCGGACAGAGTTGCAAGCGTTGTAATTCCGGTTGCGGCACTTATTCTTTTTACTCTTTTTATAGTTGGTCTTCCATTGAAAAATAAAAAGCCTGAAGCTTTCAGAAAGGATTTGTCTGAGCTTGCTTTAACGAAAGATGAGGCTTCCAGACCACAGGAAACTGATTTGTCTACGCAGAATGTAAAATATATTCTTTCGAGCCGTCAGATTAAAGAAAGCTATGAAAAAGCACAGACTTATTTTCAGGAAAACCGGGATAATGCGGCTCAGATTGAAGTTAATAGACTTTTGAATTCGAATGCGGCTGTTTCAATTAAACAAAAAGCACTTGTTCTGATGTCATATTTTGAAACTCCTACTTTTGATACTCTTTCTGACAGTCCTTCTTTTGTTCAGGTTGATGAAGATCCTGTGCTTTATCTGAACTGCTGGGTTGTATGGGGCGGAAAAATTTCTGATGCTTCGATGTATGATGACGGAACCTACAGATGCCGGCTGTTAGTAGATTATGATACTGGTGAAAAACTTACCGGAATTGCAAACGTTCGTTTTGAAGGTAATCCTGATATTGAAACAGATAAGCCTGTGAAGATTCTTGCAAAAATTCAACAGGAAGAAGATAAAGTGTATCTGAAAGGAAAAATAGTCTATCAAAGTGTAAAAAACGGGTTGAAATAAAAAAAATAAAGAATTTTTTAAAAAAGTGGTCCGAAAACTACTTTTTGAAGCCATATTATATATTGGGAGGAAGGTGGCTAAGTATGTCGTTAAATGGTTCTAATCCGATGGATGTTTCGGAAAAAATGAAAGCACTGGAAGCAGCCAGACTTCAGATTGAAAAACAATTTGGACAGGGTGCTTTGATGAAGCTCGGTGATAAAACCGATACTTCTGGAATTGAAGTAATTCCTTCGGGTTCTTTATTACTTGATGAGGCGTTAGGTATCGGAGGATATCCGAGAGGGCGAGTTATTGAGATGTATGGACCTGAGAGTTCCGGTAAAACAACTCTGGCTTTGCATGCAATTGCGGAAGCACAGAAATTAGGTGGTATTGCTGCATTTGTTGATGCTGAACATGCTTTGGATCCTACGTATGCGAAGAATCTTGGTGTAAACATTGATGAATTGTGGGTGTCTCAACCTGATACTGGAGAGCAGGCTCTGGAGATTACTGAAAATCTTGTTAGAAGTGGAGCAGTTGATGTTGTTGTTGTAGACTCTGTTGCGGCGCTTACTCCTCAGAAAGAAATTGAAGGGGAAATGGGTGATGCCGTTATGGGAATGCAGGCAAGATTGATGAGTCAGGCTTTGAGAAAATTAACAGCAATAATCGGTAAGTCTAATTGTATTGTTATCTTTATTAATCAGATTCGAATGAAAATTGGTGTTATGTTCGGTAATCCTGAAACTACAACCGGTGGACAGGCTTTGAAATTTTATTCATCGATTCGTCTGGACATTAGACGTGTTGAGACAATTGATGGAAAGGGTGAAGAAGAGGCGCTGGGAAACAGGGTAAGAGTTAAGGTTGTAAAGAACAAGGTTGCACCTCCTTTTAGAAAATGTGAAATAGATATTTATTTCGGAAAAGGAATTTCTGCAGCTGCCAGTTTGATAGATTCTGCTGTAAAGCATGGTATTATTGAAAAACGTGGTGCATGGTATACGATGGGTGAGACAAAGATTGGACAGGGAAAAGAGAATGCTGTTGCGTTTATTGAGTCAAATCCTGAACTTGCAAAACAGATTGAAACAAAATTGAGAACGGAAGTTTTTCCGGGGCAGGTTATAAAACCTAAAGAGCGTCCTGAAAATAAAGATAAGGCTGCAGTGACTGTAGAAGGTCAGGTTCCGGTACAGTAATTTAGAATGAAAAATGTTTTGTTAGGACTTGGATCAAATAATGATTTTAACGGTATGGATTCTTTTGATATTCTGAAGAATGCATGTCGTGACTTAGCTTCCTTTTTGTTTGATGGAGTGTATTCATCAGTTTATAAAACTAAGGCTATGTATGTAGAAAATCAAAAAGATTTTTTAAATATGACGGTTTATGGTTTTGTTGCTGATGAAATGACTCCTCATCAGCTTTTAGATAAAATACACGATATTGAAGCAAAATACGGTCGTAATCGTACCAGTGAAATACGATTTGGTCAGAGGACTCTTGATATAGATATAGAACTTTTTGGTAATCTGGAAATAAATGAATCTGATTTACAGATTCCTCATTTAAGAATTGCAGAAAGGGCTTTTGTATTAATACCAGGTATTGAAGTTTTAAAGAAAACTGCCGATGTTATAAACAGGGACAAGTTTAAAAGATATCTTAAGAAACTTTCAGAAAGTGATAAAAAAGGGGTTAAGAAAATTATTCCTGCAAAAAAGATTTGTCCTTAAGGTTGATTTATGGAACAAAGTACAAAGGTCGTAACAAAAGAAAAACATGCCTATAAAGCTGGGGAGTTTGAAGGTCCTCTTGATTTGCTTTGGAATTTAATCCGTGAAAGCAAGGTAAATATTTATGATATTCCTATAGCACAGATAACGGAACAATATCTTGAATATCTTGATTATGCTGTTCAGACTGATTTAGGCGATTTGTCGGAGTTTTACATCTGGGCTGCAAAATTAATCCACATGAAAAGTAAGATGCTGCTTCCTGTTGAATTTAGTGAAGATGATGATGACGAAGAAGATCCTAGACAGGAACTTGTAGATAAATTGATTGAATATCAGAAGTTTAAAAAATTATCTTTGTTAATGGAAGAGCAGGAAGATGATTCTGAATGGAGCTTTGAAAGAAAGAAAATTCAGAGAGTTCTTCCGTTTGATGATTCTGAAGAAATGTGGGAAGAAGTTGATACATGGGAACTTCTTCAGCAGATGCAGTCGATTTTCAAACAGATAATGAGTCAGTATTCAAATGAAAAGATTTTGAATATGTACGAGGAAATATCTGTAAATGAAAAAATTACTTTGATGAATGAAATTCTTGAAGATAAAAAACAATGTATGTTCACAGATTTACTTACTCGTCCCGGTAATGAAATGGATGTAATTTGTGCATTTATGGCTATTCTTGAGGCAGTGAAATTTAATATGATTACCATCTTCCAAAATAAGCTGTTTGGTGATATAAAGATATGCGCAAGGGAAGATAATAAAGGTTATGTTCCTGACAAAGAAGAATTAACGAGTAATTAAGGATTTTATAGTTTTTTATGGATTTAAAGAAAGAAGCCGCTCTTATTGAAACAGTTTTATTTTTGGAAAGTGAACCGCTTTCGGAAAAAGTACTTTCAAATAAATCTCAGCTTGCAGAGGATGTAGTTTTAAGATGCATCGAACTTTTGAAGGAAAAATATACGGCTGATGAGAGTGGACTTGAACTTGAAATGATTACAGGCGGCTGGTGTCTTGTTCCTAAAAAAGAATATTGGGAAGTTCTTAAGGAATTTTATGGCTCTAAAAGAGAAGGCAGGCTTTCAAAATCAGCTCTGGAAACACTTTCGATAATTGCATATAAACAGCCTATTACACGTGCAGAAATAGAATCAATCCGTGGTGTAAGTGTAGATAATATGGTTCGTCTTTTGTTCGACCGCAATCTTATTCGTGAGGTTGGGAAAAAAGAAGTTCCCGGAAGACCTACTTTATTCGGTACTACAAAAGAATTTTTGAAATTGTTCCATCTTAACAGTATTTCTGAATTGCCAAAACTTGATGAAGATGAACAGGAGAGATTCGAACTTGCCCGCTAATTCTTTGGATTCTCAATCCGAAAAAAATGAAATCAGATTACAGGTTTATCTTGCTCATTGTGGAGTAGCAAGCCGCCGTGCATGTGAAAAAATCATCTTAGATGGCCGCGTAACTGTAAATGGAACAGTTGTTACAGAACTTGGGACAAAGGTAAGCGACACCGACAAGGTTTGTGTAGACGGTAAACCCGTTCATCTGGAACAGCGCAAATGTTATGTACTGCTGAATAAACCAGCAGGTTTTGTATGCTCCGCCAGTGACGAAAAAGGCCGCCAGGTTGCAGCAGATCTTCTTCGTGACAGTTATAAGGAACGCCTTTACAATGTAGGCCGCCTGGACATGTATTCCAAGGGCATGATTTTATTCACAAACGACGGAGATTTTGCTGCAAAGTTTTCACATCCAAGTAGTCAGATAGAAAAAGAATATATAGTAGAAACCAGTCAGGATGTAAGCGGAGAAACAGCAAAACTTCTGGAACACGGAGTGCGCATAGATAATATTTTTTATAAATGCCTGCGTTGTGAAGTCTTAAAACCGCGTAAAATCCGTATAGTTTTGATTGAAGGTAAAAACCGCGAAATCCGCCGAATGCTGGAAAGTCAGAACATTGGAACCCGTTCTCTTGTCCGCGTACGAATAGGTAATGTAAATCTTGATGATTTAAGACCCGGTGAATTCCGGGATTTGACGGAAAAAGAAGTAAAAGGTCTTTTGGAATTAGCAGGCAGCCGTTAAGATTTATTTAAGTTTTTCAATTATCGTAAAAACTGCTTTTTTTGATTCTTCTTCAAGTTGATTAATTTTCTTTACTAAAGGTAAGTAATTTGAAAATAACTGTTTATCTTTTTTTTGATTTTCCGATTCAATGATTGCGCTTGTTTTGCCAGAATCTTTTAAACCAAGTAGTTTTTCTAGAGGCACATTTAATACTTTTGAGATTCTTAAAGCCAGATCTGCAGCAGGCATACCATCTCTCTTTATTCCATTTGAAATTGTGTGTACAGAAAATCCAGCCTTTTCTGCAAGTTCTTTTCTGGTTATACCAAGATATTCACATTCATCTTCAACATTCTGCCAAAAACCCATACTTATTTTTATCACAATTGAAATATCATGTTTTATAAAATATTTAAGTTGAAATATTATTTATCCTGATTTATAATTTATTACAGTTGTAATATTTAAAAATATTATTACTAAGGAGTAAAAAATGAAAAAATTAACCGTAGTAATTGCATCAATTGTTTTAGGTTGTCTATTTTCAGCTTGTAAAAATGGCAATTCCCCTGTACAAAAATCTCCATTATCAGAAAAGACTTATAAGCTTGTTTCATCAGTATATTATAATGATTATTATGAAAATGGTATAAAAGATTATTCAGAGATACAAAATTATAGAATTATTTCAGAAAATGTTGTAACAGAAGATATGGATTCATCAGAATTTAATTATTTCATTACAATTACAAGGACAGGCTCAGAAAATAATTATGAATATACTGTAAATGTAGATCATTATTTGGGATATGATAGTTCAAATGGGTGGGAAGATAGAACAGTAGAGATTCAGACGCGTTTTGATAATTCAGCGAGAGATCGTGAAGAATACTTTAATTTTATTTCCGATTTACAATTTTTTATAACATTTATTGATGAAACAAATGTACATATTTGGGGTGAATGTTTGCAAACGGAAACTTTTGGTATTTATGAGTTTAATGAAACAGGTACAGAAATCCAGATTACTGCCCAGGGAACGAACGAAAGAATAAAACTTATTTATTCAAAGAACGATGATACAATAAGTTGGACTCGTACAAGTGATACCCGTGTTTCCGGAACCGGCTATGATTCTAAATACATACGTTATTTTGAACAGTTTTAATTGTTCTTGCAAAAAAAATAACTAGCTGAAAAACTGGTTGACAAGGCCTGCTTTCTGTATTATCTTTTATAATAGAATAATGCAGGAGGTAGGCTCATGTCTTTTGATTTTTCTCCAACCTTTGGAAACATGTACACAATAGGCTCTTTTGATGCAAAAACTTATTTTGCAGAATTACTCCGCAAAGTTCAGGAAGGGGCTGTCTTTAATATCTCAAAAAACGGTAAGCAGGTTGCTGTACTTCAGGGAGTAAAAACTGCACAAAATCAGGAAGCTCTTGAAGCTCACAGGCGCATTGTCGAGCGTTCAAAACGTTTTGCACCAACGTCTTCTGCTCCAATAAAGGAACTTAAGAATGCCGGAAGAAAATACTAATACCTTTCCCTGTTTTGTGGTTGACACATCTTTTATGGCAGCCTATCTCCTGAACGGATTTTACGATGACGAATTTTCGGGTTGTATTTCTGATATAGAATATGTTCTGCAGAATAACGGACAGCTTTTTGTGCCTCAGCTTTTCTGGTATGAAATTTACAATGTAATTCTATATAAAACCCGCAAAGGTAAAGATGCTCTTTCCAAGGCTGATGCCCTTGATATCCTTTATGATTTACAGAAACTGCCAATTGTAACAGAACCTCAGGCCAACGGAGAAATCCGTGCCCGTATTTTTGATCTTGCCGAAGCTTATAACCTTTCTTTTTACGATGCCTCTTATCTTGAGCTTGCACGCCGTCTTGGTCTTGAATTAAAGACTTATGATGACGAGTTGAAGAAGGCCTGGTAATAATATAGAATGAAGGAGAGGTGAACAATATGATTATCGCAATTGACGGACCGGCAGGAACAGGAAAAAGTACCATTGCAAAACTGCTTTCTGAAAAACTTAACATCACTTTTTTGAACAGCGGAGGTTTTTATCGTACCCTTACAATGGCTGTTTTAGATGCCGGAATTGACTATAAGGACGAAGAATCAACTCTTGATTTTTGTAGAAAACAGAAAATTGAATATACAAAAGAAGGACATTTTATCTTAAATGGAACTGATGTAACCGCGCATCTTCATGATGATCGTGTAACTGCAAATGCTTCTCAGGTTAGTGCAATTGTTGAAATCCGTCATCTTGTGAATGATCTTATGCGTGAAATTACAAAATCGCTTTCTATTGTCTGCGAAGGACGTGATATGACTACTGTTGTTTTTCCTGAGGCAGATGTTAAAGTTTATCTTGATGCAAGTGCTGAGGTCCGCGCACGACGTCGTTTTGAACAGGGAGTCAGCAATATGACTCTTGAAGAGATTAAAGCTTCCATAGAAAAACGTGATGAGATGGACAAAAATAAAAAAGAAGGCTCTTTAAAGATTGCCAAAGATGCGCTTTATATTGATACTTCTAACTTGACGATAGAAGAAGTTTGTGCGATAATAGTAAAACAAATTTCATAATTTAAAAGGTTATAAAATGGAAGAAATGGAAGTGGAAAAGGAAGAAACTCAGACCTCCAAGAGTGAATTCCAGACACAATTAGAGGAATCTCTGAAAGGATTCAATGCACCAGAAGCTGGTAATTTAGTAGAAGGAACTGTAGTTCAGGTTACTAATGACTATGTTTATGTTGATATTGGAGATAAGTCAGAAGGTTTAATCCCTGTGGAGGAATTCGCAGAAGATCTGCCGAAGGAAGGGGATAAGGTTCAGGCGTTGTTAACAGGTCATAATTCTAATGGTCCTGTTTTATCTAAGAAAAAAGCTGATTCAAAGCGTTATTTGAAAGAAATTCAGCAGGCATACAAGGACAAGACTCCGGTTGATGGAAAGATTGTTAAGGTTGTAAAAAGCGGATACGAAGTTGATCTTGGTATAGATCGCATGGCTTTCCTTCCTATCAGTCAGGCTGATGCTGAAAAGGTAGAAAAACCGGAATCGCTTGTTGGTGTAAAAACAAAGTTCTATATCGAACGTTTATACTCTGACAGTAAGCTTAATCCTGTTGTTAATAGAAGAAAATATCTTGAAGAAACAATCAACGAAAAACGAGATGCATTTTTTGCTTCTACACAAATTGGTGACAGCGTAAAGGGAACTGTAAAAAGTTTTACAAGTTTTGGTGCTTTCATTGATTTGGGCGGATTCGATGGTCTTCTTCATATAAATGATATGAGCTGGGGACATGTTGCTCGTCCTAAAGATTTTGTTAAGAAAGGTCAGGAAATTGAATTAAAGGTAATTCGTCTTGATCCTGAAGAAAAGAGAATTAATCTTTCTTTGAAACATTTTACAGAAGATCCTTGGGTTCATTTTGAATCTAAGTATCATGTAAATGACATTGTAAAAGGAAAAATCACTAAACTTACAGAATTCGGTGCTTTTGTTGAACTTGAAAAAGGCATTGAAGGTCTTGTTCATATCAGTGAATTCTCATGGACAAAGAAAATTAATAAACCAGGTGATATGGTTGCAGTTGGTGATGAAGTTGAAGCAATGATTCTTGGCTATGATATTCAGGCTGGACGTGTTTCACTTGGAATCAAGCAGACTAAAGCCAATCCATGGGATACAATTGCTGAAAAATATCCGGTTGGTACTGTAGTTAAGGGTAAGGTTGCAAAGGTAACTAACATCGGTGCATTCATTACTCTTGACGAAGGAATTGACGCATTCTTACATGCAGAAGATATTTCATGGACAAAGAAAGTAAAACATCCTGGAAGTGAATTGTCTGTAGATCAGGAAATCGAAGTAAAAGTTATTGAATGTGATACAGAAGCTCATAAAATAAAGGTTGGAATTAAACAGCTTACAGATAATCCTTGGATTTCATTTGCTGAAGAATACAAGCCTGGTTCTACAATGGAAGGAGAAATTACTTCTATTACAGAATTCGGAGTTTTCGTAAAAGCTCCTAATGGAATTGAGGGTCTTGTAAACAAAGCTAATCTCAGTGAAGAAAAGGATGTTCCTTACGAACAGGCAGTAGAAAAATACAAGGTCGGCGATAAAATCAAAGTATTTGTTGTTGATGTTAATACTGCAAGAGAGAAGGTTACTTTATCTGTACGTGAGTTGAAGAGAAAACAGCAGCGTGACGAAATCTCTCAGTATATGGATTCAGGCAACGATGCAGACCGTCCGTTTACACTTGCTGATATGATGCAGTCAAAGAAAAATGACTAATATGTGTAAGATTAATATCTTATAATATTAATTGTTTTCCAGATAAACGCATTGCATGTTTTTATACGTGTAATGCGTTTTGTCTATTTAATCTAAAGGTAATACTTGGAAGAAAAAACAAATAAAATCAGCAGAGTTCCAGAGATTGCGGGTGTAAGTAACTTTGTTAATGAGATTAAACAGTTGATAGATTCAGTTTCTGAAAAGACTTTTTCTGTATGTCTTTACGGTGAAAAGGGAACCGGAAAAAAACTGTTTGCGCAGAGTGTTCATCTGAAGAGTTCAAAAAATCTTAGGAATTTTGTTGAAATAAACTGCCGTTCTTTTGATGAAAATACAATCAATGAGCTTTTACAATCTTATGCACAGCTTGATTTGGTTGATTCAAGGACAACTCTTTTTGTGAATTATATAGAAGAGCTTACAGATGCCAGTCAGATTATTTTTCTGGATGCGGTTAAGTCATTCCTTTCGAAAAATCTTAATCTGCAGATAATAAGTTCAACTGAGTATTCACCGGATAAATTAAAAGAAGTTTTGAATGGGGATTTACTTTTCTATTTAAAAAATGTTCAGCTTAATTTTATTCCACTTAGAAATAGAAAAGAAGATATCATCCCTATTGCAAATTATTATCTGGAAAGATTTAATAAGGGTTCCGGACTGGAGCTTCAGGGATTTACAAATACAGCATTGCAGGCTTTACAGGATAATTTCTGGGCAGGTAATGCAGATGAGCTTATAAATTGTATACAGCATGCTTTTATTGTCTGTAAGAATAAAATTATTGATTGTGCCGATTTAACCTTGGGAACAAACAGTATGGAAAAGCTTGACATGACACTTAAGGATGCGGTTGACAGTTTTAAGAGGGATTACATCACCAAAGTTCTTGAGGCAAACAACTGGAATCAAACAAAAACAGCAAAGGTGCTTGGAATACAACGCACTTATGTGATAAAATTAATAAACGAATTGCAAATTAATAAGAATTAATTTGTGACTGATAGAGGTTATAAAGATGAAAGAAAACACAGAAAAAAAGACCACAAGTGCAAAACTCAACGCTTTTCTTGAAAAAAACAGAAAAGGTCTTCTTGTAGTTTTTATTATTCTTATTGTTGGTTTGGTAGGATTTATTGCTTATGAAGTATTCTATTCTTCGGTAACAAAGAAGGCTTTGACTGCAATAGATACAATTTCTTATGAACTTACAAATAAAGCAGTTGGTCTTGAAGATGCAGAGCTTAATGCAAGAAAGAATTCTGCAATGGAAAAATTGAATCCTTATTTGACAAAGGGTGGAATTATCGGAGTAAGGGCAAATCTTCTTGCTGCAGAAATTGCTTTTAATTCAAAGAATTATGATGATGCAGTAAAATATTATAATGAAGTAGTTTCTAAGGGTAAAAAATCATATACAGCACCTGTTGCATATTATAATATGGGTACTTGTTATGAACAGAAAAATGATCTTAATCAGGCTGCTGAAAATTACAAATCGGCTGTTGAATTTAAAGATTTTGTTTTAAGGACTCATGCACAGTTCAGTTATGGACGCGTTCTTTATACTCTTGGAAATTATGATGAAGCCAACAAAGTTTTACAGGAACTTGTTGACGAACAGCCGGATGATTCATGGGCAGAGCTTGCTAAAACAATTATCATACAGATGAAAGCTGACGATAAAATAAACTAAAAAAAACAGACCTTAAAATTATGAAAAAAACTTCCTGCAGAATTAAAAATTTTCTTTTATTGCTTTTTGCGGGAAGTTTTTTTGTTTTAACTCTTTCCTGCGGACTTGATACGTACGAAGTAATTTATCCGCCATATGCAGTTTCGAATCTTCCTGAAATAACTGATTATGATTCAATACAGGATTTTGTACACAAGGATTTTACGTTTACAACAAAAGAAAATGTGACCTATTCTGAAGTTAAGCTTTTAGGAACAGATGTCTATTATAAAATCTATAATAATTACAATGAAATGATAAGCGAACGTTCAACGTTAATTAATCTTTCGGAAAGCGCTGAATACAGTAATAATTCTGCAGTAAAGATGATGACAATGACGACAAGTGGTGATTATGGTTATCAGAAGCTTAAAATAATAGAAAGTAAAAATGAATTTTTAATTCCTGCAGATGGAGCGGATAGAATTGTAGTTATCAGACTATCAAATTATCTTGAATATGAAGCAAAGCTTGAAATTGAAGGCTCGTCAATTATTGGCGGTAAAAAATTGATTCCATGCAGAGAAAAAAATAACAGAACGTTTGATTTTGGAAGGGATGGAAATAATGACGGGATTCCGCTTGAAGGTGATGATGATTACAATTACAGTTCAACGACAAGCTATAACGGATATTATTATATTCCTTTGTTTGCAGTAAGTGTTGCAAGAGATACAACTTATACGCAGCAGTATTCAAAAATTGTTTATCTTGGCACGGTAATAATCGATTCAGGCTCAGAAAATAATTAATAATATATAAAAAAAAAGCCTGCCACGAGGCAGACTGAATTGATGCTTGCTGGGCTCGAACCAGCGACCTGTTGCTTAGAAGGCAACTGCTCTAATCCAGCTGAGCTAAAGCACCAACTTTGTTCAATATAGCAAAAATAATTGATTTGTTCAATAGTATAATCTGTCCTGATTTTCAGGTAATTTATTGTTTTACACCAAGCATTTCCTTCATTGTACGCCAACCGAGCATTGCACATTTTACGCGTGCAGGCATGTGAGAAATGTCCTGTAAGGCTGCCGCTTCATCAAGGCGTTCAAGGTCTTCTTCAGTTATCTTGTCTTTTATCATTCGGTCAAAAATATCTGCAAGCTCCAGTGCTTCATCCTTTGTTTTACCGATTACTAAATCTGCCATCATATCTACAGATGCCTGTGAAATCGCACATCCGCTTCCGGTAAAGCTTGCATCTGTGATTACATTGTTTTCGTCAAGCTTCATCTGAAGTGTAATCTGATCGCCGCAGCTTGGGTTTACGCCTTCAAGACAGAAGGTAGGAGAATCCATTTGTGTTTTATGAGTAGGGTTTATATTGTGTTCGTTTAGTATTTCACGGTAGAGTTCTTTTGTGTCCATTTGCTGCTCCTTTATCGCTCGATAAATCTCAATTCTTATATCCCGACCATTCTCTCAGATGTGATAATTTTTCCAAAAATATATCTGTTTCATCTTCGGTATTGTAAAAGTACAGGCTCGCACGTGCCGTGGCAGTCTGACCTAAATATTGTCCAAGCGGCTGTGCGCAGTGATGTCCTGCCCTGATGGCTATATGTTCTTCGCTTAAAAGAGTTGCTATATCATGAGGATGAACACCGTCAACTGTGAAGGTGATAATTCCGCATCGTTTATTACCGTCCTTTGGCCCGATAATGTTTACGTGAGGAATATTTTTCATTCCGTCAATTATGCGGCAGGCAAGCAGGGAATCATGTTTTTCTATATTATCTAAACCGATGCTTTGAATATAGCGGATTGCAGCAGCCATACCGACAGCATCTCCTGCACTTACTGTTCCGGCTTCAAACTTATGAGGAATCTCTGCCCAGGTTGCTTTTTCACGTGTTACGTATTCAATCATTTCTCCACCGCGAAGGAAAGGTTCCATTTTGTCTAGAAGTTCGTATTTTCCATAAAGGGCGCCTATTCCCATTGGACCGCAAAGTTTATGTGCACTTATTGCAAAAAAATCTGCGTCGATTTCCTGTACATCAACCTTCATGTGTGGGACAGACTGTGCACCGTCTACAATAAAGACAGCGCCTACTGCGTGTGCAGCCTGACCGATTTTCTTTACAGGGTTTGTTACGCCAAGCACATTCGAAACGTGAACGACAGAAACAATTTTTGTCCGCTCTGTGATTTTAGCAGAAATTTCTTTATCGCTGATTATACCTGTTTCTTTATCACATTCAAGGAATACAAGCCTGGCTCCGGTTTTCTGACAGACCATCTGCCATGGAACAATGTTTGAATGATGCTCCATTATAGTTACGCAGATTTCATCCCCCTGCTGAAGATGATTTAATCCCCAGCTGTAAGCAACAAGATTTAGACTTTCAGATGCATTTCTTGTAAAAATAATTTCTTCAGCTTTTTGTGCATTTATGAATTTTGCAACTGTCTGACGTGCATTTTCATAGGCAAGTGTTGCGCGTTCGCTAAGAGAGTAGAGTCCACGAAGCGGGTTTGCATTTTCGGTAGCGTAAAAGTGAGTCATTGCGTTGAGCACAATAAAAGGACGTTGTGCAGTGGCAGCTGTGTCAAAATATATTAAATCCTTGTTTTCCAATGAAGATTTTTCGTCTATTGCTTTGAAAAAAGGAAAATCTTTTCTGTATTTATTCATTATTTATCCTGCTGATAGATTATCCTATTGCCTATCAAATTAATATGTTTATGTGCTATTTTACTGTTTTTTATAATGTTTTACCATACTATTTTAAAAGAATTATTATCAGTTGCAGGATAAAAATTTATTTAAATCTTGTTTTTTGATTTTTCGGATGTTATAGTATAAATAATGAAAAAATACCGAAGTAAAAAACAGGGAAATATTATCCTCCGGACTTATGATGAACTTTTAAAACTCTGGGGGTGTGATTTTATAGAACGTGATATTCCAACCAGTTTCGGAACTACACATATTATTGAAGCAGGAAAGGATGGTTCACCGGTGCTTGTTCTTTTTCATGGCGTTGGTGATGATTCTGCTTTGATGTGGATTTTTAATGCATCGGAATTAAGCAGACATTTTAAAATATATGCAATTGATACAATCGGCGGTCCGGGTAAAAGTGTTCCGAACGAAAATTACAATGAAAGCTTTGATGATATTATCTGGATTGATCAGATTTTTGACTGCCTGAAAATTGACAAAGCGTTTATAGCCGGTGTTTCTAACGGCGGATATCTTGTTCAGTATTATACTCTTAAAAGACCTCAAAGGGTTTTAAAAGGGATAAGCATTTCAAGTACGGTTTCTGCCGCTGCTCCAAGTGAGTTAGTTGATGAAAAGAATGCCAGAAAAGCAAAGGCTGCAGCAATGAAAAATATGATGAAAATATTTTTACCCGAAGCGCTTTTCCCGACTGACAGAAATGTTTCTAAGCTTATAAAAAAGATGTGCGGTAAAAATTATAATGTCTTTACAGATAACCCGGTGATTATGGCTCATTATAAGGGACTGTTGCGTGGTTTTAATAATATGGCAATGCGTTATCATAAGGTTATTGCATTCACAAGTACAGAGGTTGATTCTATCCGCGATAAGCTGATTTATCTTGTTGGTGAAGAAGATCCTTTTGAAAAACTTGGCGGAAAAGAAAGACTGATTGAAAATAAGATGAACGTAACTTTTTACCCTGATGCGGGTCATGGTCTTAATCATGAACTTTACAGTCAGATTAATCAAAAAATAGTACAGGTATTGCTTGGATAAAGGAGGATTTTATGGAAATTAAAGAAGCGATTAAACAAAGACATTCGGTAAGACAGTATAAGGTTTTACCTCTGGAAGCAGAAGCAAAAGAAAAACTTTCTGCTTTAGTTAAAGAATGCAACGCTCAGAGTGGTTTGAATATTCAGCTTGTTTGTGATGATACAGAATGCTTTAATACTTTTCTTGCTCATTACGGTAAATTCAAAAATGCAAATAATTATTTTGCCATGGTAGGAAAAAAATCCATGGGAAACCTTGATGAACTTGTGGGTTACTACGGACAAAAGCTTGTTCTCGAAGCACAGATGCTTGGTTTAAATACATGCTGGGTTGCAGGAACTTTTGGTCGAAAAAAATGTAAGGTTAATATCGCTGCCGATGAAAAGCTTCTTTGTGTAATTTCGCTTGGTTATGGTGAAAATCAGGGGACCGCTCATAAATCAAAACCTGTAGAAAAGCTTTGTGATGTTCAGGAATCGCAGAGACCGGACTGGTTTAAAGAAGGACTTGATGCAGCACTCCTGGCACCGACCGCACTTAATCAGCAGAAATTTAAAATCAGTCTAAAAGATGGAGAACCTGTGATTACAACAAAGGGTGGCCCTATGACAAAGATTGATTTAGGAATCGTAAAATATAATTTTGAAGCAGCAAGCGGTCATAAATGTAAATAAAAAAGAATGTATATTGAAAAACTGGAACGAGTACTGAAATAATTACTTTAGATTTTCACTTTCAGCGATTTTAGATATTCTTTTCTTTCATCAGGCACTCGAAAGCTTTCACACGCTTTTTGAATTGCCTTGTTATGAGTCCAGACATCAAGCCGTCGCCCTTCAATAAACTTCACTGCGCTGTCCCATTGTTTTGCAAGAGCTTCTGCAAAAAGCCATGCTGTCATCATATTCACATATCCAGCGCCGCCACACATTCATCAGAATCTTTTATCTTATTTATGAGCGCAACGTGCAGACAATTTTCTTCATGATAAGTATGTGGCAGCGTAGAAAGAAATTCCGGAATTACAGGGTCGTTCTTTATTCGCTTCAAAATATTTTTTTACTCAGGCGCGCGAATCCCAATAAAGTTTTCCCTCGGCATAGTCGGAATTAATTTTGCGCTGAAATCACCATATTTTTTATCTTCATATTCGAACATCAGCTGTTGGAGTTCTTTTATAGTCATAACCCTTACCTGATAATATATAACCCTGCCGCAGAAGCATTGTAATCTTTTGGAATCTCGAGCCCTTCGACATTCATTCCATACCAGTATAGCTCCTGAATCGGGCTTAGGAAATAGCAGAGCCAGAAGGTATAAAACTGATCTATTCTTTCCTTTACATTCCGCATTTCCGGAAGCAGAAGCTCTTCAATTGTTTTGTCTGCAACTTCTGCAATTTCCTTTACAATTGGAATTACAGCTCTGGCCATCAGCTTTTCAAGCTCACTAAAAGCATCTTCTGTAAAAACAGGAACCTTTGGTTTACAGCCAGAATCTGTTTTTTCAACAACACCATGTTTTACAAATTCTTCAAGATACTTTTCTTCATCCTCTGTAAAATCACCCTGCATTCCTTTTACAAGCTTCAGATAAAAATCCATATTGCTGCTGGTAATATAATTATTCCTGCCCATAGATGAAGCTGGCGTTCCCAATGCCGATTCTTCAAAACTACATGGGAATGGTTTGTAATCAAAAACATTGAGATATTGAACTTCTCTATAATGATTATAGCAAGTTGAAATCATATCTATCCGTTTTTCCAGTTTGTCATCCTGAACATTTTCATCTGCATAATGATAAGAAGCACAAAGCGAAAAATTATAATTGTGAGTTCGCCAGTCATTATTGCCCATGATTACTTCATCTGTTTTATCTGAATAATACGAACGTATTCCCGTGCTAATACAATTGTTTGCAACATTGTACAAAAACCAGTTGAGGTACGGAAGCTCAAAATCATTTCCATAAAAATCAAGTGCTGCAATTTTTTCGCGGATTGAAAAAAGCATGTCATTTATTTTTTTTGGAATCTCGTGCTCCTGAAAAATCTTATAACACATACCACCGGCTTCATATTTTTTCTTAAGATGAAGCATCGGGAAAAGTGTTAGATATTTTCCATCCACTTTTTTCATCATCTTTTGATTACAAAAAGCTTCAACCGCATCAAGAATATATTCGCGCGGAGTCTGTAATGTTTCCGAAAGTTCTGCTACAGATTTTGCCTCATCATAACAAAGTAAAGCAAGCTGCTGTCTGAAGATTCCATGCATCTCGCGCATAGCTGGAGAAGCCCATCCACAATATGAAATATCGAATTCTGCAGGTGCATACGATAACTGCTTGTTAGTCATAACTTACTCCTTCAACAAAACCATAGCAACACAAGATGCATTTTTGCCTTCTTCAAAACGCACCAGCTTATTATCAATTGCATACTGCATCAACATTGAATCAAGTCTGTTTCTGCTTCCAACAGGAATAATATGCCAGAACGAAGCCCACAATAAATCATGACGGATATAAGGCAGAACAACTTTTTCCTGCGCCTTATAAAGCTCATCATGATATTCAATTGAAAGGTCTTTGAATTTTTCCTTCCAGCTTTTACACCACTTATCTAACAGCGCAAAACTTATGACAGGAATATTTCCTTTATAACCCTTCGCAGTTTTTGAAAGGACTCCATTGTTCATTAAATCTGCAGCAATCACTTCTTCTTTTTGTGTAAGTGCTTTTTGCGGATTTTTTATAAGCTCAAGATAAAGCGCGGCATTGCTTCCATTAAGCCAGTCAAGTCGTTCAAGATCAAGCGTGCATTCCTTGCCATCTTTTTCATAATGCATTGTGTTGATTGTGTCGTGAACTTCGATATGCCCATATCCGGAAATATTATAATTTTCATAATTATAGCCAGGACCAATCAGCGGAGCAGCCGCCTTTACTTCGTTTTCCGGTTCATCTTCATATTGCCCCGAAAGATAAAAGTTTCTCCAGAATCTGTCAGAAAGTCCCTTACCATATTTTTCGCGAAGATAGTCTCCTCCTGTTTTCATTCCAAACTCTCTGTCCGAACGGATAATGAAAAATGGCAGAAGATATTCCCAGTCAAAATCATTTCCATAAAAATCTTCCTTAAGAATATCTTCTTTCATATCTGTTAAGATTTTCATGAAGCGCCCAGCCAAGTTTAATTTTATAGTTATTTCGCGTTCAATTTCACCCGCCTTACGAATCACAGACTTTGGGAAAATAGTAAAATCTGTAAGATATTTTCCTTTCTTTTCTTCAAACAAAACATTTGCTTTTATAAGCTTTTGAATGCTGTCTTCAAGATAAATCTTTGGCACTTCAATCTGTTTTGAAAGCTGTGAAAATGTCTGGCTTTTTTCGCGGCAACAAAAAAGAATTTGTTTGTCTATCAGCGATACAATAGCCATCCATGCATCACTGGCATTACCATAATATTCAAGTTCAAAATCAACAATCTGATTTCGTTTTTCTTTATCAGTTTTTTCATTCCGATTTTCCATAGTCTCAAAATTCTCCTTAAGATTTTTACGGGCATCGGACAAGCGGCTTGTTACAGTACCCGTCGGGAGTTTGAGTGCATCGGCAATTTCTTTAACACTTTGATTTTTGATGTAGTAGCGCACAAGAATATCTCTGTGAATATTCGCAAGCTGCGTCATTGATTTTGAAAGAGTATCAAGTTCTTCCTGTCTGATGTAATCACCAATTGATTTATCAAATCCAAGAAGACTGTTTTCCATATCATCAAGACTGATTTTTACAGGACGTTTTTTCCGGTAAAAATCCACAACCTTGTTATGTGCAATCTGCCAGTAAAGACCGTAGAAATTTTCAATCCTTTTTTCACTTCGCAACACGAGCATGGCATCTACAAGAATTTCCTGCGCCACATCCTTTGCATCTTCTTTGTCCGAAATTTTCTTCCAGCAAAAGAGAAAAGTCTTTTCCATCAATTCGTCTGTGATAAAATTTTCCACCACCGGCTCCACTTTTTGAAAACATTTTTACAACTATGTAATCGATTACATTATTATAGTCGAAAAAACTGTATTTTTGTTGGATAAAAAATAAGATTTTCATACAATTTTTTTTAAAACTATCGGCTATACTTGTATTATGAAAATTCTAGTTATCAACAATATGCTTGAACAAAAGCATCTGAACCAGATTAAATCGGCTGCCACAGCGCTTAGCCACGAAGTATTTTTTTACACCGCAGAATCAGAAATCCCTCAGTTAAATTTTGACGCAGACATTATTTATGGTTTTGCTCCTTCAATTGTCAAAACAAGCAAAAAGCTTAAATGGCTTTGTGTTCCCTGGGCGGGAGTAGATTCCCTAATGACACCAGGATATTTTGCAAATGAAGATTGTCTTTTGACAAATGCAGCAGGTGCTTATGGAGTTTCAATTGCAGAACATATGATTGCAACTTCTCTCGTAATGATGCGCCGCCTGAATGAATTTCTTGAAGAAACACGTAACGGACAGTGGCTTAAACCTCGTCCTCAGCGCTCGCTCAAGGATTGCAGAATCACAGTTCTTGGAACAGGAGACATCGGTACAACCTTTGCTACCCGCGCCCGTGCCTTTGAACCGGAAAGCATCATTGGAGTTTGCCGCAGCGGAAAAAGCAGCTCTACTGTTTATGATAAAGTTCTTCCTGTAAGCGAGCTGGACAGCATTCTGCCGGAGACAGATCTTCTTGCAATGAGTCTTCCTTCCACTCCGGAAACACGCGGCATCCTTTCGCGCGAACGACTTGCTCTTCTTCCACAAGGCGCCTACATTGTAAATGTTGGTCGTGGCTCTGCAATTGATGAAGATGCACTTGCCGATGCTTTGGACAAGGGCCAGATAGCAGGTGCAGCCCTTGATGTTTTCCAGACAGAGCCTCTGCCTCAAGGACACAGACTTTGGAAAACAAAAAATCTTTTGATTACTCCACATGTTGCAGGAAATATGACTCTGGCTCATACAAGAGATAAAAATGTTCAGATGTTCCTTACTGACCTCAAGAATTTTACAGAAGGGAAGCCTCTTACATATCTTGTAGATAGAAAGCTAGGTTATTAAGAAAAGATTAATTCAAAAAATCCAGAATCTCGTTTTGAACAGCCTGATCAGGAATGTTTGCAGCTGCAGCGCTGATTTTTGCCTGAGTCAGAAGTTCTTCTGCAGTCGCCTGGTCAATTCTGCGGGTGTTCATGTAGAACAACATTTCCGGAGAAAGCTTTCCTATTGTTGAACCATGCTCTGCGGAAATATCGTCTTCGCCACAAAGAATGATTGGTGCGGCTTTTACAACAGCTTGAGGAGAGAGCAGGAGAGTTGTCTCCATTTCGTTTCCTGTTGAACCTGAGCAGCCCTTGCGCATATCGATTGTTCCGCGGTAGGTTTTGCTTGTGTCGTCCTTTACAGTTCCGTCTGTTTTCATATTGCAGTCAGTTTTCTTTCCTGTGTGAACTACAACCTGATTCATGTCCAGATATTGTGTGCCCTGGCAGATATATGCTGTGTCAGAAACAAACTTTGATTCATAACCTTCAAGTGTTGCGTGGAAGCCTGCGTCTATGTGCGAGCCTCCAAGTTCAATCTGAATAAAGCTTACCTTTGCACGGTCGCCGCAAACAACAGCAGTATCATCAATCTGATTTACAGATTTGTCACAAAGCTGAACTTTTGCCAGCTGAACCTCTGCGCCTTCTTCTGCATAGATTTTTGTAACAACACCACAGAGCGCTGCCTGACCTTTATACACCATAATCACGCGGCAGGTTGTTCCAGCTTTTGCATGAATAATATTATAAGTAGCACTGTTCGATTCTGCATTCACTCGTATAATAAGTGGCTTAGAATCTTCATTTGTTTTTGTAAATGTATAAATTTTTCCTTTTGAAGCATCGCAGATGAGAGAAGCAGCTTCTTTACCGATAGAGAATTCGGGTTCAGGAAGTTCTGTCTTTACAAGTTTGCCTTCTGTGATTTCTACGCCATCAGGAAGCTGAGTTACTTCACCGTCATTCTGATTTATAGAAAAATCGTAAGTTACTTTATCGCTGTTTAATTTGAGCCAAGTCCATGTAAGGTATGGAATTGGATTTAGATTTATAGTATTTGACATTAGTACCTCTCAATATGGTAAAGCTAAAAATTGCATTCGCAATTTTTTTAACGCTTTGCTATTAATCACCGGCCGCCAGCGGCCTTACTCACATAGAACCCTTCATCTCCAGCTTTATTAAATTATTCATCTCGACGGCGTATTCAAGAGGGAGCTCTTTACTTACCGGGTTTGCGAATCCGCTTACAATCATGCTGCGGGCATCGTCTTCGGGGATTCCGCGCGACATAAGATAGAAAATTGCATCGTTTGAAATGCGTCCGATTTTTGCTTCATGGCCGACATCACATTCGTCGGTTTTTATTACCATTGCAGGAATTGTGTCACTGCGGCTTATGTCATCAAGCATAAGGCTTTCGCAGGAAACGCTTGTTTTACTTCCCTTAGCATTTTTATCTATATAAACTGCAGAACGGTAAATGCTTACGCCGCCGCCCTTGGAAATGGACTTTGTAGAAATAAGGCTTGTTGTATCCGGAGCCAGGTGAACCATTTTTGCACCGGTATCCAGACTTTGACCAGCCCCTGCAAAGGTAATTCCTGTGAACTCAGATTTTGCACAGCGGCCAACAAGATCACTTTCCGGATAGAGATAAGAAATATGGGAACCAAAGGAGCCGCTTACCCATTCGATTGCAGCGTCTTCTTCTACTCTGGCACGCTTGGTGTTCAGGTTATACATATTCTTAGACCAGTTTTCTATAGTAGAGTAGCGCAGGTGGGCGCCTTTTTTTACAAAAAGTTCAACTGCACCGGCGTGTAAGTTTGCTTCGTTATATTTTGGTGCGGAACAGCCTTCGATAAAATGCAGGTCTGCGCCTTCGTCTACGATGATAAGTGTGTGTTCAAACTGTCCGGCTCCACGAGCATTTAAACGGAAATATGACTGAAGAGGGAAGGAAAGATGAACGCCTTTTGGAACATATACGAAACTACCTCCCGACCATACAGCGCCATGAAGTGCTGCAAACTTGTGGTCGCGGGGAGTAATGAGGGTCATAAAATATTCTTTTACCATCGGGCCCCATTCAGGCGACTTCAAAGCATCTTCAAAGCCAAGGTAAATAACGCCCTGCTTTGCAACTTCTTCCTGAACATTGTGGTAAACAAGTTCACTGTCGTACTGGGCACCAACGCCTGCCAGAGACTTTCGTTCTGCTTCCGGGATTCCCAGCTTTTCAAAGGTTTCTTTGATGTCATTAGGAACGTCTTCCCATTTGCCGCTCATCTGAGTTTTTGGGCGTACATAAGTGGCAATGTCTTCTATATGAAGGCCTTCGATTGAAGGACCCCACTTTGGAACGCGCAGCTGGTTATATGTTTCGAGCGACTTTAAGCGGAACTCACGCATCCACTGGGGGTCGCCTTTTTCTTCAGAGATTTTCTGAACGATTTCCGGAGTTAAACCAGATTCAAGACGGAAGGTGTTTTCTTCTGTCTCTTCATAGCGGAAATCATAGAATTCTCTGTTTATATCGTCTATCTGTATTTTGTCTTCCATAGTCTCGCCTTTGGCTCAGTAGGTTTTAGGTTCCAGGGGTTTTAGGGGCTTGCCCCTAGGAGAAGGGGTAGGACGCAACGCAGTGCGGCCGAGGGGAAGGCTTTCCCCTCCTATAACCTGGAACCTGGCACCTGTAACCTATCTAATAAACTCCTCAAATCCCTTCTGGTTAATCTCCTTGAATAAAGAACCATCCCCTGTCTTAACAATATGCCCCTTCACAATGACATGAGTTTTATCAATGTTCAGGCCTTCCAAAAGCTTTGTTGTATGTGTAATTATAAGAAGAGATCCGTTTGTAAGCTTACGGTATTCGGCAATTCCTTTTGTTACGACGCGGACTGCATCAACATCAAGACCGGAGTCTGTTTCATCAAGAATTGCAAAGGCAGGCTTTAGCATAAGCAGCTGAAGGATTTCTGCCTTTTTGCGCTCCCCACCGGAAAAACCTACGTTAAGGTCACGCTTGGCATATTCAGGCTTCATATCGAGCAGCTCCATACAGCGCTGGAGTTCCTTCTGAAAATGGAAAAGCTTTACATGTTCGCCTGTAATCTGCTGAATTGCAGAACGGATGAATGCTTCGAGCGAAATACCCGGGATTTCGAGCGGCTGCTGGAACGACATAAACATTCCAAGGCGTGCGCGTTTGTCGGCACTTTCTTCTGTTATGTCGGTATCCTTAAAAACAATTTTACCGCCGGTAATTTTATAAACAGGGTTACCCATAAGTGTATTTCCAAGCGAAGATTTTCCGGCTCCGTTTGGTCCCATAAGTGCATGGATTTCTCCCTGTCCAATCTGTATATTCAGGTCGTTGAGAATCTGTTTTCCATCCTCAAGTCCTGAATTTAAGTTTTTAACGTCTAACAACATGACTATAATATAACGAAAAACTCATAGACCTACAAGTAAAAAGAATTCCGAAGGTTTAAATAAAAATCTAGTATAAACGAAAAATGTATGATATATTTATATCATGAAAAAAATTAGTATTATTTTTTTATTTGTTTTATTTATTGGTTGTACTGCAAATCAGAAACATGAAGGACAAAAAACATCTGGAGAAGATTTTCTTCCGGAGCTTTTATCTCTGGAGGATGCAGTTTCAAGTTCAGATTTAAGCGTTTTGTATAATCCTGATATGGGTTTTTACAGTTCAGAAACAATTTTTATTCAGGCAAATGGAGCGGTCACAGCAAGTTTTGGCAAGGGTACATTACTTGATGAAGAAGGTAATTTTGATAAACATGCAAAGTTTAATCTCATCCATCTTAAAGTAGACATAAGTGAGTTTAAAGATAAAGATCATATAGAGCTTTACGAAAATAATGAAGTAGGAACCGGTCTTCACTCTTTAATGGGTAGACTTTATGATAATGGACAGACTGCTATTGTTCGTTTTTCTTATGATAAAGGATATAAGGGAAATAAAAAAAATGTTGAGCCTGATGATTTTTCAAAGGTTCTTTCTCATGTGACTGATATTTGTGAATTTATAAAAAATACAACAAATATGATTACTGCTGTTGAATGCGGAATGCTTGGTCCCTGGGGAGAAATGCATACAACTCCTTTTGCAGAAAATTCTTTGTCTATAGATAAATTTAATGCATATCTTAACACAATTTCGCCGGGAAAACAGGCTCATATACCATCTGGTGAAACTGAAGTAAAACAGGGATATATTGTTCTTTTGATGGAAAAGTTTCTTACAGAGCTTGAAAGTTGTGACGTTCCATTCTTAGTCCGACAGCCAATGTTTATATATAATTATTTAAAATATATGGAAGGAATTGACTTTAATGGAAAAGATGTGCCGGAAAATTATCAGCCGATTCCTGGTTCAAAACTCTATAAGCTTGGTCTTTATAATGACGGTTATCTTTCCAGCAAAAGTGATGAAGGCACCTTTAGAATTCATAGTGGAGATAATCGAAATGATGAAATAGCTTTTTTAGATGCCTTTACAAATCATACTCCTTATGGTGGTGAATTAATAGGCTGCTATTCACTTTCAAACAGTGATGAACAGCTGCGTAACGTTCATCTTTCGTTTTTGAACATAGGCTGGAATGCAAATGTTTTATCGGCCCTTGATGGAAAAACAACGGATTATTGTAACGGGGATTCAATTTTTAAGTATATGTTAAAGCATATGGGATACAGATATGTAGTTAAGCATAAGGATGATAATGTTGTATTTAAAGATGGAATAATTAAAGTAAATCTTGAACTTGAAAATATTGGTTTTGCTGATATGCCATATCATAGGGAAAAAGAAATGGTATTTGGTATTTTTGATGAGGGTCAAGAAGACTTTATGGAACCGATTGAAACGAGAATTTTGGATAGAAAATTTAAGGGAAGCGACAGAAAAATTCAGTTTGATATAAACGTAAAGAATTATATTGTTAATGGAAAATATATTGTATATTTAAGACTTTGTGATGAAGAAGAAAGAGCATATCCGATACATCTTGACGGTGATGTAGAATGGCTGCAACCCTACAGGGCAAATAAGATTGCAAATCTTGAAGTTACAGGCGTAAATTAATAGGGAAGTTATTTATGAAAAAATATGGACATAAAATAAATTATTATGAAACAGATAAGATGGGAATAACTCATCACTCGAATTATGTCCGCATTATGGAAGAAGCACGAATAGATTTTCTTGATCAGCTTGGCTGGAGCTTTATTAAACTTGAAAATGAAGGCATTGCTTCTCCTGTAACTTCAATTGAATGTACATTTAAAAAGCCTACTACATTTCCTGATTTAGTTGAGGTTCTGGTTACTGTTGAAAAGCTTTCTGCACTAAAGCTGACATTTAATTATGAATTCAGTGTACACGGTGAAGTTGTTTTTACCGCAAAAAGTACTCATTGCTTTATCGATGAAAATGGTCGACCTGTATTTATAGAAAAAAAATATCCGGATTTTTATGCAGATTTAAAGAAGTGTGCCGGTGAAATAAAATAATATGAATCATAAAAGCTTTGTTTTTTTTGACTGTGAATGTGCAAATACTTTTGAAGGAATAGGAAAAATCTGTTCGTTTGGTTATGTCATTGCGGACGATGATTTGAATATTATAGAAAGTGAAGATGTTGTAATTAATCCTGAATGTGAATTTGACTGGTATCTTTTCAGCGGTAAAGGTGAATGTAAGCTTGCTTATTCAAAGGATTATTTCAGAATTAAACCGAATTGGGTAAGCTATCATAAAAACATTAAAAAGCTTCTTACAACCGGTAATCGGTATATTGCAGGCTTTGCAGTCGGAAATGATGTCGGTTTTGTAAATAATGCATGTGAAAGATATAATCAGGAATATATTCAGTTTCGTGCTTTTGATTTGGAACGTTATCTTGAAAGAAAATATGAAAAGCGTCAGAAGCTTTCGGAATGGGCAAAGGAATTTGGAATAGATATTTCATCTTATCAGACGCATAAATCTGTTGATGATGCAATAATTACGATGCTCTGTTTAAAAGCTGAATGTGAAAAAATCGGAAAAAATGTTGAACAGATTATGACAGAATACAAGGATTGTTTTGTTTCCAATGAACAGATTCTTGAGCAGGCGGCAGAACGTGAATATCGCAGGGAGATCATGGAAAAAATCAAACGCCTGTACAATAAAAAATCACCGATGCCTCGTTTTAAAACTGTTTCTCAGTGCCGTTTTGAATTTGACCGTAAGATTTTTCATGACGTAGATTTTGCACTTGAGCTTGTAAAAAAAATATATGCAAACGGCGGGATTGTAAGTGAAAGAATAACAGGTCATCTTCCTTCGGGTGAAAAGGCATTCGCAGTTTTTAAGACTATCCCGGATAATGCTTTTGTCCTCAAAAAACTCAAGGACCGTGGAATTGAACCGATGGAATTAGGAAAACTTGATAATATTTTAAAATAGCCTTAAAATAAATTTATCAAAAGTATTGAGGAGAAAGTTGTATGAAAATAAAATTTCCTATAAGTCTTAAACAAATCCTGCTTTTTTCCTTTTTAATTATTCTTGTTCTTGGAGTTTCTACAACACTTGTTTCAACGCTCATTCGAAATGATGACAGAATAAATGCAGAGCAGAATAATCATGCAATTAATGGTAGAACAGCCCAGACAATTCAGTCGCAGTTTGAAAATATAAAGCGTAATTCTTATGTTTTTTTTCAGGCCCTTTCTTTTTTACAGAAGGATAATGAAAAAAATCAATTAAAAACTTCCTTTTTCCGTTCAAATCCGGACATCCTTTTTATAGCGACAGAAGCTACCGGTTTTTTGTTTAATCCCGAAGCAGTCATTTACGAGAACGATGTCAGAAATTTTGTCAATTTATCTAAAAATATTTCAGGAACAGAATATTATAATTCATCAGATGTTTTTGGAATTCCATCCGTCGTTTTGATTTTCAGTTATGGTTTCGAAAATGATATAAAGAAGGCTGCAGTTGGCTTTGACGTTCATTTTTTCTGTGAGCTTATGAGTACAGGTTCTAATAACGCGACAATGCTTGCAGATAAAAACGGAAAAATCCTTATAAATCCTGATTATGATTCTCAGCAGAAGGAATGCAGTGATGCTGTAAAATCTAATATTCAGACTCTTTTGAAAAATGAAAAGGACACCAACACTCAGAATGAAGATGATGGTATAATTACAGCTGTCAATCAGATATCTGATAATCTTTTTGTAATTACGTCAGTTTCAGAAAAATCTGTTTATGCGGTAATCAATCGTACGACAAACAGAATTATTCTTTTTTCTCTTGCAGTTTTTTTTATGGCAATCATCCTTATAAGAATTTTCAGTAACAATATTACTAATCCTATAAAGGAGCTTGTCGGAGCGTCTGCACAAATAGAGCGGGGTGAATTTGAACTGGACATTAAGCCTCATACACATGATGAAATCGGTTTATTGACTACATCCTTCGTGCAAATGGGAAAAGGTCTTGCAGAACGTGAAAAGTTAATGACTTCCTTCAGTAAATTTACAAATAAAACAATCGCTCAAAAGGCTGCAAGCGGTGAACTGACTTTAGGTGGTGAAAACCGTGAGGTTACAATCTTTTTCTCAGATATACGTTCTTTTACTGCGATGTCAGAAAAAATGCAGCCTAAAGAGGTCGTTGAGTTTTTAAATGAATACATGACCAAAATGGTTTCGTGTGTAAATAAAACCGGTGGTGTTGTTGATAAATATATCGGAGATGCCGTTATGGCAGTATGGGGTGCGCCTGAATCAAGCGGAACTCCTACTGATGATGCATTGAATGCTGTTACTGCCGCGCTTATGATGAGGGTTGCACTTTATAAGTTCAATATGGAGCGTTCACAAAAGGGACTTGCTCCTGTAAGAATCGGTTGCGGAATAAACACAGGAACTGTTGTCGCAGGACAGATTGGTTCTGAAGAACGAATGGAATATACTGTAATTGGTGATGCGGTTAATCTTGCAAGCCGTACAGAAGCGTTGAATAAACCTTTTGCAACTGACATTTTAATTACAGAAAATACTTATAATCTTATAAAAGATAAAATCATTGTACAGCAGATGCCTGGTGTTCATGTAAAGGGAAAAGCAGATGAAATAAAAATGTATGCCGTTATCAATCTTTCCGGACGCGACAGACCAGATACAATTGAAGAAGTTCGCAGGATAATCGGTACTACAGAACCGGATTTATCAAAGGTAAATACAGATGATGAAGAAAAAAAATACAGCATACAGGCTTAATAAGATCGATTATTTTATCTTTATCTTTTTTTCTCTTGCGTCGCTTTTTATGTTTTATGTTTTTTATAAGGATATGAATTCCTTTACGGTAAAGCTTAGTGAAGAGCCTGTCGCAAAAATTTATTTTAGGAAAAATACGGCACAGCGAAAATTTATAGATAATGATATATGGGAAGTTCTTACAGATTCCAGCGATGTTTATGACGGTGATAGAATCAGGACTGCAAGAAATTCTGAGGCGTACACTGAATTTTTAGATACAGGAATCAAGATTGAGCTTCATGAAAAGTCCATGATTCAGATTTTTAAATCAAATGACAAACGTTCAATAAATTTTATAGGCGGTGAAATTTTTGTTGAAACTGCTTCTGCTGAACATGAGCTTGTAATTAATTCCGGAAAAACATCTGTCAGTGTTTCTAAAGATTCTCAGGTCAAATTTGCATTGCCGGAAAATAACGACAACTGGACAAGTGATGAACAGAAGGAAGAAAGAAATGTTACGGTTGAAGTATTGAGCGGTCGGGTAGAAGTGGTTGAGCAGACTTCGAAAAATGACGTGTCGGAACCGGTTGTTATTTCTGCCGGTAAACTTCTGGAACTTGATGCTGACAAACCGCTGGCGGCAGAAAAAATCATGCCTTCAAGACCGACAGAGCCTGTTAAGGAAGGAATAGAAAAAACAGTTTCGAATAAATCTATAGGCTTTAATCATTCGGGCTGGTGGAGAAATCCCGAGAACGGAGAATATGATTATAATTATGCTGTAAATATCTGCAGTGCGGATGTAACTGAAAAATACAGGATGATTCCTTCCGGGGCTGTCGTTCAAATAGAATTAAGCGGCATTTCAAGTAAAAATGTTAAGGAGCTTTTTGTTCAGCTTTCAACCGGAGAGGAAGAATGGACAAGAGCTCATCCGTGGTTTTCTGTAATTCCTGGAAGAGGAGAAGGCGTGCGGAAAAATGTTCCATTTAAATCAAAAAAGACATTTGTACTTGATAGGGATGTTGTTAATACAAGTAATTCTGTAATTAATATAGGTTATATGCACAGTGTTCTTGATGAGCCTTTAGTAATGACTGATTTTGTCGTAAAGCTTAAAGTCATATCGCTTAATTCTACAGTTCAGATAAAAGAAATTCCAAAAGGATATACAAAAACTCTGGAATATAAAAATCTTGTAATAAATAAAAATGTATGGGGAAATGAAAATGAATATAATTTTCCTTTGTATATGGATATGACTGATATATTTGATGAAAATCATCTGTTTCCTGCAGGAACAAAAATTAAATTTACGGTAAGCGGAAAATCTGATACAGGCATCAACTGGATGCATCCTGATTTTATAAATATGTGCGCCGGTGAATGGGACGATGTTGTTTTCAAAAATCCGGATAATAAAGATTACTGGTCGCTTAGGATGTGTGATGATTATATTCCTGAAAATACATATTTCAGTTATTCGAATGTTTATGAATTTTACAGGCCTATAGACAGTTCAAGCTACGGACGGTTTGAAATGTTTTTCGATAAAGGTAATACACCATCTCCTCTTATTTTTGAAGATTTAAAACTGACCTTTGAGGTCATGTAAAAAGAGATTTTGAAATATATGATTGTAATTCCTCGTACAATTTAATATTATATAGGTACATATTATTACATAGCTGATTTCCGACCCGAAAGGTGCTCGCCCAGAATATTGGGGAAACTTCGGACTTTGGCAAGGTGGTTTTTATGATTACATTAAAATTTGGCGGCACGTCAATGGCGAATGCCCGCCGCATCTTGTCTTCTGCTGATATTATTATCAATCGTGCAAAAGAAGACCGTCTTAGTGTTGTTGTCAGCGCAGTAGCAGGCATCTCAAATACCCTTCAGTCTGCAATAGAAGCAACTGTTTCCGGTATCTCTGGTTCAAATTACGTAACAGACATTCGTAATACTCACAATGAAATCTGTCTTGAACTTCAATCAAAGCAGAATGGTTTTGATGCCGAAAAGGTAATGGCAAGACTTGAGCCATCCTTCGTTGAACTTGAAAAGCTTCTGGCTGGCTGTGTTTCTTTTGGTGAATGTCCTGATACAGTTCATTGCCGCATTATGGGGATGGGAGAGCTTCTTTCTGCCCCAATAATGGAAAACGTTCTTCTTGCAAAAAAGCAGAGCGTAATTTTCCTTGATTCCCGCAAATTTGTATTTACAACCGGTAACCAGAAAGAGGGTGAAGCTGATTATTCTGCTTGTAACGAAGCCTGTGCTCCTTTCCGTGATGGTGCAAGTCCTAGTCAGACACGCATTCTTTTGTTCCCGGGCTTTATCTGTACATGGAGCGGCGGAAGTGGAACAAAGCCTGTTATGGGCTTACTCGGCCGCAACGGTTCAGACTTTTCTGCTGCAATTATCGGTGCATCACTCCGTTCAAAGCGCGTTGAGTTCTGGACTGATGTTGACGGTGTTTATACTGCAGACCCTCGCGTTGTAAAAGACGCAATCCTCGTAGACGATATGTCTTATGAAGAAGCAATGGAGCTTTCATTCTTTGGTTCCAAAGTTCTTCATCCAAAAACAATTGCACCTCTTCAGGCAAAGGGAATTGAAGCATGGAGCTTGAACTCTCACAATCC
>JAILKS010000020.1 GCA_024693715.1 Treponema sp. | reverse complement strand
TGATACAGGTAATGAAGGAACTGATTATGGAATAGACTGGAATATACATAAACAATTTGTTCACTTGTATGATAAAAATATTTAATTGTATATCTTTCAGTTACTTTTTCTTCAAATATGCAATCTTTTAAATTTAAAAGTTTACCTGATTGAACTCCCCTAAAATATAAATTCTTTAACTTAATTTTATTTGAATTAAAATAATGTGATTTTTTTACATCAATATTTTTATTTTCCATTATATTCCAGTCTATTCCATAATCAGTTCCTTCATTACCTGTATCAATATCAAAAACAAATGAACCGTCTGACTTTGATTCCAATTTTGATACTTTAGGAAAGTTCTGCTGCGAAAATGTTTCAATGTTTTCCCTGTAAGTATCATTATTATTAATTAACTTTAATAAATCAGGATCAATAATTTCTAGCTGAGCTTCTTCACTTATAATATTAACTTTCAAATCTTTCATGAAACTGTTTGCATGACGGTTTTTTAATACAAAATAATGTTTTTCACAATCAGCAAGCTCAAGAGGTTTTATTTCACTGTTTTTCATATTCGTATCATAAAATTTATAATACGTATTATTATTATCATCTATAAAATTATTATTAACATTATAAGTTTTCCCTAAATTTATAAAGTTTCCCCTACCCTTTGTATATCCCAAATAAAACCCAGAATCTTCATAATAGCCGCTGACACTGAATGACAATTTTGAGTTTTGAGAATTTACTTGTGAACTGTCTGACAGAGAAGAAGAAGTATACTGCTGCAATGTTACGATACAACCATTTACAGGAAACTCTTTGTTAACCTTTACATGAACTTTACCCTGTAAGTAGTCTCCGATTAATTCAGATTTATCTATATAAACTGATACATAATCAGAATAAGGGCCGCTCTTATTTACTCCTACATAATATATGGCCGGATATGAGTAAAATGTAAATTCCTTCTCATTTTCTCCACCTTCTTCCATTTTGATCAGAACATTTTTTACTTCTTCATTAAGGCGAAGCTCAGGATCGAACCTTACGTCTACATTGATACTAACCTGCCCTATTCCAACCGCAAATCCGGAAACGCTGCATCTACCTTCTACTCCGTTTGGACGGAGCCTTATTTTCTGTTCTCCCGTAACTTCTTCAACGCTTAAAACAGTTACATCAGAAGGTTTGTCAATATTCTGTACAGACCATAACGGTACGTTCGAAGAAGGTCGTAAAATATAAGAAACATCTATGTAATTATCATCCCTTACATCCGGGAACATCTTTACAGAAGTCGCTCCATTAATACGAAATACCCTGTCAGCATTAACGTTTACTTCACACTGAACTACATTACCATAATAATAAGCAGTTACAGTACATATACCGTCATTCAATCCATATAATGTACAGGTCCGTCCTTTTTTGGAAAGCAGTCTTCCAACTTCAACTTTATTTCCATATTTATCAGTATTAAATCCTGCAACATTCCAGGTAACATCATCATAATCTGAAATCTTTGCATTTAATATCGTACATGTAAACTCAACCGTAGAACCTACATTTACATTCGCACTGTATTTATCAAGAGTAAAAAAATTATCCAGCTCATTTATTACAACATATATAGTTTTATAATCATCTCCAAGACACGGATGGCGTACCTTAATCAAAGCTTCACCACAACCAACCCTTCCAAAATAAGGACTTGACGGATCTGTAATTGTATTTAATTTTAATAATACTTCACTACCCTTATTAGGATATAAAGATAAAGACTTACTTGTATCACTTGCAATTTCCCATTCAATATCTTCATTTTCAGTTTCATTTAATCCCTTGCCTGTTATATATGCTTTAAGCCTCTGATCTGAACTTCTAGGATTCAATACATAAGTGTTTTTTGAAACTGAAAGCTTATATTTATTTAATTCTTTTTCTTTAACCGTAACACCAGCTTCGCATACAGAACCGTCAAAACTATTAACAGCCCTTATAATGCAGCTTCCTTTTCCAATTCCTTCAACACAACAAACACGTCCAGTCCCAAATACAGAACACACATTAGGATCTAAACTCTCAAATGTTATATATTCACCAGGATTTTCAAAAGAATCCGGTAATTTCAGTTCAATGAATTTACAGTCCTCTTCTTCTACAATAACATTATTATCAGAAAAACAAAATTCTACATTCTGTCCAACATATACACCAATATTGCAATACAATTTTAACTTTGGATATGTACATCTTATTCTGGCAAAACCGTCTTTTTTAGGTTTTATTACACACCTTGATCCGCTGTATGTAATATCTATCACATCGCTACCAGAATAAATAAACCAGTCTAAAAGACTTTCATCTATATTTATATCTCCATAGCTTTCTATATTTATTGATTTAGAAGCTCCGTTTTTCTCAAGATACAAGGTATTTTTATCCGGCTTTATTCCATAATCAATATTATTGTCTTCAACAAGTATTCTGACCTGTAAAATGTTAGCTGCATTACTTCTATCGTTCGAAATATTAAGTAATGCCTGACCTGCTTTCAAACCTCTGTAATAAACTGTATTACCGTCACAAATAACAGATACAATATCCTTATTATCAACACTGCATTCAAAATACTGATTTTCGTCTTTACTTCCACCAATCAAATTAACAGTGAAAAAATCCATTGTTTTACTTACAGTACATTCAATTACATTTTGTCTTGTAGTAATATATTTTACATCTTTTGTATATGAATTAACTTCAATATAAATATCAAGCTCTGAATCAGAATTTTTATATTTTGCTTTTAAATGTGATAATCCTTCCTTATTAGCATAGACTTGAATAGTTTCACCTTTTCCAATTATTGTTATTACACCATTCGAATCAACGTTTTCCCAATTAATATCTGAAGAATCAAAAATCTGTTCTCCAATTAATTCTACACAAACAGATTTTGTCTGCCCCGGCCTCATTGTAATATAGTTCTGCTGAGTTGTCAGATAAACTGCTTTTGATGCAGCATCACTTTTAACAGTCATAAATAATTCAAGATCATCCTTACATAAAGGATGTGAAATTATAATCTTAGAACTTCCACATTCAACAGGTCTGCAGTATAAATAAAGCTTTCCATCCGTTATTTTTTGTGTAATATTAAATATATTGTTTTCACATTTATAACTTATATTATTTACCTGGTCAGTATTGCAATTATTTAGCGATATACAGATATATCTTTCTTTTTCAGTAATATCAAAATATAAATTCCGTTTTTCTGTATATAAATAAGGTTCTGATATTGTTAAATCGTCAGTA
>JAILKS010000077.1 GCA_024693715.1 Treponema sp. | reverse complement strand
AAAAAAAGCTTTAAGGGATTTTTTTTAAGGTACTAATGGAACTTCATTTGCTATTTTTATGGTATAGCTAACTTCTTTATATGTACTTACAGAATCTTTATCTAATGAAATTCTAAAATATATTTTTTGATTTTTAAAACTATTATTCTTTATTATAAACTTACCACCATTTCTTCCTGTTATTGTTTGTGATGGTTCTGTTCTATGTTCAATTAAAAAATAATCATTATCATTTGCATCAATGATTATTCTTTAAATTTTAAATCTGTATTTTTAAATTATTATCGCCGTAAATATATTCAATTTCTTCTTTTGTTAAATTTATTTCATATAATGTTTCATTTTTTCCGTTCTTAAAAACAAGGCGTATTTTAGATTCATAAATCCAAAAAAATATTTCATTACCTTTATCAAAAGAAATTTTATATGTATGACTTTTTATACCGCTTTTTGCTCCTTTTCCATTATCATTGGCAAAATATTCTTTAATAAAAAAACCAGAATGATAATAAATTCTTGTATTATTTTTTGTTTCATATGTACCTTTTGTATTCTGTATAATAAAATTCAGCCAATATTGGATTTGTGGTTCATTGTTTTTTAACAAAAGATTATTAGCACCGTCTGTCCATTTATTACCAAAAAGGAACAAAAAATTTGAAAGTATTAAAAAAATTATAATTATTCTTTTTTTTAATTCCATGATGCACCTCCATATAATTCTGTATCAGTAAACCAAAGTAATGTATCCTTGTATATTTTATTTATTGTAGGATCTTGCCCGTGTTCATGAAATTCAATAGTTATTACGTAATCTATCCCTTTTTCTATAATTGAAGCTGTATTACCGGTATATCGTTTTCTATCCATCTTACTGACTCCGTTTTACCATAACCAGAATTTTTCATTATTCTTGCCATTTCTTTTAATTTCTTTTGATACTCTTTTTTTTAATTTTTTCTAATACCTATCAAAATTAATTTTTCTTAATAATCAATACCCTGCCTCTCAAATTCCTGTATTATTTCTTGTCTTAATGCTTCTCTCTTTGAACCTGAAGAATATACCCTTTTTCTTAATAAAACACATAATGAATCATCGTTTTTTATATTTGCTTTCTGATCAACAATTAAATAATGTGCTAAATAGACATCTTCATTTTTCAATGCATAATATACAGCAGCATGGCCATCTTTATCTAATAAATCAATATTACATTTTCCTTTTTCTACTAAATGTCTGGCAATTTTATTTCCATAATCCTGAAAAAATTCAGTACTCTCGATTAGTGGAGATTCACCTTGATTATTTACAATATCTGGAGAGGCACCAAAATCCAATAACAAATCAATAAAATAAGTAATATTTTCAGGATAATACCTTAATGTTAAACATAACAATAAATCATCTGTTGCTAAAAACAACGGTGTTTCGCCTGATGAATCTTGAATATTTGGATTATACCCGCATTCCAATAATTGTTTAGCAGATTCATATTTTTGCATTTCTATTGCAAAGTGAAGAATTGAATAAAAATTTTCATTTGAATAAAATTTTTGTATAATATCAATTCTCTTTTTTAATTCTTTTTTTATCTTCTCAGTATTATTATCTAAAACTGCATTTGCAAGAAATAATTCTGATTGAGATAATTTATTTTTATATTTTTGTTCACGTTCTTTCGTAACTTGATAAATATCAATAAAACCTTTTTCCTGTATATAAATAAATAAACTAAGAAAAAATAAAAAAGAAATTAAAATTATATAAAGGATTTTAACCCATTTTCCTTTACTCATCTTGAACCCAGTCATATTTCCCCCTTTTTTTATTTAAAAATACTAAATTACGCTATCATTAAAAAGTTATTTTACTTTTTCGCCACCATTCTCTATAATCCAGGAAATGTATAGTAACTTGTATATGATATAAATAATATCCTTCGATATCAGTATAAAAAAATAAATTCACTTGTTCTATTTCATCAGATATATAGTGATTTTCCGATGCCTTTTTAGGACCATAGGAAAGAGTTCCCATCTTTTGAGGACTAACAAATGTATAGATATAACGATTATAAATATCTATAAAATTCATTTCAGCATCTATATCATCTTTTTTTGCTAAATATACCGCAATAGACCAGAGATTTTTCGGAACTGAATCATCTATTTTATATTCACGAATTTTCATTTTAAAAGGTTTTAATTCAGTTAATGAATTATACATTTCTAAATCAATTTTATTTGAATTATATAAATCATCGATTGTTAATGTATTTCCACAACTAACAATAGAAACACAACTAAATAATAAAATAATTAAATAAAAAAATACTAAAATTTGTTTTTTCATATCTTTCTAATTCCCGTTTATTCCAATTTAAATATAATTAATGAAACCCATGTTCTTCATAATCTTCATAACCTAAAGGAACGAATCTTCCATCCCTGAATGTAGCCCATGTCCTGACATTCCCTCTAAACCATTCTACTCCAATTGAATAATCTTCCCCATCTTTAAAATGAATCTGTTCACCTGTTTTTGTTATTATATACTCAGAATCTTTATATTCAGGTTCTATTATTTCATTTTTGATTTTTACCAGCACAGTATCAGAAGTTTTATTTACTTCAAAATTATTATAATACTTTACGAATTCAAGTTCACCAACACAACCACAATTTATATCACCGATGCGATATTTATTATTTAATACAACAACAACAAAATCATCCTCAAGATAAGCTTCTTTTATGCACCTGCCAGAAGGTTCGCATGAAATAAAAAACAATGCACCAAATAAAACTAATAATTTTATAACTTTCAATTCACTGCCTCAGTGTAATAGTTTTCCTTAATTATAGCATAGATTTTTAAATCTTATTTTATAACCACAATTTTATCTTTTAAAGTTTCTATGCTCTTAAAATCAATTAAAGGACAGTTATAAATCCGTATAGACTGTATATTTTTTAAATTATTTATGTCGGACAAATCTTTTAAACGCTTACAGCTGTATAAAAGGATTGTTTCAAGAGCAGAAAAATTTTCGATTCCTTTTAGAGATTCAAGATTCCGGCTTAGGGCAAACTCTATTTTTTTAAGACTTGAATTACTAAAAGAATTATTCAGATCTGTTGATTTATATCCTATCATCTGGATTTCTTTGATTTGTGGTGGAAAAAAGTTTTCTTCAAATAAAGAATTAAAGTCCGGTAATTTCCAGATATGAATTTCTTTTAACCCCGTACAGTTTTTAGAAATCTTTCCTTTAGAAAAATAATCCCCCGAAAAAATCTGAACAGACGGATTATCTAAAGTAAACTTCAAATTTCCAATAAAAGTTTTTAACTGCTCTAGATTATTCACAAAAGAAAAATCATAATCCCCATTGCAATGACTCAAATATTCAATCCAATCCAATTCCTTGATTGAATCATAATAATCTTTAGTTCTTTCACCTTCGCCACATAAAGCTATCTTTTTAATTTTATTCCTGATTATATATTCATAACATTTTTTCTGATTGTTCGGCTCATAAATAAAAACGTCCGCCTCACCTTTAGCATCCCCGAAAAATTCAAAACCATCTTTTAATACTATCAAAACTTTTCTCCTTTTTATAACTTTTAAAATTCACTATTCCATTGGAAGTTCAAATGACTGTCCGTCGGGCAAAGTTAATTTCACTGAAAACAACTGGAGCGTTTTGATTCCTGCCGCTTTTCTCAATATTTTGTTTATCTTGAAATTTCCATGCTGATCATCACCGGCAACCGGACAATTCTGTTTTGAAAGATGTATTCTAATCTGATGCATTCTTCCGGTCTGAAGCTTTAGTCTTATCTGAGACATCTGTATTTCAACCGGAGCATCATTTTTTTGTGCCTGAAGCATCCACTCTTTTTCAACCTGATATTCAGTAACTGCTGTCTTTTTCTGACCATGCTGAATTAAATCTTCCCTTATAATTCCTTTATTCTGTTTAAGCTTTCCGACACAAATGGCAATGTACTCTTTAGTTATATCTTTCGAACTGATTAATTTTGTCCATTTAGAAGCAGCCTGTGCATTTTTTGCGACAATCATCAGTCCGCTTGTATCTTTATCAAGCCGGTGAACCAAAAAAATCTTGTAACCTGTCTGGGTACTCAAATCTTTATCTAATGAACGGGTAATGCCTTGTCCTCCCTGCACTGCAAGGCCACAAGGTTTATTTATTACCAAAATTTCTGAATTTTCGTATATAATAGGAATCATTAACTATTATATTAATAGAGGTGTTTTAAAATGACAAGATATAAGTTCCTTATGATTTTAATCTGTCTTATCAGTTTACTGTCGCTTGCAAATGCAGAATCAATTTACAGTAAAAACTATGATTTTTATCTTGACATTCCAGAAGGCTACCATACAGAGCAATTGGTAAAAAATGGACAGATTTTCTTAAAAAATGATGTTCCTGTCTTAATACAACATGATATTCTTCCTGTGTCATTAATCTTAAAACCATGCACCCAGAAAAAATACAAATCTGCAGAAAATGCCCTTACTGAAAATCTTAAAAGTCTTCAGGCTGAATATGAATACTCTGATTTTAATTGGAACGATACAACCTGCTATTTTTCACAATTTAAAATGTCAGCTGGAGAAGGCTTCGCCTTATGTGTTCCTCTTAAGGACAATAATTTTCTTTTCTTAATTTGTTTTGCAAGTTCTGATTCGTTTGATGCATGTTTCAATTTCATCTGCTCTACTATCAATTCACTTAGTGTAGGTTTTGAAAATTACAACAAGCCCGGTCCGTTCATAAGTTTTTATCATCCAAGAGAAAAAGAAAAGAAAATAAATTTCACGATTGACAATAATCTGATTGACGGTTCAATTGACGAAGTTGATGAAGAAGCGGCTCAATTTATCGTAGATCTTGAATTTTCTGTATTAACGCTTTATGTCCAGCATCCTCTTGTTTTTGATGCATGGTCAAGATTTTACAGGATGATTTACCGTGACAGTTTTGGTCGTCTTGAAAACTGCATGCAGAATGCAAATGATAAAATATATGCTGATGCGATTTTTAGTTCAAAAAATCCGGAATTGAAATATGCACAGACAATTCTATCCTGGGTTCAGAATTTTGATTATAAGCGTGATAATGAAAAAGCATCCGATTCTGATTTTACAAATCTTGTAAGCTGCATAACAGGCAAAGGCTGTGACTGTGATTCCCGTAGTCTTCTTGTATCCATGTTTTTAAGAAGTGCGGGGTTAGAATCCTTTATCATTTATTCTCCTGATTATTCACATGCAATGACAACTGTTTACCTTGATGCACCAGGTCAAAGCTTTTCTATCCAACTGAGTGACGGCAGTACGAAGGATTATTTAATGGGTGAAACTACAGATAAAGTTACATGGGGAATGATTCCTCAGCAAATGGCAGACAGGTCAAAATGGCATCCTGCAATTCTGCCATAAACTTTGCAATCCTTTATCCTTTTAAAAGAATTGCATATGCTTCTTCAGGAGTCTTTGAATCAAGCAGGGACTGTTTAAATCCATCGCTTCTTAAAAGAACACTGAAGTGCGATAATGTTTTTAAATAATATGCATGCTGATTATATGCGGCTGCAATCATAAAAATCAAACTTACAGGCTCATCATCAATCGGTTGAAAATCTGTAATTGCTTTTTTACATATTCCTACTGCCATAACCAGATCGGTAACAGATGACAATCTTATATGAGGAATCGCTATTCCACGACCAATAGCGGTAGACATCAATTCTTCACGCTTCAATATTTGTTCTGTAAGCTCTGCCGCGTTTTTTATTTGAGGAGCGCTTGAAAGCACCTGTGAAAGCTGAACAATAGCATCATGCTTTGTACTCTGATTAATAAAAATAATTCTGTCAGGAGAAAGAATATTACGTACCTGAACTTTCAATTCTGCCTGCATTGCAGTCTGTGAAGAAAGCTTTGCATTTACCCAGTTTTCAATTTCTGATTTTTTAAAACGCCAGACTGTTCCAATTTTTCCTGCCGGGATTTCACCTTTCTGTGCCCATTCATAAACAGTTCTGTCTGAAACTCTCAGATAAGCCGCAACTTCTTCAATAGTCAAAATATTATCTTCCATTTTTACCCCAATGTTGTTTTTTTCTGATTTATATTATAGAATAAATTAATCATGAAAACAAGAAAAACGCACATTTTAATTATCATAACTGCAATACTTTTTACAATTCTATATATTTTTCTGGGGGCAAAACCTCTTTCAAAGGAATATCATTTTTATCCGGAATGGACTATAAATCTTGATGATTCCTCTACAAAACCTACGGGCTCTTCTTCCGGTACTATTCATTTTAAACTCGGCCAGACAATGGGATTTTTTTCAGAAAATGGAGAACTTACAAATCTTATAACCTTTCCTTCAAAAGCAACTATTTCTGAAAATTATTATGCAACCTATAATACTGAAAATAAATCAACCCAGATTTATAATAACAAATCTGAAATTAAAGGAACAATAGATATACCTGGTTATCCTTTCTTTGTAAACGACCGAATCTATAACTTTTTACCAGGCGGTGCTTCTTTTACAAGACATGATGAAAGCGGAAAGCTTTTATGGACAATAGAAGCAACTCTTCCTGTTACAGCATTTGCATCAAATAAAAATTATACTGCAGCAGGTTACGCAGACGGAACAATTAATGTAATCAACAATGAAGACGGCTCTACTGAATATGAGTTTAATCCCGGAGGAAGCAATTATCCTGTAATTTTAGGACTTGATATTTCTGATAATCAAAAATACATCGCCTGTATATGCGGTCATGAACAGCAGCGTTTTTTCATAGCAGAAAATGACGGTCAGAAGGTTAAGATAATCTATCATAAATACATCGATTCAGATACAAACAGACGTACCTTAATAAACATCTGCAATGACAATAATACAGTCTATTCAATTTTTGATAAAAATCTGAACATTTTTGATATTAAAAAACATTCTTCTAAAAACATTCCGTTTGATGGAAAAATCCTCAATATCGAAGAAACAGATTTATTCATCTACATGCTTGGAAAATCAGAAAACACTTACACTGTTTATCTTGTAGAAAAAACTCATTACATGATTGGTAAATTTTCATTTGAAGCAGAAAATGCATTTATGACAACCTGTAACAACAATCTCTACATTGGAAAAGATTATACAATATCAAAAATAAAGCCCTTGAAGGAATAACAATGATTAAGAAATTATTACCTGTTTTAATTACCGTTTCTTTAGCTCTTACAACTTTATTTGCTTTTGACTGGCCTCAAAAACAGATTAATTCAAATATTATTATTTCAAGCTTCGGTCAAAAATACGGAGCAGATATAAGTTTTTCCTACGTTTTTGCAGATCCCGAAGAGATTTATGCAATCGACAAAGGAAAGATTCTTATAATCATGACAGATGATCCGGAAGAAACAACTCTCTTCCCTTCTACACTTGGAACCTCTGTAATTATCGAGCATGATGATCAGCTTCTTTCGGTATATGGAAATTTAGACAGGGAATCTGTTGAAGAATCCTTAAATGATCTTCAGGGCATTCAAAGCGGACAATTTCTTGGCAGGACAGGAAATTCAGGCTGGCAGAAAAAACGAGCAAATCTTGAATTCCAGATGATGGATACAACTAATCAAAATGCGGTAAATCCAATTATATTTATGCCGCGTGCTGAAAATCAACAGCCTCTTCAGATTTCACAGGTAATGCTTGAAAACAGAAAGGGTGAAATTTTCAACATCGATTCAACTAAAACCTTCGATTCAGGCTTCTATAAAATCTATAAAGAACAGAATGCAAGTGCTCCTTATCGTTCGACAATTACGATTAATGGTGTAATTCTAGATCAGATTACTTATGATACTATCAAAGAAGAAAATAACAGAATGTATGTAAGCGGAAAAAAACAGTATCTTAGCGAAGATATATATCCTGATGATGAAAGACAGCTTCTTGGTGAGGCAATGCTTACTCCGGGTAAAATTACGCTTGGTATTGAACTCGAAGATTACATCGGAAACAGAAGACATCTGAATTATATTCTTCAGGTCCACTAATAAAATATAAAATATAAGTTGGTCAAATAGTTAAAATCATGTTAAAATAGAAATATGAACCACAATATGATTTTATCTGCTTCCGGATGGCGGAAAGTTTTTGCAATATCACAAGACGAACAGGATAAATCTCCACATATTAGTGAAGACGACAAAGCCTTGAGTGTTATTGCAGCAGATGTTTTTTTTGATTATCTTGTAAAAACAAGCGGTCAGGAAAATCCGGTTATTGCAGTCGGAATGGATACACGCCCGACAGGAGCTGAAATTGCAGATGCTGTCCTTCATGCTCTGATTTCAAGAGAAGCAATCATACAGTTTACAGGCATAATATCTGCACCGGAAATAATGGCATTTGCAAAAAAACTGGATGGTTTCATATATATTTCTGCAAGTCATAATTCGATAGGCCACAATGGAATAAAATTCGGAATAAACGATGGCGGAGTTCTATCGGCTCAGGAAAACCAGAAATTGATTTCTGATTTTACCGAAAGATTAAAAAATGATTCGGATGTTTCATCAACTGTAAAAAAAGCATATAACTGCAGCTCTTCAAAACTTTCTGATTGTTATAAAGAAAGCGAATCGTCGAAATTCAATGCAAGAAATGCTTATCAGAATTTCGCAATGGAAACAATCACGGGAACAAAAAATAAAGAATATCAGACAGACTTTTTCGGAATGTTCCAGAATTACCTGAAGGAAAAACCGATAGGAGTTCTTTGTGACTTTAACGGAAGCTCACGTTTCCACAGTATAGACAGAGATTTCTTTTATCATAACAGAATAAATTTTTATACGATGAATGAGGAAGAAATCGTTCATGAAATCATTCCTGAAGGCGACAATCTTTTGCCGCTCCAAAACGGGATGAAGGAACTTCAGGAACAAAACTACAGGGATGTTATTTTAGGTTACATGCCTGACTGTGATGGAGATCGCGGTAATCTTGTCTACTGGGATGAAAAAGAAAATAATGCTGTAATATTAAAAGCACAGGAGGTTTTCAGCCTTTCTGTCCTTGCAGAACTTACATATTCAATCTGGCAGCACACTGGTGAAAAGAATTTTAAGCCTGCAGTTGTAGTTAACTGCCCTACTTCCATGAGAATAAATGAAATTGCAGAAACTCTCGGGGCAAAGGTTTTCAGAGCAGAAGTTGGAGAAGCAAATGTAGTTAATCTTGCAAGAGAAAAACGGGCAGAAGGCTATGATATAAGGATTCTTGGAGAAGGCTCAAACGGTGGAACAATCACCTATCCTGCCAGTGTAAGGGATCCTCTGAACACCATATTTGCAATAATCAAGCTTTTAACCTTACGCGAAGAAGGTCTTTTTAAATTATGGTGTGATAAACGGAAAATCGATTATAATCCTGACTTCACAATCACCGATATTCTGAAAAGTCTTCCGGAATATGTTACTACAGGCGTTTCTGATGAGCGTGCACTTTTGAAAATAAAAACAGAAGATCATGCAAAGCTTAAGTCCAATTTTCAGAAAATATTTGAAAGTCAGTGGGAGCAAAAATGCAAGGATTTCAAAAAATATAAAGTAAAAAGTTATGAGGCTGTTATTACAAATGGAACTGTTGAACAGACAGATGTAAAAGATTTCTCTCTTTCAAACAAGGGAGGATTAAAAATAATTCTGAAGGACGCTTCAAACAAGCCTGTCGCTTTTTTGTGGATGCGAGGAAGCGGAACAGAAAGAGTATTCAGGATTCTTTGCGATGTAAAGGGCAATAAACCTGAATTTGAGCAGAAGTTATGCGAATGGTTATCATCGATGCTTTTAGAAGCAGACAAATAATTATTTAATTTTCTGCCGCAGAATAGAGCAGCCTGAAAGCTTTCTTGCATTAAGGGCTGCTTTTTTTATATCATCATAACGATATTTGCATTCAGGATAAATAATTACAACCGCTTCATCACCCTTGTTCAAATAATTCTTCTGTCCGAAATCTGTATATCGGGTTGCACCAATGCTGACAAGAATCCTTTGTGGATTATCAATGCTATTTAAATAACGGTTGACATTTTCTGCAGGACCAAAATCCTCCTGAAAATTCAATTTATCAATTATCCATGAAGAAAGCTTATCAGAAATATAGCTGTAATTTTTTATTGCAGACTCTTCTCCATATTCAAAAACTTCATTTTCTCGTACAAGAAAACACGAAATTCTGTAATCATCTAATATTGAGCCTTTTGAAAAAGAATCAAGAGCAATAAACTGCTTTGAAATACCCTTTGAACATTTTCCCCAGTTTTTTTTCAGACTGATTTTTTTTGCTCCTTCTTTACGAATAGAACAATCATTTGAAGCGGTAAAATAAACAGGAAGGAGTTTTTCAACAAGATTATTATTCCAGATTACATCAAAAATAACTGCACATTCGGGTTCTATCTGTAATTTTTCTTCATCCTTTGAAAAAATAATCTGCCTTGAGCTGAAGGGAAAAATCTTCAGAAAATCAGGGATTATTGCATTCATTTTTTTAAATGGGAAATATGTCGGGAAAAGTGCTTTTGGGGCATTTTCTTCTGCAGTTATAATAGCAATAAAATCCTTATCTTCACCAGCCTGTTCAAGATGTCCGGTAAAATTTCCTGCAACGCCAAAGGATGCAAGCTTCTTCAAATTAATTCTCATAGAAAAATCATAATAAATTTTATGATTAATTGCAAACATCAAAATCTTATTGCAAACATAGAAAAATCAAAAAAAATATGATATTATTAATGCGATGGAAAAATTAATTAAGGTAACTGAAAAAGAAAGAAAACTTTCGGGTTATGAAAAAACAGCAATTCTGCTGGGTGAATTAGGTCCGCAAAACAGTGACAGAATCCTTAAAATTCTCAACCTTTCAACAAAAGAATTAAAGAAAATCAACTCTGTATTAAAAAAACTAAACCGACAACCGGTAAATAATGCACAGATAAAACATAATGAAGTCGCAGTTCTTTCAGAAGCAGTACGCTATGGAAAACAGAAGGGAATAATTTATCCTGTCGAAAAAGATCATGCACAGGGCTTCAGAAAAATGGCTGACAATAATCCACAGGCAATCGCGAATATTTTGAGCAGCTGGATTGGAGACAAGCAATGAAAAAATTTATAACTCTATTCTCTCTTTGTGTTTTATTCATATCCTGTGCTTCTACACCGAAAAATGATTATAAAGAAAACAGTGATGAAATTACACTTATATTTGCCGGTGATGTAATGGCTCACTCGCCTAACTACAACATGAAGGATTATGATATTATCTGGGATGGAATTAGAGAAATTGTAACTGCCGCAGACCTTTCGTTTGCCAATATTGAAGCACCGGTTGACACTACAAAAGATCCTCAGAACTATCCATATTTCAATATGCCGTCTGCTTACGTTCAAAGCACTATCAATGCAGGCTTTGATGTTTTCAGCCTTTGCAATAATCACTCAAATGATCAGGGACTGGAAGGAATAAAACAGACAATAAAAACTACAGAAGAATTAACAAAAACAGCTGAAGAAAAAGGAAATAAAATCTATTTTTCAGGATTAAAAGAAAATGAAACCGATGAATATTCTTTTAACATTATTCAAAGCGGAAAATGGAAAATTCTTTTTCTACCGATGACAGAAATATTAAACAGACCACTTGCCTCTAAATACATAAATTCAATCGTACCGGATTCATCCAAGCGTTTTGAATTTATCAATTATTGCAAGAAGCTTCGCGAAAAAAATGAATGTGACCTTTTTATTCTTTCGTGGCATGCGAATGAAACTGAATATATACGCACGGTGACCGATACTCAGGAAGATTTTTACAATCAGCTTTTAGAAGCCGGAGTTGACATTATCTGGGCAAATCATGCGCACATCATAAAAGACAGAAAAATCATTCTGAATACAAAAACTAATGCAGTAAAAATTATAATGTATGCGAACGGAAATACAATAAGTGCGCAAAGAACAAAACCGAATCTTACGTCAAAAAATCCAATTGACGAAAGAGACAATACAGGCGACGGGCTTTTGTACAAGGTTACGCTTGCAAAAGATAAAATCAACAAATCGGTAACAATCAAAAAAGCAGAGCCTGTATTTATAACTACTTATATATCACCCGAAAAAAATTATTTGATTAAAATAATGAATGATGATTTTATAAACGAACTCCTTGAAAATGATCAGTATAAATGGGCGGAATATATCAGAAGAAGAATAAAAATCAACAGGAAATATACAAAGGATATTATTGAATGGCAATAGATTATAAATCGCTTCCGGTTTATGAACAGAAGCAGAAAATTCTTGACTGTCTTAAGGATAATCAGGTAGTAATTGTTGAAAGTCCGACAGGTTCCGGAAAAACCACACAAATTCCGGTTATTTTATATGAAGCAGGTTATGCAACTAACGGAGTAATTGCAGTTACACAACCAAGAAGAATTGCCGCTTTATCTGTAAGTGAATTCATTTCAAAGCAGCTTGGAACATCTTATCCTGGTCTTGTCGGCTACAAAATGCGTTTTGAAGACAAAACAGATCAGTCTACACGAATAAAAATCATGACAGACGGAATCCTCCTGCAGGAAATGAAATTAGATCCATGGCTTTCCAAATATTCTGTTGTAATGGTTGATGAGGCACATGAACGAAGCCTTAACATAGATTTTGTTCTGGGATTATTAAAACGTGTATTAAAAGAACGAAAAGATTTTCACGTTATTGTTTCTTCTGCAACAATGAATACTCAGGCTTTCAGTGAATATTTTGATAACGCTCCGGTTATTTCCATTGATACTATCACCTATCCTGTTTCTATTATTTATGATCCGATTGCCGGTGGAGTTACCACTTCAACAGAAAGCGGAAGTGACATTCTTCTTTCCAAAATATGTACAATTGTAGATAGAGTTTTAGATAATGATGAAGACGGCGGTATTCTTATATTTCTTCCCGGTGAAAAAATCATAAAGGATTGCGCAGACAGACTCTATCACTGCCCATTTTCAAGAAAGCTTCATATTCTTCCGCTTTACGGCAGACTTTCTAAAGAGGAACAGGAGCGTGTTTTTGACGAACCTCCTGAAAATAAAAAAAAGGTAATTATATCAACTAATATAGCAGAAACTTCAGTAACAATTCAGGATATTTCTACTGTAATAGATTCAGGACTTGCAAAATTAAATTTCTATAATCCTCGTAATTATACATCAAGTCTTATAGAAACTCCCGTTTCAATTGCAAGCTGTAATCAAAGAAAAGGAAGAGCTGGAAGAACTCATGAAGGAACCTGCTACAGACTTTATTCAAGAAAAGATTTTGAAACACGACCGATGTACACTACCGAAGAAATATACAGAACAGATTTAAGTGAAGTTGTTCTTCGTATGGCAGAGCTTGGAATTACTGATTTTTATAATTTTGATTTTATTGCATCCCCAGGTCAGGAAGGAATAATCGGTGCAGTAGAAACACTGAATATGCTGGGCGCTTTAGACAGTGACAATACACTTTCTGATATAGGAAGGATGATGGTAAAATTTCCGCTTGAACCAAGAATCAGCAGAATTATCGTAGAATCGGTTATGAAATATCCTGATGTGATGGACAGAGTTCTTGTTGCCTGTTCCTTCTTATCTGCAAACTCTCCTTTCATCCTTCCTCCAAATGAAGAAATGGAAGCAAGAAAGGCTCATCATCGTTTTAAAGACATTCAGGGAGATTTCGGAACTTACCTGAACGTTTTCAATGCATACAAACAGACAGACAACCGTGAAAAATTCTGCAAAAAAAATTATCTTGATGAACGGGTAATGGCAGAAATTGAAAACATAAGATTCCAGCTTGGAGAAATTGCAGGCAGAGATTTAGGCTTACCGATTATTGAAAATGCCGGCAGCATGCAGGACTTTTTGTGCTGTATTGCCTGCGGTATGATTCAGTTTGTCTGCATTAGAACAGGTCGTGAAAAATATCATTCTTTGACTCAAGATCACATATGCATTCATCCGGGGTCAGTGATTTTCAAACAGGATCCGGTATTTATAGTTGCAGGAGAAATCGTAAGGACAAGCAGAATATTTGCCATGAGCGTTTCACCGCTTACAAAGAACATGCTCGATAAAATCAATCCGAAGTTATACGAAAGATTACAGGCCTGTAAAAATACAAAGGCTGATTTTATAGAACCGCCAGTTTCTCCAAAAGCACAAAAGACCTCTTCATCAAAATCAAAAAATCAGAAAAACAGAAAGATTAATATTACAGAAGATGAACCTGAAAATACAGTATCAATCGGAGAATTTGTTTTTGCCACAACAAAAATCAAAGGTAAAAAGACAGCTGTCCTTCCACTTGAATATTTCAGACTTGCAGTTATGCAGGAAAAAAATGAACAGAAACTTCAGGTGCTTGGTAACATGCGTGGAAAAATCATCACCCGCGATAACGGAACTTTAATGGACGGCAACAAGCTTTCACTAATGATGAACATTGCCAGAAATATTGACATTACCCCTCTTTCAGAAAAAAAATGGAACAGAAAAATGAATGTTAATATTTATAATCCTGTAGATAAAGAAACACTTATTGATTCACTTCAATACATCCTTAAACCTGCAATTGCAAAGCAGAAGGGAAAAGAATACGGCTTTATCACGCTTTTTACGGACGGTAACGGAAATTACTGGTTCAAAGTTTCAAGAGGCTTTACTACGGCACAAACTGAATCGCATCACAGTCTTGAAATGCTTATAGAAGAACAGGTAGATTTTACCGCCGATGATAAAAAAACAATCAATGAGTGTTTACGAATAATCAACAGTCTTTACGACAACTGATTATTTTGCATTTTTATCGCTGTCATCTATTCCAAGAAGATTCGAAGCACGTTTTTTACAGCTTGCATTTCCCTTAGGATCCTCTGCAACCTGTCTGAGTTTTGCTTCCGCGTTCTTATATTTACCTGTTTTATACATATCTATTCCAAGGCTGATTGTCTGAACATCCTTTGATGAAAGAAATTTTTCGCATAAGCCTGCATATTCGGGAGCTGAAACCTTTGCAATTTCTTTACCTATTGCATATCGCAAGGTCTTTCGTTTATCATCTGCAAGTGTTTCTTCTGCAAGCATGACAATTTCTTTTTTACCGGCATGATTTTCTTTTACAAGAACTTCCACAACCTTTGCTTTAGTAGCATCTGCCACCTTTTTATCCAGAAGCTGTTCTATAAGAAATTTATTTCCTTCACTTGTATTCATATAAGCGATTGTAGAAAAGCATTCATTTTTAATAAGTTTTTCATTGTCATTTTTCGCGCGATGAATTAATGTCGGCATGGCAGAAGTAAGATTCATTTCCTTACAAGCTTTAATTGCTTCCTGCTGAACTCTCCAGTGATCATCCTTAATTCCCTGTGTAACGACATTTACTGCTTCTTTATTATTCGGATAATTTGCAAGTCCTTTGATTATGTACTGTCTGAAGTTAGGATCTACAGAATCATAATTACGGACAAGAACATCAACCGATTTATCGACTTTCATCATACCGATGGCTTCTGCAGCATACATGCGTACGAATGCATTTTCATCTTCATTTTCAATTATTTCTACAAGAAGTCCCCAGGTTTCAACTGCATGCATTTTTCCACATGCACGCATCAAAGCCTGTCGTTGAGGGATACTTAAATCATCACGGTCGAGATATTCAGCAAGAAACATTGCTTCCTGTGGACCACCGATTTCTGCAAGAGTTGTAATTGCATCATTAAAATATGCTTCGTTTTCACCTTCTATTATTGTAATAATTGCAGGTGCGGCACATTTTGTTTTACAGGCTGCAATATATTCGAAGGCTGCTTTTACTACATTCTGTTTTTCATCATAAGGATCATTCATTAAATCAACGGCATAATCTTCGATACATGGATCTTCGAAACTCTTGAAATAATTCAAAACCTTTTCTTTTACCGAAGAATTTTTTGTTTCCTGAAACAAATCATAAATATCCTCTGAAAAACGAGGATCATCATTTTTTATAAGTTCATCTAAAAGTGCGGCAACTTCAGATGATTTTCCATAGAGGATAATATCTCTGTTTTTCTGCATTGCATCAGGACCTGCATCCTTCTGTTCTGCTAAAGCCGCTTTTTTCTGATCTACACTCTTAGGTCTTTTTGCAGCAGGAACTTCGGCAAATCCACCTTTTGAAGCTGTAACAGTTTCTTCCGGGTCAGTCTGCGCGGTAAGAGTTGAAAAAATAAATACTGATAATAAAATTAATAATACTCTTTTCATAGGCTTCTCTTATATTAAATAAATAAAATGCTTTCTTGTAACAATTATCGATAATTTTTTTATACTCCACTATGAAATTTTTCAAGAAATTCTTTTTTATATACATCGAATCTGTCTTCATCAATTGCAGCTCTTATTTCCTTTATAAAATTATGAAGAAAATAAAGATTATGATAAGATGCAAGAATCGAACTTAAGATTTCCTGTTCTTTAAAAAGATGACGAAGATATGCTTTTGAATAAGTTCTGCATACCTTACAGTTGCACTCCTCGTCTACCGGTGAAAAATCGTTTGTCCAGCGTTCCTGCTTTATAGAAAGCATACCCCGCCGTGTAAAATATGAGCCGTTTCTGGCATTTCGTGTCGGAAGTACACAATCAAACATATCTATGCCGTTTTCAATTGCTTCAAGAATATATTCAGGTGTCCCGATTCCCATCACATATTTTGGTTTTTCTTCAGGGAGAAACTGAACGGTATAATTCAAAAATCGTGTAAATTCCTGCTGGGGTTCGCCTACGCTTAATCCTCCGATAGCGATTCCTTTTGTATCAAGTGATGAAACAAACTGAGCACTCTCTTTCCTTAAATCTTCAAAAAAATTACCCTGAACTATCGGAAACAATAATCCCTTGTAACCTTCGTCAACTGCTTTTTTATATTCATCATTGGCACGAAAAAGCCAGTTCGAAGTAATCCTCAATGCTTTTTCAGCTTCTTTTTTTTCTACACCCCAAGCAGAGCATACATCAAGCTGCATCTGAATATCAGAATTAAATTTCACCTGGGTTTCAACAACATTTTCGGGAGTAAAAAGATGATAGGAACCGTCTATATGACTTTGAAATTTAACTCCTTCCTCTGTAATCTTTCGAAGCGAAGATAATGAAAAAACCTGAAATCCACCGGAATCTGTCAGAAAATTCCTGTTCCATTTTGAAAAACCATGAAGTCCACCCGCACTCTTTATTAAATCTGCACCAGGTCTTAAAAAAAGATGATATGTATTTGCAAGAATAATTTCAAAATCAATTTCTTCAAGAAAATCATTAGGCATTGCCTTTACTGTGGCATTAGTTCCAACAGGCATAAAAACAGGAGTGTGAACATCACCATGCGCCAGATGAAGAACTCCGGTACGAGCCTTATTTTTTGAACATTTATTTTTAATTTCAAAAATCTTTTCTATCATAAATAATCCTTTTTTAAGTTCTTGAAAATTTTAAAAGAAAAACAGAAAGCATGATGAAAACAATGTCCGGTAACCAGGCCCCCATAAAAGGAGGAATTAATTCTGTTTTAGCAAGAACCATCGTACACATCTGGAAAACATAATACAGAACTACCGCACAGATTGACAAGGCAAGACTGATTAACAGAACATTCTTTTTTGTTTTTCCTGTAAGTCCGATTGCCATAAAGGCGGAAATTAAAAAAATCAACGGGAATGCAAATTTTTTGTAATATACCGACTGCTCTTCATAATATGGAAGCCCTGATTTTTTAAGATGCGTAATATATTTTTTTGCATCCTTTGAAGTTATACTTTCAACATTAACATTTTTTGACTGAAAGGTTTCATAGCTTTCTGTAAGTCGGGAAGTAAACTCCTCGGTAACAGGAACAATTTCAAGTGTATTTTCTACAGGAACATATTGAACGGCAGAATCAAGATTCCATACCTGTGTATTATCATCCCAGCGGGCATTTTTACAGAATAATATTGCAAGCAGATTTTTTTCATCATCGCGGAAAATAATATAAAGACTGTTCAGAGTTTTCGTTTCATCCGAATAATATTTTGCTTTATAAATAATTTTTGATGCATCGGAAATTACAACAACATCATCATTATCTGCCGCTTCCTGCAATCCAAGCAGCTGCTTCTGTAACGCCTCCTTTTTTTCCAGAGTTTGAACAACAAGTTTATCTTCCAGAAAGAACATTCCGAAAGAGCCAAGAAGAGCAAAAATAAGAATCGGAGTTACAAATCTGTATAATGATATTCCGGAAGCAAAAAGCGCTTCCATTTCATTGCCGGCATAAAGATTACTGAGAATGTAAGAAACCGAAAAAAGAAATGCTATCGGTGATGCATACCATATTGTTTTAGGAATATAGTAATACATTATAAGAAGCACATCCTTTACCGGCGATTTATTTTCAAGATATGAAGAAATGTTCATAAACAAATCAACAAGATTCAAAATCAAGGCAATAAAAAACAAGGCTATGAGAAAAAACGGAATTAATTTTTTTAATATATATCCTGTAAACTTCATCTATTTCTTAACTAAAAACAGACTTAAAATAAAGCCTATTACTCCCACAAGAATATTAGGAAGCCATATGCACCAGAAAGAATTCAATTCTACCCTGATAACAAGAAGCTGCCCTGAAATGTCCATTGCCCAGTAAAGGACGCATAAAAGAATTCCTACAACAAGTCCAAGAGTAAGCCCGTTATGTTTTGCAAAAAGAAATGAAATTGAAAATGCAAGAAATGCAAAAAAGATTGATGAAAACGGTCGTGCAAATTTTTTGTAATATTCCATCAGCCATGCATTAAGCTTGTAATCACGACCGTGTGGATTTGCTTTCTTCATGTCCTGAATTTCTTTACGTAAATCAATAAAAGTCATCTCTCGTGGAGAAAGTGAAAATCCTGTCGAGAAAACAGAATCAAAAATATTCATTATCATCTTATCTGATTTCAAAATATCATACGTGTTTTTATTATCAGCAGCGATTGACGCTAGAACAGCATTATCCATGTTTAGCTGCATCAAAACGCCTTCACTTTTTGCATCTGTAAGAACAGAATCCTTCGCAATAATAATATTATCATGACCATTTGATGTTTTTGAAAAAAAGATAATATCAGACACTATATCGCCGACAACATCACCAATTACAATTGTAGAACGTCCAAGTCTTTTTACACTGTTCGGTTCAAGAATAACAGTTGGGGTTGAACGGGAGATTTTTGTCATAAGCTGATTATATTTTTTTGTTCCAAGAGGTAAAAAATAATCATTAACCAGAAAAGATGCAAGTGAAATCATAATTCCAAGAATAATTACCGGTCTGAAAATAGTTCTGAAGCTGAAACCTGATGCCCTGAAAATCAAGATTTCATTATCGCTTACCATTCGTCCAAGGCACATCAGAAAACCAACTAAAGTTGCAAAAGGAGCGGACTGTGAAATAATCTGCGGAGTACTATAAAACATGATTCTGCATACATCTAAAAAGGGAGCATGTTTTGAAAGAAGCTGTTCACCTATAAGAAGAATGGTATTTGCAAAAAAGACTACAAAGAAAAATGCAAAGCATACAAGAAAATAACTCAAAAGCTCCTTATAAAGATATTTTATCAGAATCCTGTTACCGATATCTTTAGATTTGAAACGATCAAAGAAACTTATAATTTTTGAATTATTTAAAAAACTTAAATTAACTTTCATTAAACCCCGGTAGATCCAAATCCTTTTATGCCACGTTCTGTTTCAGAAAGAGAATCTGTAAGTTCAAAAATTCCCTGAGTCACAGGACTTACAATAATCTGTGCAATACGATCGTTGTTATTTATGGTGAAATCCTGTTCTCCAAGATTAACAAGAATTATCTTCAATTCACCGCGATAGTCACTGTCGATAGTTCCCGGTGTATTAAGCACAGTTATTGAATTTTTTGCAGCAAGCCCTGAACGTGGACGAACCTGTATTTCATAGCCTGCCGGAATTTCAAAATATAAACCTGTCGGGATTACTGCAGTTTTTCCTTTCGGGATTACTACACTGTTCGGAATATGAGCACAGACATCAGCCCCTGCACTTCCTGGTGTTTTATATTCAGGAATTACAGCTCCATTCTCTGCCTTACATTTAACAACAATCTGATTCATAATTTAATTATAGCGTATTGTAAAAAACATTAAAACCACAAAACATCATTTATTTCCAGGTTTCATGTCCATCGCCGGTAATAGGGATTTTATCTCCAAGATATGTAGGTTTAGTATGAAATGCAACATTAAAAAATGCTTTTACTCTTGCGAAAGATTCACGGATTTCCCATGCAAGCCGTGTCTTTTCTGAAAACCTGTTTATTTCAGGAGCAACAAATCCGACGGCATCAAGCCCCAGCTTTCGAGCAATATATATTGCACGGTAAATATGAAATTTCTGGGTTACGATACAGCAGTCTTTAACACAAAAAACATCACGCGCACGATACATTGTTTCGTAAGTACTAAAACCTGCATGATCCATAAAGATGATACTTTCATCAATATTGTGCATTTTTAATACATATTTTCTTGAAGCGTTTACTTCATCATATTCCTTTGTTCCATGATCCCCGGAAACTAAAAAGCGCTGAGATTTACCGCTTTCTATCAAAGCCATTGCTCCTTCAATTCTGTCACGAAGAACAAAAGATATGGATTTATTACCGTAAACTGCAGCTCCCGGAACGATAGATGTATATTTTGAAGGAACTTGTTCCATCTCCGTATAAATATATTTTTCTGCAAAGGAAATAATCCTGAAATTTATAAAAACAAAAGAAAGAATTATAAAGATGATGATTAAAAAAAATACTGCAAAAAATTTGATTATTTTCTTTCCACCCATAAGTTAATTATAACAGAAAATATTAAATAGTAAATAGCAGCTGATATCGATTTATAAAACAAAAAAAAACTGCCGTGAAATTAAATCACGACAGCTTTTATAAATTATTTTGCTTCAATAGCATCTATGTAAGAAAGATTTAGTCTTCCCTGTTTATCTACTTCAAGAAGCTTAACAGGAATTACCTGACCTTCTTTCAGAACGTCTGTTACCTTACTTACTCTTTCACGACTGAGCTTGGAAATATGACACAAGCCTTCTTTTCCAGGTAAGATTTCAACAAACGCACCGAATTCCATAATACGCTTTACAGTTCCCTGATAGATTGTACCAACTTCAGGATCTTCTGTAATTCCTTTAACGGCTTTTTTAGCAGCTTCTGCTTTTTCGCCGTTCTTTGAATAAATTGTTACAGTACCGTCATCATCTGTATTGATTGTTACATCATACTGTGAACACAAAGCTTTAACGTTCTTTCCACCAGGACCGATGAGAGCTCCAATCTTGTCTACCGGAATCTTCATTGTAAGAATCTGTGGAGCATTCTTTGCAAGAGGTGCCGGTTTATCGATGCATTCCTTCATTTTACCGAGGATGTGCATACGGCCTGCTCTAGCCTGTTCCATAGCCTTCTTCATGATTTCAGTTGTAACACCGGCAATTTTAATATCCATCTGGAAACCGGTAATTCCGTCTTCTGTTCCTGCTACTTTAAAGTCCATATCACCAAGGTGATCTTCTTCACCAAGAATATCAGAAAGAATTGCATATTTTCCGTAAGGATTATCTCCTTCTGGTTCTGTAATAAGTCCCATTGCAATTCCGGCAACCATTTTTTTCATTGGAACACCGGCAGCAAGCATTGAAAGACAACCACCACAAGTTGAAGCCTGTGATGACGAACCGTTAGATTCCATGATTTCAGAAACTACACGTATTGTATATGGAAATTCTTCGCGGCTTGGAACCATTGCAGCAAGTGAACGGCGGGCAAGGTTTCCGTGACCAATTTCACGTCGTCCTGTTGTAAGCTTACCTGTTTCACCAACTGAATATGGAGGGAAGTTATAGTGAAGAATGAAGTGTTCTGAACGGTCTCCATCGATATCATCATAAGACTGTTCGTCCATTGCAGTACCAAGTGTACATACAGCGAGCGACTGTGTTTCACCGCGTGTGAAAAGTGCAGAACCATGAGGTGTCGGTAATACATTGATTTCACAAGTAATCGGGCGGATTTCATCAGTCTTTCGACCGTCAATACGAAGTCCCTGTTCAAGGATTGATTTTCTAAGAAGCTTATACTGAATATCATCCATTAAAGTCATAAACAGTTTTGCCTGAATAGGATCCTCAAGCTGTTCTGCATATTTTTCTGATATCTGTTTTATTACTTTAGAAATTGCAATTCCACGATTCTGTTTTCCATCCTGGAAGCATGCTTCTTTTAAAAGTGGAGTTGCTTCTGCCTCGATAGCTTCTGCATTTTCCAAAATTACGTCTAAAGGATTCAAAGGAAGTTTTTCTTTACCTGATTTTTTAACAAGTTCTTCCTGTAAGAGACACATATCTGTAATAAAGCCCTGAGCCTTTTCCAAAGCACCGAGCATTACTTCTTCTGAAACTTCCTGAGCACCACCTTCAACCATTGTAAATCCGTCTTTAGTTCCGGCTACAACAATTTCAAGTTCACCCTTTTCAATCTGTTCAAAAGTCGGGTTGATAATATATTCACCATTTAAATAGCCTACACGACATGCAGCAACAGGACCATGGAATGGAATATCTGAAATACATGTAGCAGCAGATGCCGCAATAACAGCAAGAATGTCCTGAGTATGAACGCCATCACAAGAAACACAAGTCGGAACAATCTGAAGTTCGTGACCGAATGAAGGTTCAAAAAGCGGACGCATCGGGCGGTCAATAAGACGTGAAACTAAAATCTCTTTATCCTTTGGTCTGCCTTCACGTTTTACAAATCCACCAGGGATTTTTCCGGCAGCATAGAATTTTTCATTGTACTCAACAGTAACAGGAACAAAATCCTGACCTTCTGTAACAGAAGATGAAGCACAAATAGTTGCAATAATAGCTGCTCCGCCCCACTGTGCGTAAACACAACCATTAGCCTGTTTACCGATTTTTCCAGTTTCCAGGATGAGATCGGCATCTCCAAGTCGGTAAGTTACTCTTTCTACTGACATAAATTTAACTCCTACACACGTCACTACATCCGACGTATGCTTTATATATTTATTAGTAAAACTAATATCAAAAGAAAAAAGCCTGCACCGTAAATTAAAAAACGGCAACAGGCTTTCTCAAACATCAGACTACTTGCGAAGTCCGAGTTCTTTAATGAATGCACGGTAACCATCAAGGTCTGTGCGTTCAAAATACTTAAGCATCTTACGACGCTGTCCTACAACTTTTAAAAGAGCACGTTTAGCAGTAGCATCTTTCGGAAAAGCTTTAGTGTGTTCTGTAAGCTGTGCAACACGCTGAGTCATTAAAGCAATCTGAACTTTAACGCTTCCTGTGTCTGTGTCTTTAGCACCGTATTTTTTTACAGTTGCTGAAGTTGTTTCTTTTGTAAGTGCCATATATGGAACCCCTTAAAAAATAATATAATCTGATAAGCGGAAAATTTTGCCGGTCAATCTCCGGGTTTCTGGATATTAATCTCAAAATTTCCGTAGAAACAGAATAGTTTATTCTAAATTAAAATTCAAAAATATTCAACCGCGCAAACAAATAATTAGAATTTCAATAACCTGCATGGAAGCTCAAGAAGAAGCCTTTCTCCTGTAATTTCAATCCTTACATCTTCATTCTGCTCATTCAGACAATGATAAACACCCTCTGGAGGTAAAACCTGAAGAATCTGTGATTTTTCAATCTCTGTTTTACCGTCAAACTCTTCTAAATCAAGTTCATATTTTCTTTCAAGAAGCTCTTCAACCGGTGTAAAAAAGCCATTTTGAATTTTCTGTCTTATAAAAGAAGAGCTTACCCTTTCTTCATTTCCTGTAATTTCAAGATAATAAACAGGATCTACAAAAACAGTACTTACATTATTCTGTTTTCCCCAGTAATTTATAGCCTGTGTATCAGTAGCACCTTTAAATCCGCAGCGAAAATCAATTCCTTCTGCTATAAGCTCCATATTGCATGCATTTACAAGAATATTAAGAAAATCACATCCAAGCATGCTGGCAAATGAATCATCAAAATCAACAAGAATTACAAAATCAAAGCCCATCGAATCAAAAAGCTTAAGACGCTGATTAAGGGTAGTCAAATCGCCCGTATAATCCTCACTATGCTTAATGCTCGGCAAAGGTCTTTTAAAAGTAACTATTCCGCTGTTCAGATCATTGCTTTTACATTCCTGCTTAAGCGTCGATAGTAAAAAACGATGTCCTTTATGAAAACCATCGAAACTTCCTATTGAAATTCCACATCCTCTTGTAAAAAAATCATCTATTTTGCCTGTATTGAGAAAAGTTAAGATATCATTCCAATAAAAAGTTTTCATTACTATATTATACTATAAAATTGATACTTTACAAATACTAAAAACAGGTATATAATATCTTTAATAAAAATAAAGAACTTAAGTATAATTAAATTTTAAGGAGATATAAATTATGGGAAAGAAAACACTTGACTGGGGTAACTTACCTTTTGGCTACATCAAAACCTCAAAAAGCTTTGTTGCAAATTACAAAAATGGAAAATGGGATAATGGAAAATTAACTTCAAATCACAACATTACCATGAATGAATGTGCCGGTGTCCTTCAGTATGCACAGACTTGTTTTGAAGGCTTGAAGGCATATACAACAGAACATGGCGACATTGTTACTTTCCGCCCTGACCTTAATGCAGAACGAATGGAAAATTCCTGTAAAAGACTTGAAATGCCTGTTTTCCCAAAAGACAGATTCATTGCTGCAGTTTTAGACGTAATCAAGGCGAACAAGGACTGGGTTCCTCCTTATGGAAGCGGTGCAACTTTGTACATCCGCCCATTTATGTTCGGAAGCAACCCTGTTATCGGTGTAAAACCGGCAGATGAATATCAGTTCAGAATCCTTGTAACACCGGTAGGACCCTATTTTAAAGGCGGTGTAAAACCTATTACAGTTCGTCTTTCAGATTTAGACCGAGCCGCTCCTCATGGAACAGGTGATATTAAAGCCGGCTTAAATTATGCAATGAGTCTTCATAATATTGTAGATGCACACAAATGCGGATTTGCAGAAAACATGTATCTTGACCCTGCTACTCATACATATCTTGAAGAAACAGGTGGAGCAAATATTATCTTTATTACAAAGAATGGTAAACTTGTAACTCCAAAATCTGATTCAATTCTTCCTTCAATTACAAGACGTTCTTTGTTAATCGTTGCAAAAGATTATCTTAAGATGGAAGTTGAAGAAAGACAGATAAACAAAAAAGAACTTGCTGATTTTGCTGAATGCGGACTTTGCGGAACTGCAGCAGTAATTTCACCGGTTGGTAAAATCAACGACCATGGCAAGGAAATAATTTACAATGAAGGTAAAGATGAAATGGGTCCATACATGAAAAAAATATATGATACCCTGACCGGTATTCAAATGGGCCGCATTGAAGCTCCTGAAGGCTGGATCTATACAATATAAAATAGAAGAATCGTTAAAAAACAATGCGAAAGCATTGTTTTAGATTCTTCTTACCTGAAAACTTTGGAGAATCGTTAAAAAACAATGCGAAAGCATTGTTTTAGATTCTTCTTACCTGAAAA
>JAILKS010000074.1 GCA_024693715.1 Treponema sp. | reverse complement strand
TTTTCATCACGTGTAACAGAGTCAGGTGGGTTTCAGGCACCGCATGATTATCAATTTTCAAAAAAACAGGAAATTGATGACGAAATGCAATATTTATTAGAAAAGCTTGTTACCCGGTGAAGGAGTTAATCATGGCAGTTGTAACCATGAAGAGTTTGCTTGAATCTGGTGTACATTTTGGTCATCAGGTAAAGCGTTGGGATCCTCGCATGAAGAAGTACATCTTCGCTCAGCGCAACGGAATCCACATTATCGATTTGCAGAAAACTATCGCTGCAATCAAAGACAGCTACGATGCTGTTCACAAAATTGCCTCATCAGGCAAATCAGTTCTTTTTGTTGGAACAAAAAAACAGGCACAGCAGGCTATTCAGAAAGAAGCTGAACGCTGCGGCATGTTCTATGTAAACAACCGCTGGCTTGGTGGTATGCTTACAAACTTCTCTACAATCAAAAAATCTCTTCAACGCCTCAAGAAAATTGAAAAAATGGAAATTGACGGCACTTTTGAGAATCTCACAAAAAAAGAAGTTTCTGCTCTTCAGAAGGAAAAAGCTAAGCTCGAAAAGAACCTTGGTGGTATCAAGGAAATGAAAGAGCTTCCTGGATGTATCTTTATTATCGATACACATAAGGAACAGATTGCAGTAGCAGAAGCTCGCAGAATGGGTATTCCAATCATCGCTGTAGTTGATACAAACTGTAATCCGGAAGGAATCGACTACCCTATTCCAGGTAATGATGATGCTATCCGTGCAATTTCATTGTTTACATCAATCATCGCAAATGCTGTAATTGATTCTGACAATGAAGCTGGTCTTAAGATTCTTGAAAATCTTAATGATGAAGAAGAAATCATGACAGATGCTGCAAAGAAAGATGAAGACGAAGAAATTGTTGATTATTCTAACTATCAGCCAACTGAAATTAAAGAAGAAGACAGAGAAGCTGACGAAAACGACAGCCTCGTAGACGAAGATAAAATTTATAAGGACTAATAATTATGGCATTTACAGCTACAGATATTAAAAACCTTCGTGAAATGACCGGTGCCGGAATGCTTGAATGTAAAAAAGCATTAACAGAATGCAACGGAAACATTGACGAAGCTGCAAAATACCTTAAAGAAAAAGGTTTAGCCGCTGCTGCAAAACGTGCAGACAGAGCAACTGCTGAAGGCAGACTTTTCATGCGTATTGAAGGCAAAAAAGTTTATGTTGTTGAAATGACTTGTGAAACTGACTTCGTAGCAAACAACAAGGACTTTATTTCTCTTGGAGAAAAAATGCTTGATGTAACAATCGCAAAAGGATACACAAAGGTTGAAGAAGAACACAACAAGCTTCTTGAAGATCTTAAAGTATCAATTCGTGAAAACATGAATGTTGCAAAAGTTGAAGTTATTGATATTCCTGACGGAGCAACTGCTTCATACTATATCCATTCAGACAATAAGACTGGTGCAGTTGTAGTAATCAGTGGTTCTACTGCTGATTCTGTAAAAACTTTTGCTTATGACTGTTGTCTTCACATTGCCGCATTTACACCTGCATACACATCTAAAAAAGATGTTCCAGAAAGCTACATTGCTGAACAGAAAGAAATCTTTAAATCACAGATGGATCAGGATGAAAAAATGGCTTCAAAACCGGAAAATGTTAAGGAAGGAATTTTACAGGGTAAAATTAACAAACACCTTGCAGAAATCTGTTTTGAAGATCAGATGTTCGTAAAGGACGATAAAAAGACTGTAACAGCTAAAATTGCAGAAGTTGCAAAAGAAGCCGGAGCTACATTAAGCTTTGTAACATCAAAATTGTACGTACTTGGTAAATAATTTTAAGCCACACGGAAACGGCATTAGTCGTTTCTGTGTGGTATTATAAAATATAATAGGAGTATAAAATGGCAGAAAACGAAGAAAGAATGGAAAAAACAATTGCAGCACTCAAAGATTCTTTTAATGCAATAAGAACCGGTCGTGCAAATGCAGCTATTTTTGATAAAGTAAGGGTTGATTATTACGGAAACAAAACTCCTCTTAATCAGGTAGCAACTATTCAGATTCCGGAAGCTCGTTCTGTAATCATTGCTCCTTTTGACAAATCACTTATCGGTGAAATTGAAAAAGCAATCCAAAGTTCAGACCTTGGATTAAATCCATCTAATGACGGTAAAGTTATTAGAATTCAGATTCCATCACTTACAGCAGAACGCCGTCAGGAACTCGTAAAGCAGGCTAAAGCGAGCGCAGAAAATTCAAGAACTGCAATCCGCAATATCAGAAGAGATGGAAACGAAACTTTGAAAAAACAGCAGAAAGCTGGAGAACTTACAGAAGACGGATTAAAGTCTGAAACTGACAAACTCCAGAAACTTACTGACAAATACATCGATGAAATCAATAAGATTTACGATGCAAAAGAAAAGGAAATTCTGCAAAACTAATGTCTATTGATTTAAATAATCTTCCATCACATGTGGCTTTTATTCTGGATGGAAATGGAAGATGGGCAGAAAAAAGAAAATTATCACGAAGTGCAGGTCACGATGAAGGTTTACGGACAATAAAAAAAATTGTAAAGGATGCCTGTGATCTTGGAATAAAATATTTAACTTTATATGTTTTTTCTACAGAAAACTGGAAAAGAACACAGGATGAAGTAGGTTTTTTAATGAATCTGATTCATATTCATTTAAGAAATGAGCTTGCCTTTTATAAAGAAAATGAAATAAAGCTGAATCATCTTGGTGACATTTCTGCACTTCCAAAAAATATACAAAAAGACATAATTGATGCAATGGATGATACAAAAGCATTTAATAAAATGACAGTTAATCTTGCAATTAATTATGGCGGAAGAGATGAAATCCTTCGCGGAATAAAAAAACTATTTAAAGAAAAAAATAATCTTGATGATTTTTCGGAGAAAGATTTTTCTGAATATCTGGACATGAAAGAGAGTCCTGATGTAGATCTTGTTATAAGGACTGGCGGTGAACAAAGATTAAGCAATTTTCTGCTGTGGCATGTTCCATATGCAGAATTTATTTATTCAGATACGCTATGGCCTGACTATACAAAAGAAGAATTTTATAAACATATAGAAGAATTTCAGCATAGAAACAGACGTTTTGGTTCTGAAAAAAGCAGGAAATAGGAGACCAATATGAATTCTAAAACCATCAAACGACTTTTAATATTTTTCATAGGATTACCGGTCGTAATTCTTATCTGTCTCCTTCCATATCAGAATAATATTCTTTTTAATATTGCGGTAGTCCTTTCTTCCGCAATTGCCGCTTACGAAATGCATAACATGCTTTCAACTCAGGCAACGCTTTTTCCTAAATGGTCAATAATCGCAGCAAGCGCTTTAATTCCCCTGTTTAATTATATCTGCATACGATTTAAATTGGATGTTAATTATTCAATCTGGCTTTTGATACTGGAAATCATTGGTTTTATGGGCATTGAATGCTTTACCGCTAAAACCTTTGAAAATTCTGCAAAAAAGATTGCCTTTACAGCATTAATTCTTTTTTATTGCGGATACATGCTTGCATTCATCGGTAAACTTTCAGCTATTGATGAAAATGCATCATATTTTATAGCATTATTTATTTTATTAGTTTATATGTGCGATTCCATCGCATGGTTCTTTGGAATAACGATGGGAAAATCTACAAGAGGAAAAATTGCATGTTCACCAAATAAAAGCATTGTAGGCTTTATTGGTGGAGTTTTAGGTTCAATTGTTTCCGGTCTCCTTGCATGGTTTTTCTTTAAAGATATATTTATCGGTTCTCCATTAAAAATGCTTTTACTTTCCGTGCTGACTGCTCTTGCGGCAATTGTCGGAGACCTTGTAGAATCAATAATTAAACGCTCATGCAATTTCAAAGACAGTGGCGGCATCATTCCAGGACGAGGTGGAATTTTAGATTCCATTGATTCCTTAATTGTTGCAGCACCTATTTATTATATTGCCTGTTACTTTTTATATTTATAGTAATTCAAAATGAAAAGAGTTTTAGTTTTAGGCTGTACCGGTTCAATAGGTTCTAATGCAATAAACATCATCAAAAACATGAAAGATGATTTTGAACTTGCAGGAATTCAGGCACATTCAAATAAAGAAAAACTTGATTCACTTTCAAAAGAATTTAACTGTCCTTCACTATTAACATGTCTCGATAATTCAGAGCAGGCATTTAATGATTTAATTGAAAAATCAAAACCGGACATTGTCGTAAACGGTATAAGCGGTTCTGCAGGTCTTTTACCGAGCAAGGTTGTACTTGAAAATAAAATAAATCTTGCACTTGCAAACAAAGAAACAATTGTTATGGCAGGTCCTTTAATCAAATCTCTGGCGAAAAAGAATAACGTTAAAATATTACCGGTCGATTCAGAGCATTCTGCAATTTTTAATCTGATTGAAAAAATCGGAAAGAATGATATTGAAAAAATAATCATCACGGCAAGTGGTGGTCCTTTCAGAGAATATTCAAAACAGCAATTACAGAACGTAACACTTGAACAGGCTCTTAATCATCCGACGTGGAAAATGGGAAAGAAAATAACCGTCGACTCCTCTACCCTTGCAAACAAAGGACTTGAGGTTATAGAAGCGGCATATCTTTTTGATTTTTCTGCAAGTGATATTGAAGTAGTTGTTCATCCTCAAAGTCTTATTCATTCACTTGTAAGAACAAAGGACGGAATGCTTTATGCACAGATAAGCGATCCAGACATGAAGCATCCTATTTTCAACGCTTTAACATGGCCTGAAAATAAAAGCACTTATCTGAAGCCTTTTGATTTATTTGATCAGACTATGACTTTTTATAAACCTCGTACCGATGACTTTCCGCTTTTAAGTTATGCCTTTAAATGTGCAGAATTAAAAAAAGGATATACGATAGCTTTTAATGCAGCCAATGAAATTGCGGCAAATGCTTTTATCGATAAAAAAATATCTTATCTTCAAATAGCTCAAATTGTAGAAAAAGTGCTTGATAAAGACTGGAGCGCAGACATTTCTAATTTTGCCGATGTTTTTGAAACAGATAAGAAAGCAAAAAAATATGCAGAGGAATTAATATGAGCTGGATGTTTGGAATAATCTGTTTAATATTTTTAATCATTTTTCACGAATTAGGACATTTTATTGCAGCCAAAATTTGCGGTGTCAAAGTAGAATCATTTTCTGTAGGCTTTGGTCCGGTTCTTCTTCATAAAACAATTAAAGGAACTGACTATCGCCTTTCACTTATTCCTCTGGGCGGTTACTGCGGAATGAAAGGTGAAAAGGATTTTCAAAAAGCACTTGAACAAAACCTTCCGATTATCGAAGCAGAAAAAGATTCACTTTACGGCGTACATCCATTAAAAAGAGCCTTCATCGCTTTTTCAGGACCACTTTTTAATTTTTTTCTATGCATAATCGCTTTTACAATAATAAATATTTCAGGTTATACTTATGAAACATATTCAAACAAAATAATAATTCCGGATGCAGATGATAAAAATGTTACATCGACAGCAGCAAGAGATGCCGGTCTTAAAACAGATGATATTATCCTTGAGGTAAACGGAAATAAAACTGATGATTTTTCATCAATAGTTTCCGAAGTTGCATCCAGGCCGGATGAAGATATTACACTTAAGGTTAACAGAAACGGAGAGATTTTAACTTTCGTTCTTCATACATTATTAGACAAGCAGAGGGGAACAGGCAGCATAGGAATCATGGCAAATCAAAAGGATACAATCAAAGCAGAAGCACCACGATACCGCTTCTTTCCTGCGATTTATCATGGAATTGCGGACAGCTGCAAAAGTTTTTCTTTGACTTTAAAAGGATTTAGTTTAATATTTAAAGGAATAAATTTAAAAGATAATATAAGTGGTCCAATCAGGACAACGCAGATAATAGGACTTTCGGTTACAGAAGGATTTAAAGAAGGAATAAGAAACGGTTTTGCCGCTTTACTTTCAATAATCGGAATAATCAATATTTCATTATTTGTTATGAATCTTCTTCCTATTCCTGTTCTTGACGGCGGACTGATTTTGCTGGCGATTATAGAATTTGTTATAAGAAGAAAGATAAATACAAAAGTTCAGTTATATATTCAATATGCGGGACTTGCAGTTATAATTCTGATTGCAGTTTTTGGCATAGGAAATGATTTAAGATTTTTATTTACAAGGCATTAATCAAATTGCCGTAAATAATAAATTTTTACAGGAGAATATTAATGAAAAGAATTTTGTTCATCTGCTCAATTTTATTATTAAATGTTACTTTATTTGCACAGTCTCACAAATCTTCAGAACCGCATCAGGGAAAAATTACCGGAATTTGTCCGCTTCCATCAAAAAGTGAGCTTGATTTTTCTTATGTAACATGCGCAGAAGACGGAACAATTATAAAATGGACAAACGGTGCTGACGGAGAACATTATCAGATAAGTGATTTACCGATTAAATTCAGTGTAATTTCCCCGGACGGCAAATATCTTGCTGTTTATGAAACAAATACAAGCATAAACCGTGTAAGCATATGGAATTTAAAGACATATACAAGAGAATTCCAGAAAAAATACAATGATACAATCACCGCTTTGAATTTTTCTGCAAAAGGAAACTATCTGCTTGTTGGAACTTCATCAATGGATGGCGTTGAAATAATTAATCCTAAGAGTTTTGCTGTAATCCCGAATAAATTTAAGGCAAACTCAAGCATCTGCAGTCTTTTATATACAAGTAATACTGAAAAAACAGCAGTTTTCTATAATGCGGCTGGTAATCTTTCGTATTTTAATTTACAGAACGGTGAACTGAAAACAAAATTTAATATCCAGCCTAATATGACTCAGACACTTTTGTATAATGAAGCAAAATATCTGGCTGGCATTCATAATAATGAGCTTGTAATTCTAAGTCCCGTAAAAGGAAGAACAATAAAAACACATCCAGCTTATAATGCAACAATCGTTTCTACTGATATCGAAAAAGATTTATTCTATCTTACAACTGACGGAACAAGCACTTATACCTTAAATGCAATTATTTCAAATGAAAACTCAATATCTGAGCCTGTTATCATAAAAAGATTCAAGATTCCTCGTACCAGAATATCATATGCAATCAAGCAATATAATTCACTTTTCATTGGTTGTGAAGACGGAAACGTATATACAATAGGAATAGATGAAACTGAAAACATTGACACTGCCCTTCTCGTATCTGCATCACAATTTAAGACAATTACCGATGTTGCTGCAGATAATGATAATTTTCTTTTCATAACAAAAAATGAAATATTCAAATCAAATTATGAAGAACAGACAGTAGAAAAAATCATTGATACAACAGGTCATACTAATCTTATTTCATATATTGACAATAATATAATCGTATATTCTAAGGGAACTAAAAAGGATGTTTCTCTGATTAATACAATTACCGGTGAAACAAAGATTCTGTTCTATCCAAAAAATAACATTCAGTCTCTTAAAATATGTACTGCAAAGGATAATTATTATCTAGTTGAAATTGAAAAAAACACTATCGTAAATATCTATGATTTCAAGCAGCAGAAATACAGGGAATTGTATACAGGAGCAGGTATTCAGGATGCTGTAATAACAAATGATAATAATCTTTATGTAGCAAAATCAGCGGCAACAAATCCAAAATCTGCACTCGTATGTGTAAATCTAAGAACAAGAGAAACCGTTCCTGTTCAAATTCAATCTGATATATGCTTTGGATTAAGTACAGATGGAAACAGAATATTCGGAATATCTTTGATAGAAGAAGAAAAGAATAATAATACTTATGTTTTTGTCTTTGAAACAGATACAAAAACAATGACAAACCTTTTGAAATTTAATGAAGAGGATACCGAAGCCTTTACCTATTATAATAATGATACGCTTTATACAAATATAGGAAAAACAAAAATCTTCTGTTACAACATTAAAAAGAAGAAAAAATACTCTATCGGCAGAAGCGCATGTATCCCGATTTCCTTAATTCAAAATAATGACAATGTTGTAGTATTGAACTCAAACGGAAGCATTTCGTGGACAGAAAAAGAAAAGACTTCGTTAAACTGCGACTGGTACATTTCAAATGAAAATGTAATCGTGAACTATTAGATTATCTCCAGTCAGCAGTGTTAATACCGCAGCCTCTCATCAAGGCCTGTGAATAAATGTCGACATAATTATATGCTGACTGGTCCCAGCTGAAATTCTTCTGCATGCCTTTTTTCTGCATTTTTAAGATATGCTCTTTTTTATTATAGTAAGCATATACTGCCCAGCCGACTGTATCATAAATAGCACTAGGATTTAATGCATCAAACAAAAAGCCGGTTCCATCACCTGTTGCTTCATTATACTGTTCAACTGTATCGGCAAGACCACCTGTTCGTCGAACAATCGGCAAGGTTCCGTAAAGCATTGAATACATCTGATTTAATCCGCATGGTTCATAACGGCTAGGCATTAAAAAGAAATCACTTCCTGCTTCAATAAGATGACTTAAGCTTTCATCATAACCAATATATGCCCTTAAATTAGGAAGTCTTGACTGAAGAGCATTAATTTCATCCTCACACCATTTTTCACCGCTTCCCAAAACTGCAAACTGTAAATCCATCGAAGTACACATTGAATAAATGCTTCCATATGTAGGAGCAAATATTTCTGCAATCCCCTTCTGATCCGCAAGACGTGTTACAATTCCGATTAACGGAACATCAGGTTTTACAGGAAGTCCCATTCTTTTTTGAAGTTCAGCTTTACATTTTGCTTTATTCAAAAGATTTTTATAACTGTAATTTGCAGGAAGATATTTATCTTTCAAAGGATTCCAGGTTTCCAAATCACAGCCATTAAGAACACCGCGAACAACATCATGTCTGACACGAAGAAGACCATCAAGCCCGAAGCCGCCTTCAACAGACTGCATTTCATTTGCATAAGTCGGAGAAACTGTCGTTATCATATCTGCACAGGAAATACCGGCCTGCAAAAGATTTATAGCACCATGATGTTCAAGGCCTGCTCCATAATAAAGATTCCAGTCAAGACCAAGAGCATCAAAGCTGTCTTTACCGTAAACTCCCTGATATCCAAGATTATGTATTGTAAGAACAGAGGCAGTGTGAGCAAAATAACCGTTGCGGCAGACACATTTTAATAAAACAGGAACCAGACCACAAAACCAGTCGTGAGCATGCATTATATCCGGATACCAGCCGAATAGACGACATATTTGAAATGCTCCATGACAAAGAACTGCTGAGCGGTAAGGATTATCATGAAAATCTGGCTCTGATTTTGTACCATAAATTCCATCCCTGCCATAACTCTGCTCATGGTCAATAAAATAAACAGGAACATCACTATCCGGAAGATTTGATTCATAAACCTTTACCCAGGTTTCAATTCTTCCTGCGGCAACTGCCAGAGGAGCCTCAACAGGCTTTAATTTTGAACGATCGATTTTATAGTAACGGGGCATAACAATACGCACATCATGTCCCTGCTTTCTTAAAGTAATTGCAAGAGCTGAAACTGCATCTGCAAGACCACCTGTTTTTGCAAACGGTACTGTTTCTGAGGTTACCATTAAAATCTTCATTTCATTCTCCTGTTATTTTGATTCCACGGCTTTTTTAAATGCTTCTTTACTGTTTATGATTGTAGCTTCTGAAACACAATATGCAATTCTAAACCATCCTTTACCGCCAAAAGCACAGCCAGGCGCACAAAGAATATTAAATTTCTTAAGATGATTTGCAAAAGCCATATCATCATCATTCCAGCCGTCAGGTACCTTTACAAAAAGATAAAAAGCGCCTTCCGGTTGTGCATATTGAAGACCGGCATATTTCATTACCTCAATAAGTTCATTTTTTCTTTTTTCATATAAAGAATAATCACATTCACTGTTCCATGCTCTTGTTATAACCTTCTGGAAAAATGATGGTGCATTAACATATCCTAAGGTTCTTGTAACAAATATTGCATTTGCAATAAAATCCTTAGCCTCAGGACACGAAGGATTTACACAGATATAACCTATTCGTTCACCGGGAAGACTTAAATTTTTTGCAAAAGAAGTAGCAACAATTGAATATTCATATTTTGGAAAAACAGATGCAACCTTTTTTCCATATGTAATTGCACGATAAGGTTCATCACAAATAAGATAAACATTACGACCGCTTCTTTCTGCATGTTTATTTAAAACAGTTATAACTTCAAGTATTTCATCATCTGAATAAATTCTTCCCGAAGGATTATTTGGAGAATTTATTAAAACTGCGGCAGTTTTATCTGTCAGGGCATTTTCGATTTGCGAAGGATCAAGACCAAAATCAGCTTTTGTCTTTACACGAACGATTTTACCGCCATGATTTTGAATATAATGATCATATTCCGTAAAATAAGGACATGGAACTATAACTTCATCGTTATCATTTAAAAGTGCCTTAAAAATAACATTCAGGGCCCCCGCAGCTCCAACTGTCATGACAACATTTGAAAAATCAATAGAATCTATTTCCTGTTCCTTTGCAGTTTTATCTGCCATAGCCTGTCTTGCTTCTTTAAAACCAGCATTAGGCATATAACCATGACATAAATGTTTTTCTTCAGCAGCAACCTGTTTTATTGCATCTACAACCTTTTGCGGCGGGTCAAGATCAGGATTTCCTAAAGAAAAATCATATACTTTATCCTCACCAAATTTTGCTTTCAACAAAGCTCCTTCTTCAAACATCTTTCGTATAACTCCGGAAGAAGGACTATTTACAAGATCAAATATTTTTTTAGAAACCATGAAAATATTATACCACATTTTTGTAACAAACAAAATACAAAATGTTTATTTAATTGCAACACTTTCAAAATTAAACTATAATATGTGAGGTGGTAGAAATGAAAAAACATTTACTTTTGACAACAGCTATTTTATTTATTTCAAGCCTTCTGAATGCTAATCCTTTTAATACAAATCTGACAAAAGCAGAACAGGAAAAACTCAATAAGGGTGAAGTTTTAATTAAAAATATTGATTATCAAAAATATATGTGCCTTGATTCGCAGTACAATGAAACTACGAACAACATTACAAAGGATGTAAAATCACTGAACCCAAAATATCTTGCTGAAATCATTCAGATAAAAGAATACAAGGGAAATGAAAATCTTCCGGAAAAGCTTTCGGTTTTATTAAACAATATCTCTGATTATGCAGGAATACCTTACTGGTCTGAACGCCATCAAAAATATTTTGATTTATATGAATCTGCAAAAATTGTAAAAACAACAACACAAAACAATATCACTACAATCGATGCAGATTTAATTATGGAACCATTCGGACTTCTTCAGGAGCAAATCAGCGTAAAGACATCAAAATCTGAGCTTCTTTATAAAGCATACAATACAAATAATCTGAAATATTCGGGAATAACATGTGTCTCAAAACAAAAGATGCAGATTTATATATATGTTTTCCGTGATAATGATAAATGGATTTTATATGGAGTCGGCGGAGTTAATGCACCGCACATTCCGTTTATGACAGACAGAATAAGAACTTCTTTTATAAACAGAATTAAAACTTTCTGTAATTTTATCTTTAAAAAAATCTAAAATTTGGAGCTTAAAATGATCTGGTTGATTGGGTGCGAGGGATTATTAGGAAAAGAATTAGGCAGACAATTAAAGGAAAATAAATTTCACTGGGTAGGAACTGATACTGAAGTTGACATTACTGATGTAGAAGCATTAAATCGTTTTGAAAAATCTGTTGAAACTGCTTCTTATTATATTTCTGAAACATCGACTCATCAGGATAAATCAATAAAATGGATTATAAATTGTGCTTCATATACAAATGTTGAACAGGCAGAAGCAAATCAACAGGAAGCACAAAAAGTAAATACAACAGGTGCCTTGAACGTTGCACGAATCGCCAGAAAAATAGGCGCAAAGCTTATTCATATTTCTACAGATTATGTATATCACGGCAACAGAAATAAACCTTACACAGAAGAAATGGAAACTGAACCCGTAAATTATTACGGACTTTCAAAGTTAAACGGCGAAATTGAAATTCAAAAAGAGATGGTACAATATTACATCATACGTACTTCATGGCTTTATGGATTTGACGGTAAGAATTTTGTTTCTACAATGTTAAAACTTATGAACAATGAAAATAATCTTCGTGTGGTAGATGATCAGAGAGGAACACCGACTTTTTGCGGTAATCTTTCAAAAGCAATAATCGCTTTAATTAATAAGGCAGATAACGCAAAAGAAATAATCGGTCCAAAAAGCGCGCCATCTTTCGGTGTATATAATTATTCTGATGATGGAAGTGCAACCTGGTATGAATATTCATGCGAAATATACAAAACCGCAAAAAAAACAGGTCTTATTAACAAGGAATGCCACATTGAACCATGTTCATCTGCAGATTATAATTCACTTGCTAAAAGACCTGCTTATTCTGTATTAAACAAAGATAAAATCCAGAAGGAACTTAAAATTAAAATTCCTTCATGGAAGCATAGCCTGGAAAATTATCTGAAAAGCCTTAAAAACCTTTCAGATAACAATTCCTAAAAATTCTCATTTATATCTTCAATAACTCTTTGATAAAATACTGCTCCTGCATGTCTATGTACAAAATCGAATGGTTCTTCAAGATCGAATTCCTGTTCATCTTTATCAAAGATAATTTCATTGCAGCCCTTCATTCCTTTCTTAAGCATTTCAAAATTCTTGAAAGGAACCATATCATCTTTTACATGATGATAAATATAAACAGGGATTTCAGGTTTCCATCCGGCAGCAATATTATTCTGTTTTAAGACTTCTTTAAAGGCTTTTGTCATCTTTGAAGACGGATCCAAAAACTGCGGTGTAACAAGCTTTGTAATATCTGAATAAGTATAATATTCAATAAATTTTACAACCGTATCCGAATTAGCCAATATGAACTGTTGATATTCAGGATTCTTCATTATAGTTATAAGATCTGCACCATCTAAGTAAGCTTCAATTAAACCTTCTGGTACTTTTACACCATTAAGACTCATTGAATAATTCAAAGCATCAATAGATTCTCTCATATTTGGACTAGATGGAGCAAATTGATTGTGATTATTTAAAAATTCTGATGTAAAGAAATCATTAATATCATATTCCTTAAGAGAGTCATAATTAACGCTTAAATATGCTTTTACAACAAAATAAATAAATGGTGCAATTACAGAATCAGAAGAAAGATATTCATCCATTGTTGCCAAAAGATTATATGGTCCTGCTCCTGAATAAACCTTCTGAACATTCAATTCTGATTTATATTCTGCAGGAATACAATCCTGAATGCATTTATATGTTGCAAGAGATGTTTGTCCACCCTGAGAATAACCCATAATCAAAGTTTTGCAATTTTCAGAAAATTTATAACCTGTTTTTAGTTTTATAGACAAAACTGAATCAATTATATTTCTGGCATTAAGTTCTGCAACGCAATAAGGATGAACTGCACCAGAAGATGAACCATAACCTAAATAATCAGGTGCAATAATCATTACCTTTTTGCTGCCAAAATATGAAGCATCAAAAGAAGCACCCTTTTCAGACGGACATGAAGTTTTATCCATTATAGTTCCATGACAGTCAACAATTATAAGATCAAATCCAGCCAGTTCATTATCAAGCTTATACTCATACCATCCAGAGCATGTTATTTCAGCTCCATTCTGATCAATTGTTTTATACTCATATGAAGAATGAACAATAGAATTTAAAGTACCTGTTGATTTTTGAGTAAAACTGAATTCAAAACCAGCATAATTAAAATAATCTTTTTCAGATGCAACTACTTCATTATCTTTTTCCTTAACAGAAGCATTGTTATTACATGAAAAAAGAACCAGCGAGCTTAAAAAAGCGACCAATAAAAATTGTAAAAGATTTCTTTTCATAAGTCTTATATTAATAAAATCATCGTTTAGTTGCAATAAGAAATACTATTTTCGTAACAGATAAATTAATTCATGACTTGTAAAACGCTTATAAAGTCTAAATATACCAAAAGGCATAATGTTTTTAATATAGAATGAAAAGGATTTTTTTGTACTTGATTTGATTTTACCAAGAAGTTTTTTTTCTTCACCAGAAAAGATGTAAGCGGCATTCATTTGTTTTTCATATTGATTAATCAAATTTAAAAAATATTTATAGCGTATTTTTAATAATCTTGATAAAAAATGATTTTTCTTAATATAATTAGATGAAATATAGTCTAGTAATAACGAAAGGTTATTCATTTCACATTTGATTTTTAAGTCATTCAAAGGACTTTGAATAATGTTTTTTTCTTTAAGCACATAATTATAAGGTGTATATGTTATAACCTTTAGCTTTGATGCTTTCGAAAAAAGTGTACTTGTAAACACAACATTTTCAAAATGTTTTTGTTCCGGAAATTTCTGTTTCAAAAATGAATTTTTAACAATGTATGTCCATGGGAAAAAAGGAATATGTTCAGAAAGATTTGCCCCCTGCTTTGTAACATCAATAATTACATTTACAGGCCATTTAGTAAAATTGAAAAGCACATCCAGATTTAATACTTTATCATATACATCCCTTGAAATAACATTTCTTGCATTAAAACATAAAATTTCAAGCTTATTATTTTTTGCCTCATTATATAAAACTTCACAGGCATCAGGCTCCAGATAGTCATCTGAATCTACAAACCAGATATATTCACCGGTTGCATTATCACGCCCAAGATTTCTTGCTGCACCAGAACCGCCATTATCTGATGTTTTAAAAAATTTAATTCTTTTATCTTTCTTAGAATATTTCTGAATAATTTTATAAGTATTATCAGTTGAACAATCATCAACAAGAATAATTTCAATATCTTTTTCTGTCTGATTAATTAAAGAATCAAGGCATTTTTCAATATATTTATCAACATTATAACAAGGTAAAATTAAACTAAGCTTTGGCATAATAACAACCTATAACTGATCATAAAAAAATTCAAAATCTTTATATAATAATTTTAATAAACCTGATGGCAAAAAATTATTAATAAAACTAAACTGTATATTTTTCCGCATGTAATATTTCATACGCTTTTTTACATTTTTTTCAAAATCTGACAATACATAAGGCTTATTGTACGCTTTTTTATATTCCCTCAGTCTTCGATTAATGAGCATTATGTAATACATTGCGTATCTATAGAAAAAATGTTTCCTTGACATTTTATGATTTTTTAAATAATTATCATAAGCATTAAATACATTAAATTCACAATAAACCTTTATATCATTAATAGAAGAAGACACATCAGAACCGGCACGTAAATTATAATTATAAGCAGGGTAAGAAATAATTTTCATTCTATTACATTCAGTGAATAAAATCGGTGTAAAAATAGTATCTTCCCTATGTCTTACTTCTTCAAATCTTAATGGCAAAAAAGATCTTTTAATTATATAACGCCAGGGTGCTACGGAAAAGATTCTTGAAAATTTTTCACCCTGTGTCTTAGGTGATATAATCTTATTTACAGGCCATTGTATTATCGGTGTAAATAACTTTGAATGAATATACGGATAATTTTCTTTAGTTATAACATTGTTTGGTTGAAATACCAGAATCTCAAGGTTGTCCTTTTTTGCCTCATTATATAAAATCTCACAGGCTTCTTTCTCAATATAATCATCTGGATCTATAAACCATATATATTCGCCGGTGGCATTATCACGTCCCAGATTTCTTGCAGCCCCCTGCCCTCCATTTTTCGGCATTTTAAGTAATTTTATGCGTTTATCATTTTTAGCATATTTTTGAATAATTTTAGACGAATCATCAGGAGAACAATCATCCACAAAAATAATTTCAATATCTTTTTCTGTCTGATTAATCAAAGAGTCAAGGCATTTATCAAGATATTTCGCAACATTATAGCAGGGTAAAATTAAACTGATTTTAGGCATCGTTTCCTCGATGGCTATTTTATAACATGTCTTAATAAAAAAGTAAAGTTTACTTATTCTGATAATTTATTATTTTTATTTTATATGTTATATTAAACAGGTAATTATAAAAGAATTTGCAGTTGGAGAACAAAATGAAAAAAATCTTTTTATTTATAACAACAATTTTATTAACAGGTTGTACATCATCAAAAAATACGACTAACACTAACAACATCAACTTTAATACAACACAGATTTCTACTCAACTTCCGCAGGATGAATATAAACCTTTTGTAAACGGAAATAAAAATAAATTTTCACTTGTAATCATTCCTGACAGTCAAAGTTACCTTGATTTTCGTTCACAGCAATCTTTATTTGTTCACTATCCAATAAATCAATATGAGCTTTATTACAGACAGATGGAATTTATAAAAAACAACTCAGTAAAAAACGGTGGTGATTTTTCTTTTGCAATACATGTTGGAGATCATGTCGATCACAGAAGCTGGAATATGACGGAATGGAAAAGAGCAGCAGAGGCTCTTAAAATAATCAACAATGAAATCCCTTTTTTAACTGTAATTGGAAATCATGATTATGACCGATGGGGAAAAGGACATAGCCCTGTCGGAACAAAATTGTATAATAAATATTTTGGTCCTGAAACTGATTTTTACAAAAACAAAGAATGGTTCGGCGGTGCAAGTGAAAATGGTGTTAATAGTTATGCATATTTTACTGCCTGCAATAAAAAATTTCTTGTAATCGGATTACAGTTAAACCCTACACAAGAAGACATTAACTGGGCTCAAAACATAATCAACAGTAATAAAGGGTTACCTGCAATTATCGTTACGCATTCCTATTTATCCGGAAAAAAAGAAGATGATAATAAGTCACAGAATAAATTTGCCAACGCTTATCCTGATATAAAAGAACATAAATTTTCAGGAAAAGAAATATGGGATTCTTTCATTTCGATAAATAATCAGATATTTCTTGTTATCTGCGGTCACGTTTCAAAGGAAGGTTTAAGAATAGATAAAAATAATTTTGGAAGCACTACTTATGCAATTATGGCCGATTATCAGGATGAAGATAAATATCTTGATTTTATTGGCATTGAAAGAAAAAAAGCACATGCTTGTGGAGACGGCTGGCTTAAAATGTTAAATTTTGATTTCAACAACAATACAATAGCCGTAAAAACTTACTCCACAGAGTTCAAAAAATATAAAACTGATGAAGGCGCTGATTTATTACTTAAAATAGATTGGGATTGGAATAAAAGATTTAAATAAAAAAAAAATAAAAAAATGAAAGAAAAACCTGAAATTTCTGTTTTAATTGCTGTTTATAATGTTGAAGAATATGTTGTAAGATGTCTTGAATCTGTTTTCAATAATACAATTATCGATAAAGCAGAAATAATTATTATTGATGACTTTAGTACAGATAATTCATATCAAAAAGTAGAAAATTTTATCAAACAGTATAAAAATTTGAACATTACTCTTTTAAGACACGAAAAAAATAGCGGTTTAGCTATAGTACGTCAGAAAGCATTAGATAAGGCCAATGGAAAATATTTTATATATATAGATAGTGATGACTGGGTTGAGCCTGATTATCTGGAATTGCTATATAATAAAGCGATTCAAACAAATGCAGATTGTGTCGGCTGCAGCTTTTATAAGGAAAAAAATAAAACAGAATTAATATCCATTCCACTAAAATCAACAGGAAAAGAAAATTTAAAGGCATTATTTTACATGAATATTTATCCTATGATCTGGTGCAAACTCTTTAAAAGAGAAATATTTATTAATAATTCCATAAATTTTAATCAAAAATTTAACAATAACGAAGATGATTTAATCTGTTTAAAATTTTTTTTATTTGCAGATAAAGTATCATATGTTGAAAAACCGTTATATCATTACTTTATACGTCAAGATTCTATTTCTTATAAAAGGGATATTCAGTATTATAAGAATGCGATAGAAGCATATACAGCAGGCAAAGACTTCCTTATCGTTAATAAACTTTTTAAGGATTTCGAGGATGATATATTTTCAAAGCTTCTTTATTACAAAATTAAAATATTAAGGCATTCAAATTTGTTTAATTACAAAAAGAACGTTTGCTTTGATGAAAAAGATGTAATTTTATTAAACAAATGGGAAAAACTTAACAGACAAAAAATCACGATGCTGATACCTGCGCTTGTAAAGAAACAATTTATCAAAGCAGATTTATTGTTTATCCTTTACAAGCTCAAGAATTCTATTTCTCGAATAACTTCAATCCTAAGGAAAGAATAACTCCACCATAAGGTTTATATTCATCAGTACTTATAAACTTGAAGGAATCATTTTTCTGACCGTTCTTTTCAACACCGGTAAACCAGTCATAAATATATGCAATTGAAGCATTTATTTTTAACGGGAAAGGTAACTGTGTAAAAGAATATTCTCCGTACAAATTAACGGTTGAAGTCCATTCATAAGTTCCATCATATAAAAAGTATTTTCTTAATTTATCGCGGCCACCATATGTCAGTTCAGAATACAAATTACTTCCTATAACAGAACCAGAGCCCCAGTCAGTACCATGACGTGCAAGCTGATACGAAAGACCTAAACTGCTTTCTTTGGAAGGTTTGAAATTAAAATCAAGAAGAAATTCATCTGAATTAGGCGGCATATAATATCCAAGACATGCACCGTTATTAGTATAAGATTCAGCGGCATAATTATCTGTATACGGATGATATGCAAGTAAAGTATGTGTATAACAATATGGTTCAACCTTTGTATATCTGAACGAAAGATTACCAAAAGGTAACGAAGGAATTACAGTTCTTATTCCTCCCTGATATGCAAGCATACATCTTGTTCTTTCCCAGAACTTTGCGTTAGGCTTATTCATTTCATCAAGGAATCCTGAAAGCCAGATATATCCTACTCCCGGTAATATTCCCTTTAAATTTGTAAAAAGTCCAAGATTATCAAAATCTCCAAGACTGTTCTGATAAATTACACAATCAATTAACGGGAACATATAACCTAATTCAAAACGCTTCGGATAAATACATGAGCTTCCTAAATCAAAATGAAAATATTTAAAATCAAAATTCATTGATTTTACTGTATAAAGATTCTGGAAATACCATTCATCTCCACGGTCATGTGAATCAGTATTATTTGAAGTAGAAGGATCATAAAAAGCATTTCTATTTATGTATGCCTGATTTGGAAATTCCATCCAGCCTGTAACAGTATCAAAGCTGAAGAAATCTGTAAGCTTAATATGCATATCAAAACCTAAAAATGGGAATGCCATGCTGTTTAATACAAGACTGCTGTTTTTATCCATTGATGCAAGGTCATGACTGTATCTTCCGAATCTTATAAGAAGATTATCATTAAAAAACGAAGCAGTGATTTCACCTTCCATACCAAAGGCAAGACTTAGTTCAACCGGCCATCCCTCCAGCCCGCTTGCAGTCATATTAGAAAGATAATAAACACTTCCACACCATGGTTTTTTATATAAATATGGAAGAACTGTATAATTTTTAAATGTATTAATTGTTCGTGCAGGAGGATATTCACCACCATTTGGATTTGTTCCTGTAACAGGTTCAAAGTCTGTATCTCGCCACCAGTAACCGATTACATAATCATCACCAACCTGAGTTATAGGCATATCGCTGAAGCCAAGATACGCTTTTGTTCTGTAATTCAAGAATGAACTTATCTTTCCAAAAATATTCAAATAATAATATAAATCAAATCCGAAGGCATCGTTTTCTGTTCTGTCATAAATTCCACCGCTTCCAAAAAAATCAACTTCACTTTGAAAGAACATTGTAGCAGGAAATCCTTTAACAGGACTTGTAGCGCTGTACTCAAGATTATTGATATCAAGACCTTTTACGACATGAATGAATCTTTTTTTCTGCTGTTGTATTATTTCTTTTTCAGTTCTAACCCAATATTTATCAGAATTCAACTTAGATAAAGAATCTTCAATTTCTTCTAAAACCTGAAGAATATATGATTCTGTATATGGTTTGTAATTAGACAAGGGTTTACAATAACCTTTAGTCTGTGCATTCAACAATATGTCATAAATTTCATCATCAACATCAACACTAACATTTGCCTGACTTTTATCAGCCACATGCTCATTTGAAATTAAAGAAGGTGCTTCTTCTGTCTGCGCAAAAATAAAGCCGCAGAATGAAAAAATTAAAACAACTGCTAATATTCTTTTAAGATTCATATTAATCTCCATTATTTACTATTCAAATAATCTATATTCAAAGGCAATATCTGCCTGAATTCCCTGTGCAAAGTTATCAGTAATATTTTTATTATTAAAAATAAATGAATATGTAAGGTTTCCGTCTAATGAGCAATTTTTATTAATCTGATATTTAGCGCTTAGTGAAATCTGATTTGTATACTGAATTGTACCGGTTAATGCCCACGAACGAGCCATTTTTTCAGCCTCATCCTGATTAATTAATCCAAGCTCATATAACGCAGTCGGATAATATGAAGAAATATCAAAATCTTCTACACCGTCACCATCAGAATCAACCTTTGTTTTCTGTGAGAACATTCCAAAATTATGTTCACCGTGTGCTAAAAACAGATATGATAAATCAACAGACCATTTATTCAGATTATTGTAAGAAACTTTAACTTCACCACCCGCACAATCAGGACCAAAAGGAGTACCAATCCAGGAACAAATCGGAGTATTAAAGCTCTTAAGCATATTATGCCGTTCAGAATATAAAGACCAGTCCCCGCTTTGTTTTACATAAAGATATGGTGTTGTATAAATGCCTTCTATTGCAAAATCAAAATATCCTCCAAAATCTGCAGGAAGCTTATAATCAATTCCGGCCTGAATACCGATTCCATCAGGAAGTCTTCTTCCGTACGCTCCATGCAATTCTGCCTTTGGCTGAACTTCTGTCATTGCATAAAGACCGTAAATTCTGAGATTTTTTACAGGCACAATATCAAGCTTAACTCCAAAATAAGCACAGCAATGTCCTTCATCATAATACTTTTCTTCGCATTCATTATTATATTGATTCCAAGAACCAAAGGAATGCATAATCATAAGAGGATTAAGATATCTTAATTCAAAAGGACCGTTAATCATTGTGCCTTCTGTAACTGAAATCTTAACCCATTTGAATGGAATAAATTCAAGATTATGAAGATAAAGATTCTTTTTATTTGTGATTTCAACAATATCAGTTGAATATTTAAATTTCGGTGAATAAATATTAAATTGAACAAAACCATCTGTCTGGAATGTTCTGTTATAAATTATGCTGCCGGTAAGAGTTTTTCCGATTTCAAGACCTTCCCTTCCAACATGAAGATTGATTCCAAGTCCGTTATCAAAAAGATATCCGGTACTAAAATAAGCATAAGTCGGCCAGAGAAAATCAAAATCATTTTTTGTATAAAAAACATTTGTCCAGTTGTCGTTATAACTCATACAGATAGGATTTTTTCCAAGACAAAAATCTGATTCAATTATTGCATAATCACAAAAATCGATATAAACAGGATAAGTAAGGATTTTTCTTGTAAGAGGATTCCATGCAAACGAAGAAGCCGGAGCATATACACTTTCTATTGTTTCTTTTCGTGCAACATCATCTGAAGAATCATCCGGAGTATTATTAACATCTTCAAAATAATAATAATCTGTTTTATGACCGGTATAATCATTTGCAAAAGTCCATGGAATTTCATCATTTGACTTATACATTAAAACCGGATCGGTAAAAATATTAAAACCAATTTTAACAGGATTAAAAATATTTAAAGTAAAATTCTTTTTTTCAAAGAATTCTTCAATTTTCTTATAAAGTGCCTTTCCTGATTCAGAAAGCTTTTCATAATCAATCTGACGGAAATTAAGAATAAGCTCACTAACTGGAAGTGGTGCATTATCAAGAAAGCTTGTATTTCCATTTTCCATTTCAAGGGTAAAAAGACTATCATAAATCCAGTGACCTGGAGGAAGCATCTGCTGTGAACTATAAGTTTGCGCAGAAAGACAATTAAAAATACATGCAAAAAGTAATACAAATAAACTCTTTTTAATCATTTTCACATCAAAACTCCATTTTTTAGGATTACTAAATAATAGCAAAATTTGCAAAATATTTCCATACTGACGTTAATTATCCTATATTGAATATATAATAAAACTATAATATAATAGAATAAATGTTGAGAGTTACGGTATGAACACAAAAGACTACAAAAAATTTCTACAGAAGAAGTATCCTCACACCAGTTCTTTTCTTACAGGTTTTTTTCTGTTCCTTGTTGATGTTCTGATTATAACTTTCTGCATTGCACTTGGATTTTTCCTTGTAAATATCTTTGCCAGAAAAAACATAAATTTTAAATCCTTCATAAACTACTGCGTTTTCATTCCGGGTGTCATGACTTTATTTGCTACCTTCGGCTTATATCCGGGAATTATGATTCCACCTGCTGAGGAAGTAAGAAAATATTTTTTCGGAACATTTTTTGGTTTTACGGCAATAATTTTAAGTGTAATCCTTTCTAACTACAATAATTTTCGTTTTTCAAAATTCTTTCTTCGAGGAAATCAAAACCTTCAGATTTGCATCGCTTTTGCAATAGCATTGTTTTTCTGTACCTTCCTGCTCCCTGCATGCCGCGAAATTGCAAAAACAATTGCCTGCAAATATAAATGGTTTGGTGTTCCATGTGTCATTTACAGTACAAATGGAAGTGCAAACGAAGTTGTAGATAAATTAATCGGAAATAAATATCTGGGTTATAATCCTGCTTTAATCATTGATTCAGGAGTAAAGGTTGAAAGTGAATATAAAGGCATTCCTGTAGTACCGAAAAATAAACCGGATATAGAAGAAGTAATACATTCAATAAAAATTAAAAATGCAATTTTCTGTCAGTATAAAGGTGATATAAATGAAATCATGAATAATTACCGTTATACTATTTCCATCCCTAGTTCAAAAACATCTTTTACAAGTACACAGCACATTAAAGATATTGCAGGAATTATCGGATTCGCTTCTACACATAATCTTACCTTTAAGACAAATCATATGCTTAAACGTTTATGTGATTTAACTCTTATAATAGTTTTTCTTCCTGTTTTAATTCCTGTTTTTATGATTCTTTCACTCCTGGTTAAATTAACATCAAAAGGTCCTGTATTTTACGGTCATAAACGAATAGGAAAAAACGGTAAAGAATTTAAATGCTGGAAATTCCGTTCAATGAATATTAATTCAGAAGCAATGCTTGAACAGATTCTAAAAACAGATCCGGTGCGTGCTGCAGAATGGAAAAAAGAGCATAAATTTCAGGATGATCCTAGAATCACAAAATTCGGTAAATTTCTACGAAAGACAAGTTTAGATGAACTTCCACAATTAATAAATATTTTTTCAGGACAGATGAGTTTTATTGGTCCACGTCCTGTAACTAAGGAAGAAACAGAATTATACAATATTCACAAAGATTATGTTCTTTCTGTTTTACCAGGACTTTCGGGAATGTGGCAGATTTCAGGACGTTCAGATTCAAGTTATGATGAACGAATTCAATATGACATTTACTATATACAAAACTGGTCCATCTGGCTTGATATATGGATTTTAATAAAAACAGTCTGGATTGTAATTTCAGGCAAAGGCGCATATTAAAAGCGGAGTTTAATGTGAAAAGATTTGTTTTATTTTTGTTTTTATTTATTTCAGGCTTTAATTTATCTGCAAATGTCTATAAAATTCGACATGTAGATTACAATATAAATGGCAGTGACTGGAAAATCATGTCAAAAACAAAGGAATATGCAATTATCCAGAAGCTGCCTGTTAATAAAGACAAATTATTTTCTTCTGAAGAGGATGTAAAAGCTTATATTGCAGATTATAAACTAAAGCTTGAAAGTCTGCGTGCTTTTGATACAATCAATATTACCTATGAAATAGAACCTTATGAACTTCAAGACGGAATGATTGAACTCAACGGTAAATATGTAAAAATCGTAGAAAATGAAGACGGAAAATGCATCATAAATCTTGTAAATATCAAAATTGATTTAAAAGATTCTTTCCATCTTCTGGTAGTGCCATATCCAAAGTATAACTCAAACACGGGTACAGAAATAAAATTAAAGGCAAAAGATACAAACTTTCTTGGTACTCTTAATGAAATGTCAAGCGATTTGAATTTTTCTCTTGAGCAGCAGTCAGAAAGTGATAAGCCGGATGTTAAGCTTGGACTTAATTTTGTTTATGATTACCCTTTCGAAGCCGGCATATTTGACGGGACATGGATAAATGATTATTCGATTGATTATACGTTTGGCGATAAGATTCCTGAATGGAAAGCAAAGACAGGGCTCGAATTTACGTTACAGAAAAGATTGGCTTATAAATTCGGATTCTATCAGTATTCGGTAAACGATCTTGATTATAAATCATATTCAGATGCAACGTATTTTACCGAAGAATTTCTGTTTTCCGTTCCTGTAACAATTGTTGAAATACAGGATTTTGGTCCGCTTGTCTACACTCCTTTCATAAATTTCTCATATAACTGGGATAAAAACGGTATTAATGAATTAAATACAGACCTTTCAGGACCTACAATCACCTTAGGACATACTTTAGTCGGAAAAAGAATAAACTGGCATGACCAGTTCAGAACGGGTTTTTATGCCGATTTACAAAATACATTCAAATATAATTTTCAGCGTAATTTATGGTATCCGTTCATTTCATCTGAAATCAAAGCATATAAGCATCTTCCATTTGGCGAAAGAAACTATTTCAATGCAATGGGATTATGTGCAGATTTTTATACATTCTTTTATCTGAACAATTATCAGAATGAATTCTTTAAAAATGACGGTAAAGCAATAGGAAGCAGATTACGCGGTATCAGAGATAATCAGTACTATAAAGATTCAAATTTCGGAAAAGCATGCACGGTTCCTGCCGCAATTATTCTTAACGTTGATTTTCCATTTAATATTTTCACGACAAGTAAACTGAAGATTTTCGACTTCAGCCTTCAGTTTTCACCGTTCATAGACGTAGCGTTGACATATAACAAGGTAACGGAAAGATGGTTCAGTCTTCAGGACGGTTTTTATTCTGCTGGTCTTGAATGCCTTGTTTATCCGTTAAAATGGAAAGGCATTACCGTAAGATTAAGCTTCGGATATGATGTAGGCAGAAAATTCTTTGATTCTTTAAACGAGGAATGGCGGGACACAAAAGTTTCAAAATATGAGATTACATTTGGTGTTGGGCTTCACTACTGATTTTATTTTATACCGTCCAGGGAATCCAGTTTAAGAACAGCGCTTTGCTGCCAGTATTTTTCAGGAGATGCCTTAGAAAGAATAACAAGTAAGTTTCGGGCAAAAACATCATATCCAATCTTAAAGCTTATTTCACTAAGAAGATTAAAGCTTTCCCAGACTTTATTTTCACTTCCCCAGAAAACTATATCATCATAATTCTGAACTTCTTCTAAAAACTTCTGAATATCTTTATATTCAAATGCAAGATTTCTTTTTTCAATTATGCTGTAAGCCTTTGAATAACCGGTGATGACTGCGAGCGCACAATACCCCAGAGCCTTTTCATACTGCTCAATGCTTAAATAATAATCTGCAAGCCTGCAATAAGCTTCAAGACTATAATAATCATAAGAACGATACATAACGAAAAATTTATTCATATATTCCGTTGTATTTCTTCCTATAGTCTGGATCATATTTTTCATGATAAGTTTATTTCTGCCGGGATCTGCAATTGCCGTAATATTCAAAAGACGCTTTTCCATCTGTTCCTTATCATTTTTCAAACTGCTGATATCTGCAAGTGTATATAAAACAGAATATTTCTGATCAGGAATATCCATTACTTCAGAATTTTTTAATGCATCAAAATAATATTGTTCGGCAAGATCGTATTCACCTTCGATTTTATAGACATCACCGATTAAAATCTGTGCTTCAGGAAAGCTTTCCTGCTCCTTTATAAATTTCAAGAGTTTTTCTATAGAATTATTAAATTTATTTATACCATATTTTTTTATATATGAATTGATGATATCAACGCAATTCTGTTCATCGCGTTCTTTAAGAGTATCAATAACTTTATTAATATTATCACCGGCAGACTTCAATTGTCTTGTACTCAAGGAACGTGTAAGAATCTGAATCTCACTTTCGACCTGCTGTTTTCGGTAAGTCATTGCATTTTCAGCATATTCAAGACATTTTCCGTACTCCTGAGTATCGTAATAGGCTTTTGCAGATCTATAGGCAAGATTACTTTTATCATTCAACTTATTCTGTGCAAAACAAAGTGAAAAAATAGAAAGAAAAATTAAAGATGATAATAATTTTTTCATAAAGATTTAAGTTCCTTCTCAAATACTTTATCGGCATCTTTTGCATCAATTGTTTGAATTATTTTTCCTTTTTTAAAAATAATTGCTTTTTTATCAGTTCCGGCAATTCCAAGATCTGCATGCTTACCTTCCCCTGGACCATTAACAACACATCCCATAACTGCCACAGTAATATCTTTATCCATGCACAAAAGACGATTTTCCCATCGCTGCATAAAGCCATGCACATCAAATCCAAGCCTGCCGCAACGAGGACAACTGATTATTCTTACACCACCCTTTCTTTTTCCGCATTCACGTAAAATATTAAGGCCGGCAATTACTTCATTTTCTACAGAGGATGAAAGACTGACTCTGATAGTATCACCGATATTTTCATTTAATAAAGTTGAAAAAGCGATGGAAGATTTTACTATACCTCCGATTAACGGACCTGCTTCTGTAACTCCAAGATGAAGGGGATTATTATATTTTTGTGAATAAAATCTGTTACATTGTATAGTTTCGTTAACATCAGAAGACTTCATGCTTACAACATACTGATTAAAATTATATTTATCAAAGATTTCTGCTTCCCTGACAGCTGTTTCACATAATCCTTCTGCCCGGCTTATTTCTCCTTTTGAAATCTGCTCCTGTAAATCTTTCGGTAAGCTTCCGGAATTAATTCCAATTCTGATTGCAGCACCATTATCACGACATGCTTCAATAACAGTCTTTATATTTTCTTCTGAACCGATATTTCCAGGATTAATCCTTATAGCTGCAACATTTCCTTTAAGACACTCAAGTGCCAGTTTATAATCAAAATGAATATCTGCTACAAGTGGCATGGAGGTATTTGCTGCAATTTTACATAAACTTTCAGCACTTTGAACATCAGGTACGGCAAATCTTATGATGTCGCAGCCTAACTCAGACAATCCATCAATAGTATTTACAATCTCATTAAGTTTTTTATCATCAAGATTGTCAATTGGCTGTTTCCACATTGTCTGTAAAGAAACAGGTGCGCCTCCACCAATAGAAATCCTTTTAGTTTTACCACGTCCACCAAGAAAAACTTCTTTAGTCATATTAATCATTATACACTAAAATTTAAAAAAAAACTGACATGTTCAATAAAAATCAAACATATCAGCTTTATTAAAAGAATCTGTAAAAGTATTAACAGAAACCAAATGAGAAAGCCATAGCAAACAAAGCTACAGTTTCACAAAGACCTACAACCATAATATACTGAGCAAAACCTTTTCCTGTTTCACCCTGAGCATCAGAAGCAGCGGCACCAGCTTTTCCCTGTGCAATAGCAGAAAGACACATTGCAATACCAGAACCAATACCAAGACCAATCAGCTGCCATCCGTTAGTAACTGCCGATTCTATCATCCTTTTTGTAAGAAGAAAACCATAAAGTGTCTGTGTAAGAGGAGCACCAGCAAAAACAAGAAGAATGAATGGAGCCGGTTTATTGTTTATATAACAACGTTTCCAGGCACCAATAGCACCCTGTCCGGCAATTCCAATTCCAATTGCAGATCCAATAGCAGCAATACCCATACAAATTGCAGCACCTAACATTCCAAAATTCATATTTATACTCCTTTTTGTTTGCAATGCAAACTTAAATCCTTATTCATTTCCTTTTTCAGCAAAAGGACTATATTTTATTCCAGACCACGACATACCGAGGTGGCTTGAAAATTCCAAAGTATTCAATCGAACTCCATGAACAAGCACAGAAAGCAGATTCAGTACCATATTCAAACCATGTCCAAATACAAGTAAAATTATTCCTATAGCAAACAATATTGCATGACCAAGAATAGGACCTGCCATAGTATTTACCGTTGCAGAAATTGCAGCACCCGCAAGTCCAACAGCCCACAAACGTATATAAGAAACAATATCAGAGAATACATTTACAACGCCTAATATTACAGGAATAATTCCTTTGACACTTGCAAGAACTGATTTTAAAACACTTCCTTCATAATTTGCAAAGATAAAACTTAATACAAAACCAACTGCTATAAAGCCAAGCTCAACATATCCGATAGGAATATTATTGATAACCTTGTTCAATGCAAAATGTTCTGAACTTACAACAAGATTAAGTACAATGTAATACATACCAATAAGCTGAAGCAGTGAACCAAACTCACCGAAAAACTTAAGTGATTTTTTGTTGGCTATCATTCCTTTTATATGAGCTATTGAAAGTTGAAGGAGAGCAATCGTAAAGCAGAAAATCTGAAGATTCTGATCAGTTGTAAATCCGGTAAGCTCATCTGTATATGCATTAGAAAGAGGCTTTACAGAAATATTTTTAAGGAAATCAGGAAGCTGCTGTGCAGGAATACCAAACCATGTGCAGGTAACAGTTCCCCAAATTATGGTTGAAATTCCAAGGATTATTCCAAGTGAAAGCAGCGGAGGATTCTTTTTTCGGGTAATAAGATTCTTGAACATTATCAGGATGAATGCGGCTGTCAGGATAAGTCCGTATCCTCCGTCTCCAAAAATCATTCCGAAGAAAATCGAGAAGAAAAGAAGGAACCAGCCGGAAATATCATATTCATGATATCCTGGAACTGTACCCAAAAAATCTGTAAGAGGATAAATGATACTTACAAATTTATTATTCTTTAATTTTGTTGGAACTGAAAGGTCCTCGTCTTCTGGTTCAGAATAAGCAAGAGCCCATTCATTTTCACGACATGCCGATTTTAATGTTTCAAGATCCTCTTCCGGGACAAAGCCTGAAATCCATGCAAGGTCAGTCTGCTCATTTTCATTTTCATGAGCCATACCGCTGTTTACGTTTTCAAATTCGATGTCAGTAAGAAGACGCTTTTTATAATCCTTTATTTGCTGAAGATAAACAGCTTTTTTAGCAAAAAATTCTTCAATTCTTACAATTTCTCGTTCTGCCTGTCTAACTTCATTCTCAATTACAGAGGTGCTTTCTTTAGGGAACGATACCTCAAATGCATCAGGAAGAAGTTTTTCAGGACGACCTTCACCGCCATTTATAATCAGGAAGCGATTAACTTTTTTTCCAGTATTTACAAGAAGAGTATCTATAGATTCATCTATTGATGAATACTTAGAAGAAGGAATTTCATACATTTTAAGTTGAATTCCTCTTTCCTTAAGATATTCAAAATCTTCAAGAGAAACATTGCCCCATCCTGCAAATCTATCAAGTTCATTTACATCGGCAGTAATAACATCAAGAAGCTGTTTTTTACGTTCTGCCTGAACAACAATTTCTTTAGTTAATGAAACAATTTCATCATCCTTTAATTCTTTTACATCCTGTTTTTTCTGCGATTTAGAAAGCTTTATCTCTGACAAAATAGATTCAGAAATTAAAGAATTATTAGAGATTTCTTTAAAAGCTGCAAGTTTTTCACCCGAACCGTTTAAGGTTTCAAGATGTACAAGTCCAAGCTTTCTTAATTTTTTTAATGATGCTTCTCTTTCTTTATTTAAAAGAACAATAGAGACTTTTTTCATTGGTAAAATCATTCAGCTGCCTCCTGTTCTTCATCAATTTTCGCCTGAAGCTTTTTCTTAGAGATTTTACTTCTAACAACAGCCGCAACCTGTTCATCTCCAAGATATACTGTAATTTTCTTGATGTTAGCCTTTGTTTCAGGAATCTTAATTTTTTCAAAAAGATTAACTCTTTGTGTAGTAGTCCTTAATTCAACTGAAAGAAGTCTTACCTGTTCATCCAGAACTTCCGCTTCCAGATCAAGAGAAAGAGCTTTTTCCATACGGTCGGCTGCCATATCAATCCATAAAGGTGTTTCATAAAGATCATAATCTCCACGAGAAAAATCTGCACCTTCATAAACTGGAATCGTAACGCCGGCAATATTACCAAAACCCTTTTTTATATTTTTTACAGTTACCATTTCTGGTTTAAAAGCATCCTGTTCACCAAATACTGCAATCCAATCATTGAATTCTTTTTCAAGTTCAACTCTTGCCTGCCTGACTGCCTTTGCTTTTGCATCGATTGTGCGGATTTCTGACTGAAGCTGTTGTTTTTTTAACATTAAGGTAGGAAGATAACGCCTGTACATTTTAAGCGCATCTTTTTGTACCTTGAGTTCATTCTTTGTCAGCTTAATTTTTGCCATTAATTATTCTCCAAACAAAAAATTAATCACAACCGGTTATTTCTTTTTAGGCCAGTATTTTTCAATCAATGAAGATTTCAAACCTGTCTCTTCAGGTTCAAAACAATCTGCAAGGATTTTCCAACCATTATCAAGTGCTTCTTCAAGCGGAACATTTTTTGAAAGATCCATCATCTCACTTTCAAATTCAGCTCCATATGATAAAAGTTTATCATCCCATTTACTCATATTAAATCCCATCGATTTCTTTTCGAGGGTATCTTTATAACTTGAATAAAGACGAATCATACCGTCCATTAATGCACGGTGGTCATCTCTCGTTGTGCCGTTAACGTTTTGTTTAAGACGTGAAAGAGAACCAAACGGCTCAATTCGACCGCCTTTAAGATAGTACTGACCTTCTGTAATGTATCCAGTATTATCAGGAACCGGGTGAGTAACATCATCACCAGGCATTGTTGTAACTGCAAGAATTGTTACAGAACCTGCACTATCAAAATCAACAGCCTTTTCATAACGGGCTGCAAGTTGAGAATACAAATCTCCAGGATAACCACGATTTGAAGGAACCTGTTCCTGTGTAATAGCAATTTCCTTCATGGAGTCAGCATAGTTTGTCATATCAGTTAAAAGAACAAGAACATCCTTTCCCTTAAGGGCAAACTGTTCTGCAACTGCAAGCGATAAATCAGGAATTTTCTGACATTCTACAGTCGGATCACTTGCCGTATGAATGAACATTACAGTTCTGCTTAAAGCACCACCTGCTTCAAGTGTTTTTTTGAAATACAGATAATCATCATATTTCAAGCCCATTCCACCAAGAACAATTACATCAACCTCTGCCTGCATGGCAATTCGTGCAAGAAGCTGATTATAAGGCTCACCTGAAATAGAGAAAATAGGAAGCTTCTGTGATACAACAAGTGTGTTAAACATATCAATCATTGGAATACCGGTACGAATCATTCGTCGTGCCATGATACGTTTAGAAGGATTTACAGAAGGACCTCCAATAGGAACAAGCGAATCTGTTAATGCAGGACCCTTGTCTCTTGGTTCTGCAGATCCATTGAATATTCTACCAAGAAGATTATCAGAAAAACTGACACGCATTGAATGACCAAGAAATTTTATGTGGTCGCCTGTTGAAACACCACGGCCTCCGGCAAAAACCTGCAGGGAAACAATATTACCATCAATTTTATTTACTTCCGCAAGAGATTTTCCAAAACGTGTATCAATTTCTGCAAGTTCACCGTAAGCAACATTATCAGCTTTTACTGTAATAACACTACCAGTGATGGATTCTATTTTACTATAAACTTTGTTCATAATTATTCACCATCCTTTAGAAGTTTTTTAACATCGTCGCGTAGTTTACCATCCGCTGATTTGTAATGGGCGTCAATGTCTTTTTCAGCATTTTTAAATTTATCTGATTTCCATGGAGAATAGTTCCAGTCAATGAACTTCTGTCTCATCTGATTAAAGAAATTACGTGCCTCATCTTTTTCCTTAAGTTCAAAATCAGAACCTAAAATACTGACAACCTTTGCAAAAGTATATTTCTGACGTTCAACACTTACAGCAGCGTCAACTTCATCAAAAGAGTTCTGTTGCATATAAACGGCATCAAGGAATTCACTTTTAAGATATTCAATATAATCTGAAGTAGTAGTTCCTTCTTCACCGATAACCTTCATCATCTGATTAACTTCTACACCCGAAAGATAAACCTTTCGCGCATAATTTACGAGATTCTGTTTGATTACCGAATTGTATTTTGACCATGAAATAATAGGGTCAATTGCGGGATATTTTCGTGCATCAGAACGTTCACGGCTCAAACCATGGAATGCACCTACTACTTTAAGTGTAGCCTGAGTAACAGGTTCCTCGAAGTTTCCACCGGCAGGTGATACTGTACCACCAATAGTAACAGAACCACTCGAACCGTCACGTAATTTAACAAAACCTGCACGTTCGTAAAAAGCGGCAATATATGATTCAAGATATGCAGGGAATGCTTCTTCACCAGGAATCTCTTCAAGACGTCCTGACATTTCACGCAATGCCTGTGCCCATCGCGAGGTTGAATCTGCAAGAAGAAGTACATGAAGTCCCATCTGTCGGTAATATTCAGCAAGAGTTACCGATGTATATACAGAAGCTTCTCGGGATGCAACCGGCATGGATGATGTATTACAAATAATGATAGTTCGCTTCATTAAGCTTTCACCGGTTCTAGGATCCTTTAATTCAGGGAATTCCTTAATTGTTTCTACAACTTCACCGGCTCGTTCACCACACGCCGCAATGATTACAATATCAACGTCTGCATTTCTTGATGTTGTATGCTGAAGTACAGTTTTTCCAGCTCCAAAAGGTCCCGGAATACAATAAGTTCCCCCCTTAGAAACAGGATAGAAAGTATCAATAAGTCTGACCTGAGTTACCATCGGCTCTGAAGGTGCAAGTCGTTCTGCATAACAGTCAACTGCACGTTTTACAGGCCATTTAAAAGTCATTGTTACCTTATGATTTTTTCCCTTTTCATCTGAAAGGACAGCCATTGTTTCATCTATAGTGTATTTTCCTTTTTTGGTAATTTCCTTAACGGTATAAATACCATACATATCAAAAGGAACAAGAATTTTATGAGTAAAAGGACCTTCCAGTACAGTACCGATTGCATCACCGCGCATTACTTTTGTACCCGGCTTTACAATCGGAGTAAATTCCCATTTAACTTTTCTTGGCAAAGATTCAATATAAACGCCCTTCTCAAGAAAGAATCCTGCCTTTTCTGCAACAAGCGGCAGAGGATTCTGAAGACCGTCGAAAATCTGTCCTAAAAGACCAGGTCCAAGCTCTGCACAAAGAAGCTCACCGGAAAGTTCAACTACATCACCGGTTTTAATTCCCTGTGTCATCTCGTAAATCTGCATCTGTGCTTTATTACCGCGGATTCGGATTACTTCACCCTTTAATTTTTTTCCATCTACATTAACATAACCAACTTCGTTCATCGAAACATTACCGTCAAATTCGATTGTTACCATGTTTCCGTTAATGCCGACTACCTTTGCATTTGCTAGCGTCATATTGTTTCTCCAAGTATAGAATCATAAATTTGATGATATGCCGAGGTTCCATTCTCAACATTAAATTTACGGATTCTTTCTATAAGCATAAGTCTTATACCATAAGCGTAAACTGCATCAATTGAAAAAGCATCCAGAGGACGTAAATCATTAAGCAGACGCAATCGATAATCAAAAAGAAATTGTTCTGCAGAATAAGGACTGTTCATTCCTACTGCCGTTCTTGCCGCATTGATAATATCTGTAGTACATCCAGGAGGTAAAGTAACCGCATCCTTCTTCATTCTCTGAGAACGGATTTGAGCAATAGCAAAACGAAGATTTCTTTCCTTTTCATACCAGGTATCTAAAAAAGCAGAACCTGTTGATTTTAACTGTTTAGGCGGAACTAAACTTAAATTACTTATTATTTTCTTCTCTTTTTCAGAAACGAATCTCGAACATAATTCGACAAAATCCTTTGTATTTAAAGGTAACGACGATTTACTGTCTGAAGAAGAGATGTTTGGCAACTGTGAAACCAGATAATAATAAGCCACTATTTTACTTCCTTTGCCGCTTTCTGCAATAATTCAGATACTTTAGGATTTAAATAAGCACTGAACATCTGTGCAAGACTTTCTGCAGAATAATCATAAAAGGCCTGTCCATTTTTAACACCGATTCTAAAACCGGCAGAAAGAGTTTTATCTGCTTTAATTTCAAGTCCCTTAGAAATCTGTGCTTTCAATTGTGTCTTGAAGTTTGATGTTAAAACCTTTAAGTCCTTTTCACTTAATAAAACAGATAATTCAGATGCATCTGTATTTTTACACCACGCCTTTACGACATCAGGAATTAATTTAGAAAGAACATCCTTTGAAAGTGATTTTTCAGTCTTTTCCTGTACTATAACATTAAGCTCAGCAAGCAAGGATTCTCTGAATGATAAAAGCATGTTTCTTCCGGCCTGAACTATCGCTTCCTCACTTACCATTTCAAATTTCTGTGATTCTGCCTTTGCTTTTTTAAGAATATCTTCAGCTCTTTTTTCTGCATCGGCAATGATTTCTTCTGCTTTCTTTTCCGCTTCTGCTTCAATCTGCGCTGCTTTTTTATCTGCAGAATCTACACCAGCTTTTTTGATTTTATCAATTAGTTCTTGTAACTGCACATCCATCGCGGTAACCCCTTAACAAATATTATTTACAATAATATATAATACTAATAATAACCTTGAATTAACGATAATTCAATGAAATTTTAAGTTTTTTTTCTGAATTTAGAGAAAAAATGAAATTATATAATTTTATATTTTAAATGAATAAACTGTTTTTGCCTTCATCTTCTGTCCAGGCTTCAAATTGCAGGACGGAAATTCTTTTTTATTTGGAGTATCCGGGAAGGCCTGTGTTTCAAGACAAAATGCTCCATGATTCGGATATGGAACACCGTTCTTTAATTTAATTCCATTAAAGAAATTAGCGGTAAAGAACTGACATCCTTCCATGTTAGTATATACACTCATTTCATGACCGCTGACAGGTTCTGTTACAGTTGCAAATTCAACTAAATCATCACAGGTTAACGGCATAGCGCACTGAGGATTTTCAGGATTATACATTTCCGTAACATAGCAGTGATCATAACCGACACCAGTTTCCTTAATGCCCTTACCGATTGCCTTAGGTTTATTAAAATCAAAAGCTGTTCCTTCTACCGGTAAAAACTTACCAGTCGGAATAAGTCCCTTATCAATATCAAGAGTGTAAGCACTGTTCATCTGCAAAACATGGTTTTCTACACTGCCGGTTCCTGCAAGATTAAAAAAAGCATGATTCGTAATGTTCACAGGAGTTTCCTTATCTGTAACTGCAGTATAATAACATGTCAGATTATTTTTATTATCAAGAAGATAATTAATTTCGAAATTTACATTTCCAGGAAAGCCCTGTTCACCGTCAGGAGATGTTCTTGTAAATTTTACACCGCAATAATGCTTTGATTTAATTACCTTTGGCTTCCATATCATCTTATCAAAGCCATTAAATCCGCTGTGAAGTGTATTTTTTCCTTCGTTTGCATCTGTTTTATATTTAACACCGTCAACGGTAAAAGAAGCATTACCTATTCTATTACCGAAGCGTCCGATTATAGCACCGAAAAATGAACGGTTGTTAATAAAAGCTTCAAAGGTCGGAAATCCTACAATTACGTCTGTTTTAGTTCCATCCTTGTTATTCAGTACAATGCTTGTTATAGTACAACCATATTCTGTACATGAAAAAGACATGTTGTCATTTTTTACAGTAAAAAGATTGATTTTAGTTCCATCGCTTAATAAGCCGAATTTCTGTTTTGTAACTTTCATTATTATTTTCTCCTTAATTTTTTATTTCCATATCGATTATCATTTCAACTTCAGTTTCAGAACAAGAAAGCTCCGAAGCAATCTGTTCAACAGAATAATCCTGTTCAAGAAGCTGACGGATTTTTCTTGTTAAATTTCGTTTTGCATTTTCAAGCTGAGGCTGAGGATGCTCATCGGAAGTAACATATTCATCATCATAAACCTTTGTAATTACAAGAGGGACTTCCTTATATGCGGCTCCATCTGGCGTTAAAATCGTTTCATCCTTCCATGCAGATTTAGACGAGGAATTTTCCTCTGAAAATAAATCAGGCTGATTAGAAGAAGTCAACTCATAGGCCGAATCTGGAGAAATATCCGTTTTTATTTTTGGAGCGGCTTTATTTTTTAAATATTCATTTACATTTTTGTTTATTGCTTTATTATTTATCTTATTAAAATCCTGGAAAAGAGAAGAACTCTGATTTGAAATCTTATTGATTCTGTCTGCTTCTGCAATCATATCCTTTAAGCGCTGAGAAGCTTCCTTGAAAAGCTCAAGTTTTTTTTGAGTTTCTTCAATTGACTGATTTATCCTTTTGTCTGCTTCACCGCAAAGATATAAATCGCGTTCAGTTGCTTCATCAATGCTTTTAATCATTTTATTGATTTTATCTGCGGTTTTTTCGACGACTTTATCGGTAGAAAAAAGTTTTTTGAATCGAATTAAAAAAATAATCCACAAGAGCACATTAAATGAAGTTAAACAAATTATTAAAACTGACAAAGCTTACCTCGTAATATCTATGATTGTTCCTACAAACGGTGGATTATTCGGATTAGATTTTCGCGCGCCGTCATTCTGATTTTCATGCTTTTGATCTGAACTTTGCCTTTGATTTTGCGAAGAATCATTTTTCCCGTCTGCATCAACATTATTTGTATTCTGAGCATCTTCATTTGTCCTTGAAACTTTGGTAGATTCCTCAAGATTCTGCTGAACAATGCCCTGCTGTTGAAGAGAAGATGCAAGCTGGTTCAACTGCGGCTGATTCGTTATGCTTTTCGAGACATTTGAGAGCTGCTGATACATATTCTGTAAATCAATGGGTTGAATAGCCATCTAATTCCTCCTGGGTTATAGATGGAGCTTCATATTCTCCACGTTTACAAAAACTCTTGTCAAAATAGAAGGTTGTATTCTTAACGTCAATTTTTACTTCATCAAGGACATCACGTACATATATTTTTACACCGGCATAAACTGTATCTTCAACTTTTACTTTACCGACAGCCTTTAATTCCCTGAGACGTGCCTGAATTGAATCAATTTCTTTTGTCATGTTTTCAAGCTCATCGGTAACAAGCTTCTGCTGCTGCTTCAACTGAACAAGTTTATCTTCCTTATCCTGTGATAAACGGCGTCGTATGTTTTTCTGCTGTTCGAGAGTCTGAATGTCAAGCTCAACATTTTCAAGCTCCTTAGAACTTGTATCCTGTTTTTTCTGAAGCTCAAGAAGCCGCTTCTTTGCCCTAGGATCAATTCCAACTTCAAGAATAGTTTCTGCACCACCACCAGGAGATCCGACCTTCTTTGCACATATTTCTTCGGTAGCAAGTAAATGACCACCGATAATCTGAGCTTTTCTTCCACGAAGAACAATATTCTTCATTGCAGTTACGTTTGAATTAACAATACTGTCAGAAACAATTACATTTTCTTCTGCTTCTACAGTTGCATCATTTATAAACTTAGCCCACAAAGACTGTCCCGCCTTAATGTAACCTTCGCCTTTACCAAAAATACCCTGACGAACATAAATATTTCCGGTTGCTTCAAGACGTGACTTATCAACAATTCCATTAACTTCAATATTTGTAGCTTCAACCTTATATCCGTCTTCAACAGAGCCCTTGATAACAACAGTTCCAACGAATTTAATATCACCGGTCTTAACATTAACTGCATCAAGATATTTAACAGGTTCAACACATATTTTTCCGTTGATGAGCATAACTTCACCGTCAATCTGGGCTTTAATAGTAACACCATCACGGTCAAGTTTTACATTCGTACCAAGCTGAATCGGAATATCCTTTCCGTTTTTAGCTTCAAGATAGCGTCCAAAAATTGTTTTTCCACCCTTTCCTCTTTCAGGCGGCATTTTTTGTGCAAGCGGCTGATCGGCAATAACGTTCTGAATCTGATTAAGTTCCTTATAATTAATATTACCTGTTTCAGAAACCTGTGCACGAAGCTTTTTCGTATCAGTTTCAAAATTATATGCAATGTAAGCGTCTCTTCCGTCTACCGGCATAATTGCCTGTGCAACCTCAAACGGAATATTATAAACAGGATTATCTACAAATTCATTTACCTTATCCATGTTGATGCACTGGTCTATAACACCCTGTGTCATTAAAGCACGAAGGATTCCATCTTTTGAAGCATCTGCACCACTCATAGATGGAGGAGAAACAATTATACTTGCCTTCATTTCATCCTTTGTTGTATCAACAGAAATGAGTGCATCTCCTGCCTGAACATGTTTATATTTACCGACAGACTGATATTCACCGTCTGTTCCGTTTTTAATATATTTTTTAACCTGATTTTCATTAAATTCAAGAGTATCCGGACGCTGTAAATCTGCAAGAACTTCCTTATAATCAACAGGAGAACCTGAACCAACCGGAAGAATAACTTTAAGCCAAAGTTCTGAACCGAAATGTCGTACATAGAACAATCCATCCTGATTTTTACTCTGTGCTCCTTCCTGCCCTTCTCCTTCGAAATCAAGCCCTTCTGAAGCAATCTTCTTTCCTTTTTTGATAGTCGAAGGATTCTGATATATTTTTAACTTCCACGGCTTTTTTCCGATTCCTAAAAAACCGTCGCTACCCTTTTCAAGAATTTCATACTGAAGATTAGAAAGCTTTGTATCAAGCTGAACTGCTGCGTCGGCAAGTGCTTCATCGATAGTATCAGCGTGAACATCAACCATATGAAGCTCACTATCCTGTTCGAGACGCCTTTTCATTTCTTCACGCAACTGATCTAAAGATACCATCTGTTTTCCCGAAAACTACAAAATTCCTTTTCTTAAATTAGTCAGTTTTGCACGTAATCGTAAATTTGCTTTTGTATGCAGCTGTGAAATACGAGATTCACTTACTTCAAGAACTTCACCTATTTCTTTAAAAGTTAAATCTTCATGGTAGTAAAGAACGATTACCATCTTTTCTTTTTCCGGTAATTCGTTTATGGCTTCGGCTATTACCTTTTTGATTTCTTCCCTTTCTGCAATTACATCCGGATTCAAGCTGGCAGGAGATTCGATGTTATTTCCAATAGACATATTGTCATTATCATCACCGGCATACCATACATCATTCAAAGAAAGAATACTTGTGCCTGAAACCTTCATTACAGTTCTGTGATATTCATCTTCAGTCATACTCAAAGAATCGGCAATTTCTGCATCTGTTGCTGTTCTTCCAAGTCGTGCTTCAAGAGTTGTGATTGCATCTTCAATTTCACGTGATTTTTGTCTTACTGAACGAGGAACCCAGTCAATCTGTCGAAGTTCATCAAAAATAGCACCTCGAATTCTTGTTACAGCATAAGTTTTAAATTTAACATTTTTCGATGTATCATATTTGTTGATTGCATCAAGAAGACCGAATTGCCCGAATCCGACAAGATCATCAAATTCGACACTGTTAGGCATTCCTACGGCTACTTTTCCAGCAACATATTTTACAAGAGGCATATATTGTCGAATAAACTTATCCCTTATAGCAGGAGATTTTGTTTTTTTGAACTCATCCCAAAGATCATCTTCTTCTTTTTCGTCATTAATCGGCATTTTGTCTCATCCTTTTTTATGATTCTTGAGCTAAAATCGAGCTGATTGCTTTCGCCATAAGCGAAGAATCCTTGATTTCGCCAGAGTTATCTTCCTTTGATTTATAAACGAGCGATGAATCCACAAAACCATCGTCAGATGCATCTGAATCATAAGATTCTGAAGCAGACTGCTTTACCGGTTCGGAATTAAACACACTGTCACTTAAATCAGGAAGCACATCCAGTTCACCCTCCGGAGCATGCAGGGTTTTCACCTCGGCATTTTCTTCAGATGTATCATCATCACTAGTTTCTTTATCAGGCGGTACAATACTTTCAGATTCGGTTCCCGAAATGTTAGTCAAAGTTTCAAGCTTTCTTATCGGTACAAAATCACTTGTGCTCTGCTTAATTTCTTCTTTTAAAGATTTTGTCGACTGAACATCAGAATCTTCCAGCATCTGTCTGTTATTACCTACATCAAAATGATTTGAAGATTCACCTTCTTCAAGTTCCTGATCCTCTACTACAAAATCAATGTGCTGTCCTACTGGAGATATAGGAGTGGCATCTGAAACTGTAACATTTGTTTTTGCAGTATCAGAAGAGTCAACCTTAAGCAGAGTTTTAAAAGCAATTTTAATTAAAACTGCAAGTACGGCAAAAACAAGAGCAGAAACAACAGCAGTTATAAGTATTTTACCAAATCCAGAACGGGAGAATAAACCGCAGATAAGTGACAGTACAAATCCACAGATTGCAAAAACAACTGTAAAATTTGAAACTGAAGCCGCTTTTATGCTTTTCATCTTTCCTCCCATCTAAATTTATAATATTATACACTATATTTTAAAAAAATAACAGTAAATTATTTTTAATGCTATTTCTTTTTACTAAGAAATTTCTTTAAGAAATTCTGAACACCGTCATTATATTCAGGCTCATTTTTCTCTATTTTACCGACTATGTGTTTAAGACACACTGCAGGTTTTGAGGTCGGATTTACAACCATAAACGGTTTTTGCCTGATTACACTTGCCTGAACAACAGGATCCTCATAAACAAATCCAAGATATTCAACTTTATAGCCTAAGAATTGTCCTACGATAGTAATAATCCTTTCAGAAATTCTTTTTCCTTCGTCGGCAGAATGAACACGATTTACTATGAGTTTTATATCAACAGTGCGTTCTACAATTTCAGTAGTGATGATTTTTATGATACCGTAAGCATCTGTGATTGCAGTAGGTTCAGGAGTCGTAACAACAAAAACTTCATCAGCTGCTGCTACAAACTGAAGAACGTTATTTGCAATTCCGGCTGCAGTATCTATAATGATGATGTCTGCATTACCTAAAGATGCAAACTGTTTTGCAAAATAATCAAGCTCATCTACACTTAAATTTGCAATTTTTGAAAAACCATTGGCGCCTGCAATAAATTTAATTCCAAATTCAGTATCCATGATAATTTCCTTCATGGATTTTTTCTTATTTATTACATGCATTAAAGTATATGTAGGAACTATATTCAAAATGACATTAACATTGGCCATACCAAGGTCACCGTCAATAAGAATTACCTTCTTACCAAGCTGTGCATAAGCAATGGCCATATTAACAGCTACATTGGTTTTACCAACCCCACCCTTACCGCTTGTAATTGCGATAATTCTGGTTGAGTGATCATGTCTTGGTGCTGCAGGTTCTGTGTCCTTCATCAATTCCCTTAATTCTTCTGCCTGTTCTTCCATAATTTTTATTCTCCAAATTGATTCTCTATATGTATTCGATCAATATCAAACCCAGAAAGATTTTTCAATATCTCAATTACATCTGCTTTCTGAATATTACGAGGAACATGCTGTCCATCGGTAATATACGAAATTGTTTTATGTTTTTCCCAAAGAACGCTTATTACATTGCCAATCTGTTGGGTTTCATCAAATTTTGTAATAATTACGGATTCATAAGCGAAAGGCTCATAATTCCTTAAAATATTATTGAGGTCACTTGTTTTTGTAGAAGCAGAAATTGCAAGATAAACATCTGCATTCATCTTTACATCAAGGATAGTTTTCATATTGCTGATTTTAGTCGCATCATTCGGACTATAACCGCTTGTATCAATGAAGATATAATCAACATGCTCTTTATATTCATCATAAATTGAACGTAAATCATCAGAGCTTTCTGCTTTCAAAACATTTTTACCAAGAATATTTGCAAAAACCTCAAGCTGTTCCTGTGCACTTACACGCATCGTATCTGTCGTTATAAGACATATTTCCGGTTTAGAAAGTTCATTCTTTTTTGATTCAAGAATCAATCGGGATGCAAGCTTTGCAATAGTTGTAGTTTTACCTACCCCTGTAGGACCGACAAGAATTACAACATGAGGCGGACGGAAAACTTTTTCCTTACTTATTTCAATTGATTCACCGATCCAGTCAACAACCTGACGCTGCACAAGCTTATAATCATCAAGCTGCTCAAGAGAAAACTTTGAGCGGATTTTTTCTTCAATCATTTTAATGTACGCATAAGAAAATTCATTTTCAGATAAAATCTCACTTATCTTAGAAATAGTTTCATGAGTTTCTACCAACTGATTGGAATCAACTTTATTGTTTACCGTCTTAAGCTGTTCGCTGAGTTCATCAAGTTTTTCTGCCATTTCTGCAAGAACACGTGTATTATTTCTCTGAAGAATATCACTGTTCTGCTGTAAAAGAGCCTGTCTGTTTTTTTCAAATTCCTGCTGTTCAGTAAGTTTATTTCCTGTAGAAATATTATAAGATTCCGGTTCATTCATTATTGATTTTCTGCGCCCTGTTATATATTTAACTACGATATATTCTTTTGTCGAAAGATTTAAAAAACCGCCCGGTTTAAATTCAGTACGCTGATTAATTAACTCCCAGTCCTCACCATATTCACGACGGAGTTTCATCTTACATTCTTCGAGAGTTCTTCCTGTAATTTCCTTTACAATCTGATTATCCTTTGTCATTCTCCGTTGTTACTCCTCATACGATATTTCATCAAGAACTTCGATTTTGATGTTTTTACCAGCCTGATAAAGTTCCAGTTCAGAAAGAACAATAATTCCAGGCATTTCCCTTTCAATTGCCGAGCGTACAAGAATTCTTATGTTGCTTGGACAAAGAATAATCGGCTGGTATCCCTTCTGTTCAAATTTTGCAAGAGATACACTCACATCATTAATCCATTTTCGCCTTTGAACAGGATCAAAATCTACACGCGGCTTTGAACCATCCTGAGGGAAATAGGCACAATTTTTAATCTGTTCAGCCCAACCCAAAGAAAGCTGCATCAATCTTATAGTTTTATCTTCCTGGTCCGCATACTGCATACATATTTGAAGTCCAAGAGCTTCCCTTACCTTTTCCGTCAGATCCCATGGATTTTTAGAAATGCTTGAGTAATTTGCCAGAGTTTCAAGAATTGTAACAATGTTTCGGATAGATACTTTTTCTTCAAGAAGATTCTGTAATACAGTTTCAATAAGACCGTAAGAAAGCTTAGCAGTATTAAGAACTTCATCAACAAGTACAGGATTTGTCTTCTTAACAGTTTCCATGATAGAAGAAACTTCCTGACGTCCAAGCATTTTAGAAGCATTAGCTTTAATTATTTCTGTCAGATGAGTTGCAATTATTGTCGGAGGATCTACAACTGCATATCCCGCATCTTCTGCTTCCTGTCTGTTTTCTTCAGACACCCAGATTGCATCCATTCCAAAAGCAGGATCCTTTGTTTTTTCACCTTTAATCGGATTTACAACAGAACCTGTATTCATGCACATGTAATAACCAAGTCTTATTGATGCACGTCCCGCTTCAATTCCATTTATCTTAAAGCTGTATTCATTCGGATCAAGTGTCATATTATCCTGAATATGAATTTTTGGAATTACAAAACCCATATCAAGCTTCGCCTCATTTCTGATTCGGGTAATACGTTCAAGAAGTTCAGCACCCTTTTCCTTACTTACAAGAGGAATAAGTGCATAACCAATTTCAAGCGAAAGAGGATCAAGCATTGTTATTGAATCAGAACCCGGGACAACTTCTCCAGTCTGATTTTTTGATGCTTCTTTTTCTTCCTGCTTTTTTGTTTGAAGAAGTTCCTTTGTTTTTTTCCTTGAAAGTCTATAACCGACAAAAATAAAGAAAAGTCCGAAAGGAATAAGAAGAAATTGAGTCTGATTTCTAAGCACTATACCGGCAACTGCAAGAACTGCACCGACAATTTCGTAAATATATCCGGATCTTGTAAAATCATTTGTAATCTGTTCACCAAGTGATTCATCCGATTTAGTACCAGTAACTAATAAACCTGTTGCAAAAGAAATAACAAGTGATGGAAGCTGAGACATTAATCCATCGCCAATCGTTAATTTTGAATAAGCACTTAATGCATCGGTTGCCGAAAGATTATTCTTCCACATGCCCATTATAAAGCCGCCAAGAAGATTTATGACTGTAATAAAGATACCTGCTTTTACACTTCCCGAAACGAATTTTGAAGAACCGTCCATGTTAGAGTAAAAGTCAATTTCTTTTCTTGCAGCATCCTTTAATCGAATTGCTTCCTTATCGTCAATTGCTCCCGACTGAAGTCTGTTATCTATATCAAAAAATTTAGTATTCATGGAATCGAGAGAAAATCGTGCAGCAACTTCAGAAACACGGCTTGCACCCTTTGTAATAACAATTGCCTGAACTATTACAAGAATAATGAAAATTATAAACCCCACAACCGGTTCAGAACCTGCAACAATATTTGCAAATGCCTGAACCATTGCACTCTGCTGATTTGAATAACCGGTAGTAACAGGACTTGTTAAAATAAGTCGTGTAGAACTTACGTTGATTGCAAGTCCTATCATTGCCTGAAAAAGAATAATTCTCGGGAAGGTTTGAAAGTCAGAGGCTCTTGGCGTATAAAGAACACTAAGTAATACAACAAATGAGAACGCAAGATTAAAAATCATGCATAAATCTATAAGAATTTTTGGAAGAGGAATGAACATTACAAAAACAATTATAATTGCACCTACTGCAATATAATTCTGATAAATAAAATCAATTACTCTTCCACGACCTTCGTTTGCCATAAGTCCCCACCCAGCAATTAAAGATTACCAGTAATCTCCTCTTTTTTTATCTGAGCATAAATCTCAGCTATTACTCTATAATACTTCTCTGGTATTATATCACCAACTTCAAGATTTGTATATAACTCTCTTGCTACAGGGCGATTCTCAATAACAGGTTTGTTGTTTTCTTCTGCAAGTCGTCTGATATATAAAGCAGTACTATCCTCACCTTTTGCTGTCATCATCGGTGCAGAATTTTCCTGCTGCATATCATATTTTAAAGTAACCGCATAATGAGTCGGGTTCGCAATTACTACATCCGATTCTTTTACCGCACGAGGGATGTTCATTTTCAGTAACTGCTGCTGCATAGATCTTAATCGTGATTTAACTTCAGGATCTCCTTCAAGTTCTTTATATTCCTGCTTAACTTCCTGTTTTGTCATTTTCAATTTTTCACGAAATTCACGCCTTTGTACAATATAATCAGGAATAGATATAAGAAGAAAAACCACTGAAACAATAATTAAAATCTGTGCGGCCATACTTGCAATTTTTCCAATTGCCTGCAAAATCTGTCCGTTATCGATAACCTGAATCAATACAAAAATATCTTTTCTGATAAAAATATAAGCAACTAAACAGATTAATATTACTTTTGTAAAATTTTTTGCGATATTAAAAAGTCCTCTGCCCGAAAACAAAGTGTTCTTAAAATATTCTCCAAAATGAGGAATAATTTTATCAAACTTAGGTTGAATAGGTTTCCAGCTGAAAAGAAATCCTCTTGTCTGAACTATATTTCCAATCACACCGGCAAGAATACCAATGAAAGTTATAGGAAGAATAATTTTAAAGAAAGATGAAAGAAAAACAGAATACATGTTTTTATCCGAGAGATCTGCCTGTGCACATCTTTCAAAAAAATATCTGTAAATGTTCATGCATTCAGCAAAAATAAATTTTGCAAGAAAAACTAAAATCAATACAGCAAATAAAATAACCAGAGCCGCACTGATTTCCTGACTTTTTGCAACACGTCCTTCCTTGCGCTCTTTTTCAATTCTGTATTCCGAAGGTTCTTCGGTTCTTCCTTCATCTTCTGCAGCCACTATCCGAACCTCCTTTGAATAACTTTAAATAACTGTTCTAAATTTGCAAAGCCTCCTTCAAATGAACGAATAAAAAAGTCTACAAGATTAGGAAGTAATGAATAAATAATCAGAAAAGAAGTCAGTATCATTACAGGAAAACCTTCCGAAAGAAGATTCATTTGAGGTGCAGCTTTTGTTAATAAACCTGTACAGATTGTAATTAATACTAAAGTTCCCATAACAGGAAGTGCAATTATCATTGCATCTGCAAAAAGTTTTGTTAAGCCTTTTAATATAAAAGTAATTAAACGTTCATTATTTTCTACAATATTGAAACAGTTAAGTGTTGAAAAGCTTTTTACAAGTCCACCCAAGAATAATTTTTGAAACCATCTTCCCTGAATGAAAATCAGCATTGCAATAAAATTAAAAAACTGTCCCATCAGCGGGTTTTCAACCTGTGACAAAGCATCATACGTACTTGCAGCACTAAATCCCATCTGAAAAGCTGTAAACTGACCGGCGGTACTAAAAGCGGCAAAAATAATCGTAATATAAAAACCTAAGATTACTCCAATCAGTGCTTCACCTGTTGCAACAAGAATAAACTCCATTGTTGCAACACCTTCGGAATTTAAATATTTAGAATATACATCAAGATTTACTGTTCCAAAAATAAAAAATGCCATATAACCTGCAAGAGCTACCTTTGCTACACGAGAAATCGAACGCATTGAAAAAAGCGGCAGAGTTAAAAGCATTGTAAAACATCGGATAAAAACGAGAAGAAAAACTGGACCATTTAAAATAATTTTATCAATCATTTTATTTTGCTATATCCGGTATTTTTTGAAATAATCTTATTGTAAATTCTCCTAAAGAAGTAAACATTGTTCCTGCCAGTAAAGCAATGAGAAGAAGAATTACAAGAAGTTTTGGCAGAAAGGTCAATGTCTGTTCCTGAATAGATGTAACAGCCTGAAAAATTGCGACTATTAATCCTACGATTAAGGCTACGATTAAAATAGGAGCAATAAGAGAAATGATTTGAGCAACTGCATCTCGTGTCAACGAAACTATATCACCTATTGTCATCTAAACCACCTAATGAATAACAGAAGCAAAAAGCTGCTGTGTTAATAGTCCCCATCCGTCGACAAGTACAAATAAAATTAATTTAAAAGGCATCGAAATCTGTACCGGAGGAAGCATCATCATACCCATAGACATAAGGATACTTGCTACTACCATATCTATGATAATGAACGGAATATACAGGAATATTCCTATGTAAAACGCGACTGTCAGTTCATGAAGGATGTAAGCCGGAATAAGAATATATGTCGGAACATCTGAAGGAGTTTTCGGTTTACCAAGCTTTGCCATATTCATAAACATTCCGATATACCCGCGTTCTTTTGCTGCATCATCCTGAAGTTGAATGAACATAAATTCACGGATAGGTTTTTCTGCTTCACGAATCGCCTGCTCAAGACCAATAGTTCCATCGGACATCGGTTTATATGCATTATCATATATTTTAGTGAACGTCGGCCACATAATGAAAATTGTCATAAAAAAAGCAATTCCATTTAATACTGCAGTCGGAGGAACCTGCTGCAAAGACAAAGCACGCTTAATAAAATCAAGCACAATTGAAAATCTTAAAAAGCAGGTTACAAGAATGAGGATACTTGGAGCAAGAGTAAGAATTGTAAGAAGGATAAGAAGACGCACTGAAAAAGCAACTTCCTTTCCTGACTGCGGTTGTGTTATCTGAACTGCAATATTCGGAATCTGCACAGGATTCACATTAGGATTCATTGTTGTAGTTCCACGTGCAGGTGAATTTGGAAAATTAGTATTTTGTGCACTAAGAGGAACCAGATTAAAAAATATGATGAGTATAAAAAAAATTGACTTCAATTTATTTTTTAGATCTTTCATTTTTTATTTATTCCTCATCTGATTAACTCTATCTTCAGCTTCTGAATATATACCAGAAGATTTATTTCCTTTTTTTGTAAACATTTCAAGAATATCTGAAAAATTAAGCGGTTTTTTTATCGATTGTTTTTTATCAAGATTAAGATTCAAAGCATGAATCATTTCTTTATCTTCAATTTCTGCAATAAGATTTATGCTTCCTTCTGTAACGCCAAGAATGTATCCCTTATCAATTAATGTTACTATTTCAACAGATTTTCCCGGTGATAAAGTGAGTGAAGATACACGACGCAAAAAATCATCATCGCTCTTTACAATATTGTTTTTCTTTTTGAAAAAGAACATGAGTGCATAAATAGCACCGACAACCAGGGCTAGAAAAATGATGATTTTAATTACAACGCCTGCTAATCCAGGTGATTTAGTTTTTTCAGTTTCTTCGGCAAGATTTGATGAAAAATAGTCCGTACTGTTTTCAAAGCTGTCCGAATCTGAAACCTGAGCAACAGTTTCATCAGATGTATTATCCAAAGAAGAATTATTTGAATTTTCCTGAGAGAATAAACTAAAGTTAAGAGAAAAAAGCAGCAATATTACTGCAAGAGATTTTAATTTTTTTACCAATTTTCCCACCCTTTTAAATTGGTTTATTAATTTATATCACTTACCCTTTCCATTGGAGAAAGAATTTCAGTTACACGAACTCCAAAGTTTTCGTCAATAACTACTACTTCTCCTTTAGCAATAGGTTTATGATTTACAAGTATATCTACAGGTTCACCTGCAAGTTTATCCAATTCGATGATTGTTCCTTCACCCATTCCAAGAATATCTTTAATGGATTTTTTTGTACGGCCGAGTTCTACAGTCATCTCCATGAAAACATCCATAATCAAACCGATGTTTCCCTGTTCTGAAGAACTGATTCCTGCCTGTAGATTCGGGAATTGTAAAGACTGAATATTCGGAACATTCATACCCATATTCTGTCCCATATTAGGCATTCCCATATTCATCTGCATGTTTTGCATTCCCATATTTGGCATTCCCATATTCATCTGCATATTTTGCATTCCCATTCCCTGCATTCCACCCTGTGCAGCATTCATTGAATTACCCTGCATATCCATCATATTAGGCTGCATAGCAGCATCTAATGCAGGAGGTTCTTCAGCCTTTGATTTATTTCCGCCAAGCGCATTTGAAATCTTTTCAGCAGGCTCACCACCAATACATTCCCAGAGAGTATATGCATTAGAATCTAAAGTTACAGGGTAACTTATAAGCGCAAATTCTCCCTGCGGGAACATAATCATTGCCTTTGATTCATTTATACTTTCCGGAGTACTGTAAGAAAGTCCCGGTAATTTTCCGGTTGCATCAAGAATAGTTATCTGCGAACTGATATAAGTTGCAATTATTTCTGAGACTACAGAAAGTACCATATCATCAACTTCTGCAGCTTCTTCATTGTTTGTAAGCGCAAAAAGCTTTAATGCAAACTCAGAAGACATAAGATAAATATGATTTCCCTTTGCACTGTCTGAATAATCTGATGAAACGGTTACAACAACTTCCGGAAGCTTTGACAAAACCTTATCTCTTTCAGAAAATTCAACAATCGGAGTACCAATTTTAAAAGAAGCACCTGTAAATTTATTTACATTTTCTTCCAGTTTTGGCTGCAAATCTTCTGCAAATTTCAGTAAGGTTGAAATATCAATCTGAAAACTTGGTCCGTTACCAACGTGTCCAGAGGAATTTAACCCGTCTATTGCAACTCCTGACAACAATGCGTCAATTTCATCCTGTGAGATAGCACCATCACTCATATGTTTCGTCTCCTTCTACGGAAAGTTCTTCAAATTCTTCTGAATCCAAATCTTCAAGTTTACCGGTTATTTGAACTGCCATTTTTTTACCTACAACACCAGGCTGACAATTAAATTTCTTTTTATTTCCTACACTTAAAGTTAAAGGATCTCCAACTTTAATTGAATTTAGTCTTACAACATCACCTACCCTTAAAGAAAGAACATCCCTTATAGGCAGATTAATTGTACCAATTTCAGCAACAACATCCATGTCTACAGATGAAAGCTGATCTTTAATTGTTCCAAGATACTGTGTGGTTGAATTTCTACGAACTGATGAGAACCAGAACTGTGTCGAAAGCTTAGAACTTATCGGTTCGATAGTGAGATAAGGAATACAGAAGTTCATCATTCCTTCTTCATCACCAACTTTTGTATCAAGAGTAACAAGTACAACCATTTCATTTGGTGGTACAATTTGAGCAAACTGAGGATTTGTTTCTATTTGAGCGAAACGTGGACGAAGATCAATTACCTGACTCCATGCTTCCCTCATATTTGCAAGAAGGCGTACAATAACACCTTCCATTACTTCCTGTTCAATATCTGTTAAATCACGGTTTTTGCTGCTGCTTGTTGCTCCTCTACCGCCAAAAAGTCTGTCTATCATACAGAACGTAATGGCAGGATCTATTTCAAGAACAGCATTTCCCTTAAGAGGATCCATATTTATTACGGCAAGAGTAGTAGGTGTCGGGATAGAACGAATAAACTCTTCATATGTAAGCTCATCAACAGAAGCAACGTGAACATGTACAAGCGAACGAAGCTGAGCAGACAAACTTGTAGTCGTTGAACGTGCAAAAGTTTCGTGCATATTCGAAACTGTACGAAGCTGTTCCTTTGAGAATTTATTAGGACGTTTAAAATCATAAATTTTTATCTTACGGGCACTATTAACCGGCTTAAAGTCATCAGAATCATTATCACCTGAACTGATAGCGGTAAGAAGCTGGTCAATTTCGTCCTGCGATAAAACCTCGTTCATCTACACTCCACCTTAAACGATTTAATTCGGATCAACAACATCAAGCTGATCAAAATTAACTGCCTTAATTTTAGAAGTACTTAAAATTCTATCATTAATTGCATTCTTGATTTCTATCTGGAATTTTGTTTCATTTTCCGCATTTTTTAATTCAGCGGCAGACTTACCCCTGAAATACTTACGTATAAAACTCTTGATTTCTACAGCCATACTGGAAATATCTGCCGATGCAGACTTATCATCCTTCTTGTATCCCAGAAAAACCGTTACACGAACTGTAGCAGGAGGATCATCGTTAGTGAAAACCTGAATAGTGTCTATTGATTTATACCAGTCATACGATTCGCCGACTGCCTTGTATTCTTCTGAATAAGTTGCAGGATTGTAATCACCTGTTTTATTATTAGTATAAATTTTTATACAAATAAGACAAATTACAACAATAAGGATTACAGCGCAAATACCAATAATGACCCATTTTAAAACATTAGGTAAAAAAGAACCCAAACCACCTTTTTTAGCAGGACCACCAGAAGATCCTGTGTCATCAAGGTTCAATTCATCATCATCTGCCATTTTCCCCTCCAGCAAACAATTTAAATATAATACATAATAACATTAAAAATGTCCTTCGTCTAGAATAATTATGTCAACGCGTCTGTTATAAGCACGACCTTCAGCAGTATTATTAGTAAATTTCGGACGCGTATCAGCATAACCGGCAATAGAAAAGTTTTTCTCCTCTACTCCATAATCGGCAAGATAATGTAAAACATTAGCAGCTCTTGTCGAAGAAAGTTCCCAATTACTCGGGAACTGCGAATTGTCGGCGACAGGCGTATTATCTGTATGACCTTCAATTCTATATCTTTTGTCCTTAACTTCAGGGCTCGTAAAGAATTCCGAAAGCCTTAATAAAGTTTCACGGGTTTCATCTATATTTAATTCCGCGCTTCCTTCATCAAAATAATTATCTGACAAAAGTGTAATTACAAGTCCTCTTTCATCGCTCGTAATAGTAATCCTGTTTGTTTTTACATCAGGTGCAAAAAGACTGACTGCCTTTTTCTTTGCAAGACTAAGAGATTTTCCTTTTTCAGTTGATGGGAGAGAATTGATATTATTACCTAAATCTGCAAGACGTCCGTTAGATAAAGAAAGTCCTCCTGAAGTTGTATCAGTTTCCTGCATCTGAAGACTTTGAGTAATTGTTGCAAGCTGAGTAACATCTACCTCTGAAGGATTATAAAGCATAACAAAGAAACAAAGCATAAGAGTAATCATATCACCATAAGTTCCAAGCCATGCGGTAGAAGGTTTCTGTGGCTCTTTAGTTTTCTTAGCCATATTAATCTAAATCCTTTTTTAATCCTTTAAGATATCCTGTTCAACAGCTTTTCTTGTAACAGGGTCAAGATATGTAAGAAGCTTCTGTCCCATAATTCGAGGGTTTTCACCGGCTTGAATTGCAAGAACACCTTCTACAATCATTTCTTTTACCCTTATTTCCTGTGAGTTATGTCCCATAAGCTTAGTAGCAAAAGGAGCAATTAACCAGTTTGCCATGAAAGATCCGTACAAGGTTGTAATCAAAGCAACAGCCATGTTAGGACCAAGAGAAGATTTATCATCAAGATTCTGAAGCATACCAATAAGACCGAGAACGGTACCCATCATACCAAAACCAGGAGCAAAACCGGCCCATGCGTTGATTAAGCTTATCCATTCCATATGTCTTGCTTCAATCTGATTCATTTCATTTTCCATGATTGCACGAATAATATTACCGTCAGTTCCATCTACTACGAGACGAAGTCCCATTTTCATAAAAGGATCTTCAAGGTCTTCAAGCTGATCTTCAAGTGCAAGAATACCTTCACGACGTGCTTTTTCAGAGAGTGCCTGCAAACTGCTAATGATTGTTTTTTCACCAAAATCAGGTACCTTAAAGGTTCTACCCATTACTTTAAGCATACCGATTACTTTTTTTAATGGTGCAGATACCCACATTGAAAAATAAGAACCAAGAACTGTCATCAAAACTGAAGGAATGTTCCAGATGTTTCTTAAATGACCTCCTGAAGTGATCGTTGACATGATAATCATGGCAAGTCCACCGACAATACCGACTATTGTAGATATATCCATTACAAAACCTCTTGCTTATCAATACCGATTTTTCTTCGATAATCAATAATTTTCTGTATAATTTCTTCGGGGGAATTTCGGACAATGATTTTTTTACCCGATAACATTGATAACGTTAAATCAGGAGTAGATTCCATACTTTCGATCATGTGCGGATTCACCCAATAAATTTTCCCATCTAACCGCATTACATCTATCATTTTGATACTACTATTATAATCGGTTTTTATATTATTTCAATAAATAATTTTTATCAAAAGCATTTTTTTTCTTAATATAAGGTTAAAAATACGCATAAATCAGCAAATTTCTTCCAAAAAACGATTTAAAAATAAAATTCCTTCTGTGTTTAACGAAAAATATCCGTCTTTTTCTTCTGCAAGATTTTTTGATTTCCAATCGTCAAAGACAGTCAGAAATTTTTGTGGAAGCGGACGTTTAAAAAAATCCTGGAATCTTTCAGACGATATGCCGCGTCTTGTTCTGAGTCCCATCATAAAAAATTCAAACTCAAGTGTTTTTTCATCGAGACGTTCAATTTCTTCTGGTATTTCCCCTTCATTACAAAGCCAGTAATTTATGTATTTTTCAATATTTTTTACATTCGTAAATCTTACTGCATTTTTATCGGAATATGCAGTTGATGCAGCCCCGCTTCCGATTCCTATATAAGATTCAAAGGACCAGTACGTAAAATTATGATGGCTGTAAAAATCATCACGACAGAAATTTGATATTTCATACTGATAATAACCGTTTTTTAAAAGAAGCTTTCTTGCCTTAAGCCAAAGACTGTCTGAAAAATCATAATCATATTTAATTTTACCACAATTGATTTTTTCATAAAGGGGTGTCCCCTCTTCAACAGTAAGAGAATATATTGAAATGTGATGAGGATTATATTTAATAATCTGATTAAGTGCTTCAAGGAATGAAGTTTCAGTTTCATAAGGAAGACCGCAGATTACATCTAAACTTACCTGACCATTCCATTTTTGCTTTATAAGATTAAGCGCATCAAGATTTTTAATTCTGTCAGCACGCCTGTGTATAAATTTTAATACATCATCACAAAGAGACTGTATTCCGCACGAAAGCCTGCTGATTTTACATTCTGAAAGAACCTCAAGAAGTTCCGGTGTAATATCATCAGGATTTGCTTCGAAAGTAATTTCAATATCATCACAAAAAGTAAAATTATTATTTATAAAATTGAAAAGTGTTTTTATCTGTTCTAAAGTAAGAAGACTTGGAGTTCCACCACCGACATAAATCGTTTTGAGCTCTGAAATATCGAACTGCTTTTTTCTGTAAAGAAGTTCTCTGCACAATGCATTTATATAATCATCAGGGATTTTAAACTTATTACATTCGATGCTGAAAAAATCACAGTAATCGCATTTTGAAATACAAAAAGGAATATGAATATAAAGCGAAAATTTATTATTCATCAATAAAGCTTAAGATTTGAAAACGGGAAATAAGTTGCGAAAACACATCCTTTAATATCATCGGCTTTGACAGTACCATAAAGTCTTGAATCAAGTGTCGCATAACGGTTATCGCATAAAACAAAATATTCATCATCCTGTAAGGTCATTTTATCAAAACTGTATGAAATACCGATTGCATTTTCCCAGCCTTCAGGCATATCTTTTGTAGTAATATCATAAGTTGTTTTAGTAAGCTCAAATTCAGAGAAAAAATAATTATTATCCTTATGTTTTATATAAACAATTCCCTTATCCATGTAGATTGTATCACCCGGAGTACCGACAACTCTTCTTAACGAAGGATAGGTTCCTGTAAATTTTTTATCTTCAATAAGGCTTTTCTGCTGTCCGGTAAAGAATGAACATATTCTTGAAGCGAATTTAACTATTCCCTTTCTCTGAACTTCTGTCTGTGGTTTTAATAAAACTGCATCACCAACCTGTGGATTTTTGTTCGTAAGATTAATCATGACAAGTGAATTTTCACAGAAATTTGGACTCATTGAATCGGAAACCTGACGAACAGGCATAAAAAACAGCTTCATTACAACATTTATAATAATAATTGACATGAGGAAACAAACAATGAGATAAGTATTTTTTTTCTGTTTTTCTTTTCGTAAAGTATATGAAAGTTCAAATAACCGCTTGTTCATTTATTAATCCGTACAATATTAAAATAACATATTATCTGATGTTCTTCAATATTCAATTTTACAGTTGATTAAGCGGGAGTATATACTACTGCAAGAATTTTTGCCTTACTGTTTCCATGACTGTGAACATGATGAGCAACAATAGATTCATAATAAATTGAATCTCCTGTTTTAAGCTCATATTTATCTTTACCGTAAAGAATCTCTACTTCGCCTTCAAGTACATAAATAAATTCTTCACCTTCATGGGTAGAAAGTTTAACCTCTTCTTCTGAAGAAGGGAAAATATCAATAATAAAAGGATCCATATGACGACCGGATTTATTCTGTGCCAGTGTATAAAAGTCTAAGTCAGAATTAACTGCATTTCCCCTATCACTGAATCTTGTTACTTCCTTTTTATCCTGTGCACGAGCGACAACAGGTCCAAGATTCTCGTCATCATCCATAAAGGTACCAAGTCTTACACCAAGTACACGTGCAATTTTAATAAGAGGTGTTAAATTCGGAACAAGACTTCCGTTTTCTATGCTTGTAATCTGTTCAACACTTAAATTTGTTCTTTCACTTACATCTTCAATTGAGAGCTTTCTGTTTTCTCTGACTAATTTTACTTTAGCGCCAATTTTATTTTTTTCACTCATAAATCTTTTCCTTATTTTATCTCATAGTCCTTATTATATGCCGCTTCTATCGTAGCAATATTAATAGGATTAAATTTTTTATTTCTGGCAGAAATAGCCTCATCAAGCGCATATTCAAATGGTTTTGGTCCGCTTATCATTCCAGGAATAACTTTAGCCATACAACCCAAAACAACCATGTTAGCACCACGAGGATTATTTGTTTCTGCAGCCATTTCGTTACAAGGTAAAGCAAGCGTCCTTATATCTGTACGTGATGGCTTTATGTCAATAAGACTCGAATTATAAATCAAAAGTCCACCCTTTTTAAGAAGCGGCTCAAATTTTGTCATACTTGGTTTATTGAGCGCTACTACAACATCAGGTTGTTCGATAACAGGAGATGCAACCTCCTCATCACTGACAATAACAGAACAGTTTGCGGTTCCTCCACGCATTTCTGCCCCGTAAGACGGAATGTGAGAAACAAATTTATCTTCACTCATACCGGCAAGTGTAAGAATTTTTCCGGCAAGGATCACTCCCTGTCCGCCAAAGCCTGCAAAAATTATTTCTGTTGTCATTATTTTGCACCTCCCACTACTCCGGCAGTTGGACTTGCTGCCTGTGGAACATTACCTGCCGGAATATCTCTGAATACACCAAGAGGATAATATGGTTCCATTGCATCTTTAACCCACTGTGCAGCGGCAACCGGAGTAACACCCCAGTTAGTAGGACACATTGAAAGAATCTCTACAAAACTATAGCCTTTCCCTTCCTTCTGATATGTCAGGGCTTTTTTAATTGCAGCCTTAGTTTTATTTATATGCTGAACATCATAAACTGCACATCGTTCGATATATTTAGGTTCGACAAGCGTATTGATTATTTCACATGCCCTGATAGGATATCCTACTTCTTCGGCTTTTCTACCGTAAGGAGTTGTTTTAGTTACCTGTCCTACTAAGGATGTAGGAGCCATCTGTCCGCCTGTCATACCGTAAATTGCATTATTAATAAAGATTACAGTGATGTTTTCTCCACGGTTTGCTGCATGAACTGTTTCACCTGTACCTATTGCAAGAAGATCACCATCACCCTGATAGCTTATAACAACCTTATCCGGATGAACTCTTTTTAATCCGGTAGCAACTGCCGGAGCCCTTCCATGAGCTGCTTCACAAGAATCTACATTGATATAATTATATGCATAAACTGCACAACCGACAGGAGCTACAAGAAGAACATCATTCTGAATATTCATCTCATCTATTACCTGCGCAATAAGCTTATGAACGATTCCATGACCACAGCCTGCGCAGTAATGAGTTTTTACATCTTTCATCGATTCAGGAAATTCGTATTTTTTAGACATAGCTTTTTACCTTCTCAATAATCGCATCTACCTTTGGAATGATTCCACCAGGTTCACCATAAAATTCTACATCACTTACAGGATGTCCGCAGTAAAGCTTTACATCCTGAACCATCTGTCCCATTGACATTTCAACTGTAAGTATCTTTTTTGCTTTTGATACAGCCTTGCAAAGCTCATCTTTCGGGAACGGCCACAACGTTACCGGTCTGAACAAGCCTGCTTTTATCCCCTGTTCACGAAGCATTTTTACAGCCTTTTTACATACACGCGCAGCAGTTCCATAGCCTGTAAGTACTATATCAGCATCATCACACATAAAAGTTTCGCTGATTGTTTCATTTTTCTGAATCTTTTCGTAATTTTCAAAAAGTTCTTTTGTATGACGGTTCAAATCATAATCATCACCGTTTAATCTTAATGAAAGAACTATATTATTATCACGTTTATCTGTTTTACCTGTTAGAGCCCATGGTTTTGACGGAAAATCCTTTACATAATCAGGAAGAACACAAGGTTCACTCATCTGTCCTAAATAACCGTCCCCTAAAATCATACATACAACACGATATTTATCTGCAATTTCAAAAGCTTTTACCGTATAATCTGCCATTTCCTGAACAGTTCCAGGTGCAATAACAACAACATGATAATCACCATTACCACCACCACGTGTTGCCTGAAAATAATCTCCCTGTGCCCCGGAAATATTTCCAAGCCCAGGTCCACCGCGCATCATATTTACTACAACTGCAGGAAGCTGTGCTCCAGAAAGATATGATATTCCTTCCTGCTTTAATGAAATTCCAGGAGAAGATGATGATGTCATCGCACGTGCTCCTGCTGCACTTGCTCCCATTACCATATTAATTGCGGCAAGCTCACTTTCTGCCTGTAAAAAAGTTCCGTTTTCTTCAGGAAGACGTTTTGCCATATATGCAGGAATCTCATTCTGCGGTGTAATAGGATAAGCAAAATAAAAACGACAGCCGGCTCTTATTGCCGCTTCTCCAATTGCTTCATTACCTTTCATTAATAGTTTATTTGCCATATAAGCTCCATTAAAACTGTTCAATTTCTATTGCGCAATCAGGACACATAGTTGCACAAAACGAACAGGCTATACATTCTTCTTCATTTTTACATACAGGATAATTGACACCCTGACCATTAGTTTCTTTTGACATTTCCAAAATCTTTTTTGGACAAGAACCAATACAAAGTTCACATCCTTTGCAGCGTTCAACATTGATTAAAGGTCTTCCTTTAGCCATTTATTACTCCTGAATCATATAATAAATCAAAATACAAAACTATACAATACAGTTTTATTAAAAAACTTTAATATTATTAAAGTTTTACAGTTTATTTCTTAAGTTTAAACTTTTTCTGTGATGTCAGAACATAAGGATTATTTACATTCTGTTTGTATTCCGTAAGATTTTCTTCCTTTATGTAACCAGTTTCGGCTACTACTATCATAAAAGTCTTCAGACTGTTCTTAGTAAAATAATAAGATGATAAAAATTCTTCATTCGGATTTTTATTCTTATAGGCAGTTTTTGAATCTGCCTCACCAATCTTTATAAGCTCATTTCCCCTTATCGTATAATATTTTACCGTAAAATCAGTCTTTGAATTTTCAGTTTTTATTACGAGATAAGGAACAGGATTTTCAAGTTCAACTGCAAATCCAAGTTCATATTGAGTATTCTGAACATCAAAAGTAAATTTATCCTTTGAAAAAAGCTTAAGAAGATAATTATCATTCTGATCATAAAGAATAAAAGATTTTTCCTGTGTATTAAAATCTGTATTTATATATAAATATTCTGTAAAGCCGTCATAATCAATATCACAGGAAGAAACAAATCCCTTTATTTTAGTTTTATCAGAATGTTTTCCGTAAAAATCAGTTACTTCAAGTTTTTCAAGCTTCACATCCTTTATAAGTGAACGGATATATTCAGGCTTTTTGATTTCGTTATATTCCTTGGAATACATTATTTTATCCCAGTAAGAATCATAAGCCTGAGTAAAGCGGGAATTATCTGCACAAAGTCCCTCTGAAATAAGTTCCTTTACATAATCTGAATCGTATTTTTTGTTTGTAAGTGAATAATACTGCAAAAGATTTCGACCATATTTATCTGTGTTATAAAAAACAGGTTCTTCAAGTGAAAATGCACCAAGATTTATTACGTTTTCAAAAATCTGATCGTTAAGCTTTATTGTCCACGCATCGAGGACATCTATGTTAATTTTTTCGACAGATGACGAACCCTTCGGTGACAATTCAATCTGATTTATTGAAAGAACCTTCCAGTTTCCGTTTTCATTATAACTTCTGTAACTGTTTCCTTTTATATAAATGCCGCTTTTTGTAAACAGACAGAAATCCGATGTTTCCTTATTACGCCAGGTTGCTCCTGTCAATAAATTTTCAACATTTTTCTTAGACCAGTTTTGCGGCAAAATTTTCAAATCCTTTTGATTTCTTGAAAGATATGCACCAAAAACATAACCATATTTTGTACCGGCTTCCTTTTGAAGATAATGAGGAATGTAAATTTTTACCCAGTAAGATTCCAGATTATCGACAGTTTCTTTTTTTCCAAGCTGAACAACCTTTACCTGCATATTCAAAGGGATGTTACATAAAAGCTTTGATGTAACATTTTCCTCCTTTCTGACATTTATGCCGGAAATTGAGCCTGTAAACATCGTATTTTTAAGACTGTAATCTTCGTTTTTAAAAAATTCTTCATTCTTAAAATCATCACATTTTTTGTAATAGGACATTGTGTCGCCCGCTTCACGAAATTCATCTTTAAGCTGATTAAAGCCATCTTTTACTGAATCCCATACATCGGCAGCAAAACCACAACTAAATAAACTCAATAAAACAAAAATCTGAATAATTTTTTTCATTTTTCCATCCTTAAATATTAAAAATTAAACCACTGGGCCGCAGTTTGATCAGCAGTCTGAAGCAAAATCACCAGAGGATTCTGTAAAATTACCGAATAATTATAGGTTTCTGAATCCGAAAGATCAGAAAACCCCATATGTCTGCTCACAGCTTCAAGAACAGGTCTGTTGTTTATAAGCGAAGGCATTACCTGAAGCATCAGCAGAACCGATTCATTTCCATGACCAAGATTCCTGTTATCACTTTTTGTTTTGTAAAAAGGCTTTTTTATCCAGTTACCGTTCAAATCCTTTGCATTGCGATATTCAATTTCATAGAAATTTGTCTTACAAAAATCATGACACAAGGCACATAAGAAAACATCCTTTGCAGAGATTTTATATTTTTCAGCCCCAGGAGACATAAAGAAATTTGAAAGCATCGGCTGGGCAAACAAAAGAGACTGCTTTATTACCATGAGTGTATGGCATGCAAGTCCGCCTTTAAAATCACCATGAAATTTTGTAGAAGCAGGAGCAGTATAAAAATCTGAAGATTCAAGAAACTGTATAAGGCTTTCAATCTCAGTTTTATCCTTTATGATATATTTTATCATTTCGGTAATCGTCATTTTTACAGCGTCAACAACAACCGCAGATGATTCCTGAATCGGGCAAAATTCATTGTATATATCAATCAGTTCATTAATTTCTTCAAATAATTCGTATCTTTCTTCTTCTGTCATATTCTAAAAGATAATAAATTTTCCATTAAAATTCAATTAATTGTTTTTATTCAAGAATCGTAATTTCAACGCGTCTGTTACGTGCCCTGCCTTCAATAGTTTCATTATCATCTGCCGGCTTTGTTCCACCCCATCCCTTGCATATAAATCTTGATGAAGCTATTCCACGCTTTGAAAGTTCCCTGACGATGGCATGAGCACGTTCAAGAGAAAGCTTCATTTCACCCTTCGGATTACCGGTAGAAGCAGTATGACCTTCAACAAGAAACATCGAATCTGGCGCTGATTTTAAAAGCTCTGCAATTTTATCGAGACGTTCTTCTTCTCCTTCTAAAAGCTCACTGCTGTCAGGTGCAAAACGGATATCAGATAAAATAAACTTAAGTCCCATATCTGTTTTTTCAAATTCAAATTGATTTTCATCCTCAGGGATTTTTTCAATTATAGATTCTTTATTAACTGTCATTGGATTTTCGGTAAAGATAGAAATCGTACCTTTAAGCGTAATTTTTTTTCCGTCCGCATAAGAAAAAGTTTCTTCAACATGATCACTTATCAAAAGAGCCTTTAATGATTTTTTATCTACATAAATTACTGCTTCATTTTTTCCCTGCGCGCTTACAAGCGATGGATCTCCTTCTTCATCGATTATTTCAGAAAATCCACCGTATCGTGTAGCCCAGCTTGCATTTAAAACATAAACTTCAGTTCCGTTATAAATCATGTCTCTTGAATAAGTATATTTTACAAGAACAGGCATTTTCGTATTCACCCCCTTTTCAAGAGGATCTACGCTTCGTTCTGAGGTACATTCCCAGGTATCTCCTGGTTTTATTTCTTTTTCAACAAAAGCCGGAAAACCTCTGAACGATGGATAGCCGTTATCAACAAGCATTTTAAAACCATTTTCATTATCTATAAAAAAAGATGAAAGCACCGCATCATTTATACCGTCATTTACACTTACGTTATTTCTTTTTGTATTCTGATTAACATAAAAATATCCGTTATACAATAAACCGTCCTGTGATTTTGAAGGAACAATAAAAGAACGGACTTCACGTGAAAGTAAACCGATATATTTTCCGTTATCATATCTGCGCAAATCACTTCTTTCTACAAGAATATAATTCTGCGCATTAAGCAGGCAAAAAATATTTATAAAAAAGCAGATAATAATTATTCTTTTTGTTACAGTCATATTTATTGCTCCAAAAACAAATTTCTTTTATTATATAAACATTTAAGCATGATTAAAAGAAACAAATTAATTATTTTTATTTTATTATTTTCACTTCAATTCCTGCATGCAGAAAATACAGATAATAAGAATAAATTCCTGGACTTTTTTTTATCCGCTTCAGAAGTATTTTACATAAATCTTGGAGTGACAACAGCAAACAATCTTATCACCGGTTATGAATGGTCTTATTTTTTACCCGAAATCATAAAGGAAAATTTTACTCTTCCACCAATCTGGGATTATTCCAGTTTTACAAGAAATCAGCTTGCACATCCTTATTTCGGTTCGCTATATTTTAATGCAGCAAGAACAAGTGACCTGAACTTTTTTAAATCCTTTTTATTTACAGCCGCAGGTTCTGTAATGTATGAGACTTTAATAGAACGCGGAAACATTTCAATCAATGATTTAATTACGACAAGTTTTGCGGGCTCTCTCACAGGAGAAATGCTGTTCAGGCTCGGAAACGAAGTTTGTTCAAAAAATCTTCCGTGCAGTTTTATTATTAATCCGGTTTCTTTCATCAATTATCTTATCAGAAAAGATACAATCAGCTGTCCTTATGCAGACACATTAAATCACAGTTACAGCTGGTCTACACTGTATGATTTTAATAACAAAACGGCACTTACAGGAATTGCGCTGAAAGTAAAATATAATGATGTTTATAATGCAGACACAATAAAACCATTAGATCAGTTTTTTCTTCGCTTAAATGTACTTGGTGGAAAAAAAGGGTTTTCTTATGATTACAGGCTGGAGGGGCCGCTTTTTTCAAGGCATTTTAACAATCATACTGCAGGAATCTGTGCAATTTATGAAGCAGATAAAAAAATAGATTCTGATTTTTCAAACAGTTCTGCAGGATTATTTTACAGTTATTCGAAGGATGTTAACAAATTTGCACTATCTTACAACTGTAAACTAAATTACACAATGCTTGGAACCTGTTTACCGTGTAAATACGGACACGGACCTTCTCTAAATACATTTTTTGAACTTGATTTTAAAGAATCAGGTAAATTTTCTGCAGATTACAATCTGTTTTTTCTTTTTCCGTATGATGGAAGATATACTGCCTTTCAAAAATTATCTGTTGATTATGAAATTATCTTTTGTAAATATTTTTTCATAAACGCACAGACAATTTTTGTATTTAATGAAAACACAAATTGTTATTTAACATTTGAGCTTGGGGCATGCTTTGATTAAAAACCAAGATTTTCATTTATAAGCACAACCTTAATTCTTCCTTCAGGCCGGCAGAACCTTGTTGTAACAAACTGTGCACATATTGAATTAATGCTGTTACAGTCATAGCACATTCCTGTTTTTACGCAGGGTGTATCCAAATCAAAGCGCTGAGAGTTTACAGGTGCAGTATAATTTCTGACTTTAAAATATGCTTCATCAAGATTTTTTACAATTTTATTCATTCCGGCAATTATAAGAACAGATTCAGGTCCATAACAAAGGGCTGCAACTCTGTTTGCATTACCATCTATGTTATAAAGCTCACCTTCCTGTGTTATTGCATTCGAACTCATAATATATGTTCCGCAGTTCAACGCCTCGTGCATGCGGGCATTTTTTTCTTCTGAAGATTCAGCTTCATCCCTGTCTATTAATTTATATCCCTTTTCTTTTAAAAGCTGCTTTATTCCAAGCTGTTCCATAGTCTTAGAACCACCCCAGGCAACTGAATGATTTAACGGAATAAGCTCTAAAATCTTTTTAACAGCTTCATCTCTGTCTGAAAAATAATAAGCCTCAAAATGCTTCTTTTTCAAATTATCAACAATTTTCAAACCTATTTTATCATTTCGAATTTTTACAGCATCCATCGGTAAACCTCCATATTTTTTTTACCAGATAAAAGGAATAAGACGATATTTTACACGACTCATATATTCAGCATAACCATAAATATCTTCCTTTAAAATTTTTTCTTCTTTTTTTATTTTAAAAATAATGAGCACAGGAAATAATAAAAATATCAAAAATGACCATAAAGAACCTAAGATGAGCGGTAAGGATAAAAAAGTCAGGATTAGTGCTGAATAAGTAGGATGACGAACAACTCCATAAAGACCGGCATCAAAAACAGTTCTGGTAAAAAATCTATTTTCTTTTAATGAAGAGCCGACTATTACATAAGCAAGTATAAAAATAACAAAAGCCTGAATATAAATCCAGACCGGGTAATTTTTTGTAAGCGTAAACCTGAAATCAAACCCTGCCATTAAAAAACCTGCAACAATGTCAATTATAATCATGTTAAAAATAGAATCCTGTTTGCGGAATATTTTTCTGAAATTAAAATTCTGTTTTATAAGATATGGATTCTGGTTAAACAAAAGATATATGAAAATACCAACCGGTATAAAAATTATGATTAAAGCAACATAACCATTCCAGTATTTAAAAGAGCCCGCCGGTACAAATAATAGGAAAACTACAAAAAGAAAAAGGAAAAAGAGCTTTGTATATATTTTTTTTAAATAATTATCCTGCATATTTCTATCTTTTTTTATTTTTCTGAACATTCATGATTGTAAAATTCAACGTTTTTTCTGTTTCCATTCCAGGCTCAAGATTTACATCCCAGAAAAATGTATTTACAAAAGACATGTGACAATTTTTCAGCTCATAAATTGATTTTGAAACAGGTCGCTTAAAAATCAAAGGCATGTAGAAGAACTGTGCATCCTCGTTTGGCTCAAGTCCGAATGAAACCCCGCTTTTTTCATCTGTCAGCCTGATTGCCTCAACATTCTGAAGCTTACCTTTATTAAGAAGCTGCCTTACAGATTTTTTTGTATCAATGTCAATAATGCCTTCATTATCAACGACCTCTAAATCGTAATACGAAAGATTTTCCTGTTCAAAGCATGTATGAGAAAAATTAGATTCAACTCCAAATTTTATTTTTAATTTTCTGTCACTTTCATTTCGAAGAATATACTGAATATTCATTCCGTCTGAATTGATGATATATTTTTTTCTCAAATAGATTTTCTGTTTAAGAGAACCATATACCGCATTTGCAAATAAAGTAATTTCCCTGTGTGATTGTGAAAATTTTAATTCTGAATATTTAACCTTTGAGAAAATTCCATTGCCCGAAGGAGCACCGTCAATATAATTCTGATACTGCTCTTCACTTAAAATGTGATCAATAAATATTCCCCGTTCATAATCATCCTTACAACCATCAAACTCAAGAATTCTGGAAAGATTATCTGCATAATTTCCAGTATTTTTCAAAATCTCAAGCTCCTGAATTGCACCGCCCACGAGTGATATGTATGAAAAATAATTATTCATGCGAAGAATATATTCATTAATTCCATCTCCGTTATAATCAAAGGATGAAATGGTTTCTTTAAAATTTCCGTCTTCACGAAGGATTTTTTCCGCTTCCATCAGATATTTATATGACTGCTGTCTGTCCTTCGAGGTAGAAAAAGAACCGTCCTGTGTACATATTAAACCAAAACCATTCTGTGCCTGCCACAATTTTTCACGTGCTGCTTTTTTCCTCATCTTATCATTCTTATATTGATTGATGAGCATAGTCATATATACAATTCTGTTTAACAAAGAATGACAGCGCGGATATGTTTCCATAAAATCATAAACATTATAATTGTTGTTATTATTTAAAATCGTATATGTATAGGCGCTTGGAATAAATTTTGCAATCTGACCATTTATACCGCATGGAATGTAAGCCGGAACCTTAACATTATCAAGCTTTTTATATCCAAAAGGTGTTATGGTTTTAATTCTGCAGTTTGGATTATTCTTAAGATACTTATCAAGATTTTCAAAGAATTTTGAATCAATTAGCTCAAGCATCTGCTGATGTGTAAGATTGATATTTACAATTCTTTCAGGAACAGTTTGGAAATATTTATCTTTTTTTTCTATTTTTTCTACATTTCTTGTAACGGTAAGCACAAATTCTTTTGCCGTAGTTTCTTTTTCAGGTCTGAATGAATCATAACACGGAAAGATTTCAACAGACTTACCAAGATTTGACATTATAAGCGGAAGAAATTTTCTTTTTTGCTGAGGAACACTTGTAGAATCAAGAAGCACATATTCTATACCGCAGGTCTGTAAAGGATTTACTAAAGATGAATCCCAGCAGTCTGCAAATAAAGAAATACCACGTGGACGTTTACCAAAGCATGGCCTGATTTCTGCAGAAAGCATATCAATCTGACCATTACAGTCAACGGGACTTAAAAGCGGGAATACAGGATCATAATATCCTCCGCCAAGTATTTCTACCTGATCACGCTCAACAAGCTGTCTGCATATAGTTATAAATTCATTTTTTCGTTTTTTAAAATAATTGATCTGGTTTCCTGAAAACTGAAATGAAAAATTAAAATCAGGATGAGAATAAAGAAATCTGGTAACTGGTTTATATACAGTCTGATAATCCTTCTCTAATAATTCATTCGCATCCGAACGAAAAGAGGCAGATTTCAAACTGAAGCAAACGTATATCGAATTCATGAATTACGAATACGGCTTCCCCACCCAAATACCGTTTATTCTCCTTTTACTACATTTTAAAAATTAAAACGATTAACTCTTAATGATTCCTCTGAATATTTTATAACAAAATCTCCAGATTTTAAAGTCTTTTTTTCCAGGCCATTCAACTTTTTCTTCCTTAAGAATTGTAGAACAGCTTGTAGGCTCACATTCCTGATTGCCACACTTAACTACAATCTCTTTATTTCTGGAAATAAGCTGAATAATATGAAGAGGACAAACATCAATACATTTTCCGCAGCCTATACATAGATTCGTAATTACTGCAGTGTTATTTATGATATTGATTGCCTGTTGTGGACAAACTCTTGCACAGTCACCAAGACCTATACATGAAAACTTACAGTCTGTTCCGGTACCGTTATCTGAATTTATCATAAAGCATGTATGCTCTTTATTGAACAGGGAACGGGTTACCTTAAATTCCTTATGGCAGTTGCACATTACCATCGCTCGTTTTTCGGTAATATCTACTTTTGGAACGCTTGGAGAAATAAAATCTATTTCATTATCTGAAACAAGCAAATCTTCCTTAGGATTTTTCTTATCTTCAGTCTTATTAAAAAACTTAGACGAATTAAGTACAATAAAAACAGATGTCACTAAAACAATCAGAATAATAAAAACAATCATCAGAATCATTGAATTACCTCCGGATTCTTCCAGATTACATCCCAGACAGAAATCATAAGGATAAGAATACCAAGGAAAAGGAAGAGTCTGCATAAATATTTTTCAATATTATCTTCATCTGCGAGAATTCTTACCCTGTATGAATAAACTATAGGTATGAGTACGATAAGAGATGCAATACAGCTTAAAGAAATAATAATTGTATCTGGAATTGAAATACTTTCAGAAACAGTTAATAAAACTATGAGAAATGAAAAAATAAATTCTGTATTTGATTTTCCGGAAGAAGCCCTGTAAATGCCTTCAACTAAGGTTGAAATACATGAAAAGATTAAAAAGGCAACAAGCGGAAATAATTCATTCATTCCAATCGGAATAAGAAGTTTGACTGTTACAACCCAGGAAATGATTGATGTGATAAAGATTACAAAAAACATTTTGAAAAACAAAGAAAAATGTCTTTCCTTTAAATATGCAACCTGCATTGTTTTATCAATTCCAACACCATAGACAAGAACAGCAGAGGCAAAGCATAAATAATATAAAAATGTATTTAGAAAAATCATTCTTTAACCTCCTTTGCATTTTCTTTCTTTTCATTTTTTTCTGTTTTATCTTCAGATTTTTCTGCTGCAGGCTCAAGCAGTTCCGCATTACGATAAATATTATATTTATATCTGAAAGTTACGTGAATAAAGAGCATGCATGAACAGAAAATAAAACATCCTGGGATGGAAGCAAGAAATGACATTAGTCTTACTTTATCTGCCGGGAAAATAATAATTTCTAGAATCTGATGATTAGGACCAAAGAAAGTAAAAGTTCCATAACCAAGAATATCCCTTATCAGGAAAATAAATAAAGCAAACACAGTATATGTAGTTGAATGCAGAAAAATAAATTTCATTTTCAAAGAAAGCTTATAATCAGGATATGCAAAAACATAACCAATTGTATAAAGAGAAACCGGTACAATATAAATCATAAATCCAAGATTTAATACAACCTCAGGCTGAAATAAAATCATAAGCTGACGGAAAAAAATTGTTCCGCTTATCACAAAAAGAAGCGTAAAAAATTTTTCGAGGGATTCAAGCTTTAATTTTTTTATTAAATTATTCATCAAAGAGCCAAAAAGAAGAATAAACATAACTTCTATAAGCAACGTTAATCCATAAACAAACCTTCCGGGTGCAGGAATTAAAATTGCAAGAGCTGCCGTTATAAATACATATATAGATCGTCTTTTCATTTCACTACCCTATTTTATTATCTGAGGAATTTTATCCTGCCAGTAAAGAATCTTCTTATCTTTCTTATTGCTCAGCATCGTTTCTGCGATTCTTCCATGCAATGAAGAAAAACCGACAAAGCTGACATTTTCCCCTGTGCTGATATAAACAGCGCTTGCAGGTCCGTAATAGGTCGCAATTTTTATAATCACTGCACGACCATTTACACCTTCTGAATTCTTTATTTTATAGCAGGCTGAATTTACTGAAATCGGATTTTCAATTTCAACAAATTCGCCGACAGTCCACTCATCGCCATATTTTTCATTCAGAACTTTTTCTACACAAGTTCTAAGCCCTGCTTCCCATGATTTTTTAGAAATTGAAATTAAATAAATCAAAACTGTAAAAATCAAAAGAAGTACCAGGATGAGAATTCCATAGCTTTTTAATATTGAACCGGATTTTACATTTTCATTTTCCATAATTATTCATTATCCTTATTTTGAGTTTCTCTTTCTGCAAATAATTCAGTATTAACAAGCTTAGATAATCTAAGCACATTATTTTTTTCTTCAACTACACGAATTAAAAGATTCAGAATATTTGAAATAACTATCGTATAAATCATACCGATTGGTGAAGTACCGCATCCTACGATTAAAAATGCAATAACTCCTGAAATCACCGCAAATAGAATTTTACCGGTAAGAGTAATAGGATGAGTTCCAAACCATTGTAAAAGGAAAACTGAACAGAAAATTGTTCCGCTTGTACCGATTGCAAGAATAATATCACCGGTATTAAGAAGTCCGCCATTTAATGCAGGGAAAAACAATCTTACAAGAACTGCATATACACCGATAAAGATTCCCGGAATTAATGGAGAAATGCCACCGTCACAAAAAAGAACAATCGAAGACAATATGGTAACAATATTAAATCTGAAAGCAGGAATAAGAGAATGAGTATCCCACAAAAATGAAACAAAGCCATTTGGTAAAGTTACCTTTACCCAGTTGAAAATTGAATTGTTCAGAAATTCTGTAACAGAAGAATCAAAGGAATAAGTTGGAAAACTTCCGTTCTGAATTAAATATAAAGATGCATTTTTTACCGGGAACAAATCGTTTGTTACGATAAAACCCGGAAAAAAGGATTGACCGATAAAATATGCGATTATAACAGCAACGCATACTACATTAATCCACGAGTTTACACAATTTACGAAAAGATATTTTTCAATTACAAGAATTGTAAAGGCAATGAAAAAAACAGTGACCGGCGGATAAGTTTCCGGTAAAAGCATTCCTATAAGTACGCCCTGAATCATTACAGTCATAATCGTAAATGGCTGAACTTTCTGAAACGCATAATTAATTAAGGCTGCAATTGTTGCACCAAGTGTTGATGAAAGGATTACAAATAGAGCGCTGTAGCTTTTAGTAAAAATCAAAAGAAGAATCTGAATTCCAAGAAGAATCAGAATCTTAATTGATACCGCAGAAATTGACGGTATAGAGAAAAAATAAGGCTTCATCAAAACCGGTGTATTTTTAATTTTGTATTCAATATCATTGTTTTTCATTTTGCTTTTCCTTTAACTGTTCATTTAATACAGAAATTGTCTGACAAAGCGGCAGACGCGAAGGACATACAGTATTGCATAAACCGCATTCTGTACACAGTAATGAAGAATTTATAAAATTTTCTGAGATATTACGTCTTTTTGTCATATGAGTATATAAAATATCAGGAGAAATTTTTACAGGACAAATTACACGGCAATTTCCGCAATTGACACATGAATATGTATGATAATCTGTCGTTCTGAATTCCGTAAGAAACTCAATAGATTTTACATATTTAGTAACAGGAATATCAAGACTGCCGATTGTATAACCGCAGATAAGTCCGTTTATGACAATCAAAGCAGGCTGTTTTACAAAGCCACCCATTTGTGCAACGATATCCTTAATCGAAAATCCAAGCTTAATATTCAAAAAGGCTTCTGTTTTAAGACACGGACCTGAAACATGAATATATTTACTTATGCTTGGAATACCATTTACAATCCCTTTATAAACCTCAAACATTGTACACGAATCGACAAACAAATCATTTTCAGAAATTGAAATGCCTGAAGTTTTCTTAAACATTTTATTAAAATAAATTCGAAGCTCCCGCTTAAAGCCTGAAGGATATTTGTTTGCATTAATCTGAAGAATCTGACTATTCTCTACTGCTGATATTTTTTCGATAATCGATTTATCAAGTCCATCATCAACAGCAAAAATAACATTATCTGCTTCAAGCGCTTTCGCGGTAATTTTTGCACCGACAATTATTTCTTCAAGAAAGAATTTTGTATAAAGAGAATCTGATATACGCATCTTATCTTCATCATAAAGACGGATTATGAGTTTTCTGTTTTTCTTCTTCAACTGATTTTTAAGCTGATCACCAAGACTAAGCGGCTCATAAGTTAAAAATGTATTTATAATTCCATATTCAGATATTTTGCTTATAAGAGCACTTGAAGAAAAATCAGTCCAGTCCTTTTTAGAAATCTGTTTTCCAAGATATGAAAACGATCCCTGCAATCTGATTCTGACAGCATTTTCAAGATTACCATTCGGACAATAAGTCGAAATAATATCAAGAACTTTTCCAGGTATTGGAGAATGGATAACTCCTTTAAAGCCTTCAACAGCGGACGGACGGGCAATAATATCACCTTCATTAATAAAGTCACCTGGTTTTACAAGACAACGGCAAACACAGTTCTTTTCCTGCGATAAAGGAACGGTAACTGTTTTCGGCAAAAAGGCATTTTCCGTGTGGCTGTATTTTTTGACTGTAGTTAAAGGACCTTGCAATGTAGTCATTTTTTACCACCTTTTTTATTTATTGAAATAAAAAGAAAAAGCAATGAAGAAAAACAAAGGATGATGCAGATAACACTGAACACGCTTACATGAAAATTACTGGCACTTGTATAACCGCACTTAAAATCATGTCCCTGAATCTTTACTACTTTTTCAATGGATTCAAATCCAAGATTATTTATTGAATCTAAAACTGTATTTTTATATGTATCATCATAAATTAATGTATAATCTACCTGTTTAATAAGATTATCTTCCCTTACAAAACGAGGATAAACAACTTTGTTTTTATCTGTATTTTTATTAACTGAAACAAGAGGCTTTGTAATTACATCAAAAGTCCAGCGCGTATAATCTGTCAGTTCAGGAAATGCATCAGATTTTACGACAGATGAACCCGGAAGAAGAATCTTTGCAAAATGTCCGCGGATATTATCAGAAGAAAAAATCAGAAAATAAGCAAAAATCGAAAAAATACAAAGCATAAGCGAAACAAGGACAACAGGTCCTTTACCGGCATAAGGACTGATTTTATCTGCAGTACGAATCATAAGATATTTATATACCTGTCTGCTTTCTATAATGCTTTCACGGATATTAAAATAAAAAAGAGCGGCAAAAGAAGATGCGATGCTGAGCATAAACAATAAGCCGGAAAGTCCTGAATTCGAAAAAGCGGCAATCAAGGCCAGAAGAATTAAAACATAGTTTTTATAATCTGTCAGAAGAACTTTTACAAAGCCCTCCCTTCTCCATAAATTCGAAATAAAGAAAACTACAAGCATAAGCAGAAAAGATGCCGCAGCACATGAATAAAATGGATTACAGAAAATATAAAGGACAAAAGGAATTGAGCTTACTGCAAAAACAATTCTGTTTTTTGAACACAAAAGAAGAATTACAAAAGCGGCAATTCCAAGAACCGGAAGTATGAATGGGAATGAAAGGGAAGAATCTACTCCCGCATAAATATCTTTCTGTTCAAGAATCGAAATGCACTGATTTAATTTATCATTGAATCTGTCGGGAACATAATAAAGCCTGTATTTTTTCGAAGCATCGTAAAAATAATTCATTCGTTTTTTAAGATATTCATTTTCCGAAGAATTGATATTTAAACGAAGCATTGCTTCTTCAGGTGAATTTTTTGATATTTCTATCGGAAGAAGCTGATTATCTGCACTAACATAATCAGAGATTTCAAGTGAATCAAAAACAGAAGAGATTTCCGCATCATCACAGGAATCTTCGACATAAAGGACAGTATAATCGTTCCAGATATGACCTGTCGGAACTGACCTGAACTTAATTACAACAAATGAGAATATGATAAATAAAACCGGAATAATTTTTTTTATAATATTCATTTTTTATAACAAAGAAAAAGCCATACCAACGACGAATCCTAAACAACAGCCTAAGATTACCTGCATCGGTGTATGTCCGTCCACCTCTTTTACAGAATCAAAATCTTCAAGAAGCTTTTTGTCCTTCAGTTCCTTTCCGATTTTATTTATTGCTTTGGCCTGATTTCCACTTGATCTTCTTACACCGAACGCATCCCTTATTACAATGAGCATAAGTGTAAAGGCAATCATAAAAAGATCTGAATGAAATCCATTCCTGAAACCTACCGTAACACAGATGGAAGTTACAAGAGCAGAATGACTCGATGGCATGCCGCCTGTACGCCATATCATCCATTCCAGAAGTTCATAAACTGAATGGACCCGTCCATATATCAGATTTATAAAGGTTTTTATAAACTGAGCACCTAACCAGCTGAATATACCGGCAAGGAAAACAGGATGTGTAAAAAATAATTTTATTTGTTCAATTATCGTAGGCTGCATAAAACTTCCAAATTACAGTACTTTTAATAATAACATTATAGAGAAAATTTTACTAGTACAATATTTAAAATCTTCTTATAATAGAGGCATGAATTTTGTTGAATTTACGGCAGGAAATGATGACAACGACCGCAGGCTGGATAAAGTTTTACGTAAGATTTGCAGCGGTCAGTCACTGTCACAGATTTATAAAGCCATAAGAAAAGGACTTGTAAAAGTAAACGATAAAAAATGCAGTGAAACAACAAAAATTCTTTCCGGTGATAAAATCAAGCTTGCAGATTTTCTTATAACTCCAGAAAAACCATTGTCAAAAAAAGCATCTCTTGCACATTTAATGCCTGCTGTTATTTTTCAAAACGATGATTTAATCATTGTAAATAAGCCTTACGGATTAAAATCGCAGCCAAACAATTCAAATGATTTATCAATAGATAAAATCCTTCTTGATTTTTACAGGGAAAACTTTACATCAAATTCAATTTCCTTTACTCCTGCCCCGCTTCATCGTCTTGATAAAAACACAACCGGTCTTTTAGTCTGTTCCTTAAGTTTAAAAGGAGCAAGATGGTTCTGCGAAAACATAAATTCTCATCTTATCGAAAAAAAATATCTTGGAATCATGAAGGGAAAGCTTAACGAACAGCAGATATGGGAAGATAGAATTTCTAAAAACGAAGAAGCTGCGGGATTTAAAACAATAAGTGCAGAACATACGGAGAATGAATCAAACTGCTGGACAAAAATTACACCAATTGATTATGGTAAATACAAGGATGAAGATGTTACGCTTGTTGAATTTCATATAAAAACCGGAAAGCATCATCAGATAAGGGCACAGGCATCACTCCATAAATGTCCACTTCTTGGCGATACCGCTTACGGTACAGAAAAAACTGATTTGAAACAGGAATACTATCTGCACGCATACAAGCTTGTACTAAAAGAAAATCCTTTTAATCTTCCGCCTGAAATAACATGCAAGCCTTCTGATGATTTTATGCTGGCATTAAAAACTTGTGGTATAAAAAAAATTGAAGTATAATAAATGTTCAGATGATACCCTTTATAGAAAACATAGTTAATAGCTTTAAGAAAATTACGGTATATGCGCTTGTCGGTCCAAGCGGAACAGGAAAAAGCTTCAGATCCAAATTACTCGCCGAAGAATATAATATTCATGCAATAATTGATGACGGACTTTTAATCTGCGATGAAAAAATAGTTGCAGGTCATTCAGCAAAACGAGAAAAAACATACATGGGAGCAGTAAGGGCTGCCCTATTTGACGATAAGGAACACAGAGATTCAGTTGCAAAAATCTTAAAAAAATCACACATAAAAAAACTTTTGATTCTGGGAACTTCCGAAAAAATGGCTTCAAAAATTGCAATGCGCCTTCAGTTGCCTCAGCCTGCAAAAATAATCCACATAGAAGACATAGCATCAGAGGAAGAAATCGAAAAAGCCGTAAAATCACGACAGGTTGAAGGAAAACATGTAATTCCGGTACCGTCAATTGAAGTTCAAAAATCATATCCGCAGATATTTTCAAATTCAATGCATGATTTTTTCCGAAAGAAAAATTTATTCAACAAGAAGAAAAAAAATGCAGACAAGATGATTGAAAAATCCATCGTACAACCGGAATTCTCAAAAAAAGGAAGGGTTGAAATTTCTGAAGCAGCTTTAATTCAGATGGTAATGCATTGTGTTGCAGAATGTGACCCCGATGTAAAAATCAAAAAGCTTTCGATAAAGACTGATTCCCGCGGATACCGTCTTATAATTACAGTTGATGTACCGTTTGGAACACAGCTTACCGGTAAAATTCACAAGCTTCAGCAGTACATCATAGATAAAATTGAAACCTTTACAGGAATACTGATTGAAGAAGTAAGCATCATCATTGATAAAATTACGAAGGTTGAAAGTCATCAGAATAAGATTCCACCTGCAAGCAAGCTTTCTGACGAATTAAAAGCATCTCTTGCTCGGACACACAAAAAATAAAAATTATACTGTCTTTCGCTTTGGACTTTTAAGCTGAACCCCAAGATTTTTAAGTGCAAGCTTAATCGCATATTCAAGTTCTTTTCGCTGCGGATTCATAGGTAAAACAAAATTCCTGCATTCAGTCCAGGTCTTTGTATACAGCTCAACAGATGAATATCTGTCTTCAGTTTCTTTTTTCCAGTCCGTTAGCTGACAGATAAAATCAAAAATCAAAAAATAAAGCTTTTTACCAAGACGTGCATCTTTATCACGTAAAATAAGCTCATCAAGATTTTTAAGATTCTGCATGTAATTTGTTTCAAAATCCTTGCTTTCAAAAAGAAGCGTATAGGCAGAAGGCTGAAGATACATGTAAAGGTCAGATTCAATTGCTTCCTGAACAATTTCAAAAGCATGAGAGCTGTTTATGATTTTTAAAAGCTCTTCTGTCAGTCTTGAAGGTGAAATCTGTCCAAGAAGATGTGCAGACTGCCTGATTTTATGCTTGAGTGCAAAGGACATTTTTGCATGGGTCGTTGCAGAATACTTTATTGCCCGAAGCATTCTGACAGGATCTTCAACGAATATTGTTTCCATCGGTATTACAGGCTTTAAAATGTGCTTTTTAATATCGCGCATTCCATTAACATAATCTATTACCTGTTCTGCGACAGGATCATAATATAATGCATTAAGAGAAAAATCCCTTCTTAAAACATCCTGTTCAATGGTTCCAAATTCATTACCGACAGAACCGTCTGCATTTGAACGGAAGGTGCTTACTTCAAAAATCTTTGAACCGAACACGACATGCACAAGCCTGAACCTTCGTCCGATAATCCTGGAATTACGGAATATTCGTTTTATTTTTGAAGGAGTCGCATCTGTTACTATATCAAAATCTTTTGGCGTGTTACCGACGATTAAATCCCTTACGGCTCCACCAACAATATAGGCAGAGTAACCTGTGTCGCGCAAACGATGGATAATCTGAAGTGCATCCGGATCTATATTTTTGAGACTGATTAAATGTTCCTGTTTTGTATATACAACGGCTTTCTTAACATATTTACCGTTAGAATCTGTTCCATACCGATATAACACGATAATAAATAATATTAAAAAAAGGTATTACAAGTCAAGTAAATACAATTGTTCATGATGTTCTGTCTTCTATCTGGCAGATGAAACCTGCTTCAACCATTCAAGAATTGTTTTTTCGACTTCTTCCCTGTCATCCTCATTTAAGATTTCGTGACGGTTTTCCGGGAAACTTTTCAAAGAAACATCTGTCATTCCGTTCTTTATGTAAATATCTTTCAGTTTTCTGATAGTCTGCCCATAACCGCCGACCGGATCCTCATCTCCAAAAAGAAACATTACCGGAAGATTTTTTCTTATCGAACGGATATTCTTTTTTGTATGAATCTTTTTAAGACCGCTGACCATATCATAAAAGAAACTGGTTGTCATAAGCTGACCGCACCATTGATCTGCATTATACATTTGAACATTAAGCTTATTTCTTGAAAGCCAGTCATTTGAAGTTTCAGGATTTTTAATATGATTTAAATAACCTGCAAAAGATATTTTTTCTACGAATTTTTTCCGTGCATTTTTTCCAAAAATAAATTTAGAAATCCCTGTAATTATCTTTCCAAATGTCATTAAAACCGGTCTTGGACCTGCAGTACCGATTAAAATACAACCGTCTACATTTTCCTTTTCACTTTCGATGTAATTCTGTGCAACAAAAGAACCAAAGGAATGAGCAATAAGAAAAACAGGAGTTTTTTTATATTCATCGCGTAAGGAATTAATCATTTCTGATAAATCATTAGTAACAGCATCAAAGCCGTTTTTATCTGAAAGCTTTCCGAACAGACCTGTCCCTTTTTTTTCTGCAATTTCCGCTGTACGACCATGACCCCTCACATCATAAGCATTAAGTACATACCCGTTTTCTGAAAGGATCGAACCGAATCTGTCATATCTCAAGGCATGCTCTGCCATTCCATGATGTAGCTGAATTACACCTTTAATTTTCTTTTTTGGATCCGGGGTCCACCTGTAACAGAATAATTCACATCCGTCAGAAGCTGTAAAAGAAAAGGTTTTCATCTGCATAAAAAAAACTCCGTATTTATATTAAATTTTTAATTTATATGATAAATTACAAGCTATGGAAACAATAGAAGTCAGAACTGAAAAAACTGTCTTTGGAGGAGAAACAATTGCAAAAGTTAACTCCAAGACTGTATTTATTCCTTTCGCTTTGCCCGATGAAACTCTCAATGTTAATATTGTACAACAGAAAAATGATTATAGCAAAGCACAAATAATAAAAATTTTAGAACCTTCTCCATACCGTGTAAAAAGTGAATGTAAATATTACGGCGTTTGCGGAGGATGCAACCTCATGCATGCCAGTACGGACTACCAGCGTGAGCTTAAAAAGCAGATGCTGATAAATGCTTTCGAAAAATATAAAATTGATATTTCTGATAAAATTGAAATTGTAAAAGGACCGGATTACAACTACCGCGCAAGATTCCAGCTTACTGACGGCGGATTAAACGAAAAAAATAAAAATACCATCATCCCGATAACTCATTGTCTATGCGCAGAAAAACCGGTAAACGATTATCTTGAAGCTACAGAATTTAATTCTCGCCCGAAAGGTAGAATCCATCTTTTTGGAAGCAGCTTTGTTGACAGTGATCAGAAGTTGAAAATTTCAGAAAAAGAGACGAACATACAGCAAAAGATTTACGGAAACAAAAAAAAGAATTTAAAGCTTAAAGAAAACAGATATTTTACAGGAACAGTATCATCACCGGAAAATTCTGTTAAAGTAAAGCTTAACGGAAAAGACATAACCTTTGACGTTCGTGGATTTTTTCAGTCGAATCTTTTTGTATTTGAAAAAGTAATAGACCTTATTACAGATTCCCTGCCCGGTGGTACGAACTGTCTTGATCTTTACAGCGGCTGTGCATCCATTTCGGTTTTCCTTGCAGATAAATATGAATCTGTAACTTTAGTCGAGCATAACAGGGATGCTCTTGTTTATGCAGAACAGAACATGGCCGGAAAAAATCATAAAAGCTACGGAGTAAGCGGAGAAAACTTCGTAAAAAATTATGCATCTTCACTTCCCGCCTTTGATGCCTGTGTTGTAGATCCACCGCGTTCAGGAATGGAAAATGCAGTCTGTGATTTTCTGTGCAAAAGTAAAATCCCTTTTATACGCTCACTTTCCTGTGATCCTTCGACTCATTCAAGAGATTGTGCAAAGCTTATTTCTGCCGGATATGAGCTTTCTAAAATTCATCTGCTTGATTTTTACCCGCACACAAGCCACATTGAAAGCCTTGCAATATTTAACCTAAATATTTAAAATAAAAAAAAGAGATAAATATGAAAAAAATATTATTTATAGTTTTACAGATATTCGCTGCCTCTTTTATCTATTCACAAGTTCACCTTAATTCTTCAGCCGCATCCTGGAACAATGTACTTCCCGGAAAAGCAATATGTGAACCTCAACAGACATCTTATGGTCTTGCACTCATTACAGATTCAAAATATCTGATGACCTTTACGACAGAAGGAAATACAATCTGGGAGCATTATTTAGGACGAGGCACAAACCACATGTTCTCTGTCCTCAATGATGATTTTTTTGCAGTAATTTCAAATTCAAAGCTTACGGTGTTGAATCCAAGCGGAAAAGAATTATGGCAGACAACACTTGATTATAAACCCTTCGAAAAACCGTTCGCCGGTCGTGACGGAAGAATCATTGTAAGAAATGCAACAAATATAAGCTGCTATGGATTAAACGGCATCAGAAAATGGCACATCACCACAGAAGAACAGACAAATCTTGAAATAAAAGAACTTCCCGACGGAACCTTTGTCGTATTCTTAAAAAAGCAGCAGGAAAACAAAACAAGAGGACTTAGAATATCACCCTTCGGAGAGATTCTTGAAAACATTACATTTTACGGTAATGTAACATCGGCAGAAAGCTGCAGTGAAGGAATACTTCTTACCTTTTCAGACAGCACCTGCGGTTTATTCACACTTGTTGAACAAAATTCAACAAACAGATGGGTTTTACAAAAAGAACGTCTTTCACTTACAAACAGTGATTTTTTCGTAGTTTCGAAGGATTTAAAGGAAGCAGCCTATATAAATAATCAGTCATCGGGAACACAGATTAATTTCATTCAGCTTTCAGACGGAAAAATAACACATACAGTAAATTGTCCTGCAATTCAAAATCCGACATATTGCATTTTAAATAACCAGGGGATTTTTCTTGCAAATAAAAACACAGCCTGCTTTTACAACAAGGATGGTCTTGAACTATGGACTGGAATAATGCCACAAAATGTAAAAGGTTCAAAGAACAACTGGAAATACTGTGTATATACAGACGACAATTATCTTATTATTTTTTACGATAACTGGGATGCGACCGGCTACCGTACAACTCAAAGCCTTAAAAGTCAAACGGTTAAATATAAGCTTGAAAGAAAAAATTATAATAAACTTTATGATGTAAATTATTCAACATTTGAAATATCACTTATGCCTGACCTTGACAATCTTTACAGCAGTGACGACAGATTTGAATCCCTTCAAAAAGGCGATTACAGCGAAAAAGAGCAGAAATGGATTTCAGATCTTATATCAGGCTGCAATTCGTATCAGAAGCTTTTAACTACAGTAAACAGCAGAAACTCATACGATAATTCACTTTTTGTAACCGACAATATCGGAGTTGAACTTATGATTTCTCAGCTCTGCTTTTACGGAACAGATACTTTCATAAACTTCATTGCAGCTGTAATCAAAAATGAAAAAAACCGTACTATGCTCAATAAAGCCCTGATTGGAATTAAATACAACGGATATGATCCGGAAGAAAAAATTCTTTATGCACTTGAATCACTTCTGCGTAAAACAAAGCCTTCAGATGCAATGGTTTTAAACGAGATATGTGATGCGGTTTATTCAATCTGCAGATTCATGGGACGACCGGCATTTAATCAGCACGGACGGGAAATCCTTCTTCATCTTCTTGTACCGGATTACAACAAAAATACAAAGGATTATGCAAAAAAAACACTTAAAATGATTTCTGAACTTGAACTTTAGCCATAAAAATCAAATGAATACCGGAGGATTAAAATGAAAAAAACATTGCTGCTTATTTTAGCAACCATTTTTATCAGTGCTGGTCTTTATGCGAAAGAAAAGAAAAATGTTTCCGACAAAACAATCAATGTCCTGCCCGGCTATTCCACAATGGAAATGGATATGGTTAGTTACGGAAACACGGTTTACGAGGCAGTACTTGGAATGAACCACACAGACCTGTCCAAGGGAACCCCGGTTTTCATCAACAAATACATCGAAAATAAATATAACTCAACCCTTCAGATAGATGTGGAAGGATTCAGTAACTATGAGTTTAGGGAACCATACTCACACTACGATTTTCTTAAGCTTTATGTTCTCGGTCCGGATGAAATAATACTCACGCTTTATTCAGGATTTTCAGACAACCGATTTGCATTCTTCAGAATTAAGGATGACAAGGTTATTTCATATAAATCCTACAGCCTCAAAAATCAAAGAGCATATGAAACACAGTTTTATGCCTTTGACGGAAAAGATACTGTTTATGTTGCATACAACGGTCAGGATGATTTTCAAAAAACTGGCTGGGACCTTTACCTCCTGTCATTTGATTTGAACGGTAACCTTAAGAATTCCGTCAAAGTCTATACAGCTAAAAATGATGAGCTTACAGGGCTTTCTGCCTTTGCGGACAATGTATATCTGGAAATAAGAAGAACTTTTGAAAAACAGGCAGTTCTTCAGCTTGACGGTCAATTAAATTTAAAGAAAATCTGGGCATGCAAGTATAAAGGCTCCGGCATCAGGTACATCATTTTAAAAAGCGGAACAGAAATTACTGTCAACGGTTCAAATGGTCCTGATGAAAAAGGGACATCTCTTGTTGAGATAATTATAGAGAATCATTACGAAAATAAAAACCTGAGCTACATGTCACGTTTTTCTGCAGACGGAGATTTCATCTGCTCATATGTTATTGAAGAAAGTACGGCAGATAATGGATTCAACTACTGCAAGGAAAAAATCAGCGATGAAGGAATCTTGTTTTTCGGACACAGGTCTTATTATGATCCTGTAGATTGGTTGAAAGACAACGATGTAACTTACACTTCATATTTTATGGACTGGAATGGAAACAAGCTTTACGAAAAAAACTACAGACAGCACGATGACCTTAATTTCAAGAAATTTGCACTTGTAAACGGAAAGTTCTTTTGCAGCGGCGAGAACTATTATAAGTCAACAGGAATCAGCCACATCGCTTATACATATTTTTTTGATGTAGAACCAAAGGATACAGATTTTATTCATATAGAAAAATCCGACTATAATCCTCTTGGTCTGCCAAAAGATCCAAAGCTTGCAGAAGAATACAACAAGGAAATGGACTTCTGGAATGAAGCCGTAATGGTTGAGTCAATAGAAATTCCGGGATGGGATTTTGGTTACAAAATTAAACGTATCCGCTTACCATTCAAACATAAAAATCCCGGTTCAAAGTCCATAACGGAATCACTTCCGCTGTTCGACTTTTCAGAAAGGTAATTGATTATTATTTAATATACAAAAATTAGAGAAAAATAAAATAATTGTAAAAATACTATTTTATGGTATAATTGACGATAATAAATATATAAAATATTTATACAGGCGGTTTTATGAAAAAATTATCATCTATTTTGGCATTAACATTAATAATTTCAGTTGCTGCTTCTGCATTAGGAGTAGATGAACCGGAAATTAAAAGTATTGGGAATCAGACTATTGAATTCAATAACTACAGTGGTCCTCACAAACGTATTGATTCAGCACAGTCTATTACAAAAATCGGATCTGATTTAGGTGCAAAAATCACACCATCACAACCTGCAAATGTCGGCAACAGAAACAAATATTACGTTGTTCATGCAGTAGATCCAAACGAAAAAGGCAAACTTGACGCAGATATCCTTTACATCGGTCGTGATGCAACTGTAGATCACATCAACAACATCCGAAGAATTATTGTCGGCTATTTAATGTCAGCATATAACTATTCACAGAAAGATGCACAGACACTCGCAGTATTTATCACAGTTTATAATGCTGTTTACCGTGGAAAAATTGATGTATTCAACTCAAAATATAAATCTGTAGTAACAAAAAATCTTTCAAGCGCTAACTGTGGTCTTTCGGTAAACTACTATGATTGGCCAGGAAAAACAGAAATCGTCATTCCACTCTATGATGTAAACAACGGTGGACTTTCAACAGTTGATACTTCTACAATCACAGATTCAAAAGTCGTAGAAAAGATGAAGGATGATGATGACAGAAACGTAGACAGCCGTAAAGATATGGTTGACCTCAAGGAAAGAGAATCTGATGAAGCTGCAGAAAAAGCTCAGGATGCAAAAAAAGATGCTGTTGAAAAACAGAAAGAAGCAGATCAGGCTAAGAAAGAAGCTGAAGATGCTAAGAAAAAAGCAGAAGAAAATCCTGATGACAAAAAAGCACAGAAAGAAGCTGAGGATGCTAAGAAAAAAGCAGACGAAAAACAGAAAGAAGCTGACGATGCTAACAAAAAGGCAGAAGAAGAACAGAAATTTGCTGATAAAAAACAGAAAGAAGCTCAGGATGAACGCAAGGAAATAGCAAAAGATCAGGATGCTGTACAGAAGAAAATTGAAGAAGAATCTAAAATGCCTTCTGATTATGGTATTATCATAAGCGATGAACCACAGCAGCTTTCACGTCTCGTAAAATTCAACGTTGATACTGGAGATATCATAAAGAATTCTCCGGTAACAGTTATCAGAAACAGAACAATCTATCATGCTCCGTCACAGGCATTTATGGCAGTTGCAGGTGTAAACAGTGCAAACGGTGCAATCAAGCTTGTACTTATTGATCAGGATAAAATGGAAATCTTCCGTGAAAGCAATGAAACTCTTGCTGCAGATTCAGTGCTTGTTCGTGATGGTTCTGATTACTATTGTGTAATTGATGATAACGGCAAATGGGTTGTAGCAAAATATGATGAAACACTTACACTCAAATTAAAATCACCTGTTTCAGTAATGAGCTCAACACCAATCTGTATTGCAGATACAGGAATTGTTGTTACATCTCCATCAGGAAAATTAATTCTTCTTTCAAAGCAGAACTTAAAGCAGATTAGTAATCCTAATAAAAACAACAACGATGCAAATGCAAAATAAAGAAAAATAAACAAAAAAGCTGTCCGGTAACAATCGGGCAGCTTTTTTTTACAAAATAATTTTATTAATCTTCACTCATTAAATTTTCAAATTTAGAATAAGCCGGTATAAAATTGACTTTTATATCACCTGTAGGACCATTTCTCTGTTTTGCAAGAATAATCTTTGCTTCCTGTGAAGGCTGCTCATCCTTTAATCTTTCACGATGGATAAACATAACGACATCAGCATCCTGTTCAATGGAACCGGAACCTCGAAGCTGTGCAAGATTCGGCTCCTGCCCTTCTGCGTCTCGTCCTACCTGACATAATGCAACAATCGGAATCTTTAATTCTCGTGCAAGTGCCTTAAGAGATCTTGAAACCTCTGAAACCTGCTCAAAAACAGGATCCGATGGATTTTCGGTAGTGATAAGTCCAATATAATCAATGAAAATAATCTTTACGCCTTCATTAACTACAAGACGTCTTGCCATAGACCTTAATTCCAGAAGTCTCATGTTTGGAGTATCAATTGTATATAAAGGAGCTTCAAACCATCGTCCTGCAGCATCCTGAATTTTCTTTACTTCATCAACCTTGATTAAACCGCTCCTGATTCTACTCATATTAACTCGGGCTTCCTGCGAAAGTATTCTCATACCGATAGATTCGTAAGGCATTTCAAGGGAGAAAAAACCGCATGGTATTTTAGATTCAAGTGCAATATGATTCATCATTGAAAGTGCAAGCGCTGTTTTACCGATAGAAGGTCGTGCTCCTATAACTATAAATTCAGAATTCTGAAAGCCGGATGTCATGCTGTCAAGTTTTGCAAATCCAGATGGAATGCCTGAAAACTCACCTTTATTGTTAAAGATTTTTTCAATAATCTGAATTTCTTTAACCATGATGTCATTAACCTTATGCACTTCTGTCGCTTCATTCTGCTGACGTAAAGAAAAAAGCTTCTGCTCCGCCCTGTCAAGAAGAACCTCACTTTTATTTGAAAGGTCAAAGGCAGAGGTTTTTAATTCTGAAGAGATTTTAATAAGTTCACGACGTTCACTGCGGTCACAAACAACAGAACAATAATAATCGATGTTTGCTGCAGAAGGAACAGTGTCAGTTAAAGAAGCGATATAGGCAGTTCCGCCCGCCTTTTCAAGATTTCCGTTAACAGTAAGTTCATTAATTAAAGATAATGTATCTCCCTGAATATTTTTTGTAAACAGAGAAAGCATTGCTTCAAAAATAGTCTTATGTTGTATTGTATAAAATTTATCTGGTTTCAGTCTGGATATTACTTCTGACATTGCACCCCAGTTTAACAAAAGTGCACCTAAAACTGCCTGTTCTGCTTCAAGATGATGTGGCGGAACCTTATCCTGCAAGCTCTGATCCATAACTGTACCCCTGTTTCAAATTAAGATAAAAAAAGCCGGTACCAATTAATATAGTACCGGTTATTTGCAAAAGCAAGAAAATAATTATTCTGCTTTATTTTCAGCTGATTCTGCTGGTGCTTCTTCAGCTTTTACTTCTTCTGCCTTAGGTTCATCTTTTGGTGCAGCCTTTGAGGCTTTTGTACCTTTTGCAGATTTTGCAGTTTTTTCTTCAGCAACTTCCTGTGCTTTTACATTTACATGAATTTCTGCAGTCTGTGATTCGTAAAGCTTAATAATTGCTTTATAAGAACCAACAGTTTTAATTGCAGAACCGGGAAGATCGATTCTTTTTCTTTCAATTTCAAATCCTGCTTTAGAAAGAGTATCTGCAATAACATGTGTTGTAACGGCACCATAAAGCTTACCGTTTGCACCTGCCGGCATAACAACTTCAAATGGTGTTGCTTCAAGTTTTTCCTTGAGGCTTGCAGAATCTTTTCTTTTCTGCTCTTTTCTTGCTTCAATTTCTGCTTTTCTTGCTTCGAAAATCATTACAGTTGCTTCATTGTATGGAACAGCAAGATTACGTGGAAGAAGATAATTGCGTGCATATCCATTAGCAACGTTCTTTACATCACCTTCTTCACCAAGAAATTTAACGTCTACGTTAAGAATTACTTTCATTTCAAGCTCCTGAATTATATTAATTTGCTGCAGTTCGGAGTATGAACCGCAGTATTATTTTAATTTTAATCTGCAACGTAAGGAAGTAGACAGATTGAACGTGCTCTTTTAATTGCTTTTGCAACTTCTCTCTGATGTTTAGAACAAGTTCCAGTAATACGGCGAGGAAGAATCTTTCCACGTTCTGTCATATAGCGGCGTAAAGCATCTGCGTCTTTGTAGTCAATTTTTGCTTTATTTGCACAGAAACGGCATACCTTTTTACGGAAGTATGTTTTGTTCTTTGCACGTCCGTCGCGTTCTTCTTCACGACCATCATTTTCAACAGAAACTTCTGCCATTGCAGCTTCCTGTTCTTTCTTTTCTTCAATTTCCTGCATATTTTCTTCAGACATAATTTATTCTCCTAATTAGAATGGGATATCTTCAGGGAAATCATTTCCGGTATTACCATAAGGTTCCTGTGTAAAACCACCGGAATAACCTGCAGCAGACTGATTATCTATCGGCTGGAATTTTGGAGCAGATGGAGACGCAGCACCTGTACCGTCTGCCTTTCCACCAAGAAGCTGGACATTATTTGCTACTACACTAACTCTACTCATTTTCTGTCCATCTTTTTCCCATCGGTCCTGTTTCAAATAACCTTCAACACAAATCTGTTTACCCTTTGTTAAATAAGGCTTCAGATTTTCTGCTGTCTTTCCCCAGATTGTTACATCAAAATAATTAACTTCATCAACCCATTGATCACCATTTTTTCGGCTTCTGTTTACAGCAATACTGATATTTGCTCTGGCCTGACCGTTAGGAGCATAACCAAAACTTCTTTCATCCATTCCTAAATCTCTGGTAAGACGACCTACAAGTATAACAGTATTTGTATCTGTCATAACATTCTCCTTGAATCAATGGTTTTTGAAATTATTTTTCTTCCAGTTTAACAAACTGATATTTGAAAAGATTCATATTGATTTTGAATTCTTTATCAATATCAACAATTTTATCAGGGTTGAGCTTCATTGTATATAATACAAAGCGACCTCTTTTCTGTTTGTTGATTTCGTAAGTAAGATCGCGGTCACCGAAAGGTTTTTCTTCTTCGATTTCTGCGCCGAATTTGGTGAGAGTGCCTTTCAAATCTTCAGCACCTTTTTTTGACTTTTCATCATCTAACGGATAAACAGCCATAAGTTCATACTTTCTCATAAGTATCTCCTAATTTTTATTCTGCAAGGCAGAATAGACAGGAGGACATGTAATACAATCCTCTAATCGACGATTATCTGACTGTAAAATAAAAAAACCTGTAAAAAATTTACTGAGTTTTTTTTCCTCCTTATGGACAAAGGAAAATCTCTAAGGATTTCCAAGGGGTGTTTATATAATAAAGAAAAAATAAAATAAGGTCAACAAAACCCGGAAAAAAAATGAATCCTGTCTGTTGTTGCGAATATCTTCTTTATAAGGTATAATTTAATAATGATTAGAAAATATTTTTTTAAATCAATTTCAATACTTATTCTTCTCCTGGCAGTTACACAACAGATATTCTGTCAGACAAAACCAAACAAGGCAAAAATCCCTGATAACATAAAGGAAAAAATATCAAAAATCCAGGCAACAAAAAAAAGCTGGTATATACGAACTTCAAGCGGATCAAAGGCAGGAAAAGTAGTTTACGGACCGTTCGAAACTAACGAACAGGCTTTATGTATATGGATATATGAAAATCTCCCGGAAAAGAAAAACTATTGTATAGCAAAAAACAATGTATATTTAACTGACAAACCTCTTTCCTTTTATCCGGAAGCAGTTCAGGTAATAAAAAGTGATTTTGACACACTTGGTGCAGAAAGTACATTAAACAAATATTTTCTAAATGATGACATCATAGCTCTTACAGGCCAATATGAAAAAATAAAGCAGGGAACTGTTACGGCTACAGAAGATACATATCAGCTTACTGACGAACAGTTGTATGCCCAAAACGATACATCATCTCAAAAACAGGATAATTCATCATCAAAAACTGAAACTGAAAATAAACAGAAAACGTCATCGGTATACAAGCCGGCAGGAAAACCAGGAAAGGCAGAAATCCCTGGCTTTATAAAAGACAGACTTTCGAGAATAAAGGCAGATAAACAAAGTTTTTACATCAGAAAAGCAAGTGGAGCTAAGGCAGGAAAAATAATATACGGTCCTTTCAATACTCGTGAACAAGCCCTTTGTATATGGATTTTTGAAAATCTTCCTGAAAAAAGCGAATATTGTATTGCAAAGGATGATAAATTCATCACCTCAACACCTATGAAATTTTATGATGAATCGCAGACAATTCTGAATGATTTTTCATCAATCGGTTCGACAGAAACTTTAAACAAATATTTCTGTGATGAAAATACAATAAGACAAAGCATTGATTTTAACGAAGATATGCTCAAGGAAGAAGCACCTGCCGCAAAAAATGATAAAAAGACAGAGACAAAAACAAAAAAATCAAAGAATGAAGAAACTCTTGCATTTGCGACAAAACCCGGTAAAGCTGCACTCCCTGTAAAAGTAACAAGATATTTCGATACAGTAGCAGACACAGAACAATGCTATTACATAAACTATTGTAAAAATTCAGTTCCGCAAAAAGTTGTTTACGGACCTTTTGAAACTCTTGCGCAGGCACTTTGTGTCTGGCAGTACGAAGCATTAAACAATACCTACTGCATAACAAAATTTTCAAGATTTGTAACAAATATGCCGCAGGTAATTTATGAAAAAGAATATAATTCTGTAAAAAATCTTTTTGAAGACGAAGGAATTGAACAGACTTTTGAAAGATTATTTTTTGGAAAAGATAACGATACAGATAATGCAACTTCATATAATATCGAGATGGAACAAAATCTCTCGGAAGATATAAACGCTGAAGAACTTGTAATCGGTGAAAAACCGGTCGAACAACCGCAGATTATCAGTTCTGAAAT
>JAILKS010000025.1 GCA_024693715.1 Treponema sp. | reverse complement strand
AAATCAGGGCGACGGCCTTACCGGCGACAAGCTCTTAAACTTTGTAAACAACAAACTTTTTCCAACACTTAAAAATCTTGAAATCTCACCTGACACACCAATCCGTCAGAGTATTGTCCGCACAACTTTTGAAGATGCAAACAACTACATGAAAGACGGTGTACTTCTCCACCAGATTGCAAACATCATAGATGAACTTGATTTTGGAAGTTACGAAGAAACTCATGCCTTTGGAGAAATCTACGAAACAATCCTTAAAGAACTCCAGAGTGCAGGTAGTGCCGGTGAATTCTACACACCTCGTGCCGTAACTCAGTTTATGGCAAAAATGATTAAGCCTCAGATTGGCGAGACAATGGCAGACTTTGCCTGCGGTACCGGTGGCTTCCTTTCAAGCTGGATAAAAGAACTTGAAGAAGTAAAAGACGCAAAGGGAAGTATCACAAACGAAGAATCAGAAAAAATCTATAACTCAATTTATGCTGTAGAAAAAAAGCAGTTTCCATATATGCTTTGTGTTACAAATATGCTTTTGCACGGATTGGACAGTCCAAAAGTTTACCACGGAAACTCTCTCATTTATAAACTTTTGGACTACACTCAGAAAGATGCTTTTGATGTTATACTTATGAATCCACCTTATGGTGGAAGCGAAAAGGACGACATCAAACAGAACTTCCCGGCAGATTTGCGTTCAAGCGAAACAGCAGATTTGTTTATGGCAGTTATTATGTACCGTCTTAAAAAAGAAGGCCGTGCAGCAGTTATTGTTCCAGATGGTTTTTTATTCGGAAACGACAATGCAAAAAATAATCTTAAGAAAAAACTTCTTACAGAATTTAATCTTCATACAATTGTCCGCTTACCTGGCAGTGTATTCAGCCCGTATACCAGCATTACTACAAACATACTCTTTTTCAATTATGAAGAACCGACTGGAAAAACCTGGTTCTACCGTGTAGACATTCCAAGCGACCGTAAGCACTTTAGCAAAACGAAGCCAATGGAATTAAAACACTTTGACGACTGTATTGCATGGTGGAATAATCGCAAAGAAATTACGGACGAAGAAGGAAATCCAAAGGCAAAGTGCTTCACCGCACAGGAACTTATTGATTCAAACTACAACTTTGATGTATGCGGCTATCCTCACGAAGAAGAAGAAATCTTAAGCGTAGCAGAGACAATCCAGAACTACGAAGAAAAGCGTTCAAAGCTTAATGCAGATATAGATAATCTTCTTGCACAAATTACAGAACTTCATCAGAAAGCACAGAAAGGGGAGTTGTAAAACATTGAACCTTATAGATATTTCGTATGAAATAGTAAATTCTCTTTTTCCTGATGAGTCTTGGGACGAGCAGTATAAAAATGTATTTGTTGCTTCTTCCCGAAAGCCTAAAAACTCTGAACAAAAATCTGTATTTGAAAAAGAATTTTTAATGGCACAAATTGCATCTGACAATGAACATATAATTTTTTTGTTACCTGAATTTCCAATAAAGAAAAATCCTGATGCTCTTTTTGATGCTGAGTTTACAGAATTCAAAGTTGTCACGGGCGGAGAAAATGCAGTTTCGCACAGATTCCGTGATGCACTTCATCAGGGAAAAAATGTTTATCTAAAAATAGATTCAACAATAACAGTAAAGAGAATAAAACAAATTCTTTCTGGTGTATTAAAAGACAAGGATAACAAAGGTAAGGTGTATTGTTATATTACTAGAATTGAAAAACTTTACACCTGGAATATGCAGGATTTAAAACAAAACAAGGCACCAGAAGGTGCCCTTTCGTTGCCCCAGGCTGATAAGAATCAGAACTCGGACTCTTTTAATATAACACATTTAGCCCAAAAGTCAAGCGAGGAACATAAATGACCGCAAAAGATTTAAAAAACGCACTTTTACAGGAAGCCGTTCAAGGTAAATTAGTTCCTCAGATTGCAAGCGAAGGCAATGCAAAAGATTTACTGGAAGAAATAAGAAAAGAAAAAACTAAGCTTGTAAAAGAAGGAAAACTGAAAAAAGAAAAGCCTCTACCTGAAATTACAGAAGAAGAAATTCCGTTTGATATACCTGAAAATTGGTGTTGGTGTAGAATAACAGACATTGCGACTTGTGAATTAGGAAAAACAAAAGATGCTATAAAAAATAAGGGAGAATTAAAAAATTATCTTTGTTCAATTAACATTCAAGAAAATGGAATTGATTTATCTAAAGTAAAACAAATGAAGTTTGAAAATGATGAGATTGAAAGATATTCGGTCAAGAAAAATGATTTATTAATTTGTGAAGGTGGAGATGCTGGACGATGTGCAATTTATGATTTAGATACTCCGATGTTTTATCAAAATGCATTACATCGAGTCCGTTTTTATAATGACATAAATCCAATTTTTTATTTATATCTTCTTCAACTATATAAAGCTAATAATATTTTAATGGATGCCAGCAAAGGTGTAACAATTCAACATTTAACTGGTGAATCTTTACGAAATTTATGTTTTCCTCTACCTCCACTTGCTGAACAAAAACGCATCGTAGCCGCAATTGAAAAGTTCATGCCGCTCATAGAAGAATACGGCAAAAAAGAAACAGAACTAAAAGCCTTTAATGAACAAATCGGCACCCTCACAAAAAAAGCAATTCTGCAGGAAGCCGTTCAGGGAAAACTTGTTCCACAAATTTCAACCGAAGGAAACGCAAAAGATTTACTGGAAGAAATAAATAAAGAAAAAGCAAAAGTCGCTGGCAAAGCCAGCTCAACGAGTTTTGCAAGCAAAACTCGCACAAAAGAATTGTCGCCTATAACGGAAGATGAGATTCCATTTGATATTCCTGAAAGTTGGTCTTGGTGTAGAGTTGGTGACTTATTTACAACAATGTCAGGATTAGGATATAAAAAAGATGTTCTCAGTGAAAAATCTTCAAAAATGATACGAGTTTTACGAGGTGGAAATATTTTAGATACATCTTATATTTTCAAAGATGATGACATAATGATTTCAGATAAATATGTAAAATCTGAACTATTCTTAAAAAAGAATTATTTAATAACACCTGCTGTAACAAGTTTAGAACATATCGGGAAAATTGGATATGTAGAAAAAGATTATGATGATACAGTTGTTGGAGGTTTTGTTTTAATGTTACTTCCTCATTACAGTGATGAAGTTCTTTCAAAATATTGTTTATATCTTTTTGCAACTCGTTGGTTTAGAGACATGTGTAAAGAAATAACACATAAGTCTGGACAAGCTTTTTATAATTTATCTAGAGATAAACTTTTAAATTTAGTAATACCAGTTGCACCATTGGCAGAACAAAAACGAATTGTTGCTGCAATTGAAAAAATGCTTCCATTGTGCGAGAGATTGGGAGAATAAGAAAATATGACAGCAATTGACAAAGCAATTTTAGATACAAATGAAAATATATGTAAAAATATAAAAAATATTGATGCTTCTGAACGTGGTTTTTTAAGTCAAAACATACTAAGTCAGTTAAGAAATCTTATTGAAGACATTGCAATAAAATTATGTTCATCAAATCCTGATGTCAATCCAAATAATTACCAAGAGCGAAAAAGACTGCTTGATATTCTAAAGTCAAGAGGTGATTTAAAATTATTATATAAATTACATAAACTTTTACAAATAACAGCTTCTCATTATACCTTGAATGAAGATTCGTCTGAGAGATTAATGATTAAATATTTTGAATATTTAATTAAGATAAAAAAATTATTGAACGACCGATTTAATATTTCTATATTAGAAAACATTGAAGATTTTCCTATTGATACTGACAAAGATATGATAGAGTTTTATCAGAAAATTAGTGAAAAAATTGACAATTATAGGCTTGGAGCTGAGCCATTATATTGTAAAGACAGACTTTACATTCAAAAAATTAAACCATTTTTTGTAAAAGGAAAAATATACTACGAAGTTTCTTTCACTTTGGCTGCAGATAATGTTAGTAAATTTGATAGAGTCATAGCCTTTACTTCTCAAGATATCGTTGCTAACTATGCTGTAAATTTAATTATTCATAAAGATTCAATAAACATTATAAATAATACCATGGAAATTTTGATAATCGATTCATGGATGCCTTCTATAAGACAATGTGAGTTAAATAATTTTAATTTTATTTTTCATGGTAATAGAAACTTAAAAAGTATTCCCAAAGCCTATGATGAACTCATGAAATTTATTCATGATACGAAAATGAATCTACTTGATTTAATCGAATCTTCTGATGATTTTTATAATAGTGTAAAAACTTCAATATTTGAACATTCTAATAACTCTGCACTTTTTGAACTTTTTGATGATTGTAGAGATATTATATTATATGAAAGACCTGGGGCTAATCTTCTTAGATATTTATTATTCACAATGAGAAATACAATTATAAAAAATCAAATAAACTGGAATGAAACTTGTTCAAAACTTTCAAATCTATATTTTGAATGGGGTGCAAAACCTTTTGATGAAATGCCATTTGCCATGTCACCTAAAGGTCATAATCCAAAGATTTCTGATCTTTTAGACTGCTTTAATACAAGTGGAAGAGAAGACGAATTTCTTGCTAGATTTATAAGAAATAATACAGAACACAATAATATTTTGTTTACAAAAAGCAATGATCTAGACAAATTTTCTGATCTTGATAATTTAATCAATAAATATAATGGTAAGTTATATTATAAACATAGACCAAGAGGAGAAATAAATAAAAAATTAAATGTTGTATTTATAAATGAGTTTGCAGATGATTGTTCGTTCATTATAAAAAGATTACAAGACTTAAGTAGTGTAGGTATAAAAAACTATACAAATTCAGTAATAAATTGGTTAAATACAAATCCAAATATAATAGATGATGAAACAAAGAAAAGGGCTCTCTTGGATATGTTTGCTAATTCTAGAGTTGCAATGATATATGGTTCAGCAGGAACAGGAAAATCTACTTTAATTAATCATGTTTCAACTTTTCTTTCTAGTAGAAGTAAATTGTTTTTGGCGAATACAAATCCTGCTGTTGATAATTTGAAACGTAAAATCAAAGTCTTAAATAGTTGCTTTATGACTATTGCAAAATTTTTATCAAATAGAATTACTAATACTGATTATGATATTATTTTTATTGATGAATGCAGCACTGTTTCAAATTCTGATATGAAAGATGTGTTACAAAAAGCAAAATTCAAATTATTAGTACTTGTAGGAGATATCTATCAAATAGAAGCAATACAATTTGGAAATTGGTTTGAGCTTACAAGACAATTTGTTCCAGCAACTTCTGTTTTTGAATTAACCAATACTTTTAGAAGCAGTGACGAAAATTTAAAAAAAGTTTGGTCGCGAGTTCGTAATCTTGAAGATTCTATGCAGGATGCAATTGATAAATTTGGTTATACAAAAAGATTAGATAATTCAATTTTTGAGAAAAGTGATGCAGATGAAATCATTCTTTGCCTAAATTATGATGGACTATATGGAATTAATAATATTAATTCCTTTATGCAGAATAACAATAAAAATAAATCAATTATGCTAGGTGTTAAAACCTTTAAGATTGGTGATCCTGTTCTATTTAATGAGAATAATAGGTTTTCACCTGTTATATATAATAACATGAAAGGAATAATTAGAAATTTTAGGGAAGATGAATCTTCTGTTATTTTTGATATTGAAATAGATACCATCTTAAATGAATTAGATGTAATAGATTATGATTTCCAACTCCTAGAAAATTCAGAAAACGGTAACTCAATTATTCGTTTTTATGTAGAAAAGGAAATTGATACTGATAACGATAATTCAAATACCAATATGCCATTTCAGATAGCTTATGCAGTATCTATTCATAAAGCTCAAGGATTGGAATATAATTCTGTTAAAATTATAATTTCCGATGAGTGTGAAGAAAAAATAACGCATAATATATTCTATACTGCAATAACCCGAGCCAGAAAGAATTTACAGATTTATTGGTCACCTGAAGTAGAGCATAGAATTTTAAGTAGTTTTAAGAAAAAGGACGCTAATCAACGAGATTCCTATATATTGAAGTCTTTATATTCTTTATAAAAATATGGATCAAAAATTCCTAAAACGCCTTATTTCAGAATGTCCTCTTACAGATTTTTCAGAAAACGGAAACGTTAATGAAAAGGAATTGCAGCTTGATAAATATCTAGACCAGTTCATAACTTCCATTTATTCAAAAGAGGATCAACTTATAAAATATTTCTGGGAAAAATATATAGCCTCTTCAGAAATTGTCTTACTCCAGAATTCACAGATGCTTAGGCGGTGTTTTATTTTCCTGGATTGTGCTGTTGCAATTTATAACTATACGGCAAGAAAAAGCAGAGGTAAAAAGAATTCACAAATTGCAGAACATGTTTCTGTTCAGCTTCAAAATGATTTGAATCAATATAAAAGCATTCTGCTTCTAGCAATGAATGGTTGTTTAAATAGTGTGATTATTGAGTATCGCTCGCTATATGAAAGCTTTGTAATCGGACGGTATCTTGTTAATAATCCGGATTTAGTTCCTGTTTATAACGACCATCTTCAATTTCTTAAATATCATCTTACTCAGATTGTTGGAAACAGCACACCGGAATGGGATAAAATTCATGATGATTTTCTGAATAAATACGGTCAGGAATTTGCAGAAAACTATGGCTGGACTAAAAGCAAAATTCCAAATAAAAAAGACAGAAAAATCGGGACGTTAGCTAAAGAATGTCAGCTGGAAGACTATTTCTCCGGTTTATATAAGTTCTCCAGTAGTTTTGTTCATTCTTCAGCTTTTTCTGTATCTACTCGACCGGATTTAAATCAAATTAAACTATTCATTCAAGCTGCCATGCATTTTATTGAATCAGAGATAGCTGATTATGTCCGAGAAAGCAAACTACCGGCAAAAGATGCAGTTATTATGAGAAATATTCTGGTACTTTTGTATCTGGATTTTGAAAAGCTTGATACGAATGGATAATAATAAACTTCCCTTAAAAAAGTTGCTTAAAAAATTTTTGTCATTTATAATATCTGTTATTAGGATGATATCTTCTAAGGAATCACAATGGATACTTCTCACGGGGTAATATATCTTACAGATAAGAATTTGATTTTTTCACATCATTTAAAATTTCCTAATAAGAAAACTAGATTTTCTGTAACTAATATGCTAGAATACTAGTAGTAAAGTTAATGGTTTTTTGGCAAAAACTGGTGTATAATTATTCATATAATTAGCTTGCTTTACAGGAGTATTAAAATGAAGCTTTCACTGGAAGGTATAAAAAATCGTGGTGAATGGGAAGCTAAGGGATATTCTCTTCCTTCTTTTGATATAGAAACCGTAAAAAAATCAACTTTGGGAAATCCGTTCTGGATTCATTTTGGGGCAGGAAATATCTTCCGAGCTTTCCAGGCAAATGTTGTTCAAGAGCTTTTGAATAAAGGTGTGCTTGACTGCGGGCTTGTTGTTGCAGAAGGGTATGATTACGAAATCATCGAAAAGATGTACCGCCCTCACGATAATATCGGTGCTCTTGTTACATTAAAATCAAGCGGCTCGGTAGAAAAAACTGTTGTTGCTTCTATTATGGAAGCGCTTTGTGCAGATAGTTCTAACGAAAAAGACTGGGCACGCCTTTGCCAAATCTTCCGCTCTCCATCCCTCCAGATGGTAACTTTTACAATCACAGAAAAAGGATACCTTTTAAAAAATGTATCGGGTGTGTTCATGCCTGGTGTAGAAGATGATTTTAATGCAGGCCCTGTTCTTCCTGCATCATACATCGGTAAGGTTGTGACTCTCCTCCACGAACGCTATGTAAATGGTGAACTTCCTGTTGCAATGGTGAGTATGGATAACTGCTCCCACAATGGCGATAAATTATATGCTGCCGTAAATGAGTTTGCATCAGAATGGGAAAAACGCGGCGTATGTAAACCGGGCTTTTTAAAATATATAAACGATGAATCTAAGGTAACATTCCCTTGGACAATGATCGATAAAATCACTCCGCGCCCTGATGCAAAAATCGAACAGATTCTTAAAGACGACGGTATTGAAGAACTTGAACCTGTAATCACAACTAAAAAAACTTATGTGGCTCCTTTTGTAAACGCAGAGGAATGCCAGTATCTTGTAATCGAAGATAAATTTCCAAACGGAAGACCAGAGCTCGAAAAGGCAGGACTATATTTTACAAACCGCGAAACTGTAGATAAAGTCGAAAAAATGAAAGTCTGCACATGCCTTAATCCTCTTCACACCTTCCTTGCAATCAGCGGGAACCTTCTTGGTTACACTTTGATTGCCGACGAAATGAAAGATGAAGATTTACTCCGCCTTGTAAAACGTCTTGGCTACGAAGAAGGACTTCCTGTTGTTGTTGACCCTGGAATCATCAAGCCACGCGACTTTATTGATGAAGTTGTAAACATCCGTATTCCTAATCCTTTTATGCCTGACACTCCTCAGAGAATCGCCTGCGATACATCACAGAAGCTGAGCATCCGTTTTGGTGAAACAATCAAAAAATATCTTGAAAATAAATCACTGAGCCTCGACTCCCTTAAGGTTATTCCTCTTGTGTTTGCGCTCTGGCTTCGTTACCTTATGGCGCTCGACGATAACGGCAATGTTTTTGAATTAAACCCTGATCCGCTTTTGGATGATGTAAAAAAATATGTGGAAGGCGTAAAACTTGGAGAAGGTGTTTCTGATGAAAGTCTTACAAAAATTGATGAGCTTCTTCGCCGTAAAGAAATCTTTGGTGTTGATTTATTCCAGGCAGGTCTTTCGGACAAGGTAAAAGAATACTATTCAAAGCTTACAATGGGTAAGGGTAGTGTGAGAAACGTTCTTAAATCATTGGTTTTTCAGGAGAAAATAATATGAAGAAAGATATCCGTATAAAAATTTCTTTAATTTTAAATTTATTGATTTTTATAATTACAGTTTTTGCTACATTTGCTATATTTACCAGTTTTGAGTTTATGGGGCATTTAGGATTTGAAGATAATGCGCCGCATTTTAAAATTTTTAAATATTTTACTGTTGATTCAAATATTTTTGCAGCCTTAATGTCTTTGATATATTTGATTTATTATCTTAAGAATCAGGCTGATGAGAAGAAATTTACAAGGATTATATTTTTAGCGAAACTTGCAGCGACAACTGCCGTTACACTTACAATGATGGTTACGGTATTCTTTCTTGGACCTCATTCAGAAATCGGATTTAAACCACTGTTCATGAATGCAAGTTTTTTTATGCATCTTATTACACCTCTTTTATGTATAACAACATTTGTTTTTTTTGATAAATCAGAAATAGTTCCAATGCGCATGAGCATAACTGGAATAATTCCAATGCTTTTATATGCTGTATATTATGTTTCAAATATATTATTACATCTTGAAAATAATAAAACTTCCCATGATTATGACTTGTATGGTTTCTTAGACGGGGGATTACAAGCAGCATGGATTGCAGTTCCAGTTATTATTGGGATTACATGTTTATTTGCTTTTTCTTTACTCGCCTTGAACAGAAAAATGCAATTATTGAAAAAAATATAAAGAACTGATATTCTGCCTTTATGACAGCTTTTTTGAGTAAAAACTTTTTATTAGAAACAAATACTGCACAGACTCTTTTTCATAAATACGCAGAAAATGAACCAATATTTGATTTTCATAATCATCTTTCGCCTAAAGAAATATTCGAAAATAAACCGCTAGGGAATCTTGCAAATGCCTGGCTTGATCATGACCATTATAAATGGCGTGTGATGAGGGCTTTTGGAATAGCTGAAGAACTGATTACGGGACATTTAAATAAGGATGGCTCTGTAAAAAATCTTGATGAGAAGCAGGATTATGAGAGATATCTTGCATTTGTAAAGACTCTTCAGGGATGTATCGGAAATCCTGTTTATCACTGGAGTCATCTTGAACTTCAAAGATATTTTGGAATTTATGAACCGGTCACAGAAAAAAATGCTCATGAAATTTGGGATAAATGTAATGCACTTTTGAAAAAAGCTGATTATTATCCTCAAGAATTATTGAAAAAAATGAAGGTTGATGCTCTTTGTACGACCGATGATCCTTTGGACAGTCTTGAATATCATAAGAAAATCCATGATTTGAAAACAGGATTTAAAGTTCTTCCTTCCTTCCGGCCAGATGCGGTTTTAAATGCAGACTCTCCTGATTTCAGTGAATATATTACAAAATTACAGGATACAACCGGACAAAAAATCAAATCAATTTCTGATATGATTTCTGCAGTTGGTGAAAGAATGGATTATTTTAAACAGGCAGGATGTCTTGTAAGCGACCATTCTCTGGAAGATGATTTTTACCTTCCTGTAAATTATGATGACGTAAACTATATTTTTGAAAAAGCCTGGATTGGTAAAAAACTTACAAAAGAAGAAATTGCAAAATACAAGGGCTATGTTTTAATCGAACTTGGAAAGCTTTATGCTAAAAAAGGTTTTGTAACGCAGATTCACATTGGAGCTTTGCGCGATAATAACACTTTAATGCTAACTAAGGCCGGAAAAAATATTGGCGAAGACAGTCTGAATGATTTTAATTTTGCATCTCAGCTAGGAGCTGTTTTAGACGGGATATACAGTGTTGCTGAAAAAGACAATCTTTCTGGAAATCCTAAAATTATTATTTATAATCTTAATCCTAAAGATAATGAAACAGTTGCTTCTATGGCTGCTAATTTCAGAAACTGTCAGGCAGGTCCGGCATGGTGGTTTTGTGATCACAAGGATGGAATTGAACAGCAGCTTCGTGTATATGCAAGAAGTTTTGTGCTTGGAAAATATGTCGGAATGCTTACAGATTCAAGAAGTTTTTTATCTTATCCAAGGCATGAATATTTCCGACGGATTTTATGTAATTTTGCGGGAAATCTTGTTGAAAGCGGGGAATTTCCCTGGGATGAACATCAGCTTGGCGAAATGATAAAGAATATTTGTTATAAAAATGGAGTAGACTTTTTTGAGCTTAAACTGTAATGAAATTAATTTGATTCTTGAAGAACTTTCTCTGGATGGAGCATATATACAGGATATTATTCAGCCCGGTTATGATATGCTTTGTCTTTATACTTACAAAAATTCAACTGCAAAAACTGTAATTATCTGTACAGCGCAGAATTCTGTCAGAATTAATCAGACAAATAAAAAAATCACGAAAAACAGCACTCCCCTGAGATTTATGGAGTACCTGAAATCACATGTAAAGGGAAGCAGAATTGAAAGTGCAGAACAAATTGGTCTTGAACGTGTAATAAAGATGCAGTTGTTACACACAGATTCAGAAACAGAACAAAAGATAAAATATAATATGTATATAAAATTGTGGAATAACGCTGCAAATATTTTATTGTGTGATGAAAATGATGTGATTCTTGAATCAATGTATCGTCGTCCTAAACAGAATGAAATAAAAGGACAAAAATATGTTCTTCCGGAAGTAAAAGATATAAAAAACAATGAAAAATTTAATGTTAGAGAGTGGAGGGCTGTCCCCCTTGTCAACAACGAGGGTTGTCCCCCTTGTTCAACTTTTAATGAATTTATTGATTACTGGTATTCTGAATATGCAAGTAATCTTAGCCGCGATTCGTTGATTCAAAAAGTTGAAAAATGGTATGCGATAAATCATTCAAAACGTCTGGTAGCATTAAAAAATCTTGAAGAAAAACTAATTTCTTTTGAAAATGCTTCATTTTATAAGCATCAAGGGGATTTAATTCTTTCTTATGGGCATCAGATTGTAAAAAATTCACCATTTTTGGAATGTGAAGATTATGAAACAGGTAAACAGATTAGAATTAAGGTAGATTCAGATAAATCTCCTCAGGAAAATGCAAATGATTATTATAAAAAATATAAAAAGGCTATTAGTGGTAAAGAAGAACTGAAACATGATATAGAAATCGCAAAAGCACAGCTTCAGAAACTTCAGGAATCTTATGAACAGATGCTGAAGGAACAAAATCCTATCAAAATTGAACAGCTTTTCAGAAAAAATTCGACGCCTAAGCAGAAGCTTAAAAAAACTCATCCTGGACTTGAATATATTATCGATGGATGGCTTTTGTATGTCGGACGTGATGCTAATGAAAATGATGAACTTTTGCGTCATTTTGTTCGCGGTGAAGATTTATGGCTTCATGTTCGGGATTATCATGGCGGTTATGTGTTCATTAAATCAAAAAAGGGGAAGACTGTCCCCCTTGATGTTCTTCTTTATGCAGGGAATCTTGCTGTTTATTTTTCAAAGGCACGGAATAATACTAAGGTTGATTTATATTACACACATGTAAAATATCTTCGAAGGGCAAAATATGCACCAAAGGGGACAGTCCTGCCGACTCAAGAAAAGAATCTTTGCATTACTCCTGACAAAGACAGACTGAAAAGACTTGATTTTATTAATAAAGAGAATATTTAAGTAAAAAAAATGGAATTACAGGGATTTACATTTGTTTGAAACATCGAAGGTTGTCCCCATTGTTCAGCAGTCGTTCATGAGGTTCATGAGGGTTGTCCCCGTTGTTAAAATTGCCAGCCGGCTCCTAATGATGGTAGTAAAAATCCTATTATTAAAGATCCTTTATTATTGTTCACAAAAACATAATCCAGTCCGGCTTCGCAATAAAATCTTTTATTAAAGTAATACATTGCACTTGCACCGGCTGTAAAAGAGAGACTTAAGGTATTCAGGGTTTCCCTGTACGGTACAATTCCTATATCCGGAATATTTGCAGAAAAAAGCAGATTATTGAACAGAATAATACCGGCTCCTGCATGAAAATCAAGAAATAATCTTCTTTTAAGCATGGCAGTCTGATATACTACAAGGAAATTTGAATTTATTATATTTCCGTTAAAAATTGTTTTATTTTTTTCATATTCAAAATGGCTGAAAAAGGTACTTGATGCAAATCCAAGATATCCCCAGCTGTGTTTAAATGGAATGAAGGTAAGCTTTATCTGGGCACTTAATGGTAAAGCAGGGGAGCCTAGCTGATCTGTTACAATATTCTCTGTATTGTGCAGAATTATCGGACAGACATATCCAGCTTCAACATCAAAATCAATTAATTTCTTAAATTTTATCGTAAAATGAGATTCCGGATTTTCTTCAGAATGAAGACCGCTTGCATCTTGTGCTATGAGATGATATTCTCCACTTTCCAGCTCCTTCATATTAAACTGAAGAGTGATTTTTTTATTATTCTTATCATCATGGTCGATGATTTTTTCCGGATAAATAATACGCTTTTCATTTTTAAGATAATAATTTGTAAATTCGAGCGACTGGTTCGTCTCATCACTTATAAACAGATTTTTACCTGTAACTTCTATTATTCCGTCATTATCTATATCATCAAGATAAAGGGCAGATATCATATAAAGAGGATAATTTACATTAGTAACTTCAGGATTATAGGCCCTTCGAACTGTAAAGTTATCATAAGCGGTTAAATCTTCTTCAAGTATGCCAAGGATATTGAATACTTTAATTTGTGAACGATAATTTCCCGGTGGAAGGATAGGATTGATGTAAATCAGACAGGCCTCTGTTTCTTCCGGAGTAGTTTCGTGGAAAAAATGCTGTACATATGATTGCGTTTTTTCATCATAGCGTTCAATCAGAATTTCGTATTTGAGTACATCACCCATGTTTTCCCAACTGAACGGCTGTTTGATTTTATTTTCTGCTGCATTTTCAGACTGGATTTCGCTTAGAACGATTTGCGCAGGTTCTTCCGCCTCTTGTGGATAAATATTCAAAGGCATCAAAAAAACTGAGGATAGAATCAAAAGTGCAGAAAACGTTTTTTTATTGTCCATAGAGAGCTCCTGTATCTTTGCGTTTGGCACCGGTTGTACTTAATGAATAGTCAATTGTAAAGGAATTTTCACTTTCGTTTCCGTCTATGATTATTTCTTTTTTATCATCGCCAAGAATTACAGCCTTTACTTTCCAGATAAATTCTCCCTTTGACAGAGAAATCATATCCTTGAATTCATAAGATGTATTATTATTTCCATGAAGAATCTGCGTTGACATCAGTTTTCTTCCCTTATAGATTGAAAGAACATATGCATTTGCCCTTTGTACGCTGTCCCACTTGAATTTTATTACAGGTGATTTTCGTAAGTATGCTGCATCAAACAGATTTCCGCCATCTGTTTCTGCTGAAGATGGTGCATCAAAAGGCTTGATTTTTTCTATTCTGAAAGTTCTTGATGAAGAAGCTGAAATATCAAAATCATCCCAGGTAGATGCTTTTATAGTCCATTCATATTCACCTGAAGATAAGACAGGAAGTTTAAACTTTGTTCCTGTAATTTTGAATGTTCTGACGTCATCTGATGCTGTTCGTTTTCCAGAGGATGTTTTTTTAGTAAGAATTAATTCAGCATCTGAAAAACTTTCCGGTGAACGCCATGTAATTTCTAAAGGTTTTTCTATTGCAGTCCATCCGTCAATTACAGCACCGTTTGCTGGGCTTACCAGTTCAACGGGTTTTATTTTTTTTAGCATAAAGCTGCTTTTTCCAAGGGTGCTGTTTCTTCGTGATGATGATTCTGATTCATAGCAGAAGCCCTGAAGGTCGTATTCGTATGTTCCTTCTTCGAAATTCTGCATGTTTAATGCGAGGGTTGTCCCCGTTATATAGTTTTGATCAAAAAGAGGGCTGTCCCCATTGTTTTTGAATATTCTAAGGCGATAATAATCTGCATTAGAAGCATCTTCCCATTTGAATTCATAGTAACTGTCAGGTCTTACAGCACATTTTTTTGTTGCTGACGGATCAACAGGAAGTGGTGCTTCAAGTTCTCCTACAATATTAAGGCGTTTTGGAGGTGTTTTAATTACAAAAGAATTATTTTCACCATAAATACGCCAGAAATAAGTCCCGTTTTTCAGATTTATTCCGGAATATGAGGTTGAAATGACTTCTCTGTTAAAAACAATGTTATTGAAGGCCTCATCTTTTGCAATCTGAAGGGATTGTTTGAAAGGCAGTTTATTTTTCCATGTAAAAGTGATATCGGTTAAAAGCGGCTGCCATATAGAATAATTATCCGTCGGAAATATTGTTCTTTGTTCGATTTCACCATTTGAAACATAAAAAGAACAGATTTCCGAACGTTCTGAGGTTGTCCCGCTGGCATCTGTCTGGGTAACTGCCCAGAAATATTGACCTTCCTTTAGTTTTCCCGTTTTATCTTTTGGAATCGTATAGAAATTATTTTCAGTTTTTATGTTAATGATAGGGGTATTCAGAGTTTTCTTATCAGAAACAATCAGATTGTAATATTGTGCGTCATTATCAGTTTTCCAGGAAAGGGTGATATTCTGGCTGTTTTTGTTTATAAAGGAGTCCTTCCCTGGAGATAAAGGGGCTGGAGATTTAAAATCATCATTCTGTTCAATTTTGAAAGTGCTTATTTCTGACGGGTTTTCAAGACCAGTTTTGTTAATTGAGTAGAAGGGAGTAATCTGCCAGTAGTAAGTTCCTTTTTCCAGAGTTGATATTAGGACAGAAGTATTTGAGGAACGCTGAACAATTATCGGATTAGAAAGATCTGTGTTTTTTGAAATTACAATATTATAGGCTGAGGCGTTTTCTGATTCACTCCAGATAAATCGAACTGAAGGAGGGGATTTTCTGTATTTATAAGAATAATCCTTTTGGGGTGTTAAAAGCTGTGGTTTTAATGTTTGAAGAATCTGAAGTTTTCCTGTTTTTTCTTTTGATGGATTGCTTTCTAAATAAAGTTTCCAGTAATATGTTCCTGCCTGGAAATCCATCGTTATTGAATTTGCATTTTTTAAGTTTACTGATTGGATTGTGCTTTTAAAGTTCTTATCAGAAGAAATCAGTAGAATTAATTGTTCATTTTCATTGGAATTCTGCCATTCGAAATCAACTGCATATTTTCCGGCCGTAAAATTGAGTAATTTTTGTACAGGAGCAGGTTTAATTACTGTTAATCCTTGTGAGGAAAGACCTTGTGAGTTGATGAGGGCTGTCCCCCCTGTCAAAGTTTCACCGTCTGAAAGTGAAATAATGCCGTTTTGAACTGTGAGACTTATGTCATTTGATTCAAAGGGTTTATGTGCAGAAATAGTTGTTCCGCCCTGAACATTAAATGTTATATTCTCGGATGTGAGAAGCATTGAAGAATTTTCTGCAGAATCTATTGTGGCAAATCCATTTTTTAAATCTGTACTGAAAGTACCGTCATCATGAAGAAAAACCTGTGCCATTGAGTTGTCAGCAAGATTCAGAGTTGTTCCGTTCTGGAAAGTTATTTCTGCTTCAGATAAATCAGCTGTATTGATTGTGTCTCCATTATAAATAGGGGAGTGTTGTCTCAGACGATCCCAAACAACTCTTTCAAGAAATTTACGTTGTGCCGTTCTGTATTTAAATGTGATTTCAGCTATAGGAGATTCATTTTGCTTTGTGAGTGCCCTAAAAAAACTGTTGCAGAATAACTGTAAGCATATATAAGCTCCGATGAGGCATATTACGATTGATATCCAATAGGGAATGGTTAAACTATTTTTTAACTTGAATTTTGTTTTCTTCTTCATTTAAGTTCACCATTTTAAAATTTGGATTCGGGATGCCTAGAAGTTTTCTGACTTCTTTTAACGATTTTGGACCATCAGGACCTGCACATTTAGCACAATCTTTATCAAGTATAAAATTTTTGTCTGTAGTCCCGAAGAATTCTTTTATGTTAAATTCCGGCATATTTACTACGCCGTAAAAATGCTGTGAGCCTTTCCCTTTTACCTCAAATTCAACCGGGATTTTTTCTACAATGATTTCGTAGGCAGTATTTTCTTCCGGAATTGTATAATTATTTTCCTTGCAGCGGATATAGTCGTTTTTAAGGAGATTATAAGTGTCTTCTGTGATGAGAATATCAGTTCCGCATGGTTTATTAGAGCTTTCTGTTCGGCTTGCAAAGTTTACGCTGTCACCGATAGCGGTATATTCCATCTTATCTTCGCTTCCCATGATACCGCAGGTTGCACGTCCTGTGTTTAATCCGCATCCTATTCTTATGTGAGGTTTATATTCTGCCTTTGATTCATTCTGGTGTGCTTTTGTAAAGGCTTCTGCATCCTTATTGTATTTCATTAATGCATAACGCATTGCTATTGTTCCTCGTATGGCATTTACAGCATCCTGTTTAACATGAAGTTTGTGAGCCTCTTCTTTTTTTACCCTTGATATATCTGTTTCCGGTAAAAGTTCATAGCTTAAATCATCATCGCGAAGGATTCCCCATACAGCCATTATTGCATCACCCTCGAATTTGTCTATTGTTCCGCCTGAAATAGTGATGCAGTTTACCATACGGCTCATGTAATCATTTAAGAATGCGATTATCTGTTTAGGACTTTCTTCTCCAAATCTGTTTTTAAAGCCGTCGGAAATTGCAGTAAAGCCTCGTATATCACTGAAGAATATGGTTACGTCTTTTAGATGAGGTTCAAAATCTATTTCTTTTCTTGCAATTGCTTTAGCAACAGCACGGTTGGTGAATTTTGCAAAGGTGTTCAGAAACTGCTGTTCATCTTGTGTGCTTTTATTTAAAACACCAATTTCATCACGTCGTTTTGTATCAAGGGCAGTTATGATAGCTGTATTGAAATTTCCCTTCTGAATTTCTTCTGCTGCCGCTGTAAGATGCCTTAAAGGACGTGAAATTGCAAATCTTGTAAATGTAATTATGAGTATTAATGAAATAAAAAGAACGATTCCCATCAGAAAAAGATTGTTTTTTCTTGTAGTTACAACACCCTCAAGAATTACATCCATTGGAACTGAAGTAAGTACCCATATGTCGGCAATGTTAACTTTTTGATATGCACCAAAATATTTTTTTGTTTTTCCGCGTTCGTCCTTTGTATCATAAATGAATTCTAAAGTTTCTTCATTATTTTGGTTTGTATTTCTGATTTTTTTAATAAAAGGATGATTTTTCAGATTTTGTCCGCTCAATACTTTTTCTAAATCAGAATGAACGAGAAGGTCATCATTATCATTTATAATAATCGTTTCATTTATTTCGCCTGATCCAAGAATATCAGTGATTTTTTCCATGCTGAATAGAACCAGAGCACATTGATTTAATCCGTTTTCTCTGTAAGAAAGAGTTAAGGCTAATAATTCACGCTTGTAATAAGGAGAAGCATTTATAACTACAGACTGACCGTTGATTGTGTTTTTTATGATTTCATTTATTTCCTGAAGGAAGGTTTTGGAAATATCAGGATCTATTTCATTTGATGTAAAAAAGCGTGAGTTAAGAAGATGGATGATGAGGGTTGTCCCCATTGTTTTTTCTTCCGTGTTTAAGAGAAAGATTTCTGCAATATCTTGATTTCGTTCAAAAAACGAAAGTTCTGCCTGCTTTGCAATGGCAGAATTATTACCAGCTGAGTTGATTAAATCTAAAAGTTGCAGAACATTAGACCGTACTGAGGATAATTCATTTTTTACTGAAGATGCAGAGCGTGAATTTATTGTGAGGTTATTATTTTTTGCAGTCATTTTTATGTCTTTTGAAATAAAGTAACTGTTTAGAATTGTAACAGTGCTGAGAGAAAAAATAACAATTGCCCCTATTATTACGGCAAGTTTAATGCTAAGTGGAATTTTTTTAATTTTTGAGAAAAAATACATTTTTACGCTCCACTGTTTTTTAATATTCGTTATGGATTAACAGTCTCTTATGCTATTCAATAAAATTATATCGGAAAAAAGAGTATAAAGCAACGGGAAGACAAAGAGGGCTGTCCCCATTGAAATTTACCGAAAAAAATGTTTTTTTTAATGAATTTTTCGTTTTTTTATAATTTTATTTCCTTTTTTTATAAATTGAGACAATTATTTATAATAGAGGATATTATATAATGAGTAGAAAAAAACGACTTTTTGTTCCATCAGGAATTTATCATGTTATTATTCGAGGAAATGATCGGCAGAATATTTTTATTGATGATGAAGACAGAAAATTATTGATAAATCGAATTAAAAAGTATTCAGATGAATTGAACATTGATATATATGCATATTGTTTGATGAACAGTTTTAGTGTATATATATAGTATAATTAACATTGATATACATAAAAATAACACTAAATATGTATTTGTGTGCATAAAGTGTGCATAAAAAGGAGAAAAAAACTATGATAAAACATTTATTCCAAAGAACAATTACCAGGAATGGTAAGAAGGTTAAGGCTTGGTATTATTGGTTTTATGACAAAGACGGAAAACAGGTTAGAAAGTCATGTGGAACAGATGGAAAGCCGTGTTTATTAAAACGTGAAGCAGAAGCATTTCTTGATAGTCTTGATGATGAAGAACTAACAAGAAAAAAGATAACTTTTGAAGAATATTGTAAAGGTTTTTATGATGACGATTCAAGATTTATCAGGAAACAGGCTGCAAGAGGATATTTGTATCAGAAGAAAACATTAACTATGAAACAACTTTTTTTAAGAATGTTTGTCAGTAAGTTTGGAAATAAAAATGTTAATGATATAAATATAGCTGAGATTGAAAATTGGCTCATAGACATTCCTTATTCTAGTTCTACTAAGAATGGTATACTTACTGTTTTTGAAGAAATTGAACAGGAATTGTATCATGAAAATCTTATAGATAATCCTATCCGTATTAAACATTTTAAGGGAAAACATGCTGAAAAAGGTGTCTTTACTTTACAGGAAATAGCAAGATTATTTCCAATTAATTATGAAGAATTAATAAAAGTTTGGAGAGTAAGGACTGATGAAAAAGAATCTGATATTTATACGTTTGCTACAATGATATATACAATTCTTTCTACCGGTATGAGAAGTTCAGAGATAAGAGCTTTGCAATGGAATCAGTTTATAAGACAGGATGCAATTCTAATCAATGCTATGATAGATTCTAGCAATGAAAGGGTTAATCGATTAAAAAAATGGTCAGCAGAAAATAAAAGATGGAGAATTACAGTTCTTCCTGATAGAACAGTAAAAATGATAAACCTGTTAAGGCTTGATAAATCTGATAATGATTATGTTTTTATCTACGAAGGAAAACAGATTACAACAGGTTTTCTTCTTCTCCATTTTAAAGCCGTCTTAAAAAGAAATGGCATTGACCATCAGAAAAGAAACTTAACAATACATTCTCTCAGATTTACTTATAATACTTTAATGCGAAGGGAAATATCTGATGAAGATTTAAGGCTTATGGTTGGTCATACATCAGTACAAATGACAGATTATTATGATAAATCCAGGGCAATAGATCATCTTGATAATCTGCTGCAGAACAAAAAAACTATTAATTCTATCTTTAATTAATAGGGATGTTAAAGCCTATTGATAAACCTGAGATTCCACCAACAATAAAACCGGCTCCAAAACCTATCATTATGAATCTCAGGTTTTCTTTCATGGTATGTTCTGACCTGGTTTCATATAAGGTTTTCCAATATTCAATTTCAGGCTGTAATTCAACAGTAGCCTGTTTGTAACCTTCTTTATAGGCTTTATCAATTGAAACATCAGCTTCTTCAAGAATAATGTCAATTATCTGTTGAACTTCCTTCCCTGTGTAATTTCTTGTCAAATCTATCCCTAAGTCGTTTTCTGAGTTCTTCTTGTTCTCGCTTGATGTTTGTGCTGATAGTGTCATGATTAGGACTGTCGGCAGCAATAGCATCAGCAGTTTTTTCTTCAAGTTCATTTTTCTTATCCTCTTTTGCTTTTTCAGCTTTTTCTTTTTCTTCTTTATTGTTCTTTTTGAATAAAACAATAAAAACGGCAGCAACAGTAAGTATTATTGTGAGTAATACAGAACCAATAATTGTTAAAGTTTTTTTCATTTTTCCCATAAGCTATACCATCTCAAAATGTGGTTTATCAACAAAGCCTCGCCAATCTCCGCCCCATGAGAAGCCATATTTTTTACCTATTCTTCCCATTTCATTCCAGACTGTATTCGGTGCGTTCCACCATATTTTGCCGTCTTTATATGGAGCAAAATCAATAGCAATTCCTTTAATGTGATTGGAATTTAATGTCTGAGTATTTGCAGTATTACATTCTAAAACAGTAGGTTCATATAAACCGGCTGCCTTATACATTTCTTTGACATATTTAGGGTCTTTCATTCTTGACCGTGCGTAATATGCCATCTGAACGGCAAGTTCTCTTTTTGTTTCAACAATGATAACTTTTTCTACACCTAATTTTCTTAGTGCAGATGATTTATTCATTTCTTTGAAAACTTTGGTTGCTGCAGATTGAACAGATTTGTCTAAATCACTTATCAGATTACTCATCTATTTCCTCCTTTTTGGCAATTGTATCAACTTTAGATTTTATGATTTTCTGGATTCCCTGTATCAGAATTTCATAACCTATCTGCATGATACCAACTGTCATGATTGAACCAAAAACACCAATTGGAAGATATTCAATAGAGCAGAAACAACCTACAGCAACAAACGGCATGATTATTGAATAAATCCATTTCTTTTCTGTCTTAATGAAATTTTTTAACCATTCCATTAATCCAACACCTGCTAATGCTGAAATAACAGCTTTTAATGTGTAAGATGCAAATTCTGTCATTTTTCTTCTCCTTCTTTTATTTTTCCTGCTATATCACGGCCAGAAAAATATATATCTGTAAATAGTTTTTTCGTATCTTCAAAGGATATTTGTTCCATTATTTTTGGAAGGTCATACTCAGGGAGTTTTGGATTGAACATGTATAGTTTTTCAATTACAAGTCTATAATAAGCTTTTGCTTTTGCATTTGCATATTGTTCAAGTTCATAGGTTGATTTGTTTACAATGTGGTTTCTGGTGAAGTCATTTTTTAATTCATAATTAAGTCTGTCTGAAATTCGATAAGTTATCATTTCCAGGATTGTTTTATCTTTTTCATCTTTTATTTTGAATATTTCTATTCCTGTTTTATAAAGTTTTATTCTTGCAGTCTTTAACATTAGTTTTGCAACCTGAGATTGATTATCTATCAGGTCTTTTCCTTCTGCTATATATCTTTCCTTTATTTCTTCCCTGATAGGTTCATTTAATTCAACAAATTTAGATTTCAGATTTTTCTTACTGATTACATATATTGCAAAGAAAAGTATGCCTGCCAATAATATTCCAATAATTATTACTGCAATCCATCCGATTGTTGGAATTGTACTAAAATCAACCGTATTCATTTTTACTCCTTAAACATAAAAAAAAGCCGGCAACTTCAAAAAAGAAATTACCGGCTTAGATTTGTTCTAACACCTTAGTAAGATTATAACTTACATATTATTAATTGTCTACAATTTTTTATTTATTCATTTTCTTGAACATTTCAACCTGAGCTTTTATTGATGCGTAAATAATTTTTTTCTGTTCTTCCGTAAGGCCTTGTGTTGAAACGATAAAAGCTGCCGTTGCATCGTCTATAGGACTTTCATCACCTGAGATTACATATTCCAAAGGAACTCCAAAATATTTAGAAATCTTGAATAAGTCTATCAGAGTAGGATGTGTGTTGTGCTGCCAATCATGAAAAATCTGTCTTGTTTTTCCCAGATGTTCAGCTAAATCTTTTTGTGGACGTGGATCATTTTGTATCATCCATTTAATTCGTGAGTAAATTGCCTTGAAATCTAAGTTTTCCATAACTCTATTATCGTTAAAAAATAAAAAAAAGTAAAGTAAATTCTTACAAAATACTTGACATGGTATGATATAGGCTTTATTATTATGAAAAGAGTAAGTTCAATTCTTACAAAGATATAAGGACTGAACTAATTCTATTTTTTTTAAATTCATAGGTAAGTTTATAACTTACTAAATAAAGGATAACGTATGGATGAATTTGAACAGTTAGGGTTATTCGATGAAGAATATCCTCAGTACAAAATTGAAAAACCAATCAGGTTGTGTACGCTTTTTTCAGGGTTAGGAGCTCAAGAAATGGCGATGAAACGGCTTGGTGTAGATTTTGAAATTTATAAAGCTGTTGAGTTTGATGAATTTGCTATTCGGTCATATAACGCTATTCATGGAACTAATTTTCCAACACTTGATGTAAATAATGTTCATGCCGCTGATTTGGAATTAGTTGATAGGGATAAATATTGTTATATCTTATTTTATTCTTGGCCTTGTACTTCGTTATCCTTGGCAGGAAAACAGGAAGGAATGGAAGAAGGTTCTGGAACTGCATCTAGTCTTTTGTGGCAAGTAAAAAGAATTATTGAAGAATGTGGAGATAACTTACCTGATGTACTCATTTCAGAAAATGTAACTCAATGTCATTCAGATAAAAATATGCCTGAGTTTGATAGATGGATAAGATTTTTAAGAAGCAAAGGTTATTCCAATTTCTACGGTGATCTCAATGCAAAAGATTTCGGTGTTCCACAAAATAGAGATAGATGCTTTATGGTGTCTATTCTTGGTAAATATGATTTTACATTCCCTAAAGAAATCCCATTGGAAAAAGTAATGGCTGATGTTTTGGAAGAAGTTGTGCCTGAGAAATTTTTTATTTCAAATGAAAAAGCTGACAAGCTCATAGAACAGTTAATCAAAGATGGAAAGATTGAAGATTAAAGTTTTAGGGTGGATTGAAAAATGAACGATAATATTCGGACGTATGATAATTGTCAAGTTTTGGGAGATATATTTGAAGAAAATGGTTATGGTTCTGCCGGTGGTAGAGTTTATGACATTAATGCCTTATCTCCATGTATCGGTGCAAGTCATTTTCAGCAGGTTAAATATATTGTGGTGAAAATATGAGTGATGTAAAAAAGAAGATTTCCAAACACATAGGTAAAACAATAGCAAATGCTATTGTTTCAAGATACTACAAAGGATTGGAAGGAGATAACAGTAACGCTGTTTTAGTAATGTATGAATAGTCCAGAACAGAACAGAACAGAACAGAACAGCATAAGCATAATTTGCTATTACATGTCAATACCTGGTTGGCATCGTGTAGCAAGAGTTGTGTTAAATCCAAAAGGGATAAGCACAACAATATATACACAAAGCAACAATTTGTTGCAGAAAGTTCTTGTAAAGGTGGATCAAGATGAAACCTTGCAAGAATGAAATTAATAAGGATTTTTCAGGTAAGAATCCTGTTTGTTTAGGGGGCTTGGGTGAAAAAGTAAGTAATGGTGGAACACAATACTACAATCAGGATCGTGTATATAGTTCCTTTACAGTAAGTGTTTCAGTTACTACAGCTTATTTACCTTGGTATTTAGTTAGGTATGAAGATTGTAATAAGCATAGCAATTAGGGGGCGGCCAGTTACAACAGTACAACAGTACAACAGTACAAAGATTAGAGCTTGGAAGTTCTAAGTATGCTTTCTGTATAACAACAGTAAGCAAAGATTCAATGGTTATGGAGATAGAGAAATGCGAAAAGCAAGAAGAATATTTGAAGTAGGAAAAAAATACGGAAGATTAACATTAATCGAAAACACAAATATAAAAAGAACAACAGGTTATGTTTGGAAATGTCTTTGTGATTGTGGAAATATTACTTATGTTCCAACAAGCCAGATAGGAACAAATTCAAAATCTTGTGGTTGTTATGGTATGGAAACTCACAGAACTCATAATGAATCAAATACAAGATTATATAACATTTGGTGTTTGATGAAAGCAAGATGTTATCGCAAAACAAATTCAAGTTATAACAACTATGGTGGTAGGGGAATAACAGTTTGCGTTGAATGGAAAAATAGTTATGAATCTTTTAGAGAATGGGCTTTGAAAAATGGTTATAAAGAAAACTTGTCAATAGATCGTATTGATGTAAATGGAAATTATTGTCCTGAAAACTGTAGATGGGCTGATAACTCTACTCAGGTAAATAATCGTAGACCTTATGGGAAAATACCAATTACAGGCATTATTCAAATGAAAAATGGTATTTATTTAGGGCAAGTTACTGTAAATGGTAAACGCATACGTTGTGGTTCTTCAAAAGATTTAGAGACAGTTATCAAAAAACGAAATGCTTATATAAAAAAACATAATTTACCAAATAAATTATCAGAAGTAATTGAATAGGAGTAGGTAAAACGTGGAACAACAGAAAGGTAAATATTTGAACCTGATACTTGATGATTTTTATATCTGTAAAGGCAAGTTGAAAGTTTACAAGAATGTTTGTCCTACAATTTTGGCTGTAAGAAGCGGCTTAAAGGTGATTAAGAAAAAGGAAATAAAAAGTCATGAATGAAGCATTTAGGCCAAAAGTTTTGGCTCATTGGCCAGGAAGAAATATGTGTTCTGGCAATGTTTATGATAAGAATAATATTTGTCAAACTTTAATGGCTTGTCTAGGAACAGGTGGAAATAATCAACCATTAATACATTTGGAGGATAAAAATATGGCAGAAGAAAAAACAATGGAAGGGGGAAAATATGAAAAAACAATTTCCTGTGAAGTATTGTGCATTTTGCGGAAAGCAATTGGAGAGAAAGGGTTTTCCGAGTGGGCGTTTAGAGGAATATGCCTGTTTTTGCAGAAGGAAGTATTGCAACAAAGAATGTATGCAAAAGGGGTTTTTGAAGATTGGCAAAAACGAACAGAGCTGGAGCAATTCTCATACTACAGCCAGAAAGATGAATGGCTTGATATTACAGAAGAAAAAATGCGAGGTCTGTGGGAAGATTGGCAGATTGGATGTTCACCATATAGATCACAATTTTCAGAACAACAACTTAGACAACTTGATGATTTTATGCAGAAGTTGCCACATGAAGATTCACAATCCGAAACCTGTTTGCAAGATTTGTGGAAAGCCTGTGAAGGGATTGGGATATTGCAACAAGCATTACATCAGGTTCAAGAAATACGGAAATCCTTTATTAACGAACAGAGGACACGGCCACGTTATCGTATCAGAAAATTAACAGATCTTGAATGTTTTCGTTTAATGAATTTCTCAGATGAAGATTGGAAAAAAGCAGCTGCTGTTAATTCACGAAGTCAGTTATATCGTCAAGCAGGTAACAGTATTGTAGTAGCCGTTCTTTGTGCAATCTTTAGTCAGCTTGGTATTCAGGGCCATAAAAGGTGGAATGAAATGACTGTAGAAGAACGTAGAGCCTTGGTTTACAAAGGAACCATTTTGGAGAAATCTCAATGCTAGAAGATTTATTGAAAGATTATTTATTTACTGTCAAGAACATTCAAGAAATAGGGATGATTCAAACGCCTTATGCTTTGGAAGAACAAAGACAGAAATTACATCATCAGATTTTAAAAGAATTAAATGACTGTTATGGGCTTGGAAATACATCTGATATTTATATCAGGTCTAAAACAATTTTTGAAAATCTTGATGTAATCAACGGTTTGTATTCTGAATGTGAAGAATGGAAATTGAAAACAGATAGAGATGTTGTAATGATGGCAAGAGACTTAAACAAGTATATAACTTCTGGTGAATGTCGAATGTATTTAAGCGGAGATATAACTAATCCTATTCATATAAAAAGATTGGAGGCGAAATAATGAATAAATCAAAAGGCTATAAAATCCGTATAACAGAAACACTTGAAAAAGATGTAACAATTTTAGCATCTTCAAAAAAAATAGCTTTAGAAAAAGTACATGAAGAATATATTGCAGCAAGAGAAGATGAATATATCTTGACTGCTGATGATTATTCAGGGGTTGATTTTAAGGTGGTTGAAGAATGATTGATTTATTTGGCAATGAGATTGAAGAAACTCAACCTAAGAAAAAGAAAGATTGGGTTGGTGGCAATGCATCTATATTTATTTCTCTTGGAGCTTCTAATCATACAGACAAAGACAGGCAACAAGATGATTATTATGCAACAGATCCTGTTGCAATAGATAAATTATTATCTGCCGGTGCAGAAATTAATCATAAAGTTTGGGAATGTGCATGTGGTGAAGGACATCTTGCTAAAAGACTTTCGGAAAAGGGGTTTGAAGTAAAATCTACAGATTTGGTAAATCGTGGTTTTGGTATTTCAGGAATAGATTTTCTTAATCAATCAGAAATATTTGATGGAGACATACTAACGAATCCGCCTTATAAATATGCAAAAGAATTTGTACAGAAAGCTTTAAGCCTGTTAGAAAACGGCCATAAAGCATTTATGTTTCTTAAACTTACTTTTTTGGAAAGTAAAAGCAGAAAACTGATGTTTCAGAAATATCCTCCAAAATGTGTTTATGTTTTTAGTGAACGTTGTCTATGTGCAAAAAATGGTGATTTCCAACAAATGATTGAAGGTGGGGGGAGTGCTGTTTGTTATGCTTGGTTTGAATTTGAAAAAGGATTTTGTGGAAATCCAATTATTAAATGGATATAGGGGATTAAATTATGGCAGAAATCAAATTTGAATATCATAGTGTAAAAGATGTCTTACCGGTTGATGACGGTAAGTTTTACGATGTAATGGTTATCCTTTATGGAACTAGCATTGAAGGTGGTTACAACTATTACAGAGGTAAATATCAGAATGGATTTTTCTTTATTGATAAAGGTATTTATCAGAAGAAAAATGATTTCATTTGTTCTTGGACACAAGATAGGGTAATAGCATGGAAACCTTTAGAAACTGTTTCAAAAGAGCAACTTAATGAATTCTGTATAAAAGCCGGAGTAAAATAATGGGTAAGAGAAGTTTTAAGAAAGCATTTAAGGTAGCCGATGAATGGGCAACTCCATCAATTTTAGTCAAAGTGATTGTACCATATCTTAAATTGTGGGAAGTAGGTTTTATATCAAAAAACAATCGTAAACCTATTATTTGGTTGCCGTTTGATACGGAAGAAAGTGCTTATTATAAAATTCTAAAAGCAGAAAGTTTTCAGGTTGTAAGAAGTCATCTGAATGATGATAAAGATTTTTTCTTGTGGCAGCCAGAACAGTTTGATATTGCCGTTTCAAATCCACCGTTCAGCCTTAAAGTTGATGTTTTCAAGAGAATGATATTTGAATTTAATAAGCCTTTTGTATTCTTGATGAATATGATGTCCATAAACTATCAAAACGTATCTGAATTATTTGCAAATGTTAATCCTGATATACAGTTTATTATTCCAGATAAAAAGGTAAGTTTTGATGGAAATACATCATCATTTAGTTCTGGATATGTATGTTATAAATTTATTGATCATACAATTTTTCACCATTTGCCACACAATAACACAGGTAATAATTTTTCGAGGTAATTATGGGAAAACCAAAAATAACTGTTGAACAAAAAAATGAAATAAAAAGGTTATATTCAACCGGAAAATACTCAATAAGAGCTTTAGGAAGAATGTATTTTGTTTCTCATAGTGTAATCACATGTATTGTAAAGCCAGAATATAAAGAAAAGATTCAGAAATATCATCAACAGCATTGGATTAACAATAAAGAAAGATTGTCTAAGCAGCATAAAGATTATTATGAAAATAATAAAGAGTTTGTGAAATTAATACACAAAGAATATAACCAGAAACACGAAAAAGAAATAAAAGAATGGCAGCGTAAGTATGACAGAGAGAATAGGTGTTTTTCTATTTATATTAAAACCAATGAAATAGAAAAAATTGAAAATTACACTTTAGCAAAGAATGATGATTTTAATGGATGGGTTATACATCATAGATTAGAAACTCATAATTCAGATGGTGTTTTAAGAGACATAGAAATTACACCGGCAGAATTAAAAGTTCTTGATATGTACTATAACAGACCAGCTGATGAACTTATTTTCTTAAAAAGAAATCAACATAAATCAATTCATAATTATGTAATGAATAAACATAAAAGGGGGAAATATGATTAAGAAAGAAACTATAGAACTTATAAAGAAAGCTATAGAGATTGAGACAAGAAATGCAATAGAAACTTATGGTGAAAAATATAACAGTTATCATGAAGGATATGCAATTTTAAAGGAAGAAATAGAAGAAGTAATGTTTCCGGCAAAGATTATTTGTGATGACTTAGAAAGAATGTGGAGTGATATTAGAGCAGATATAATGAGTTTTATTCCAAATTTGACAGATACAATGTTAAACAATCTTATTAATCTCATAGCAGAAGCCTGTCAATGTTGTGCTGTGATAAATAAAATCAAAAAAGGAGTGTCAAAATGATAGAACACGAAGGTAAGAAATATTATACGACAAGAGAAATCGTAGAACTAATAAATGATAATTCAACAGAAATACATCAGAAATGGAAAGAACGTTATAAGAATTATGAAGAAGTTATTCTGTTTGAACAGGTAAATCGTATCGTATATGAAGCAAAGAAAAATAAGTCTGTTGCCTTTGTTGAATTTACAAGAGGTGAAAAAGGTAAAAAGATTTATTTTGCTTTCTTTATAGATGATGTAATTACATATATTGATAAGAAAAAAGCATCAAACATAAAATTCGTAGACAAGGAGTAAAAAACTATGAAATTTACAACTAATCGTGAAACCTTATTAAAGGCTATTACAATTGCTCAGGACATTATTACAAATAAAAGTCCTATTTCTATTCTTTCAAATGTGCTTTTACAAACAGCAGATAATAAGGTTGTAGTAAAATGCACAAACTCAACTGTAAAGGTTATTACATCCTTTGGAGCTGAGATTGAAGAAGAAGGGGAACTTACAGTTTTTTGTGATAAGTTCCTGACTGTCATTTCATCGTTACCTATGGGTGATGTTGAAATATTTAATAATGGAAATGAAATAGTCGTTCAACCATTAGGTAAGAAGATAAAGTTCAAAATAAAAACTCTTGCTGCAGATAAGTTTCCTATTGTGGAAGAAAATAATTATGATACTGCAATAGAAGTCTCAGCAAAAGATTTTAAGAACTTAATCAGGAATACAATTTTTGCAGTATCAACAGATCAAAACAGATATATTATGACAGGCTGTTATTTATGCAAGAATGACGGATGCTTAACAATGGTTGCTACAGATGGCCGCAGAATGAGTATTTGTAATTGTGAAGGCTTTGATTCAGATATTGTTCCTGCAATTATTCCGATTAAAATGCTTTCTTTTTTAGAAAAGTTTGGAACAGATGAAGGTAATATAAAAATTATAATTACAGATAAGACGTTTTCTGTCAAATCAGGGAATCTTGAAGTTTCAACAACTCTAATTGACGGTCAATATCCTATGTGGCAGAAGGTCGTTCCATCTGGTTTGGATCATACTTTAACTGTAGCAAAAAAAGAACTTGAAGATGCCATAAAGTCTGCATGTATTATGGTTCAGAAAAACGGCCGTGTTCAATTTATTATTGATAAAAACAAAGTAGAAATTACATCTCCAGAAACAGAAATGGGAAGCTCTAAGGAAGAAATAGAAGCTGTTTATGAAGGTGAATCGGTGGAAATTGCCTTAAATGCTTTATATCTTTCTGACATCCTTAAAGTAATTTCAGCAGATAATATCTCAATTGATTTTACATTTAATGAAGAAAAGAAAGTTATAAAAGCATTAATTGTTCGTGAAAGTGGTGAAAATAAAAACAACTACATTCATATTGTAATGCCTATGAGTGTTTAATACAAAGAGCCTGACAGATTTTTTTGTCTGTCAGGTTTATTTATTCTCATCTATAAACTTATCTATCATATAATTAATCATTCTTAATTGTTCATCAGTAAGTTTTCTGAGTTTTATTATTGTTGCAATTTCCTTGTCTGATAAAGGGTTTTCACTACCATCCATAAAATATTCCATAGGAACATTAAAGTATTGTGCTATTTTGAAAAGTAAATCAGCAGCAGGTGTTGAATCAAAACGTTTCCAATTGCGTATTGTTGATTCTGAAATTCCTATTTCCTGAGAAAAATGTTTTCTGTCTTTTCCTATGGCCTTATAACAGGCTTCTATTTTATCTGAAAGTTTACTCATATCTATATTATCGCATAAAAACGGTAAAATGTTAATATTTTTCTTGACAAATGGTAAATATACCTTTATATTAAAATTAAAGGTAGAACTACCGATATTATAAAAATTTCGGTAATAATACCGTTAAGAACAATGCGGATTGGAGTAGTGGTTAACTCACCGGAATCATAATCCGGAGATCGTAGGTTCAAGTCCTGCATCCGCTATATCCTGTAAACAGGGATAAAGGAAGATTTTATGCCTAATGAAAAACTACAAATCCAGGCTGTAATTCAGAATGAAGAAACGGCTTTAAAGGTGTCAAAATCAGATGTTCAGGTATCTGATTTTGAATTGGTAACAGATATTGTTGTAGGAAAGCTTACAAGTAATGCAAAAGAGTTTTCTGCAGCATTAGAAAATGAATTAAAAAATTATACGGTTGAAAGGTATCTGGATAATCCTGATGCTGCAAAGACAGATAAAGCCTATCTTAACAAACTTAAAGATGATGTTGCTGATAAAAGAAAACTTGCAACAGCAACCTGGAATAAGCCTTTAGAAGAATTTATCTCAGTAATGAAAGACTTGGAAAAGAAAATTGATTCTGCATCCAACGATTTGAAAGTAATTACTGATAAGGCTGTTCAGCAGGAAAAGGATGAAAAGAAAGCAAAAATTGTAGAATTTTGGAATACTCTTAATTTTACTATTGTTCCGTTGGATCTTGTATTTAATCCAAAATGGCTTAATAAGACAGAAAAAATGTCTACCATCATGGAAGAATGTCAGGCCATTGTAGAAAAAATAAACGGTGAAATGGCAACATTGAAAAGTATGCAAAGTGAAGATTCTGAAATCTTACTGTCTTTTTATCTTGAAACTTTGGACTTGAACGCAACACTTCAAAAGGGAAATCAGCTTAAAGAAAATCGTGCAAGAATTAAGGCAGAAGAAGAAAAAAAGGCTGCTGAAATTGTAAAACATCAGGAAGAAATTCAGACTATTACTCCACATTCTATGACTGTAGAAAATAGTGGAGTGGTAAAAGAACCTGTTAATTCAGAACAATCAGAAGATCCTATTGCAACATTTAAACTTGAAGTAACTGCTCCGGCATCAAAACTTCTTGCTTTAAGAAAGTTTATTGATGATAACGGTATTACATACAAAAAACTGTAGGGGATAATTATGAGTAATAAGCAGCAGAAAAAATTAAGACAACTTGTAAGACGTAAACAGTATTCACTTGTAAATCAATCTTGGGATTGTTTCTTTGATACTATTTCTCAGATGAAGTTTAAGTATAGGATTAAACTTGCATGGAAAATAATTCTTGGAAAGAATATCCGTAAGGAAGAACAGAATAAAAAACTGTAAAAGGGGATAGATTATGGATATACCAGAATTTAATGAGATTCTTAAAGAATTAAAAGAGATAAAGGACATTGCTTCATCTGAAAAAAATAAAAAAGATTTTGATGCTTTATTTCCTTCTTTATGGTATAATGATGAAGAATGTTGGAAGAAGAAAGGAGGAATGTCTTTATCAACATATAGGTGTAAAAGGTATCTGCAATGCAAAGGTGGTATTCCTGATGCTAGGGTAGGAGGAAGAAAAGTTTGGAGCAGAGAAAGTGTTATGGAATGGGTTAAAATTCCTGATTCAGAATTACCGGCTTATCATGCTAAATACAAAACAGGAGCTACAAATAAATGACACAAGCAGAAATACCTAAACGCAATAAAAAAATAGTTCAATTGGCAAAAGAAAATTATACGGCAGATCAAATATCTGAAATAATGGGAATAAAGCGATACAGAGTTTTACAGATTTTGAAAGCATTTAATGTAAAAGCCTATAAAGTTCCCCATGATTTACAATGTAAAATGGCTAAGGCTATAATTAAAGAACTTGAAGCCGGAGTAATGCAGAGTGATATTGCAAGAAAACTTAAAGTTTCCAGGCAATATGTCAGCCAGATTAAATACAGGTATCAGGCCTTAAATAAGGCAGATAATAAATAACATTTTAAGGAGATTATTTATGAAAAAAATTATTTCAGTCGTATTATTATTAGTTACGTTTACAGTATTATTATCGGCACAGACTATAAGAGTTCCAAAGAATACAGAATCTACAGAAGAAATTAACGCTTTAAGATATTGTGATGAGAACATGGAATTCAACTATATAATAACATCTGTTTCAAGCAATCAGCTCTTTTATTTTAAGTTTGTTAAACAATTATTAACTACAAATGCTACAACAGAAATTATTTGTAGTTTTAATAGTGATGAAGATTTAAGTGAATTTTTAGATACTTTTATTAATGGTGAATTATACAAAGATATACCACAAATCTTCATTTATATAAAACAATTCTGTATACAACTTGGAGCAGAGCCTTTTTACATTACAGGAGAAGAAAATAAAATTAAGAGAATCTTATACATGATTGATCTACAACATAAAAGTAATTAAAAACTATCATCTGCTAATTAATGTTAAAGAAGTGTTCTTCTAAAACCGATTAATTCAGTAGAATGAATAATATATTAAATAAATTAAAACAAAGATATAACTCATTAAGAAGCGACAAAATATTAGGCATTATTTTGTTGCTTCATTTACTTCTTGCAGCATGTCATTTTTATCAGTATTTTTTATCACCAATTCAATATCATGCAGAATTAAGGATTGCAGGTTGTATATTGATTGCAATTCTTATATTCTTTTTTGCTCGTCCTGGAATGGCTTTTGGATTTATAATTTATGCCTGTTCATTAATTTATGTTAATACATTTTATAATTATGGAACAATATTTTTTCTGCTTATTTCTTTTGGTGCATATCCAAAAATAAAATGGCCGGCTACAATAATTTATGGAATTAACGTTGTAGTTTCTTTTTCACTTCAAAGACTTCTTCCAATATCAATTTTAATACATGGCATCTATCTGGTATTATTTTTATTGATAACGTCATTAATATATAAAGTTAAGCCATCCAATTTATTGAACCTGAAAGAAGATGAACGTTATATTTTGGAGCAGCTTAAAGAAGGTAAGTTACAGAAAGAAATTGAAGGCTATTCTCAGCAGACAATTACGGCAAAATTAAAAAATGCCAGAGAAAGAAATATGTGTGAATCTACCGGTGAATTGGTAGAGAAATTTAGACAAGAAAACAACGTTTAAACAAATATTCTTATAGTGTATAATTATTACTCAGGTAGGAGGAATAATTATGAAACTGTTAGTAAAGAAATTTGTTTATGAAGAACTTGTAAGACCAAAAATTTATATATCATTTAATTATGGTATTGTAGAAAAGGCTTTTAATAGTGCTGTTCACCCCAGAGATGAAAGAGGTAGATTTACATATAAAGGGGTAATGGAACTTTCAGAACAAGAAAGAGAAGAATTACTGAATTATCTTGAAAATGAAAGTTATGAGCCATACAAAAATTTTCATGTAGCAAAAGAAAAATTGGATGCTTTTAATAAAAATGGTGAATATGCTGATGAATTTAGAGCATGTGAAATTCTTGCTAAAGAAGGATATGATATTTATTTACTTGATAATGAATACGTTGGTGGTAAAAAATCTGATACATTTTATAAAAAACCTGGTAAACATGGATTTATGGAGATAAAAGATACATCAGATAAGGCTACAACACAATATAACAGATCTGTAGAACAAGCTGAAAGTTGTTTTATTACCATTTCACAAGATCTTACAAGATTACAATTTGATAATTTGAAAAAGGCTGTAGCAGCAAATATTAAGGCTGATGAAGTTTTGATTTATTACAGAAAGAAAGTTATAAGGTTAAAATAAAAAAAACTAGGAATTACACCTTACCGAGAGTGAGTGCAATAGGCAACATCACTAACGGCATACCCAATCAAAAGATTATGAAGGTAACCTAGTTTAATAGTCAGGAACTTTTAATCTCCACCGAAGCCGCAGCCACGGCATACCCAAAACATTTAATTGTTTTATGGGATCGATCTGACTTTAATTGTATTATAGCGTTAAAACATTATTTGTCAATAAAAAATATATCATTATTCTACTTTAATTTACCTTTAAGCAATTAAAGTAACGATTCAAGCAAATTCAAGTTAATTCAAATACTCATTTTCCTATACGATAATGAAAAAATATCGTATAGGAGGATCATTTTTTATATTTTGGAGAGTTTTCTGTAGAATTAGCTCAATCTTTAGGTGTAACAACCAGAACAATTCAGAAAATCATTGAAGAAAAAGGGTATGAAATAGAATTCGTACCCTTTAAAACAAAGCGAATCAATATGGTGCTAGAAAAGCTTGGACTTGCGAAATTGATTTCGCAAGTGAAAATAAGAGGTCGGAATTCTTATTCATTTAATGAAGCTCAGGCAACGGTTGATAGAATTACAACTTTGATAAAATTTCTGAAAATTTTAGGATATATCCTAAAGTTAGATATTGACATATCTAACTTGTTGGGTGTGTTCATTAGTTTTTTACAGGAGGTTATTTAGAAAATATCTGAATTTGGTTCTTTATAATCCGATGCTAGAATTTGTGTTGCTAAATCTATAGTTTTCTTTTCTTTATCAGAGAGTTTTCTATAGTTTGAAAGCAACTCTATTTCTCTTGTTGGAAGATGATAATTATTAGGTGGAACAGGATCATCATTTATAAAATATTCTAAAGGTTGATCCAATTCCTGTGCCATTTTATAAGCTGTAACTAAATCTGGTAACCGGTTAAGAGAAATAGAATTTCTAAAAGTCTGGATATTTATATCAAGTTTTGCAGCAAATTCTTTTTGTGAAATTCCTTTAAAGTCAAGTTCATCTTTTATTTTATTCCAAAATTCCATATATACCTCTAAAGTTATATCGGAATTATATATAATTTTTTAAGTATGTGCTTGACAAAATAATTAAATGAGTATAATAATATAAACATAATCAATTTGGTTATATATATAAAAGGATTGTTAATCCTAATAGGCAATTTAGGAAAAATAGGAGCTTTTCTAAGTTGCTTTGCAACTTTACAGCCCTTAGGGTTCTTTCCGCTCCTAACCTAGTTTATCTAGGTGGAAAGAATTCTAAGGGTTTTCTTTTTCAAGCGATTAAAGATGCCGGTCTGGTAAACTTCTAATCAGTCTTTATAGGAGGTTATTTTTTGAACATTATTAAGTCAGCTAATTTTGCTTTAAGTTCTTTTAATTGTTGTTCAGCAGCATTATCATTTTTGCCTGTTACTAAAAATTCTACTGTAGTACCAAGCGTTTGAGCAATTTTTATAGCAGATAATAAATCAGGCAATCTGTTGTTATGAATCCAACTAACAAAAGTTGCAAGACTAATATCACAAGTTTTACACAGTTTTTCTTGTGTTATTTTTTGAGATTTCATTAATGCTTTTAATCTAATCCAGAATTCCATAAAAAAAACTTTGTAAACACAAAGAATTTGCTTGACAAATAATGTGTTTGCATATATAAAATAATTATAAACTTTGCAAATGCAAAGAAAATACAAAAGGATTGTTAATCCTTAAAGGCAGTTTAGAAATTATCTGCACATTTCTAAGTTGCTTTGCAACTTTACAGCCCTAAGAGACCTTTTCGTGCAGAACCTATTTTTAGGTGAAAAGGTTTTTTAGGGCTTTCTTTTTCTAACAAGCGAAGTAGGCTACCAATTACCACACCGGAACCTACAACGCAAGGAGTTCAAATGAATACAAATTCATTATCGGTAAACTCATTCCAGAGTTTAGCAGAAATTTCAGGTAATTCCAATACGGAATTGATGACAACAAAACAAGTTGCATTTCAATTAAATACAAGCCCCAAAGTAATTCTTGAAAATGCAAAAAAATGTTTACCAAACAAGAAAATTAAAAATGGTAAGCCTACTTATTGGAATGAAGCAGAAATTACTATATTACTTGAACATTTAAAGGGAAATCAGACAAATCAAAATACCTTTACCGGAGCGGTAAAGGCTGTAGATACATCACTTACACCATCATTGCGAATGATGCAGGCAATGGAAATGTTTAAGGCTGCTGCTGATGAAGAAATTGCCAGACTTAGATCAGAGAATATAGATCTTTCAAATTACAAAGCTGATGTAGAAAAGAAAATTGCTAATTGTGAACTTGTAGAAACTCCATCAGAAAATGCAAGAAATCATCTTTGGCAGAACATTCAGAAAGTGGGTTCAGTAATGAATAATTATAGTGCTGCATGGCATGAGTTCTGGAATCTTGTAAAACGTGATACTTCGATTGATGTAAAAACAAGAGCTTCTAACAAAGATATGAAACCTATGGATTATATCTGTAATGAATTAGATATTTCAGATTTTAAGAAGATTTATGCATTATCTGAAAAAATGAAAAATGAATATTGTGAAAATTAAGGAGAATACAAATCATGTTAGTAAATATTTTTGAAAAAATTGATGAACTAAAAGCCAAAGACACACTTTCTTTGAGTGAAATAAATGATATTTGCAATGAATTTGATGATGACAGACGTTGTATTGATGTATTTAATGCAATTATTCAGTTTTCAAGTCTAATTCCTGTGGAACAAACAGATTTGAATAATTTTGTACTTCCTAATACAAAAGAAACATGGATTGAAGTCGCATCAGCATTAGCAACAGAACATTATTTAAGTCAGCCTATGGATCATGTTATTGAAACTGTAGCTCTAGGGCTTGAAATATCAGTTGATGACATAATCTCTTTTTTGAAACGCCGTAATTATATTATGTCTTGTGATAATCAATTATTGGCTACAGCTTTGGGGATAGAAAAAGGGTATGTCATTAATACAAATAAAGGTCTCAGGCTTACTGATAAGTGTGTTGAAAAAATAAGAAAGGCTTTCCTTATAGATAAACCTTCTCAGGCAGAAAGAGAACGTATAGACAGAGCTTGTAGAGAAGCTGAGAGAAGAATGAAACCTTTTTCTTGTGGAAAAGCAGAATAGAAGGGGGAAGATTATGACTAAATATTCAAAATTAAAGGCCATGAAAGATAATTTTATTCGTGCTGCATCTAAGGCCAAAGATTCTTTTATGATTGCTTTATGGTGTAAAAGGGCTGATGATGTTCAGGAAAAAATAGACAAAATGTCAATTCAGGAAGCCGGAAGTGAATACAAAGAAGGAGATGTTCTATGATTGATTGTACTCAATTTATCAAAGCAAAGTTTACACCAATTGAACAGGATAAAGAACCTGAAAAATGGCTTGAATTAAGAACTACCGGAATTGGTGGAAGTGATGTAGGAGCTATCATGGGGCTTAATAAATATGCAAGTCCTTTGACAGTATATCTTTCAAAAAAGAACGTTGAAGGGTTTAAAGGAAATGCTTCTACAGAGTGGGGACATATTCTTGAAAAACCTATTATGCAGAAAGCAAGTGAAGAACTTGGGATTGAAATTGTAAGTGTTCCTGGTATATATACATCTTTAGAAGTTCCTTTTATGAACGCTAATTTGGATGGACTATGCCATGCAGATCATCAGGTAACAATAGGTGGGGAAACAGTTGAAGGTCTTGGTGGATATGAAATTAAAACTTCTACCAAAGGTGATGGCTTTAGTGATGATGAAATTCCTGATAGTTATTATTGTCAGGTTCAGCATTATATGGCAGTAACAGGCCTTGCTTGGTTTATCCTTACGGCATTTTTTCTTAATTCAAAAACTGCAAGACATTATGTTATCAGACGTAATGATGACTTTATTTATACAAGGTTAATTCCTGCTGAAAAGGATTTTTGGGAAAACTTTGTTCTTGCAGATAATCCACCAGAACCAATTGGACTTGATTCTGAAAGTGAATATACAGCAAATCTGAACATTGCAGATGAAGTAGAGCTTGATGCTGAAACAGAAGATTTAATTGCAGAAAGAATGGATGTTCAGCAGCAGATTAAAGATCTGGAACAGAGAGAAAGTGCTTTGAAAAATTCTATTTTGATTAAACTTTCTGCATTAAGTCATAGTGAAAGCAATACTGCTGAAAAAGTTTGTGGAAATGGAGAACGTTTCAAACTTTCTTATAATTTGCAGAAAAAGGTTTCAATAGATACAGATGCTTTGAAAAAATCAGGACTTTTTGATGATTATAAAAAGGAATCATCAAAAAGGATTTTGCGAATTTCTGAAAAGAAAATTGCAAATTAATCATAGATATTAAACAGGAGAAAAAAACTATGAAAACAAACGGTTCTAATGCTAATGAAGTTGCTACAACTGAAAAAAAAGGAACTCTTGGAGAATGGTTAAAAGACAGAAAAGAATCATTCTTACAGGCTTTACCGGCAAATACGGTAAATGTAGACAGATTTATGCAGTCTGCAATGTTGGCAATTACAAATCCTAAAATGCCTAATCTTAGGATTTGCACAAAGGATTCTATCTTCCGTTCTTTAAGAGAAGCTGCATCCTATGGTTTGGAATTAAATGGAACTTTAGGCCAGGCTTATTTAATTCCATATAATGAGACTGTAAACGGCAAGAAAGAAATGACTTGCCACATGCAGATGGGATATAAAGGATTAATTGCCTTAGCCAGACGTTCAAACACAATTAAAACAATTGCTGCTGAACCTATCCATGAAAATGATATTTTTGAAGTTCAGCTTGGCATGGGAAGAACTCTTTCTCATAAAATTGACATTATGAAAGAAAGAGGAGCCATAATTGGTTATTATTGTCTTGTTGAACTTTGTAATGGTGGTTCTCAGTTTAAGGTAATGTCAAAGAAGGATGTTGAAAATCACCGTAATAAGTTTTCAAAGGCTTATGATTCAAAAGATCCAAATAACATCTGGAACAAGAATTTTGATGCAATGGCTTTGAAAACTGTAGTTATTCAGGCCCTTAAACTTTGTCCTATCTCAATTGAAGCAATGGATGCTGTTATCCGTGAAGAAAGAGAGGATATTAAGGATTTTACAGACGATGTTGAATATACAGTTACAGATGTTCAGGCAGAAACTGTAAACGAAACACCGGCTATTGAAGAAGCTCCAAAAACTGAAACAAAGGAACAGCCAAAAGCAGAACCACAGCAGCCTTCTTTTGATGAAATGAACGGTATGACAGATGAAGAAATGGCCGCTGCTGATGCTGCTTTTGAAGCAACACCACAGAATGTAAATGACATTTTTTAGGGGGAATGTATGGACTTAAATGTTAATAAAATAATTCAAGATAAGATTCACGAACTTGAAGAAAATCATGTTATCGAAAACGCTATCCAGAAAAAGATTGAATCAGTAATCAAAGATGCAGTCGATTCAGCTTTTAATTGGGAATTTTCACGAGCTATTTCTGATGAAATAAAAAAACAAGTGGGAAATATTGCTGAAAGTGTAAAACTAAATTCATATAACACATTAATTGCAGAGACAATCAAGAATATTACAGAAAATGAACTAAAAGAAGATTTAGCTGTCAAAGTTCAGACAAAAATTCGAGATATGTTACTTATTACAGATCATGCAGTAAAGTTTTCAGACATTGTAAAAAAGTTCAAAGAAATATGTTGTGATGATGAAACAGAATATTCTTATGAAGTTGTCGAAAGCAATGAAGAACATAGTGGAGGTTTTTACTATAAAAAGTTTGATTTTCAACCAGATAATGACGGTGAAAAATTGGCTATTACATTTAGTAGATATAATACTAATCCGTGGAAAATATTCAGAGTTTTTTATGACAATGAAACTAAATATTCTACAGATGGTATTTCAACATTGAAAAAGTATGATTCTTTTGAATGTTTGATTCTTAAATGTATACTTAATGAATTGCCAATTGAACTTGATTTTGATGCAGATGATTGTGAAGAAGAACTTCATCATTATTTTGATTAAAAGGTATGTACAATGAAAATCTGCAGCTTTTTTCATGGTGTATTAGTAAATGATAAAGTAGTTCTCAAAGTAACTGATGATAAAGACTTGATAACATTGCAGAAAATGTTCAAGTCAAAATCAGAACGTGAAAAAAGAACTCAACAGGAAATACTTCTTGAATGTGAACTTGATGCTGCTTTTCAGCATAGAACATTCAAACAATTAAGGGCTGTTTGGAAACTTGTAACAGTTATTTTTCAATCTGATGAAAAAGATCATAGACTTCCAACAGAAGAAGAAAAATATTCTTTGTATCTGGATTTACTTGAATTGTATGCTGATAAGATTCCAAATAGATACACCGGTGAACTAAGAAGTATACATATTTCAGAAGCTAATACACTTGCCGGATCCCATTTTATTGATGGTCTTATGTATCATCTTGCAACAATGTGCAGACTTCCTGATGACTTACAGGCAACAGTTAGAAGTGTGCTGTATGAATGGGAAATATGGAGAGGAAAACAGGAACACGATATAAACGATGATAGAACGATCTCAGAAATGAGAGAATATCTTGTTTATTCAGAAGCATCCGGCAGAACTCCGGTTCATTTTCATCATATTGTTAGCCGTGGTGCTTGTCCGGCTGCAATTGAAAAGGCTTGGAATATTATGGCCCTTACACCTGATGAACATAACTTTTTTCATCAGCAATGTAAAACCTGGGATGAATTCTTGGAAAAATATCCACATCTTAGGGGAAGGGTAGAAATGGCCTATAGAAAATGTAATGAGCTTGTTCAGAAGAATAACAGCATAGGAATTATTGATATGGCTGATATGGATAATGCTCTTGAAGATATGGATGATTTGGCAGCAATGACTTTGGCTGCTCAGGGGGAATAAATATGCCGGTTTTAGAGATTTTTGAAAAAGATACAGATGAAGAATCTCTTGTTGTCTATAGTGGTGCAACTTGGGTTTATCAACCTAAAAGTAAACATTTGACAGTATGGATTCAGGATGTGCAATTTGATTATCCGTGTGAAAAATTAGCTCATAATGAAAATGGTACTATTTTTCTTGCGTATGGTGAAATTGTGCCTCCGGAAGAAAAGCCAGAAGAAGTTATAAATTGGTAAGGGGGATAAAAATGTTTTCATGGTTGATGATATAGATTGGTACAAGATTGAAGAATACATTCTTAATCTTGAAAATAAAGAAATCAAAATTATTAAGGAAGGGGAAAACGATGGATAAATTTAGTTTTTATATTACTTATTGGAATATTTTAGATGATCTCAGTTCCTGGCAATTCAAGAAACTTATGAAAGCTTTATCAGAATATGCACATTTAGGTATATTACCTAGAAAACTTCCTAAGAAAACATATAATCTTTTTTATGATATAAAAAGGGTTATTGATGCAGAAGAAATTCAAGAAAATGAACGTATTAAACAGGAAGAACTCAGGGAAAAGCGTAGCAGAGCCGGAAAAAAAGGTATGCGAAACAGATGGCGATAACAAATTATAACAAAATTATAACAAAATCAGGAGATTTTTTATGAAATAAAAAAAATAGTTCTTGACATAATCAGTAAACGGCTGTATTTTTTTATTATATAAACGGTATATTTAGCGTTTGTGTAATAAAAACGGTTAATTAAACGTTTATAAAGAGCCTTTAATAAAGTTCCTGTTACATTTATTAAGGGTTTTTGGCAACAAAAACTTGTGGCCGTCTATGAAGTAACAGGCATAGGCGGTCATTTTTTTTGGGAGGAAAATTAATTATATATGAATTATGTTATAGAATATCAAAAACAGTTAGGTTTATTTTTTGATTCAAAAAAATATCAGGTTCATCATATTGATATGAACAGAGAAAATAATGAAATTGTAAATCTTGTTTTAGTTCCAACATTATTACATCAAAAATTTCATTCTGTAGGTATGTTTATTCCTGAAAAAATACCAGACTTCTTTTCTAAAGATTTAAATAATTGTTCGCACATTCCATATTCAAAAGATTGGATCATAGATTTTATGACAGCCAAAGAGGATATGCTATGTTTTATAGATTTAAGAAATAATTTAATAAAAAATATTATTCCAAAAAACGATGGGGATTTTGAAAAAATTGTTCAGTATTGTTTGCCTACATTGTGGAATAAATATTGTCAGGAGTAATAAAAAATGAATGAACAATTACCTAGTTATTTTGCAATTTTAACACCAGAAGTTAGATACAATAAAAATTTAAAACCTATTGAAAAGATTGTATTTGCAGAAATTACAGCTTTAAGTAATTTGAAAGGTTATTGTTTTGCTACAAATGATTATTTAGCAAAATTATATGATGTAGATTCATGTACAATCAGTAGATACATTTCCCATCTTGAAAAACTTTCTTTAATTAAATGTGAATATATAAAAGATGGTCAAATAATTAAAGAAAGACGTATTTATATTAATGTGGTTGATAGTTCTGTCAATGGCACGGTTGATAATTCTGTCAATGGCACGGTTGATAATTCTGTCAAAGATAATAATACAAGAGTTAATAATACAAGTATTAATAATATAAATATACCTGAAAAAACAAAAAGACAAAAAATACAAGAACCAAAATTAAAGTTTGGTGAATTTCAAAATGTATTACTTTCTCAAAAAGAATATGACAAATTCATTTCAAAATATGGCAAAGAAAAAACGGATGCTTTCATTCAGTATTTTTCAGAACGTAAAGAAATGAAAGGTTATAAATATGCAAGTGATAGGGCTGCTTTGCAAAATTGGGGAATTACTGCTTATGAAAATCAATTAAAAAAGCAACCTAATTTTCAAAATAATTGCCACCAAAACAATAATCCAAAAGTCAAAAAAGACTTAAACGATCAAGATGGATGGTTCTAGGAGAATGAATAAAATGCCAGAAATACACAAAGGATTGCCACAGTTTAATTTTCTAAAGCCTAAAAATATTATAAAAACAACAGAACAGGAAGTTAAATGTTCAAAAAATGAAAATCATAAACCTTATGTAGTGAAAACAGAATTTTATGATGATGGTTCTAAATGGATTTATGATGCATGTCCTGAATGTGCTGCTGAAAAACAAAAACTCCATGAAAAAATGGAATTAGCAAAAGAACGTGAAAGACAAATTGAATTTTATAATACATGCAATATTGAACCAGAGTTTTATGAAAAAACGATTAATGATTATAAAGCAATAACTGAAAGCCAGAAAGAAGCTTTGGATGCTATAAAAGAAATGCTGAATTTCAAATTAAAAAAAATAATTCTACTTGGAAGTAATGGAACCGGAAAAACAATGCTTGGTTCAATTCTTGCAAAAGAATTAAAAGGCAAGATTTACACTATGTATGAAATTTCAACAATGATCCGCCAATCTTACACTATGAAAGCTGAAAAAACAGAATTGGAAATTGTAAAGGAACTTGCATCCATTCCGTTTCTTGCAATTGATGAAGTAGGAAGAACTAACGGCAGTAATGCAGAAAAAGATTGGCTGAGTTACATCATTGATAAACGTCATGTAAGAGGATTACCTACAATGCTTATGAGTAACGGCCATTTAAGAAGAAACTGTAATTGTCCTGATGGTTGTGAAAATTGTTTTGAGAATTACATGAATAAAGACGTTATCAGTCGTTTAAGACAGGATTCAAAAGTCATAAATATTATTGCTGATGATTTCAGAAAAAATAAATAGGAATTAATTTACAGGAGGAAATATAAATTATGACAGATGTAAATCATGTAATACTTATCGGCCGTCTTACAAGAGATTTAGGTTCAGATGAACGTTCTTTTGGTTATGCTCCAAACGGTCAGGCAAGAGCAAATGTAAGCATTGCTGTAAATCGTTCAAGAAAAAGTGGAGATCAATGGGTTGATGAAGTCTATTATTTTGACGTAACAATTTGGGGAAAGACAGCAGAAAATCTGAAACCTTATCTCACAAAAGGAAAACAGATTTGTGTAGAAGGTTATCTTAAACAGGACAGATGGGAAAAAGACGGTCAGAAACAAAGCCGTATAACGATTGTTTCTGAGAATGTTCGGTTGCTTGGTGGAAAGTCAGATGAAAACAGTAATTCTGGTGGAGTTCCACATTTTGAACCTACTAACAATACAGTAAATAATCAACCAGAGTTTAGTGGTGATGGTTCTGATATACCATTTCAGGATTTTGCCGGTTTTTAGTGGTGAAAAGTCTGCTACATGCAGCGTGTAACGGAAGTTACCTTAATCACAATAAAACCGGATGAAATATAAACTTTGAAAAGGGAGGTAGAAAAGATGAGCAAAAAAACAATTTTCACAATCATTGCTATTGTTGCTTTGATTGGCGGTCTTGTGCTTGGTGCTTTTACAGATGTTGGTAATGATTTACCGGCTATTGCTCTTACTGCTTTTGGTTTTGGTGGTCTTATTATTGTTACTTACAAAAAATCAGAAAAGAAAGACGGTATACTTATTGCAAGTATTATCTGTATGGTAATCAGCGGATTTGCTGCTGCTTTTGCAGAAATGTCAGAGGATAGTTTCTCAAAACTCATTTCAGCAATTGCATCTGTTATTTCTTTGATTATTGGAATTCTTATTCCTATAATCTCAAATGCTTTGTCTAAGAAAAAGACAGAGTGAAAAAATTAATGTGGCCGGAAAGTGTATCAAGAATCCTAATACACTTCCGGCTTTATGTAGGTTGTTCTGATGGGAAAAGTAAACTGTAAATTTTTTCAGGGAGAAGCTTTTGGTTACTCATTTTGTAGTAAACGTGGAAGTATTGTTCCAGGTATGTGCAGCCGTTGTTCAGAAAGAGTATCAAAGTCAAAATATAACAATGAAAAAACTATAGTTGATAACATCAGGTTTGATTCAAAAAAAGAATCATTAAGATGGCTAGAACTTAAATTACTTGAAAAAGATGGAGTAATAAAAAATCTTGAACGGCAGAAAAGATTTCAGATTGTGCCAAAAACAAAAGGTGAAAGAGCCGTGTTTTATCAGGCTGATTTTGTTTATGAACAAGATGGAAAACTGATCTGTGAAGATACAAAAAGTTCTATAACTAAAAAGAATCCAACTTACATAATTAAACGTAAATTATTTAAGTATTTGTTTCCGGAATATGAATTTCGGGAAAGTTAAATATTTAAAATAAGACGTTAAAAAGGCTTTTGTAATGATATTTCATTATTTAACGTTAAAAAGCCTTAAATTTGCAATCCTAGAGCCATTTTTAAGGCTTTTTTTGGGTTTGTAAGTAAGAAAAAAACTTGCAACTATACTTTTGTGTAAGAATAAAGTATAATGGCTATAAACAGGTGGGATAAATGCTGTTTGCTGATATTAATTCAGAAGTTGATAAATTCAAAAAAGAATGTTTTACAGGGCATCTCAAATTTGGAATTGAGAAATCTGCCGTAGTTTCATTGACTGTTAATTCAAGATTAGAAAAGTCTGATTGTGATAATAATGATTTTGATAAACAGTTAATGAATTTATGCAGTATTGATAATTTTTTTGGCAGCATTGAATTTGACATGATTTTAGGTGAAGTAAAAAGACTTAATTACTGCATGAGTATAAATGGTCAAAACCTTAAATTAAGGTTAGGAAAAAACAATGCAGAAATGTGAAAAATGTGGAAAAGAAATCAGGTTTATTGCTACAGCTCCTGGAAAATGTGTTGTATGTGAACCTGAGTTAGTTCCTTTTGTTACGGAGAATGGCCGTAAGACTTACGGTTATCTGATTCATAAATGTGAAGAACCGGAGAATGAAAATGCCAAAACCAGGTGATTTACCAACTACTGAAAAAATTAAAGATATACTCAGATTGCCAGAAGGCAAAGAAGGTGATGAAAAGCTTGAAAAACTTCTCAGCGGTTTTGGAGAAGAATTTTCTCAAAGAGAAAGATTGTTCATTTTATTTTATACAAGTCCAATGTCAAAAACTTGTGGAAAGATTAATCGTTCTGGTGCTGCCGTTGGTGCAAGTTTTAAGAGTTGGGGTTCATGGGTTATACATCAGCCGCATGTAAGAAAACGTGTTGAAGAAATATTAAACTCAAATTCTTTGCAGGAAATTGAAGATATTTTCCGTGAAGATATTAAATTCTGTAAAGAAGTTTTGACTTGTGATAGAACTTCTTTTAAGAAAGACAACACGATTGAACTTGAAGATAAGAACGTCAGTTTTGATGTTATTGATGATAAACAGATTAAAGAATTATCGGCTTCTCAGAGAAAGATGGTTTCAGGTTTCAGTTATGATAAAAATGGAAAGGCTCATTATGACATTGAAACAAGAGCTTCTGCCAGACAGGCATTATTGACTTATCATAAACTGTTGAACAGTAAAATTTCGGGTGATAATGCTGATAAGAAAACAGAAACAATTGTAACGCTTGAAGCAATTAAAGATAAAGCAATTGCAAAGGTTTCAATTATTCAACATAACGATGCAGAAGCTCAGGCTGCCGGAGAGTTTATAGAATCAATGTCGGATGTGGATGAGGAGGCATAATTTTATGGGGAAAACTGTTATAAAAAGTGGCGATGTTTTTAATAAACTTACTGTGATTGAAAAAACACAAAAAAGAACGAAATGTGGAGCTGTTATTTTTAAATGTAAATGTATATGTGGAAAAGAAACATTTGTTGCTAGTACAAGCTTAAAAAACGGACATACAAAATCATGTGGATGTCTTTTTATTGATGAAAATAAAAAAAAAATAAAAAGAATACATGAATTAAAATTAAGAAAAGTAGAATTCATTCCAAATGAAATTATTGTTGGAAATGAATATGCAATTATTAAAATAAAAAAACACAATGATTTTATTTCTTCTAAGATCGATTTGGATGATGTTGAAAAAATAAATAAGATGAAATGGTCTCTATCAAATAATTATATTTGTAATGTAAAAAATAGAATATTATTACATAGGTTTATTATGAATATTTCTGATAGCAAATTATGGGTAGATCATATTAACCATGATACTTTTGATAATCGAAAATGTAATTTAAGAATAGTTACGCCTAGCGAAAATGCCATGAATAAAAAACTTTTAAATTCAAATAAAAGTGGAAAAACAGGTGTGTATTTGAACAAAAAAAATAAATTCATAGCTCAATTAGGAATAGATTATAAAACAATAAATCTAGGTACCTTTAACACTATGATGGAAGCTGTAAAAGCCAGAAAAATAGGTGAGGAAATTTATTTTAAAGAGCATAAATACAAGGGAGACATAAAGTGTATTTCAGAATATTAAATAAAAATCCAATGAGAGATTACAAAGAAGCCTGTAAAATAACTCAGGGAATAATGCTTGAACCTGATGCAATTTATATTTATAAAAATGAAGTTGCTTTTTGGATTAAACAGATTGTAGCAAATCATTCAACACTACGATGTATTCATTTTGTTATGATAGATAAACAACCAAAATCTGTAGTTATGCAATTAATCAGAGCAACTAAAGGCCATCCACAACCAGAAGTTGAGAGTAGTCGGCCTGATTGGAATAACGGAAAAGAACGTAGTTCAAATCCTTATGAAGATAAACTGTTTATGCAGATTCATACTGCAGAAAGTTTTATAGAAATGGCAAAACAAAGGATGTGTGAAAGAACAGAAGAAAAAACCAGAAAAGCAATGCAGGAAATGGTATTTACTTTAAGAGAAAGCAATGAACCTTTTCTCCGGGCTGTAGGCTTGTGTTGTCATCCTTATTGTTGGTGGTATAAAGGTTTTTGTCCTGAGATAAAAGGTTGTGAAGGTATGTCAAAACTTTCTGAAAGAATAATAAATGACTTTAATCTTCAAAACAAGACACCTATAAAAATAAAAATTAAGGAGAAAAAATGACAAAAGTTTTAAGAGAAATAACAACAGAACTTCAAACACATTGCCATGATGGCGAAAGTAATAAGGTTTTAAAAGTAAAAATACTTGATGCTTATTATGATATTGCTGCAATCAAAAAGGTTAAATCAGGTGATGAAACTTATTTTGTCATTGAAACGGAGGTTTAGTTTATGACAGTACATGCAGGAATTGAAATGTCAGAAGATGAATTAAAATGTTGGCGGCAGAGCTTTATCGACATAGAAGAAAGCATTGAACTTGTTATGAAAAATGGGGTGGACTTATGAAACAAGAAACAAAAAACTTGATTGCGTGGATTAAAACACTGTTAAAACGTGAAAAGGCAAGTCATATTTATGCAGATGAAAAAACTGTAGAAACAGATTGTGATAGAGCCATTAAATTTCTTGATTCCTTGCCTGAGATTGAAAAGCATCTTTGTCAGGGCGGATATATACAGGATAAGAACGGAATACCTTGCTGTGATGGTGATAAGGTTTTATATAATGGCCAGAAAGCAACTTTATTCTGGAGTGTTGCCTATAGCAGATTTTTTATAAAACTTGACAATTTTATAGGTGATCCAACAACAGCATTTTTTAGAAAAGATATTGAAAAGGTGGTAGAAAAAGATGGCCGGTAAGAAGTGTTATTCAGACATAAAGAATTTAGATAAATCAGGTTTTTATATCATAACGGTAAATGATGATTTATCTTACAGAGAAATGAATGATTTTTCTGAGTTTTTGAAAGAGAACGGAATTAAACACGTTCTTACTAAAAGTCATGCTGAGATGGAAAAAGTGCCGGTAAAAGAAAAGGTTCAGTTCTTGGAAAGTATAAAAAAAGAGCTTGGCCTGAGTGAAGAAGCAGACAGTGGAATAATAAGAATCCACAAGGATGGAACTGTAGAAGTAGAGTTCAACACAATAACAGATGAAAAGTTTCAGTACAATGATTTATTTATCACTTATCTTTCTGTATCAAATATTGTTGTAATCGGTTATGATACTGCTCCGGCTGAAATCTTATATACATACAGAGTTATTAAAAAAGGTGAGAGAGTAAAGTTTAAGCTGAAAAATGAATTCGGAAATCTTAATAAACTTCCAGGGCTGAGAGTTTTTGACGTAGAAAATATGGAGCTTGGATAATGTTTACCAAAGATGAAAGACTTTTATATGCTTACACTTATATTCAATTCCAACAAAAAGACTTGTTGCTTGATTTTTGGCAGGACGCTTATATAAAATCCATGGCCAGATTCATTGCAATAGTAAAGTCCAGACGTGTAGGGTGGTCATTCATCTGTAGCCTGAAAGGACTTATAAAGGCTCTTGATCCTGACAGGGTAGGATATACAAAACAGTTTGTCTCTTACAATGAAGAAGATGCCTTAGAAAAAATATCCTATGCTAAACAGTTTTATGATTCAATTCCTGATTGCGATGCAAAGAAAAAACTTATAACTGATAACAAGTCTATGCTTTGTTTTCAGGATAAAAACGGTATTACTCAGTCAAGACTTATTTCTATTCCTTGCCGTCCGCCTCGTGGTAAAGGTGGTGATATTTCTCTTGATGAGTTTGCTATTTACAATGCTAAAATGCAGAAACTTGTTTATGATGCTGCTTTGCCTGTTATTTCTCGTGGTGGAACTATTGAAATGGGTTCTTCACCTTTGGGTAAAATCGGGCAATTTTACGATATTTTAACTGATAAAGAAACCTATGATTATGAAAGATATAACATTCCTTGGTGGTTCTGCCGTGATTTGTGTGTTGATGTTCCAACGGCTGTAAAGATTGCTCCATCGCTTTCAACTCCAGAACGTGTTGAAACTTTCGGAACAAAAATTCTGAAAATGATATTTCAAAATACTGACTTAGATACTTTTCAGCAGGAATTTGAATGTGTTTTTATTGATTCATCTGAAAGTTATATTTCATTAGATTTAATTTATGAAAATACTCCGGGGAAAAGAGAGTGTGATATTGATTTATCAGCTTGTGAGAAAATGAGTGATGAAGAATATTGGGAATATAATCGTGGTGTAGATTTTCAGGCATATAAAGATTTAGATACAGCAATTTTAAATTATAGACCGGAATATCATGGAAATACATTATTCCTTGGTTATGATGTTGGTAGGCATAAAGATTTAAGTGTTTTATTTTTGATTGGGATTACTCCTGATGGGAAGAAAAGGGATTTCGCTAGAATTGAATTAAAAAACGAAACATATAAAAAACAGAAAGCTACGGTTATAAAGGCTTATAGAGAGCTTCCAATTTATCGGGGAAGAATTGATAGAACAGGGATTGGTGATAATATTTATGAAGATGTTCATGCGGAAGTAGGGGATCGTGTTGAAGGTGTTCAGTTTACGCAAGAATCAAAAGAGTTTTTGGCTATTGAAGTAAAAAGAGGACTTGAACAGCATGAATTCTTATTAAGTAATGATAAAGATTTTCACATGCAGATTCATAGCATAAGGAGAGTTGATAAAGGTGGTGGAAAACATTTTAGTTATGAATCAACTAGGGATGAAAGAGGCCATGCTGATAGTTTTTGGGCTTGGGCTTTGGCAAATTCTGCCGTTGTTTTGACAGATAATAAGAATAACAATTTCTATGCACAAAGACGGCAGAAAAGAATTAAACTTATGCAGGAATCAAAACCAGAAAATCAGGAACATGTTCAAATGACTGTAGAACAGAAAGAATTGGAATTTGATAAAGTTCAGGTTGAAAAAGCAAAACATGATTTTGGAGAATCTGTTGTAATAACAAAAGGAAAAAGTTTAAGACAGATAAATCAGGCATTTGGTTATGATAAGGTTGATAAAGAAAGATGGTAAACCTTAATGATTTCTTCCAGATTGGAAATTATATATTTGCAGATATTTTAGGCCGTGTTTCTGTTGTTATTCCAAAAGATGAAAAGCTTACTGATGAGAAGATAGCAAAAGACTTAAATACTTTAGTTGAGTTTTACGGAGCAAATGCTGCTAACTATTTTTTAGAGTGCTGCTCAGAACACCTGGAATAAAATGGTTGTTATTAACGGTAAAAATACCATTTTTTTATTGACAAAACGGTATAAATACCATAAAATTACTAAAGAGTGGTAGAAATAACACTTATAAAAAGAATCTATATCAAAGAGTACGACCTTTGATATGGGTTTTTGGGTGAGCAGAAACCTGTTAGCTCCGGTTGTAGTCGTACACAATCGGGGCTTTTTTTTTGGAGTAATGATTATGGTGGGAATTAAAAAAACTCTTTTTGCTTTGCTGTTCTGTTTTATGGCAGCAAATGTATATTCTCAATATGAGCCGGTTGAAACATTTTCAGAGTTTTATACTCAGATTACTTTGTGTTCATACAGGAACAATTCTTATGTTCTTATTGTAAATGGTTATGAAGATTTGCCGCAATATCTTGTTATTTATCCTGATGAAAAATATACAGCCAGACAGGTTTATGGTGAAATCTTATTAAGATATTACTATGTGAAAAACTCAAAGAAAGAATATAAAGTTTCAGAAGGTGAATGGTATTATTCTAATCTTGATAACTCAGAAGAAGAAGTTGCTTTTTTCATGTCTTTAACCAATTCTTTTTTACTTGCAGATTACACTACATTTTTTTTCTCAGATGAGAATTACTCAAAAGATGAGCTTGTTCAGTTTTATGATGAACTTGATGGAACTGAAAAAGAAATAAGTTTGGGATCATCAGCCGGTTTCTTAATGGGAATATATGCAGATGATTTTGTCAGGTTTGTAAGGAGCATTAAATAGGTATTTCCCTTTTATAAGGTAAATATATCCGATTCTGTCGGAAAAAATTAAGGAATAATTATTAGCCTTGATGGTTGGCGGAGTAAATGAAAATGAAGAACTGACAACATCCATAAAAGTTCCCATTGTCAGTTTTAGAAATGTTCCAGATGTTACTTAAAATCATCACTTTTTGGAGTTTTATTATGGATTTATTTTATGAAAATGATGAATTTGAATTTGAACACAATAAAGAACAGTACAGATGTTCTGTAAGAGTTGATGCTATCTATTCACATGAAGAACCGGTTTTTTATTTCAGGGATGGTTCAGGTTATCCAGGTTCAACTGATATTGATATTAAGTCTTTTAATATAAAGAACATGGAGCAATATAACTATGATATAGATCAATGGTGCTGCATAGGAATAACTGATGAATTAGAAAAGTCTGTATTAGATAAGCTTGGAAAATTAGATTCTGATGAATGGTCATATACTGATACTTGTGAAGAAAGTGAACCTGAACCAGAACCACCTTATGATTGGGTTGTAAGAGATAAGGAGCCTCTATGAGAGATTTTACACCAGAAGAAAAAGAACTGATTATCAATACACCGATAACAATTGAGTGTTTTGATGTAACAAAATTTGCTTATTCATCAAGCAAGGAAGATTTAGAAAATGCTTTTCGTATTTTGGAATCAAAAAGACAATCTGTATTGGTATGTATGACAAAAGAAATTAGAGAAAGAAACTTTGAAGAATTGGTTTCTGCATTATCAAAAACTCCATACGAGGTGGTGAAGTTATGACTTTAGAAGAAAAAGCAATAAAAACTGTCTGTGCTGATTGTGGTTATATAAAACACATAAAACACAGAACAAGCACTTGCGAAACGAAATGCTTGTGTTTCAAGTTCTATCTTACAGGTGCAAAAGAAAACAGTATTCAATGGCACGATTTACGGAAAGACCCTAACGATTTACCGAAAGATACCACTAGTCTGTATTTGGTAAGAGTTTACTCTTGGGATTTTGGTTTATCTCATTTGTACAAGAAGTATGGAATGTATATTCCAACTGTATGTGAATGGAGTGGTGAGTATTTTAAGGCATTAAATGAAATGGCTTATTCTAACGCAAGAAATATCAAAAGTTGTATCGCTTGGTGTGAAATACCACAGTTTAATTCGGAGGACTAAGAATGATAGACGAATGGGAAAGAGCAGAGAAACAAAAGAAACTTCGTGAACAATGGGAAGGTACTATTGCTTTTGTAAATATGTTGTTTGAACAACTTGATGAAAAGGACAAGCAGATTGAAGAACTGCAAAAACAGATAGTGCAATTAAAGTGTGATAATAACTACCTAACAGCAAAATGTCTTGAAGTTGAATGTGCAAAAGACTCTTTGAGAGAGCAGATAGAGAAAATGAAGTGTTGTGCAAATTGTAATACTTGGCTAAGAAATGATGATATTAAGCATTGCAAAAATTGTCCTAATCTAGAGGGTGTAAAAATATTAAGGTATTAGCAGAAAACTAAAATAACAAACAGTCTTATTTTACTTTTAAGGCTGAAAGTAAAATAACAGGAGGAAAAGAAATGAAAATCACTTTGGAAGAACCTAAGGAAATGGAAAATGATATGAATTGGTAAAGGAAGTAGCAGAATAAAGGAGTAAAACTATGATAGGATACAAAGCGTTTGATGAAAACTTAAAGTGCAGGGATTTTCAATTTGAAGTTGGAAAGACATACGAAACTAAAGCAAAGAAAGAAGATTTGAAATTATGTACTGACACAGTATTTCATTTCTGTCGTGAGTTACACAGAATAGAAAGCGTAAGCAATTATACTATTTCTACTTCCAGAGTTTGTGAAGTAATTGCCGAAGGTGATATTGTAACAGACGGAGACAAATACGGAACAAACAAACTTACAATTTTAAGGGAAATCCCAAAAGAAGAGCTGCAGGAATATAATAATCGTAACTCGGGTGATTGTAACTCGGGTAATCGTAACTCGGGTGATTGGAACTCGGGTAATCGTAACTCGGGTGATTGTAACTCGGGTGATTGGAACTCGGGTGATTGTAACTCGGGTAATCGTAACTCGGGTGATTGTAACTCGGGTGATTGGAACTCGGGTGATTGTAACTCGGGTGATTGTAACTCGGGTAATTGGAACTCGGGTGATTGTAACTCGGGTTTTTTCAATTCTGATGAACCTTGTGTAAGAATGTTTAACAAAATGACAAAGAAAAAGAGAGTTGATATAAACATTCCTTATTGGTGCTATTTCGATTTAACTGTCTGGGTTTCACACGATACTGCAAGTGATAAAGAAAAAGAAGAGCATAAAAAAGAAATCGAAACTTGTGGCGGCTTCTTGAAAACTCTTGAATATAAAGAAGCGTGGCGTTTGGCTTGGGATAGAGCAGACAAAGAACAGCACAAAGAACTTCTTAAACTTCCTAATTGGAACAATAAAGTATTCGAAGAAATAACAGGAATAGACGCAGAAGCAGAGATTGCTAAGGAGTAAGTATGACAGTAGAAGAAAGGAAAGCAGAAGAATTCATTGAGAAAAATCGCAAGTTGTGGGAAGAGGGTGAACTGACTATTGAGGAAATCGTCAGACTTACTTATATAACAGTTTACAAAGAAGTTCTTAAAATGAAATTAAACACTACAACAATTTCTGATGCTCCACTAATGGAAAGAGAACAGTTAGAAAAGGCAAAGAAAATAATATTGTCTTTATACAATGCAGGTAGAGACATTTTAATGTGTGGTTATACAGAAGAAACTCAAAAAAGATTAGAGGATAAAATAAACGCAAAAGAAATTGAACAGTTTTTGAAGGAGGTGGAAAATGTTTAGAAGATTTTTTGATCTGGTAATAGGTGATTATGAAGATAAGTTTGCTTTGTTATGTGTAAAGATAATATGTTGTGTTGTTGTGTTTACTTGTATTGTTACATTTGTATTAGATACAAGGTGGTAGAATTATGAAGGTTCTTTTGGCCAGGAAATATTTGTCAAAAAATCCTTTTACTAAGTATTTGCAGAAAAATATCATAGAAAAATGGGCTATATACTTTGAAGATTTTAAGAAGATGCATGAAGTTTCTGAGAAATTTAAAAAAGACGGTTATCAGGTAAAGATTTATGAAGTTGTAGAGGAAATAAAATGAAGATTTATTTAATGACAGAATAAATTATATAAAATCTTTTTTTTAAGGAGTAAAGAAACATGAAAATAGGAATTTGTTCAGGTTATTTTCAAAGATTACATGCAGGTCATAGGGTTTATATTAATAAAGCCATTAAAACGTTTGATGTTGTAATAATTATCGTAAATAATAATGTGCAGCAGAAAAACAAATATAAAGACTTTGAAGATATAAAGCCTGTAAAAGAAATCATTAAGGAAATAAAAGAAGAATTTCCACCGGTTGTTATCCGTATTTCAGAAGATAAGGATGATACAGTAAATAAGACATTGAAAAGAATCAGGAAACAATGTCCTAGTGCGAAATTATATTTCTGTAAGGATGGAGACAGAAAAAGAAATAATATTCCTGAAAGTAAACTTCTAGCTGAATTAAAAATCAGGTATAAACAGTTTCATAATCCTAAACTTACATCATCATCAGACATAATGGGTTTTGAATTGATTTGATTAAGAGAATATCTGTGATATAATTATATTAAGGAGGTATAATTATGAAAAAAACTTTATTGATTTGTGTATTTATGTCATTGTTTGTTTCTTTGTTTGCAGTCAAATGGTTGAGTAAAGAACAGATTGAATCAGTTAATGAAGCTTTTGGCTTAGAGTGTAAAATAAATGCTGTAGGTGTTGTATCAACAGAAGAAGAAGCTATAAAATTGGCAAGAGCAGAACTTCCTTTAGATTATTATTTTTATACTGTATATACCTTTAATGATTTTGATATAGATGATGATGTTTATATGGTTGTGTTTGTAGAAGATAAAGGACCTCAATATGCAAAAATAATGATTTTTCATCTTATGCCAGAAGGAATTACAGAATTATATCTGCTGCGGTAAAGATAGGATTATAGCGTATAACATTTATAGGTGGTAAGTATGGAAAAAACAAAGGAAATTAATCAGGAAAATGTTTGTGGTTACTGTAGTAATAAGATTATCGGTGAAGAATGTGGAACACTTACTCTTAAAGATAAAGATGGTAAAATTGTAGATAAAACAAATATCTGCAATGGATGTGCTAAAAGACTTCATGTAAAGTTCCTTATTTCCAAAATGTCAAAAGAAGATGTAGATTCTTTGGATAATTTTTTAAGACGTGAAAAGAAGTAAGGTGAGTGTATGAAAGAAATAAAATGGACTAATAATAGTCCTTTGGCAGATACAGGTATAAATCCAATTTATTACAGCCCAATAATGATGAAAACAGTTGGTGATAAAATAAAGGATTATGTTGAAAGTCAAATACAGAAGTTTCTGGAAGAAGAACATATCTCAGTAAAACGATGGCTGAAATATGGTATTATTGAACGTTGGCCTGATGATACTTCATTAACCGGTTTCAAATACATACTTGCTTATAAAACAAGATTAAGAGAAATAAGAAGAATGGTTTATGTTGATTATAAGATAGTGATTAAATAACTAATGACAATTAAAAGTTTATAGTGTAAAATAAAGTAAAATAAAGGTGTGTTAAGCAATTAGCAGCCGTTCATTTTCTTGAAAAAGACGATGGACGGCTTTTTTATTTTTAAATTTCGATTTTGGGAGGCCTGAAATGGCAAGGGAAGAAATCAATGTTGAACAGTTATTAAGAAAAAGAAAAGCCTTCAACAAAGAAGCTTTTAATCAATTGAAAGATGCTAAAAAAGACAGCAGAAACATTTTTAATACTTACTTCTTTCAGGATAAAGGCCGTGAACATGGTGCTGATTCTGTTTTCTATGATCCTTATTTTGTTTCATCAAATTGTTTTGAAAACATCAGGACTATTTCAAGAATACAATATGGTGGTATTCATTGCAGAACTTTAAGAGCCGTAGCAGGTAAAGCATGGATTATTAACTGTTGTATTACACATATTTCCAGAAAGATTAAGCCTTTCTTAAAACCTGTAACAAGTCGTAATGAACGTGGATTTATCATTCATAAAAGATTTGAAACTCAGTTATCTAAGAAAGAAGATAAAGAAGCTATTAAAATCCGTGATTTTATTACCATGACAGGTAATTATGAAGATTCAAGCCGTGATGACTTTGTAAAGTATTTTACAAAACTTTTAAGGGATGAACTTACACTTGACCAGGTAGCAACTGAAATTCAGTACAATAAAAAAGGTGAACCGGTTGCATTTTTTGCCGTAGATGCTGCAACAATTGAACGTGTAATTCCTGAAAAAGAAAAAGAAACTGAATTCAGATACTTGCAGATTGTAGATGGTATGCCGGCAGCCGGTTATACAAATGAAAACATGGTTTTTGATTTTGAAAATCCTAGAACAGATATTTATCATTCCATGTACGGCTATTCTCTTGTTGAACAGGCAGTAGATTTAATTACAAGTGAAATTAATACATTCATATACAATGCAGGAAACTTTACTGAAAATAAGCTTCCAAAAGGTATGCTGCTTCTTAATGATGATGCTAACTCAGATGTAATTGATGAAATGGAAGATTATATTGCAGAAATTATGAGTGGTGGACCTCTTAATCAATGGAGAATACCAATTATTCCATCAGGTTCAAAAGATGCAAAACTTGAATGGAAAGCATTGAACACAAACAGAGAAATGGAATTCCAGGCTTGGCTTGATTATCTTTCAAGTGGTGTTATGGCTTTGTTTGGATGTAGTGCAGATGAACTTGGAATTCAATCTCAGAAATCTCAGGCAATGTTTGAAAATGGCGGTGCTGACAGAATGGCTGCTGCAAAGAGTTCTTTACTTGGTGATTTACTTGTTTTCTTTGAAGCATACATGAATAAAATCATTTCAAAAGTCAATCCTGAATATGTTCTGGAGTTTGTAGGATATGAAAAGGATAATCCAAATACAGTAGCAGATTTGGATGAAAAGGAAGTAAGAACCTGGAAATCTGTAAATGAAAAAAGAGCAGAAAAAGGCCTTGATCCTATTGACTTGACTAAGGTTGAAAATCCGGCTGATTTACCGATGAATGTTCAGTTAGTTCAGTTATTCCAATCTCAACAGGCTCAGGATGGAATGGATATGGGTGGAGATATGGGAGATTTTGGCGGTGAAGAAGAAGGCGGATTTGGAGAAGAAACTGAACAGACTGATGAAATAGAAGAACAGATACCATCAGAAATGGAAGAAACTTTACCAGAAGATATAGGAATGTCTAAATCAATTCAGAAATCATTATTGATTATTTAAATAAAAAAAAGGAAAAAAACTATGAGATTTTTATGGCTTGATACAGAAACTACAGGGTTGGAAACAACAGATGCAAGTGCTTTTGAACTTGCTTTTATTCTTGTTCAGAATGGAGTTGTTATATGCGAAAGAGATTTTTTTCTGAATCCGTTATCAGAAACGATTAAATATCATGAAGAAGCCGGAAAGATACACGGATATACAGAAGAACAGATAAAAGCTTTTCCGTCAGAAAAAAAAGTAATGCCGAAGGTTGCAGAGTTCTTGAAAAATGCCGTTGAACTTTTCAAAACAGATGGCAGTAGAACGGAGAAACTTATAATTGCAGGTTACAATATTGGATTTGATATAAAACATCTAAAAGCCTTGTTAGAAAGAAATGGTTTTAATTATGATGATTATTTTATTTCAAATATGGCAGATGTATTTGAACAGGTAAAGAAAGCAGGTTTTCAGAAAGCATTGCCATTTTTACCTGATAGGAAACTTGGAACTGTTGCTAAACATTTAGGAGTTAATTTGGAAAATGCTCATAATGCTTTGGCAGACATAAAAGCAACTAGAGAAGTTGCAAAAAAATTACAGCAGTTGAATGTAAAACTTATCTGATTTGTCAGTTTTTGGGAGGATGTATGACAGATAAAAAACAGATTGAAATATTTAGAAGTAATTTCAGGCAGCGTATTGGAAAATATGTCAGAACAATATTTGAACTGAAAGAAAGCGGATTATGTTTCAAGTTTAATAGACTGTCAATAAATAAAATCGGATGTATTAAATCTATTATGAATTCCGTGAAAAACGGTTTTACACCAGAACAGCATTTTGAAGCAGCAGAGAATATTCTGGACTTGTTTGTGAATTCAAAGGTGATAGAACAGCATTATGAAAAGAAACCGGCAAGGACTGAAACACACTATTTATGTATCAGCAAGATAACAGAAAATGTTTATGCCTGGATGAATGTTATTACTTGGGAAAATAACGAAGGCTATATTAATTTATACCTGAGTAGAGAGGCAGAATAATGGGAAAGATTAAGGTTAGAAAAGATGTTTTTGATGAAGTAAAAGATAAGTTAGGAGCAAGTAAAAATGTTTTTGCTCGTGGTGATTTTGATGAATATAAATTCAATATGGGTGTAACTCCAGATGGTCAGGTTTATGATTTAGATAATCCTACAGAAAAGTTTTATTATGACTTGAAAATGAAATTTGCTGAAAATGATAAAACTGATGATATTGAAAAATCACATAAATATATCAGACGTTGGAAAATGAATAATGGTGAATGGCGATATGAATATCCAAAAGGATTTGACAAAAAAATACATTCATTCAGAGATGTTACAACAGCTCTTACAAATAAGACTACAGATATTAAAGGTATTCAGCCATTAACTACCGAAAAACAAATAGATGCAGAACTTGAAAGATTAACAAAACTTTCAGAAGAAGGAAAACTTACTTGTCCGGCCTTGGGTAATGCAAATATTTACATTGAAGATATGACAACAGGACATGCAGAAAAAACAAATAATGTTTTTAGAACTGCTGATGCAAAAATCCATAAATTACAATATTTGTCTTTTGTTGAACCAATATTAAAAAATGGAATTTTATATATGAAGTCCAGAAAGTATAATCATACTTGGACTTTGGATAAAGTTCCTGAAAGAGAAAGAACTACTTATGGAATAATCAATAAAGTTACATATACTGATACAAGACATAATAATAAACAGGTTACTTGTGGATTGGAGATTGTTGTAGCTTGGGATGCTGAAAGAAAAAGATTTGTTTTTTCATTTATTGATAGAGATATAAAAAAATCCTTGCTTAATAGCAAGGATATAAAAACGACCGCTTTCGAGGTGGGTCAGGTAGGTGCTTGTAATACAGAGGCTTTGTCTACCACCAATTCAATAATAGCACATCCATTAAATTTGTCAAGTAAAAAAGTAATAAAATCTATAGTACCTGATTATGCTGGTGAAAACAGAAAAGGTAAGACTTTTGACATTCAGATAACAGATATTACAGAGAATAATAAACAGCAGAAACTTGAACAGTTTAATAAAGCTCTTAATGCCATTGCAGATAAAAAGCCGTTTATGATTAAACATATTCCGGCAGATAATTCAGAGCATTATGAAAATCTTACTGTAAGATTAATGGATTTTGATAGAAGCAAGATTGAAAAGGCCGTTCATAAGGTTGCATTATCACTTGATGCAGATGTTTTAGCAAGTTCAAAAGGTGAAAGTTTTGTATATGAAAGCCAGAAAGAAATAACCGAAAGGTTCTACAAAAAGGTTACTGATAGTGCAAGAGCTGTTTACAATTTTGTTATCAGTTATTTTGATCTCCCTGATATTAGAATAATCAGTAAAGCCGGTGAATTAAAACATAAAGGTAAAATCCTTTACAATCCAGAAACAGGAAAGCCTATTAAAGAATCTGAGTGGAAAAAGTTTATAGTTGAATTAGAAAAGTTTTTGAATAGAAATTACTCCGGTGTTGGAGAAAAAATTGTTCTTTCTGCTGAAAGTCTCGGAATTATTCTTGATAGGTTATCAAAGACAAACAGCCTTGAAGCAATACGGAAAATGTCTTTATCTACACTTAAAACTAAACGGTATGACGTTGATTGGGTTAGTGAATCCATTAAAAATATGAAAGATAAGTTTGGAGATGTAATTTCAAGAGAAAGACAGGCAAGAATTCAGATTGCTATGGATAGTGCTGCTCAGAGAGTTACAAGAGTAAAAGATGATATGAGAAACAATATTCAGCAGATTATTATTGACGGCATCCGTGATAAACAAAGTAAGTCTGTTGTGGCTCAGAATCTTTTTGATAAATGTGCAAGTCTGAACCGTGATATGCAGAGAATTGCTGATTCAGAAGTTCAGATGGCTGCAAACAGTTCTTACTGTAAGGAAGAAGTTTATAATTCAAAACCTGGTGAAAAGGTATATTTCAAACGTTTTGAAATGATGGATGATAATACTTGTAAGAAATGCAAAAAACTGAATGGAACTATTGTTCTTTGGAGTGATGTTCCATTACCTGATGAACATATAAAAGATACTTATGCAAAATATGCAATTTGGGAAGGCAAGAATGAAGGTAGTTGTCCTATTGGTATAGTACATCCCTACTGTTATTCAGATGATACAGAAGTAATGACAAATAACGGTTGGAAATTGTTTAAGGATGTAGAAAAGAATGACAAAATTATGTCTATTAATCCAGAAACAAAAGAAATAGATTTTATTCCTTTTGTAAAACAGGTTCAGTATGAATATAACGGTAAAATGATTCACTTCCCAGGTAGAAATTTTGATTTGTTAGTAACTCCAGATCACAATATGCTTTATGTAAAACAAAATGGAAAACTTGAAGAAATGAAAGCAAAGGATTTAATAAAAAATGATTTTATTAATTTACCTAGAGCAATTGGAAAATGGGAAAAATCAGATTCTAAAACAATAAAGTTTGGAGATTTGACTATTTCAAAAGCTCAGTATTTCAGATTATGGGCTTGGTATCTTGCAGAAGGGAGTGGAAGAATTAAACAAGGTCATTATGAAGTAAAATTAGCTCAAAAGGATCCTATGAAGATTTACAATGACTTGCCTGAATTACAAAGTATTCTGCATATTGCAAATGGTTGTATTTATATCCATGGTGATTATGCAAGATATTTTGAATGTATGTTTGGAATATACGCTGATAAAAAGTTTATACCACCATTTATTAAGAATTCATCTGTAGAAAATATCCGTGAGTTCTTAGATGCATTTGTTAAGGCTGATGGAACTAGATTATCTAATCACAAATGTAGCAGCGATAAAGCATACTCAAAAGTACGAAATGAACAAGTATTAAGAACATCATCTAAAAAAATGGCAGATGATTTATGTGAAATTATTGTAAAAGCCGGTTGGATGCCTAGTGAGTACGTTGTAAAAGAGAAAGGAACATTAAAGAGTTTTAGAAATGGTGATTATGTATTGAATACAGATTGTCATAATATTACTATTTGCCATTCTAAAACTAGAACTTATGCCCCTGATACACCAGGACATTTACCTAGACATAATCCGGTAGAAGTGGACTATAAAGGTATTGTTTACGATGTTGAACTTGAAAAATGGCACTTCTTACTTGTTAGAAGAAATGGTAAGTGTGCATGGAGTGGAAACTGCAGAGGTACTTGGACTAGATATTATCCTGATGTATAAAACAATTGATTTTTGAATAATACTGTTATAAAATAACAATAATCAAAACTTATAATATGTTCTGAAAAGGGCAGTTATCAATTAACAGAAATAATTTTGTTTCTTGGTAGCTGCCCTTTTTTTGTTTTCTGGGAGGAAAAGAGAATGGCTAAATTAGTAATTTTGAAATCATTATTGGATTCTTATTATGATAACATGATTGAGAAATCAACAACACATAAGTATATCCGTAGAGTGCCTAAAAGTTCAGGTAAAGGATATAACTATTTTTATCCATCAGATTTTAAGAAGCCGATAAAAGCTCTTTTATCTTTCTTTGGAATGAAAGAAGAAACAATCAACAATGCCTATAAAAACAATAATATTCAGGAAGCATACGGTGTTACAAAACAGGGATTTGCTCAGCATGTTCTTGAATATCTTACAAACAGAAAAACTTGGAATACTTTCTTTGCAAATAAAGAAAACAGAGAAAGATATAAGATTCCAGAAAAACCTGTAAAAGCAACTGAAACCGTAAAGGTTACTGAAAAAGAAATTGTTGGTGGAAAAACAACTGAGAAGATCACTGTGGAAGAAAAAGAAACTCAGGAAAAGAATTTTAAGTCTACATGGAACCGTTCTTTAATGAGAAAAGTTTATTCGATGTATAATGCAATACCGGAAGATAAGGCTGAAAATAAACCTGGAATTGATTCTATTAAGGTTGGTGATACAGTAAGTTATAACGGCCGTACAGGTAAAGTAACAAAAGACTTTGAAAATGGAATGGTATTTATAAGTTTTGAAAACGGTGGAATGGGAAGATTTGCCGTAAAAGATTTACAGAAAATGAATGTAACAGCTGATGAAGTTACTGAAAGTGCTGATGAAAATGCTGCAGAACAGAATGTAAACGGAACAAATGAAGCTATTCAGGAAACAGTTGAAGAAAAAATAAAGAAAGAACCGGTTGAGAAACCTGGATTTAATGCAACAGAAAAGGCTGTAATAACTATACTTTACGAACAGTATAAAAAACAGCTTAAAGACAAATATCCTGATTCTGATATTCTAAATATAAAGATTGGTTCAAAAATTATTGAAGATTATCCAGAACTTGATGCTCATGGTGATGTTAGAAGGACTATGATGAATGTCAGAGGATTGGTATTTGATAAGAAACTTATTCCTGATGTTGTAAAGTTTATAAATGACAAAAATGTAAAAGGTGAAAATCCTTTGGAAACAAAAGAAACTGATGAAGAAGAACACAAAAATCGTTCAGAAGCAATGATGGGTAATGACAATGCTAAGAAATTAGGTGCGATTGAAGAATTTGAAAATGGCCTTAATTTTAAGTTACAGGATGAAACAAAAGAAAAACTTGTAAATCAAATGTCTGAATATACAATTGATGCCTTAAATAATACTATGGCTGAGTTCATCAGAAACATTACTCCATTTACAATGAATAATCTGGAAGATTCAATTGTTACTATGAATGATAGAATCAGAAAAGAAAAACATCCTTTAATTCAGTTATACAATCAGGTAAAACGTGATTATCTCATATCTTTGAGAGATAAACAGAATGAACAGAAAACTGTTGAAACTGAAACAATTGAAAAACCAGGTTATACAGATGGTGAAAAGGCTGCTATTGCTCTTGCTTATAGAAAAGAAAAGGACTTCGATCCTACAATGAGTGATTATGCTTATTACGAAAAAATCAAAGAAAAATTCCCAGACCTTGCAGAAAAGGGTGAACTTTACAGCACAATGCTTGAAGTAAAAGATATGATGTTTAATGAAAGCCGATTAAAGGCTGCAAAAGATTATCTGAATAGTTTAATCAATAAGGAAAATACTCAGAGTGAAACAGAAAATGTAGAGACAACAGCAGAAACACCATCTGAAACAAAGAACGCTGCCATAGATTATTATGTTTCTGGTGATGGCATGTGGATTAATAAATACCTTAGAAATCCAGAACAGTTTGCAAAAGATGGTGGAAAAGTTTCAGCAGAAGATAAACAGATTATTGCAGAATTGGATAAAGAAACAACTTCTACACCTGTTACAGAAAAGAAACTGTATAGGGCTGTAGATGCAAGTTCTATTTTTGGCAATATTTCTGATGGTGATTTTGATGACTTGGTAGCACATATAGTATATGGCAACAATGATAAACTTATTGCAAATAAGGCCGGATTGCTTGTAAACCGTGCTGAGAATAAACAGATTACAGAAAAAGGCTTTATGTCTACTACAAAGGATAAGGAAATTGCTGATAATTGGGATGGCTTTACCGGTTCAAATAAAGAAGTAATTCTGGAGCTTGATATTCCAGATGGAATGACAGGTAAAGACCTTGCTGCATACGATGTAGAAGGTGAAGAACAGAAAGAAGTTTTACTTCCTAGAAATTTTGATTATTTCATTAAGAAAGTAACAACAAATGAGAACGGAAAGATTCTTGTTCAGGCTCAGGTTCTTGGACCTCACGGAAATCATATTGCAATGCTTGGAAATCAAAATGCTCGTAAATATGGACTTTCAGAAGAAGATGAACTTGAATATAACAAACAATACAATTGGTATAAAGATACCTATGTAGACGGAACAAGAAGAAATAATCCATATACAGATGAAGAAGAAACAATTGAAGGTATTCTCAAAGATGAAGCTGATGAACGATTCAGAGTTTATGGTGATAAAGATATTGCCTACCTTGCATTAAAGGATTTGTATATTGATACAACAGGAAAAGATTATACTCCACCGGCAAAAGATGAACCGAAACCTGAAACTGAAAAGCAGATGAAGGAAGAAGAAAAAGAATACAAAAAAGCTCGTGAAGAAGCCGGATTACCAAAAATCGGTGTAAATTACGGTGAACGTATTTCTGCAATGGAAGATTCTGTTTCCCTTAATCCTAATGACGTAAACTATGCTTACAAAGATACCGGATATATTGCCGGTTCTCAAAAAGAAAAGATTCAGGATTTTTGGAAATCAAAAAGGGAAAGTGGAGAAGGAACAAGCATTGAAGAAATAGATTGGAATTCGCTTGAAGAAAATCCTAGATATGCAGAACAGCAGATTACTAAGGCTAATATCCTTGGTGATATTGATTATAACTCATTCAGAGAAAAGGGAATGGATTCAAGGGCTGCTTATCTTGCAAGTCGTGTATTTGCTGCAATTCCAAAAGAACCAGAGGGTCGTGATATTACAGCTCGTAAGAACTATGTAATTGCCGTAAATACTGTAAAGGAAAGACTTTCAGAATGTAAGACAATTCACGATGTAAAAGAATTTATTGATGATGTTTATGGTGAATATAAACAGACTTTTGATTCTCAGATTTTAAGAGTGCCAGAAGTAAACAAAATAAAGGCAGAACGTGATGAACTTATAAGAGAAGCTGAGAAGGTCAGAAATGATATTATGGAATGGGGAAGAAATGAACTTATTCCAAAATATAAGGCTCTTGGTAAGAAAGAAAGAAAGGCTGTTTGGAGATACAGGGAAGAAATTAAGAATGATGTTATTGCTAAGATTAAGGAATATGATCCTGACTATAGTAATAACGATATTTATATGGAAATTGATACAAGTAATATGTGGTGGCCTCTTAATGTCAGTAGAGAAGGTATTTATCAGAATAAATTTGATGATATTAATACTAGATACAGAGCAGCAAGAAACAAAGCAAAAGATGACATTATGAAAGATAATGTTACTTATGAAACCTGGAAAGAACTTGGTAGTTTCTATGATTTGAAATTTTCAACTACATTCCAGAAACATTATAACAACCTTAAAGCCTATGATGAAAAAACTCGTGCAAATCCAAATGGTGAAATAAATGAAACTGTTGCCTACAAATATCGTGATAAAACTTATGACAAGTTTGAAAATTGGGAATGGTTGAATAAAACTGAAAAGAATGTAGCAAAAAAAGATTCTGAGATTATCAAAGGCAAGAAAAAAAGAACCTTTGAAATGATTGTTCCAAAAACTCTTGAAAGAAAAGGTGGAAGAAATATTTCTGTAAAATCAACAACAGAATTGAAGAAGGCCTTTAATTTAAGGGATGTTCAGACAGGAACTTATGTTCAGTCCGATCCTGTTAGTGCAAAATGGCATGTAGATAATCTTGCTGCCGGTTTTGCTGATTTGGCTGATGTTCTTGGTATTAAAGACGAACAGATTTCATTGAACGGTCGTTTAGCTTTGGCTGTTGGTGCAAGAGGTCATGGAAGTGCTTTAGCTCATTATGAACCGGTTGAACGTGTTATCAATATCACCAAATTTAAGGGTGGTGGTTCTTTGGGTCATGAATGGTTTCATAGCTTTGATAATATGATTGCAGAAGCAATTACCGGTGGTAATGTAAGTGTTTATATGTCAGAACCTAATAAACAGACAAAGAGTTACAGACTTATGGATGCTTTCAAGCCTAATGCAGCACATGATGATATTCCTGATAATGAACTTGCTCAGAATGTAAGGGCAAAGTTTATTAATTTGGTAAATGCAATGATGACAGGTGATACTCCAGAAACAGAAACTGTTGTATACAATCCAGATGACGTTGAAAAGGCTAAAGACTTCTTTGAGAATAAGATAAAGTTCTATAGCGGATATTATGATCATGATGGATTCTATACAAAATTGGCTAATGCAAAAACTTTGGATGAAGCAATATCAGCTATAAATGATAAATTTAAGACAACAGTAGACTTGATTCGTAACAATCGTGATAAAGTTGGAAAACTTGGTAAATACGAACAGAAACGTATGAAAGATACTGTAAAGAATTACGAAAAATACAGAGTAATGGCCGCTGCTTATTTCGATCCAAAGGAAGCTAAGGCTGATGGTGGAGAAGTTACAGTAAAAACCGGAAGAATTGTTTCAAGGTTCTATGAAGATGCTAAACAGATGGATGCCGGAAAGAAAAATCCTTATTGGTCTACACCTTTGGAAATGGCTGCTAGAAGTTTTGAAGCATATTTGTGTGATAAGTTAAAGGAAAAAGGTCAGAAGAATGATTATCTTTCAGGTCATGCCAACAATGCTGAGTATGGTGGTGAGTGGTACCCATATCCAACAGAAAGGGATAGGGTAAAAATCAATCAGGCCTTTGATGAACTTTTTGAAGTTATCAGAAATGAAAATGCAATTAGAAAAGCATTAGATATTCTGGATGATAAACCTTGGTTCATTGTAAAAGGAGGAAGATTCTTAATTCGTAAATAACGTGTTAAGAAACATGTAAAAAATTTACATAAAAAATAGGATGTGTATAAAAATATTGAAAAATTATACATATTCTATTTTGAAAATAAAAATATTGATTATTTGCAAAATATGTAAGATAATGAATTAAATAAGATTTGTCTTGAAAAGGGCAGTCGGTTTCATATCGTAACCGGCTGCCTTATTTTTTTTAACTTTTATTGTTTCCAGGGAGGAATACGAAAATGGCAAAATTCATGGTTAGAAAGAGTGAATTGAAGAATGTATGCAAGGCTGTAAATGACAGAAAACTTGCTGAGTTGAAGAAAGAGATTATTGAGATCCTTAAAAAACAGGATGAAAAAGAAGTCAAAAAGGCAGTTGATTATTTCAACTCTCAGGAACTTCATTATTCACATCTTGAAAAATCTTTTAATGGCAAATGGATTGAAAAAGCCGGTTATGGTGTTGGAACTGTAAGAATCTGGAAAGGCAAGAAGTATAAGAAAATTGCTCCTGGCAAATGGGCAAGAGTTTTTGATAAGGAAGGCCGTGGAACTAATATTGCTATTGGAAAACTGATTGCAAGGGTAAATAAAATTGATAATGCAGAAGATCTGTTACAGTTTGTAATGGAAAACAAGCAGAGATTTGTTGATGAAGATGGCAGAGAACTTGGTATTCTTGATAAAGTACGAGCTGCAGTTGATACAAGAAATGAAAAACTTTCTGGAGAGAGTTCAACTTATGTATATGGTGTTGGTGAAAATGTAAACAGAGCTAAAAATGAAATGTTCAGCAAGAAAGATAAAATTACTAAAGAAGAAGCAGATTTACATAAAGTTAGCCGTAAACTTTCACAGATTCCAACAACTGAATTAAAACAGGAAAAAGCCAGACTTGAAAGGGCTGTTGCAAATAAAACAAGAAGTAAAAGGGATTCTTTGAACAATGCTATTTTCAGAGAATCTAACCAGAAAAAACTTGATGCAATTAACAAGGAACTTGAAAAGAGAAGTAATAAGGTTGCTGAGAAAAAGGTAGATAATCCTTATGACAGTATGAATGAAAAAGAAATTGATATTGAGGTGTCTAAGGAATTAGATAACTTGGCTGCAAAGTCAAAAAAGCCTACTATCCATGAAGCGGCTAATTATATAAAAGAAAATAATAAAGAATTATATAACAACCTTGAAAAAAGATGGGGAGATTCTTTAATAAGTGCTTTAGCGGATGTTGCAATAGATAGAAAGAATAAAAAAGATAATGAAAGTAAAAAGCCGGCTGAAAAGAAAAAGTCCTTCAAACAGGAAATGGATCAGTTATATGATGCTCAAGATGAAGCATGGGAAGGTTTTGAAAGTGGAAGTGAAATTAAGTCATCACCAGAAAACTCTAAGAAGTTTTATGAAAAAGTAAAGAAGTTTGTAGATAATAACAATATAAGGCTTTCAAAGAAACATTATGAAGAAATTGCAGATAGAAATGGCCATTCTTTCAATGAAGCTCTTGCTCTTGCCGGTGCTTATGGTGAAGAAAACAAAAAGAGAGCTCTTGCAAAAAACAGAGAAAATGCAGAAAAATATAAGGGTGCAGTTCTTGATTTATCTATAATTGATGAGTTTAAGACAGAAGAATCCGAAGTCGAAAAACACCAGAACCGTTCAGATGCTATGAAAGGTAATAAAAATACTGAGAAAGGTGGAGAAGATACAGAAGATAAAGAACAGCAGAGAATAAATATGCAGTTGCAGTTATTGGAACTGAATAAGAATAGACAGGACAATAACAAGAATATCAAGAAACTGAATTCTAAGTTGGCAGAACTTAAACAGAAAAAATCAGAAGATGAAGCTCGTGGTAATTCTGTTGAGAAATATGATAAGGAAATCAAAGATACTCAGAAAGAAATTGATAACTTGTTAGATGATAATTATTCAATTGAAAATAAGGGAACTAAGATTGCAAAAGAACTTAATGCAATGGAAAAAGATGGTGTAAAAAAATCCATATTTGACGATTTTGTAATTGATATGTTCATCAATGATGAAATTGAAGATGAAGAAGAATTAAAGGAAGGTGAAACAGAATACAATGATTATTCTGCAGAACAGCCTGAATTATTCAATTCTGTAGAATTTGCTGTTCGTGAAGCTTTGAACAGAAGGTTTAATTGTTTGTAAGATATTACTATACTTAAACTTGACAAATGTAAGATTATAGTTTTATACTATAAATCAGATATTATTATTGTTTTGAAAGTCCGTTTTAGCGGTATGTCTTGAAAAGGGCAGCCATGACGTGAATAACGTTGTGGCTGCTTTTTTTTTTTGTTTTGGAGGATTTTGCAAATGTCTGAAAATGAAGTCTTTATTAATGAAAATATATGTAAGTCAATTAAAGGCGGTCAGGAAGATGAAAATGGAAACTATATTTTTGAAGTAGAAGCATCCAATGAAAACCTGGACTTACAGAATCAGAGAACTTTGCAGAGTGCTTTGATGAAATCAAAAGAATACTTTCTTACAAATGGAGTTATTTCTGATGATCATCAGCATAAAACTAAGAATCCTGATGGAAGTGTAAAAAGCAATAAAGACAAGATTATTGGTGAACCTATTTCAGTAAGAACAGATGGAAAATCAACTTTTGTAAAGGGAATTCTTTATAAGGGAGTTGAAGCAGCAAAGCCTTTTATCAACCTTCTTAAAAATGGTTCAAAACTTGTTAAAGCTTCTATTGGTGGAATTATGCCTACTATTCGTAAGGAAAAAGATGGAACTGAAACCGTTACATCTTTTATGTGGAACGATTTGGCTCTTACAACTTCACCGGTTAATTGGACTGTTGGAAGTGCAAGGTTTGCTAAATCAATTGCAATGGTTGATTTTTGTAAATCACTTGAAGCCGGTTCAGGAACGGATGCAAGTGAATATAAAGATGGACGTGCTTTACAGAAAGAGGATATTGAAGATGAAACAGTAAAAATTCTTGAAATCAATGACGGTGAAATGGATGCCGCTGATGAAATTAAAAAAGCAAATGAAAAGGCAATTACAGACATAGAAGATTGTATTGCCGAAATGGAAAACGGAAACATAACCAATGCTGATGAAATTACAGCATTTCTTATTGGCAGGGGTTTTGATAAACGAAAAGCAAAGGAAACGATGCTTGAAATTATAGAACAGGGAGGAAGAAAAATGGCCAAAGGAAATTTTTCTGACACAGTAGAGGACATCTTAAAGTCAATCGGTGTAAAGAAAAGCACAGGTAAAGAAGAAAAGAAGCCGGAAGATGAAGAAATCGAAAAAGAAGATCTGTTCGAATTCGATGAAACATCTGATGGTGAAGAAGATGACAAGGAAGATGACCTTGAAAAATGCGGTGCTAAAGGCAGCGTAAAGAAAGGTTGTGGTGTAAAGAAATCTCTTGAAGATGAATCAGAAGATTATCTTGATGCTACAGAACTCGTTAAATCTATGGGTGCTGAAATTGATGCTCTCAGAGCTGAAAATGAAGAACTTAAAAAATCAATGGAAGAAACACAGAATAGTGTTTTGGAAATTGCAAAAGCTCTTGGTGAACCTGTAGAAAGACAGAGTGTTGTTGCTAAATCTATCGGTAACGGTGGTGCTGCTCCAACACCTTCAAACAAGAAGCCTACAACAGCAGATTTTGATATTTTCAAATCAGCAGTTTGTAAATCGGCTCAGGGTGGCAGAATGGAACCGGAAGAAGTTCAGTTCCTTAATTCAGAATTCCAAAAAGCAATGGCCGGTGGAGTAAAGGCAATTAAGCCTGAGGTTTGGTCAAGAATCTGCTCTATCGTTCACGAAAACAACTAAATAAGGGAGGTTCAAAAATGGAAAGCATTTTTGACAATGAATTTGAAAGTCAGGCTCAGAGCAATGAGCTTGAAAAGGCTCTTGAAGCCGGATATGGAACAAATGCGGCAGACTTTACTCAGGGTCGTGCATTGCAGCGTGAGGACTTGGAAGCAACTCTTGTTACAGTTCTCGATGTAAAACAGAAGGACTTGAAGTTATTCCATAAACTTCACAAACAGCCTGTTTCTTCTACAGTACATCAGGTTAATCGTCAGACTGATGTTGGTGGAGATGAATTCCTCTTTGTTGGTGAAAACGAAAAGGCAACAGAAGGCGATCCACAGTTCCAGAGAAAGATTTATGAGACAAAATACATTTCAAGTAAATGGCAGGCTTCTCATCAGCTTACTCTTACAGACAATACAGAAAACGTTATCAACGCTTCTAAGGTTGCTGCTGTTATGCGTGTTTCAAAAGGAACAGAAAGATGTATGTTCCATGGAAATAGTGCTGTTTCACCAAAACAGTATGATGGTTTGATTAAAATCATTGAAGATTCTGCTAAAGATACAACTAAAGCAGAAAGACTTCGTGCTACTGTTATGGATATTCGTGGTCTTGAAATCGGTGAATCAGGAACAATTGATGGTCAAACAATTGATGCAGGTGAAACTTTATTTGATGATATTGCTGAAAAAGTATACTCAAAAGGTGGAGACCTTGCAGAAGCATACTTCCCACCTGTACTTTCTCGTCAGTTCAAGAATATGTTTAGTTCTCGCCTTCGTCTCTCTACAAAAGATGAACAGTTTGCAATGGATAAACTTCCAAAGATTATTACTGCTACAAATAGTGTAATTACAATTACAGATGATGCAGGTGCAGATAAAATGTTCCATGTAAAGGGAGCTGTCGTTGCTGCCGGAGATTCTTCTCTCCGTCCAAATACTCCAACAAGCATTACCGCTGTTGCTGCTAGTGATTCTGCTTCTAAGTTCACTACAGCTTATGCAGGAAACTATGTATATGGTGTTCATGCTATCAATGCTTACGGTATTTCTGCAGCTGCAACTTCTTCTTCAACAGCCGTTGCAAGTGGTGAAAAAGTAACTCTTACTATTACTCCTGATACAAACGGTGCTGCTGCTACAGGATTTATTATTACACGTTCTAAGGCCGGTGGTTCAGACCTTATGGAAATGGTTCGTGTTCCTAACTCAGGAGAATCAACAACTGTAGTTGTAGACTTTAATGAAGATTTACCAGGAACAGCACAGATTGTTCTTCTTACACCTTCTACTGATGAAATGAAACCAAATGCTTCATTCGGTCAGTTAATGGCTATGTCTAACTTCGATCTTCCAACAGATTCAAGTTTGGCTCATCGTGGTGTTGTTGCTCTCTATGGTATGCTTGAAGTAAGAGCTCCAGAATATTGTGCAATGATTAAGAACGTTGGTTATACCGGCGGTCTTTACTAATCAGCAGGGGGAGTATTATGAAACTTGAAGATAATGCTCCCTCTATTGTTGATGCTGAGAAAAAAACAATAGAGGATGAAACTTTAGTTACAGAAGAAAAAACAACTGAACCTGAAAAGGAAGTTGTTGAAGAAAAACCGGTTGAAACAAAACCTGAAAAATCTGTAACTGAAAATAAACCTAAAACTCTTGGTAAATCAGTTGTTATCAAGTGTGAAGGTCTTGCCGGACGTAAATTATCGTTACCTACAAGAACTGTAGATTTTGATGCAGACGGCAAGTGTGAAGTAACCGGTGAAGAAGCTGAAAGACTTCTTTCTATTCCTGGTTATGAACTTGTAAAATAAGGAAGAAAAAATGGCAATATCCGCTGAAAGTACAAATACAAGGATTTTAGTGTCTCTCTCAGGTGATGGTTCTCCATTTATACTAGAAAGATTATTCTACAAGTCTGAAACTTGGCTTGTTTGGACTGAAAGCGGTTTTGTCATTCCAGAAGAATCAACAGAGCCTCTTGCAGTAACAGGTGATTTTGTTGATTCTTTTGATTTAACAAATGGTCTTTATCAGTATCGTATTCATTCTGCAGCAATTGAAAATCCAGAATTCAAAGATTATGAGTTTACCTGTTGGACTAAATTTGGTGTTCCTGATGCAGTTGGTTATTCTTTTAATAACTATAAAGTTCCAGAAGGTGAATGGGGAACAATAGTTACACCTGATGATTGTAGATATACATTCCTTTGGGGAACGGATTTTAAGGCAACAAATGGAAGCATGTTCACAGATGAACAGATTCAATGGTTTATTGATGCTGCTACAAGAGAAATGGAACGTCAGCTTAATATTACTATTAAGAAAAGAAGAATTAAGTGTCAGGATTCTGTAGAACGTCATCATTTGATAAAGGGTACAGATTATGATGATGAAGAAACACCTTATGACTTTGCATACAGAAAGATACAGCGTTATGGAATGATACCTACAAAGCAGAGACCTATTCTTAATGTTACACGTTGTACTTTAATTAATAAAGGTATTTCTGATGATGTTGATTTAATGCCATCTACAGTTCTGGATAAGAAAAACGGTATTATTAAGTTCCTGAAACGTCCATTCAAGCCGTCAGATACTTGGCTTGGTATTAGTGAAGCCATAAGCCGTTATGGTGCTGAAACATGGAATAATCATCTTTTTTATTCTGTAGATTATGATGCAGGTTTTGAAACAAGTGATGATATTCCAATTGATTTAAGGCAAATGGTTGGTAAAATGGCAGCAATTTCCTTACTTAATATCATTGGTGATGGTCTTATGTCTGGTTTTTCTAGTTCTTCTCTTTCTATGGATGGAGTATCTGAGAGTTTTAGCTCGACACAATCAGCTACATCCGCATACTTTGGGGCGAGAATCGCTGTTTACCAAAAAGAAGTTCAAGAATATATCAATGCCAATAAGTATAAGTTTGGATTCTTTAGGGTAGGTGCATTATGATTAAGAATCGTGGTGATAAATGGACTACAGAAGAAATATCTCTCACTAAAGAATTATATCAGAAAGGAATGACAATATCTCAAATTGTTTTACAGGTAAATCATTCAAATAGTGCTGTTTCCCATAAAATAAATGAACTTGGATTATCTTGCCGTAAAGTATTATGGACTGATGAAGATTTGTTTAACCTAAAAACTTTATTTGAAAATGGTTATTCATATACAGAAATTGCAAAGAAATTAGGTAAATCAGTTCGTTCTTGTCAGGGAAAAGCTGTAAGACTTGGATTGAAAAAAAGAGATTGTAACACTTGGAAGAATAATAAACGTGCTGATTTTTGGACTGATACAGAAATTGAAACATTGAAGAAATGTATATCTGATGGTTTTTTTATGAAAGATATTGTTCATATAATGAAAAGAAGTGATAAGGCAATTTACTGTAAAATGAAATCACTTAATTTACATCTTAAAGAACGTACAAATATTGAAAAATCAGAATATAGACGTGCTTATTCTGTAGATGATAATTATTTTGAATCTATTGATTCTCAGAAAAAAGCATATTGGCTTGGATGGCTTATAACAGATGGATATATTGCTACATCGTATAATACTAAACGTGGTATTACTAATGTCAATTCAATTAGTTTAAAACTAGCAGGAAAAGATAGATATGTTCTTGAAGATTTTAAGAAAGATTTGAATACAAATGTTTCTATTAAGTCTATCAAGAGCAGAAAAGCCTTTGAATACACAAATAAGATTACAAACAAAACGGTTTGTATAAAAGGTAGTGATCAGGCTGAATTACGTTTTTCATCAGCAAAAATGATTCAGGGCTTGGCAAAATACGGCATCCATCAGAATAAAACTTATGACGTTACATTCCCTAAAGAATTGGAAAGTAAATATTATCCTGGTTTTATTGCCGGTGTAATAAGTGGCGATGGCTGTATTGATATTAAAAAGAACCGTAAAGGTTTTATTTTACGTTGTACTATAGCCGGAAATAAGGACTTGTTAGATAACATTAGAAACATTTTGGTAACAGAAATTGGATTTAATGCTGATAAACAGGCTGCAAAATATAAAGATTCTGCTCAGTTATACCGTTTAGAGCTTAATCAGACTGAAACAATCAATCTGTATAAGTGGTTCAATCAGAACGGAGTAAAGCTGATGGAACGTAAAAACAAGATGATTGAAGATTATCTTGCAGAGATGGAATTTAAGGCAGCATAGCCTTGAAAATAAAATTTTAGGAGGAAACAAAAAAATGTTTACTTTTGATAAAGAACAGATTAAGAAAACTTCTCCGCTTGGAGAAATGATTTCTGATGTTGTAGGAGTTCCTGTTGATTGTGGTGGACTTGATTTATTATCAGGTACACCTAGCAACATTCCAGGGCTTTACAAACAGGTTGAAAAGGCTTATGCAACAAAAAATCCTGTTGTAGCAAAAAATCTTCTTTGGGAAGGAGCAGCATTTTCACCGCCTATTGTTGCTGTTACAAAACGTCCTAGCGGAAACTTTATTTGCACATTCTCAACATTGCAGATTGAGATTGAACCGGATGATGATGTAACAGTTATCAACATGTTGGCCAGTTAATTCAAAATGATTGATTAAGGCGGTTTTTTGTAGTTTTTTTCTAGCCTTATGAGATAGCAGTTTCCGGTCTGCATAAAACCGGATTTTTTTAGGAAGAATTTAATGAGTTTTTATGTCAGAAAATCTGTAGCAGAAGAATTTCTCAAATCCGTTCAAGAAAACAAACTTGAATATTTCAAACGTGAAATTATAAAGATTCTTGAAAAACAGAATGACATAACAAAGAGTTTTTGCTTTCAGTTATTTATGATTGAAAAATCAGGACTTGGTGTAGGCCATGTTTCAATATATAAAGATGGTTCAGCATGGAAAAAGATTCAGAATAATCCACCAAAATGGAAGTGTGTAAGACAGGTAACAACTTATAATTCTGAATCAGCCGGAGCAAAACAAAGTATTACTAAGCTCATAAACAAAGTTAGGGATTGTAAAAATACAGATGAATTATTAGATATTGTTCTTTTTAACTTTAATCGTTTTACCGATGAAAAAGGTCAATTATTACCTATTATAGAAAAATTGGCAAAGGAAGTAACAAAACAGAAATTAATAATTAAAGGATTAAAAATAAAAGGTATATCTTTTGGTGATAAAGTTCAGGATTGGATTGTAAATCTTGCAAAAGATGTAGGAATAGATATTTCTGGTTATAGATATAGAATTGATAAAGGTTTTAAAAATCATTCAATAAAAGAACATGGAAATAAACAAAAAGAAGAAGCTCGTGGTCAGATTGCTGTTACTCCAAAAGACTTAGAAAGAATTAATTATGTTATTGATAATCCAGATTTTGCAGTAGCCGGTATAAAACATGATGGAGAAGATTCTATCATTCTGATTAAGAATGATGGTAAAGGTGGAAGTATATTAGTTGAAGAAATTCTGAATGGAGATAAAAATAGAGCATTAAATTCAAAAACTTATTGGATAATGAAAAATCCTGTTCAAAAACAGATGATTACAAATATATTAAAGAATAATGGTAGATATGATGTTTCTAAAATAAAAATAGCCGAAGCGGTGGCGGCCAATTCCACTTTGATCCAAAGGAGAGCTTTGGCAGAGGTAGCAACATCCTCTAACGCAAACGGCTTATCAACAGATGAAACATCTGCTAATGAAAATATATCACAAACATCTAATTTGTCAAGTAAAAAAGATAATAGTTTTAATACTATAGAAGATGTGAAGAAAGCATATCAGGGAACTGATAAATGGCTTAAAGCTCCAAACGGAAAAGTTAGTAAACTTGATGAAAAACAATGGTGCCAGGTAAGAACTGAAAACTTCAAAAAATGGTTTGGAGATTGGGAAAATAATCCAAAAAGTGCTAGTAAAATTGTTGATGAGAATGGTGAACCTTTAATAAATTATCATGGTACAAGTTCAGATTTTAATGAATTTGTTAAGAATGAAATAGGAAAAGTTACTAACAATGCAGGTATTTTTGGTAACGGCTTTTATTTTACAAATGGAAAAAAACTTGCTGAGAATTATTCTAAATATAACAAAGAAAAAAAAGGTAAAGTTATAGAAGGGTATCTGAATATTAAGAAGCCTTTTATCTGGAGCAGCAAAAGTAGTGTTGAAGTTGCAAAAAAATTAGGATTTCCTTCAACAAGAATAAAAGATGGTACATTGCTTCCTTTAGTTGATGATAAACAAATTATAAAGTTTACTGAAAACTTAAAAAATGCCGGATATGACGGTGTTATTTATAATTATAAAAAAGGAACAGGCGGAAGATTTGAAGAAGATTTTGTTGTAAATGAAACAGTTATCTTTGAACCTAATCAGGTAAAATCTGCCGTGAATAATGATGGTAAATTTGATTTAAGTAATAACAATATAAATAAATCTTTCAGTCTGAAAGTAAAAGATATTTTATTAGGCAAGGTGGTGTAATATGTCTGTTGGCTTGGGCCGCAACAGCCCTGTTGTATTATCACTTGGTAAAGATAATTATGAAGCTCTCATTGAAAGGCACGGTCAATGGCTACGTTGGAGAATCTCAACAAAGTGTTCATGTGTAAAACCGGTAACAATGCAGCCTGATATTCATTGTCCTTTTTGTGCAGGACGTGGTTATACATATACATATCTCAAAAATATGATTTCATACTCTATTGTCATGCTTTTTAATAAGGATGGTATTCTGGAACTTGAAAATACATTACAGATTAAACAGGCAGAACTTATAGATATATATGATGAAAAGGGTAGAAAATATCCTACAGCAAAAAAGAACTGTAATTATATTTATCTGAATACACCTAATATACCTGAGAAAGGAACATATTTTACAATTATTTTAAGAAAAAAAACAACTCAAATTTTGGCATCTGCAACGGCAGAAAAAAATGACATGGGCTATTATACTGTTCCAGAACTTCTTAATTCAAGAACAAATATTGAAGGTTTATATCAGACTGCTCCATCAGATATTATTAATATTGGAAAAATCACGGATGCAGCCGGAATAGAATATACGGCAAAAGAATTCAGGCTTAATCAGTTTAGAATAGAACCTACTGTTGATCCTGATACAGAAGAAGAAATTCCTATTACAGAACCGGTAATGGTTGAAAACGTTGAATATATTCCACCTTTTATTTTTGTTCTGCTAAGTCAGAATTTAAATAAAGGTGATGCAAAGGCTGTAGAAGAAAGTAATGGTGATGCTGTTTGTTCATTTCCTTATGAATGTGATGTTTCAAATGATGATATACTCACAGTTTTAGCCGGAAGTTATACTCAGAAAGATGTTATATGTCGTTCACAGATAGAAACTGATACAATTGGAGCTGATTTTGTTTATGATATTGTTTCTGTTAAGGGTATAATAGAAGGTGAAGAAGTAGAATATAAACAGGGAACTGATTTTATTCTTGTTGGAACAAATAAGATAAAGTGGCTTGAAAACGCTGAAATAAGTCCTGATGTTGGTGAAGCATATTCAATTACTTACCATATCATGCCTACTTACAGAGTTGTAAAGCAGATTCCACAGATAAGGACAAGTGAAAATCAGAGATTACCGAAAAAAGTTGTAGTGAAACTGTTTTCTGCTTATGCTGAAAAGGCGGCAGTAAACGTTCAAAAGAATAATGAAATAACTAAAAAAGGAATTAATTCTAGTATATAGGGGAAATACAAAATGGATAAATTATTAATTAGAAAGGATATTTATGATGGACTTCTTGAAAAGGGATATGGCAAGAAAGACGTATCTAAATTACAGAAAGTTCAGATTACAGATAAAAACGGTCATACTAGAAACGTATACAAGAAAACCGGTATAAAACAGAAAGAAGGCAGACAGCCTAAAGCTCAGGAAGAACTTACTCCAGAAAAGAAAGCAAAGTATGAAGAAATGCTTAAAAAAGTAAAGTCTGGACCAGAAAAAAATGCTTTGTTTTATCATGGTGAAATGATGAATAAGAAAGAAGCAATTGCTCACTTGGAAGGAAAACTTGGAAAGAAAACTGTAAATAGTGCAGCACAAGAACCTGAAATTCCTATACAAGGTACAAATTGGATTTCATTACCTAGTGGAACTCGTGTAACAAATGAAAGTGCAAGAGAAAAAATGGCAAAGAACAATGAAAGGATAGAAACTCTTAAAAAACTAATGGAGGGTAATTCAAAGGCTGATAACTTTAGGCTTAAATCAGAACTCCGGTCATTACAAAATGAGAATGAGTATATAGCAAGTAGGCTTCCTGCTAATAAAGAAGAAAAGAAGCTTTCTCAGGATGACATGAAAGAAAACTATCTTGATGCCAGAAATGAAGGTGGTAGAGATATTGCAGATGAAAACAGAGTAGATGATCATTCAAAAAAAGCAATAAATCTTAGTGATTCAGAAGTAAAGAAAATGCAGAAGTTGTTTGATTACATTCCTGAAAATACAAAGGGTGTTCAGATAATGAATACAATTTACGATGAAGATAAGGGATTGTATAAAAAACTTTCTGATATGGATGTTGAATACAAGAAACTTCATCCAGAAGCAGAAGGAAAAACTTTTGGTTTTGATTTGGCTACAAAATATCTTGAAGATTCTTTCAATGAATACAAGAAAGACCATGAAGTAGGTAAAGATAAATTTGCTAAAATGAGTGTAGAAGATATACGAAAAGAGCAGCAGAATTTATTGGATGATTATAACCAATATTATAATGCTTACAAAAATGGAAAAAATGATGGTAGTAAACTGAGAGAATATTTTAAGAAATTTGATGTTTACAAAACAGCTCTTGATAAAAAGAGTAAAGAATAATGACAACATATCAGATTGAATTTGACTTATCAGAATTAAAAAAACTCTCAGATAGTTTTACTAAAGGTATGACAACAGCATCATTACCTAATACGGATGCTGCTTTTCAAAGGGCTGCATTAAAAGTAAGACAGATGTGGACTAATTATTTACAGGGTTCACAGACTTTGCCAGGAGTTGAAACACCTAGTAATGTTACAAGTGCAATGGTACGGTCTATAAGAACTCAGGATAAAACTACAGATTTTGAGTTTCATCAGAGAGTATATTCAGACAATAGACAGTTAGAGCAATTGAATCAAGGTTCTAAGGCTGTTGAATATGATATGAAGAAAACTCATCCTTATGGTAAAAAATCCAGAGTTAGTAAAAAAGGAATTCCTTATTTAATTATACCGTTTAGATGGGGTACTCCAAATAAATCCGGAACTAAAAGAGCTCATTTTAATAATGTTATTCCACAACAAAATTATGAAACTAATGTAAAAGGGCTTGATGTTTCATCTGTAAATATTGCTAAAAAATACTTTGAAGCCAATGCAAAAGGTGAAAGAATAGAAAGGCAAGGATATAATTGGGCTAGAAATGGTAGATTAAAGGAATCTCAGGCATGGGATGATAGAAGTGTAGGTATGGTAAGAATGAAAGATGTTACCGGTTCTACTTATTTTACGTTCAGGATCATATCTGCAAAATCACCGGCTAACAGTTGGATTTATCATAAAGATGCAAAACCTGGACTTAATTATATGGCTGCTCTTGAATCTGCTGCAAAACCACAGATAGAGAAGATAATTAATGAGGGAATTAAGGCAGATGAAGAATTTTATAGAAATCAACATTAATTTAGTCTAATTAAGTACATTAGTTAAAGTCCTTAGTAATTCAGCTTTATAGGCTTCTTTAAAATCTTCATCAAGAATTTCTTTTCCTGTAACCAAATACTCAACGGTAGTTCCTAAACAATTAGCAATAAGAACTGATTGTTTAGCATTAGGGTAAGTTTTGTGTACTATCCAACCTCTAAAAGTCTGATAGTTAATTCCACAATCACTAGCTACAGTTTCTTGCTTAGTGTGTAGTTGTTTTATAAGTTTGTTTACTCTTTCCCAGAATTCAGTACATTCATCCATACTCTTATTATCGCAAAATATGCGTAAATCTGAAACAATTTTATTGACAAAGTTGTAAAACTAAGCAATAATAAATTATAAAGTTTCAAATTTGAAACAAAATCAGCTTCACGAACTGATTAGACATAAAGACGAAAAGAAAGAATCCTTATATGAGGGTGTTTTTTGGAACGTTTACGTCTTTAACGTTCAGGCTCGTAACCTAACAGAAAACTCTCTCATATAAGGATTTTTTTTATCCAAAGGAGGAATTATGGAGTTAGCCATTATTGAAAAGAAGTTAGCAATGGATTCAAGAGATATTGCTAAACTTACTCACAAACGCCATGCAGATGTAATGCGTGATATTAGAGATATGTTAGAAAAGATGGGTGCAAAAATGCGTTCATCTTTTGAATCAACATATTTGGATGCATACGGTAGAGAAAAGCCTTGTTATAAACTTCCTCACCGTGAATTACTTATCTTACTTACCGGATATTCTGTAGAACTTCGTGCAGCAGTAATTGATCGTTGGGTTTATTTGGAAAGACATTATAAAACAGAACGTAAGAAGTCTATTGAAACAAGAAATACTTTTACAGATACACTTGCAGAACATGGATATACAAAACAGCATGAATACATCCAGACAACACAACAGATGAAGAAATCACTTGATATAACTCATAAAAAGCATGAAATGACAACAAGAGAACTTGATGAAGTTGCAGCAAGTGAAGCTCTTGCAAAAGTAATGATAAATGATGAACAGGGATTTAATGAAGTAAATCCTATTTGCGTAGATGCTGCTGATATTGTAGCTAATGCAAAAAAGAAAAGAATTTCAGCATAAGGAGTTAAAGCATGAAACAGATAAATAAAAAAGCTGCTGAATGTACTGCAATACATCCAACAGCAGAGAAATACAATCTTTGTGAATCCGCTAAGATTATCGGTATTTCTACTGATGATTTTACAGAGTTTTATCTATTGAGACAATATATCAGGAAAGAGCCATACGGCTATTCAGCTACAGAATTAGGCATTAAAAAAGGTTGTTTTGTAAACGACAATAATTATAATGCTTTGGTAACTGAAAAAGGAATTAATAGGATAGCTAAAATTTTTGCCGCTTAATTCTTTTCAACTACAAGTTGAATGAAATAAACAATCAATCAGTTTATTCTATATTCATGGAGGAAATGCTATGAATGAGAAAGAAAAACTGATTGAACTTATTCTTGAAGATTTGAAAAGGGATAGTGGAGATTGTGAGATATGCAATAAGATGGGGTGGAAGTGCAGGGTTGAAATACCTGAAAACTTTGATCCTAATTTTAAGGCAGATTTCAGTAAGTGTGATTTCAAGAATATGGTTTATAAAACATTGACAATAAAGAATTAATGGAATAAAATTAAATAACAAAAGATATAGTTTGTCTTGAAAAGGGCAGCTTAGAATTTAATCTCATTGAGATTGGATTTTAGGCTGCCTTTTTTTTATTTTATTTTTTTTGGAGAAGGGAATGATTTATTACCTTAACCTAGGATTTGTATTAGAACAGGCTCTTGTAGATGTAACTAAAACTTACATAGAAAGACTACATCTTGATTCTGTTTATAACAATTTTCATATCTCAGTTGTCAATGAACATCCTTTTGCTCACATGATGATTGAAGATAATCCTAGAGCTAATGATACATTCCCATCTGTTGTAATTACTTCTCAAACTGATGGTGAAGTTCCTGATTTGACTAATCTTATGGAAATAAGTCATGGAGTAAAAATGACAAGTCAGGATTTTACAGATTTATTTGCTCAGGCTTTTCGTCCAAAAACAAAAGTAAAGGATAATGGTGAAGTTGAAGTAATTAAAAAAAGAGATGGTACGGTTGTAATGGAAACTGTTCCAGGATATGTGCTTATTTATGATGAAGAAAGAATTAATACTCTTAAATCAATTGCAGATTCAAGAACAACAGCAGAAGAAGAAGGTGGAATATATGGAATTAAAATAGATTCCAGACGTAGAGATAACATATCCGTTGAAATATGGTGTGAAAATGACCAATTAAAAGATGAATTATATGAACACTTAAATCTTTTCTTCCAATGTTCTCTAGACAGGATTTTGCATGAAAAGTTTAAGATGTTTGATTGTGCGATTTTCGGAAATAAGATTCATGGTGAGAGATCTAGCAATTACAACTTCGATTTTGATGTTCTTTTGTCAGGTTCTCATTTGACTTTTTCCGTAGATTATAACGTATCACAGATTATTCTTGATACGGAAATAGAAAAAATAACTACAGAAATTTTCTGGGAGGTAATTAATCATGTCAAAACAGAAAACAGAAGCCAATGAGACAGAAGAAATCGAAGTAACCGGAAATCTTGATGAACAGTCTGAACTTGATGGAATTACAGTTGCAGAAGAACCTGTAATTGTTGAAAGTCCAAAAAGTACACCAAAAACACTTGATCCTAGGATTAATACGGTTGCAACGGCAAGTGTCAAAGGCAACAAAAAAATGGGTGTATATAAATTCCTGTCGCTTTATCCACAGGATATTTATATTAGCACATTGTTAATATTTTATTATCCACATTCATTCTTTACAAAAGATGAATGGTTTCAGCGTATCGAAGATATTCTGAATACACCAATAAATAATTAAGGGAGGCAAAAAATGGGTGTAAGTCCTGCTATTTTTGAATCAGGCGGACAACGTTCAGAACATTATGTTCCTGGAGTTTATGGCCGTAGTTTCAACATTTCTAGTCCATCTGGAATATCAGCCGGTAATCTGTGTATTCTTGGAAAATCAAGCGGTGGAGAACCATGTAAAATGCTTGAATTTGGTGGAATTGCAGATGCCAAAGAAACTTTAATCAGCGGAGAATTGCTTGATGCCGTAGCTCATGCTTTTAGTGCTTCAAACACATATATTCCGCAGAAAGTTTACGCTATGCGTGTAAACAATGCTACTCAGTCTAGCATTACATTGGTAAATGGTGCTACAGACTTGTTAAAAGTAAAATCTTGGGATTGGGGTTTGCATACAAATCAGCTTAAAATGCTTGTTTCTGCCGGAACTCTTGAAGATTCTAAGAAAATTACTGTTATGTATAAAAATCAGACAGAAATTGCAGATAACATCATTAATGCTGCATTATCTGTTGAATATTATGGAGAAGGTCAGAATCCAAAGGTTACTGTTGGTGCAAACTCAATCAGTTTCATTGCTGAAACAATTCCAGAAGATGAATCTGATCCAGAACCAACAGACAGTCTTACATTATCTTTTAATGATTTCAGTACACTTGATACTCTTGTAACTCGTATTAATGACAGCGATATTTGGCAGGGTGTTGTTATAGGAAATAACAGCAGTTTACCATCTGTAAGTCTTGATACTTGCACAAGTGTAGATGTTGGAGCTGAAGGAACAACTTTATATTCTAACTATCAGGCTTTCCTTACAGCTTTGAAATCTATGTCGCTTATAGGTAGTGTTGAAATCTTGAATTCTTCAACAAGACAAACTCCTGATAACATGGAAGGTTATGAATACTTTACCGGTGGTTCTGATGGTAGTTATTCTGTTACTCAATGGCAGACAGCTCTTGCTGCTCTGGAACTTGAAGATGTTCAGATTATTGCAACACCTTCTTCTGATTCTGCTGTTCATGCTTTAATTTCTTCTCATTGTACTTCTATGTCAGATGTAATTCATAGAAAAGAAAGAACTGCAATCTTGGGTGGCGGATTGGAAATGACAGATAGTGCTGCTTCTGCTGCTGCATTAGGTCTTAATAACAGACTTGTTTCATTCTGTTGTGATAATCCTATTAAGGTAAATCTTATTACCGGAAAAACAGAAACTTTGTCAGGTGCTATGCTTGGTGTAATGTTGGCTGCTATGGAAAGTGCAATGTCTCCAAATACACCGCTTACATTCAAAGTTCTTAATGTACTTGGATTTACCAAAACAAGAACAATTACAAATATTACTTCTCTTATCAAAGCCGGAGTTATGGTTTGTAATTCAAATCCTGAGAATCTTTCAGAATACATTTGTATTCGTGCATTGACAACATTCCAGGGGGATGACCTTATCAACAATGAACGTTCTATGGTTCGTGAAGATTTATTCATGAATAGAGATTTAAGACAGCAGTTTAGACCTGTTATTGGTACAGCAGGAATATCAACAAATGCTGCAATTAAGACATTGAAAGATAGGGCTGTTCAATGGGCTTTGAATGGTTATATTGTTCCAACAGATTCAAATGAAAATGTTTGGGATATTAAGGTAAGAATTGACGGTGATAAAGTCTATATTACTTATTCACGTTATCTTACAGCTCCGGTTAATTTCGTATTTATTACGGCAATTAATCATATCTATACAACTACAGTTCAACTGTAAGGGAGGTAAAAAATGGCTGATGGAATGGCACAATATACAAACGGTGTAGCAAGTTCACTTTTTACTATCGGTTATAGATGTCAGGTTCGTGTAGGAACAAGTGCTGCAGATGCTCAGGTTATTGGATTTGTTGATAGTGCAGAAATGTCAAAACAGATTCAGACACAAAGAGCTCAGGTTCTTGATTCTATCTTTCCTGCTTCAATTGATGCTCAGGCTATAAATGCAAGTGGCCGTCTTACAGGTTTTCTTGCAAGTCCGGCTGTTTACAAAGGAACTCAGCAATATAATGGTGGTGGTACAATTTCTCTTTCTTCTTTCAATCCAAAATCTGCTGATTTCAAAAATGGAACTGTTGTATCAAAGTTCAAGTATCTTGATTTCTATGATGAGAAAAAGAAACTCATTCTTGGTTCTCTTGATACTGTTATTTCAACAGGTTACACAATTACACTAAATGGTGGAACTTATGTTAAGGCAAATGTAAGTTTTGAAGCTCTTGATATGAGTTCTGGTGAAGATTATGAATCTCAGACAGATGCAGAAGAATAATCTACCTGAATAGAATTAATGGGAATTAGGGGAAATTTCTCCTAATTTCCTTTAATTTCCCTAAATATTTTTATAAGGAAGAAAAAACTATGGAATTAGAAAAGATTGAAACCAAACAGAAAGAATTAGACGATGCTCAGAAAGTTAATCTGTTTAATTCTATTGTAATGGGTAAAGAAGTTACTGAAATAATTAAAACAAGCCGTGGTGATTTTAAGGTAAAGTTTCCTCGTGCAAGAGATATTCAGCAGATAGGACGTTTACAGGCATTACGTCTTAATGGAATTTCCATTGAATGTTTTGATGTTAATGTTCTTGCTTTGATTCAGGAAATTGCAACACTTGATGTTGTAGTTTTAGAAGGACCTCCATGGTATGAAAATGCAAAAAAAGAAAACATGAACTTTTCTTGGCTTGATATTCCTTCTCAGGCTTATATTCAGGAGGTGTACGCTTTAGCGTATGACTTTCGGCTTAAAGTGCAGAAACTCATTGAATCTGACAACAAAGAAGGAAATACGGAAATGGATTCCGTTTCAGACGTTGAAGATAATGGTAGTCCAGGACTTTTTGACGGCATCAGTTCAAAATAGTGAATTACAGGATGAAATATACTATTATGTCTGGTTTGAATTCCTGATGAATTATGACAAACATGGAATTAGAAATGCTTATCAGGAAATGAAACAGAAAGAAAAAAATAAAGTTGATGCAGAAGAATTAAGAGCTCTTGGATATTCAGAAGAAGATATTCAGAAAGCTCAATTAGAATAATAAACTAAAAGGGGAATTGTCATGCAAGAGTTTAATATAACAGGTAAAACAAAAATTACGGCTGAAATAAAGGCTCAACTTGATGATTCCCCTCTTGTTTCTCCAATAGGAGATGGAACAGGAAGTGTTGATGATCTAGGTGCTTTTTCGGAATCAATAAATCAGGCCGGTGGTTCTTTCAAAGAAACTGCTGCTTTAATGAAAGAGTTTGGAAATATCCTTCCTGAACTTATTAAAAACTTAAAAGCTATGAATTCTAGTGTTGCTGAAACCAATCAGCAGCAGAAAACAAATAGACATGTAAGAAATAATTATAATGGCAGTAATGCAGATGAACTAATCAGACAGAATTTAGTAAATGTTGCAAATTTAGGAAATAATGTTGTTCAATCAATAGTACATGAAAATATTGCCGGTGCTGTTTCATCAGTATTAAGTGGTGGAGCAAATTCTTTCAGAGCCGGTGGAAAACTTGCAAAGGATGCAGGAAATGAAGGGCTTGGAAATCTTTTAGGTGGTGTTGGAACAGCCTTGTCAGTTATAACAGCGGTAGTAAATGCCGGAAATGCTCTTGCTGAAAAATATGAACAGGAAATGCCTATTATTTATGGAACAGGAAAAGCATTTGGAAATTTGTCTGATTCAGGTGCGATGGGTATTTATGGGCAATTAAATCAGTACAATAAAAATACCGGATTAGATATAGGAGATTTTCATAGTTTAGCTCAGAGTTTAAGAAGGCAGGGAGTTGGAAACGGATTAGGACAATTGGCAGCCGTTGATTTAGTTGGAAATATTGCACAGACAACTTCAAGATGGGCTTATCAGACAGGTGGTAGTGCTGAACAGTATGCAGAATTTGCCGGTATGATGGCTCGTTATGGTGGAAGTAAAAATGTTTCAAGTGATTTTAATAAGATTGTTTCTGCCGGATATGCAAGTGGATTAAATGACGTTCAGATTCCTGAATTTCTTTCTGGTATACAAAAAGTAATGGAAGATGGTATTGCAAAAGGCTTTACACGTTCATCAACAGAAGTTGCAGATACATTACTTATGTTTTCAAAAATGTCTGGTGGAAATCAGTTATTCAAAGGTGAACAGGGTGCAAAACTGTTGAATCAGATTAATTCAGGAATAGCCGGTGCAACAGGACTGTCTAAGACAGAAGATATTCTTGTTTATGGAGCATTTGCAGAAGCTTATAAAGATAAAGATATAAAGGGAATATTAAATAAAACAGGAAATAATTTTGTTGAAGGTGCAAACTATGTAAACATGATGCAGCTTATTGAACGTGGTATTAATTCTGATAATTGGTGGAATATCAGAGATACCTTAGATTCATCTTATGGTGGTGATACAGATGCAAAGATTGAAGCATTAAGAAAGATGACAGGATTAAATTATTCTGGTGCTGCTGCATTATATAACATGGAAAGGAAACAGGGTGAATCAGAACAGGAGTTTGAAGCAAGAAAAGCAAAAATAATGAACGCTCCTGAAAATAAGAACCTTGAAACAAGAAATGCAGAATCATTAAATGCAATTCATCAAGCAGTTGTGCAAATAGCACAAAAACCATTTTCAATAAAAGTATCAGGACAAGAACTTTTTGGTGATGGACTTGATAAAATAACTAAGTTTTTGAATTTGTCTTTTGGTGATAAATACATTGAGGGTATGACAGGAAGTTTGACTGATGCTCAAAAATTATATTATGATGAAAACAAGGAATACTTTTTTAATCCTAATAAAGTTAGTCTTGATGCTGCTATTGAAAACATGGAAGCATTAAGTAATTGGAATGGTGTAGGTACACCGGAATTTAAAACACGCAGTAAAAAAGTAACTAATACTCCTTGGGAAGCAACAAGAGGTGCTAGTCTTTATGATAGTGTTGTTTATGCTAAAAATGACAAAGGTGATTATTTTATTAATCCTAATTTAGGAAATGCTCCTTGGGAAACTGTAATGAATGATCCTAAAAAGAAGGAACTTTTCTTCCGTCAAGTTTTCGGTCAAGAACTTCTTGAAAATGATATTGATGTTGGAAAACTTCTTCAAAATACTAATAAAGATTCTCGTGGATGGAAACAAGCAGAACAAATGGTAAAGGATAGATTAAAAGATAATATATTAACGGAAACGGAAGTTAATGAGATATTACAAGAATTGAAGAAAATTGCAAAAAATATTGGTGAAGGAGTTACCGTAACAGAATCAACTAATAGTTCAGGTAGGTTTTAAATAATTATTGCTAACTTAAAAAAATGTTGTTATAATATAAATATTAATTGGTATGTTAAGAAATTGGCAGCCGGAATAGTGTTTAGTAGCATTATTCCGGCTTTTTGTTTTAACCGGAGTATGCAAATGGAAGTAGTATCACAAGCTCCACAGCCTACAATAAAGTGTTATCATTCTATTTCTCGTTCAGAGCATTATGTTTCAGGTGTATCTGGTGTTTATGGACGTGGTTCAAGTATTCAGGCAGATGATAGGCTGTATCAGACATTCAGTCCTGCATCTCGTGATATTGCCGGTAAAAACTTACAGTCATATAGTTTTGATTCTTCAATTGAAAATTTTGGCGGTTCTTTTTCTTTTACAATAAAAGAAGATATTCCAGATAATGTATTTACTACAACATTTATGGATGAAGTAGAGCCTTTGGATATTGTAGAAATATCTGAGAATGGAACTGAATCAAGAGTTGATTTTATTGGTGTTGTAACAAAAGTTTCAGTTGGTGGCATGTCAAGCAATCTTACAAAGACAGTAACAGTTTCAGGACGTTCTATTGAATGGCTTTTTACATACTTTACGATTAATACAGATATTAAGGCTTGTATTCCTCTAAATGGTGCAGCTAATAATACTTTCAAACTTGACCTTGCAAATGAAAACGGTGAAAAACCTACAGCCATAAAAGATATAGTAGTTGCAAGTCTTAAAACTTTCAATGAATATGCTGCCAAAGTAAATGAAATAGATGGAGTTGAAATAAGTAATATTGTAATAGGCCAGATTATAAAAAAATGGTATGGAGATAATTTTTCGGATTTTGTTGAAGCAACTGATGATGATTTTTATTTTCCAATTTCAAGTAATCTTTTTGATACAGGAAAGATTAATGTAATTGACTTTATAAGAAAATTATTACCTAGTCCAATATATGAAATCTTTGGTTTTATTGATGATAACAATAAGCCAAAACTTTGTGTAAGGTCAGTTCCTTTTGATAATCCTGAATCTACATATAAGATCAAGCCTGTTTTACTCACAGATTTTACCCTTACAAGGTCTTGTGAAGAAGTTTATACGGCCTTTATGCCATATATTGAAGGTTCAAGTATGTCTCCAGATTTTTATATGAACCTTGCTGCTGCTCAGGCAGGTAAAGAGAAAGGCTATAATGCTTCTTTATCAAATCCAGACAAAGTAAAGATATACGGTTATCAGCTTTTGACATGTTCGTTTGTAGGATATAGTCAGAAATCTGATTCACCGGAAGATGAAATAAACAGTACAAATGTAAAAGGCCTTACAGATAAAATGAACAGATGGTTTGGTAATCTCGATGAAATGTATGACGGTGATTTTACACTTGTAAATATTGTAAAAGACAGAATGGCCAAAAAAGGTGAATGGATAGGTTTTGCAGACGGTCTTTTTTATGTTTATTCAGAAAGTCATTCCTGGAATTTCGGTGATAATCCAATGATAAATTATCAGGTCGGACGTGGTGGAAAATGGATAAACGGAGAATTCAGCAGAATTGAAAAACTATCTGCTGTTTACAGGGAGTTTGATTAATGGTAATAAAACGTAGGGTTCATTACATAAATGCAGATACTCATCCGGTAGAAAACAGTAATTTTCTTGCAAATAGAATAGGATTTTGGGCTATTGTAAAAGAACAGAACTCACTTAATAACACCGTAACAGTAGTTTCAGATACAGGTTATGAATACGGTAATATACCTGTTGTTTCTGGTGAATGGGTAACAGTAGATGATAATAAACAGTATGTTCCATCTACAAGAAATCTGCCACCAAAGAATTCTCGTGTATTTGTATTAACTCCAACATATTCTGCAAGTGGAGCTTTTGTGTTATGTTCAGGTTTTACTCGTGGTGATGAAAACATAAGAGAATTATGGGCTAAAGATAATTCAGAACTTGAAGATAAAAACAATTCAAGAGAAACAAGAACTCAGGGTGGATGGGATATAACAGAAGAATATGCCAATGGTAATTTTAGTGCAATTTCCAATGATGAGAATATAAAGTTCAATGTAAATACAACAGAAAATACTCAGAAATCTCAACCTAAAGAAGTATCTGTAACGGCTTGGGGAAATACCATAATTATAAATGAAAATGGAATTACTATTACAGATGCAAATAATAAAAAAATAATCACTTCTAATAGTGGTGTATCAATAAAAGATGATAACACGGACATTATCAAATATGACAGTTCATCTACTCCAAAGAAAGTAACTATTTTAGGACATTTGGAGGTATCAGCATGAGCTTAAAAAATGTTGTAGTTGAAGGGTGTCAGTTTGAAATTTCTGTTGGTGGTGCTGTTATTGGAAGTGGAAATGTAAGCATATCTTCTGCAGCAAGTACAAATACGAAAGTTATTGTAGGTGTTCAGAAGAAAGGTGTTTATGCAGGTGCAATGAGTATTTCTGTATCAAATTATGCAGATGCTTCTATTGCTCAGGGAACAGGAGCCGGTGTAATAACACCATCTGCAACAAAAACAAAAGTTGATAATCAGCCTGTTGTATTAGAAGGTGATTCTGGTGAAGTAGTTTTAAGTGGTGTTATTCCAGGAACTACCACAGCAGTAACAGGATATACTGTTTCTGTAAAAATTAATTCTGCCGGACAATCGACAGTAAAAGCGGAGTAAAAGAATGGCAATAAAGAAACTTCTTAATGCAGATTATTGGAAAAATGCTTATCTTCTCGAATTCAAAATAAACGGTGCTTTGACAGATGCCTTTACATTTTCTGTTCCGCCAGAGAGTGAAGAATTTACATTTCCACAGCGTAAAAGTGAAACTAAAACATTTGGTGGAGCTGTTGTTGCTGATTATGGAAATGATTTAGTACAGATAAGTCTTTCAGGTTCTACAATAAATCAGGAATTAAAGCTTATTTATAAGAGTAAACTTGGCTCGGAAGAAATGACAGGAAAACAGGAAATCTTTTATTTAAGGGATTTACTGAAAAAGTATGGCAATAGAGAAAATCTGCAAGGAAAGGAAATATATTTATATTCTCTTAATGGTGGTGGTTCAAACGTAAAATCAAATCCTAAGTGGTGGAAAATATATGTAGGTCAGTTAGATATATCTCGAAGTAAAGATAAACCTTTTTGTTACAACTATAAATTTTCTGCTACAGGGGAACCGGAAGTTATAAGAAAGAACGGATATAAGACTAAAGATAATTTCATCTACAGTTGGTATAACTCAATAAAGAAAGGCATCCAAAAGATGAATGAAATTTGTGATAAGTTTGAAGAATATGGTGCCGGATTAATTTCTACTATATCAGATGCTATTTCAAATACAAGGGCTGCTATTGATATGTTCAACGGTTCTGTTACTCGTTACGTTGATATAATAAATGGTGTTATAACAAGTGCCGGAGATGTTGCAACAGATGCCGTAATGCTTGGTGATAAAGTTTTATATGATGCTTACAGATATTATCCATCATCTGCAGCAAGTGTATGGAATTCTTGCCTTAGAGTAAGAGATACATTTAAGGAACTTGGTAATTACTGTATGAATATTGGTGAGCAATATTTTTCAAAAAGTTGGTGGCAGCAAGTAAAGGAACTGTTCGATGATTCAGTAAGTAATCAGGATATAGCTGATACTTATGCAACATTAGGCCATCAGGGAATAAATTATTCATGTTCTGCAGTAGCTTCTACAAGTAAAACATTGAATGACTTGGGATATGCCGTAATTCCTGGAACAACAAATGAAGATGACCAGGTTATTGTAGCTTACGGATATAAAGTAGTTACAGTAACGGAAGCTGAAACTTCATGGGATCAACTTGCTCAGGATTATTATGGAGATTCTTCTCTTTCATCTATCATTGCAACATATAACAGTCAGTCTGTAGAAGGTGAATTGAAAGTAGGACAATCTGTTCTTATTCCAAAATTGAACTTTGCACAAAGTCAGTCATTAGATAATGAAGTCTATAATTCACCAGATATAAAAGATAATTATGGAAAAGATGTAATCATAAAAGATAAAGATTTTGGAACATATAACGGTGATTTAGCTTTAGTAGATGGAACAGATAATCTTGAACAGGCTTTATTGAACAGATATTCAACTTTAGTTGGAGCAAGAATAAGGCTTGAAGTATATGGAATTCAGGCTTCTATTGGAGATGCTATAAAAGTATCTTCATCATTAATTCAGGCTTCTGTTCATCAAACTACAGTAGAAGATCCTCGTGTTGAAAGTGTTGAAGATATTCAGTTTAACGGAACCGGTGATGAACTTGCCGTATCTGTTACTTATGTTGATAAAAATGGTATAAGACAGAATTTTGGAGGTGTAATTTAATGGATACAAAAACATATAATGAGTTATTAGAAGAAATGAAAATGAGTGCCATTGCCGGTGGCTCAGGACTTACAGATTTTAATGAAGGTTCAAACATAATGAACATTTTTGAATCTGTAGCAAGACCATTGGAACAAGCATACATTGATACTCGTAATGGTTATGTAAATAATCTTAGGGCAATTCCATATTCTGTTTTTGATTTTCAGCAGAAAAAAGGACAAAAGGCAAGTGTAAGCGTTATTTTTACTCGTAATGCTGCTTTAAGTTCTGTTTCTTCAATTCCTGTTGGAACAAGAGTAAGTAACGGAAGCCTTACCTTTATTACAACTGAAAACGGTTCTATTGCAAGTGGTGAAACTGATTCAGGAAGTATAGAAGCAATTGCAGAAGATGTTGGACTTGAATATAACGTTGCAGCCGGAACAGTAAATGTAATAGAAAGTAATTTGACGGCAGAAATTGTAAGTGTTACTAATCCTTATAAAGCTGTTGGTGGAACAGATGCAGAAACTCAAACACAAATGTTAAGACGTTTCAAATATTATATCAACGGTTTACAAGGTTCTAACAGATATGGAATTATAGCCGGAGTTCTTGGAATTGAAGGTGTTCGTTCTGTTGGAATAGATGAACACTTTCCACCAAAAAACGATATTTATAATCTTACTGTTTATGTAGATGATGGTACAGGAAATCTTACAGAAACACTTAAAGCAAAATGTAAAGAACTTGTAGATGGAACTGATACTGAAAGTAATCCTGGATTAAGGGCTGCCGGAGTAAATGTTGATTTTCAACCGGCTTCAAACGTTTCTGTTTCAGTTGTTCTTACAGCTACAATTTACAGAGCAGAAGAAGCCAGAGTTAGAAGTGATATTACTACAAAATTACAGGAATATATAAACGGTTTGGGAATTCATGAAAGTGTAATTCTTTCTTCCATTATTGTTCTGTTAAAACAGATTAGTGGTATTACGGATGTTTCAGGACTGACTTTGAATGGTGATACTGAAAACATTCCGATTGGTGTTAATCAGATTGCAAGATTTAATTCTGCAACTATAACAATAATTGCTTCATAGAAGGTGTAAAGATGGATTTATTAAATCTGATGAGGTCGGCTTTTCCAAAGACGCTAGACAAAAGTAAACCGATATTTTCTTCTCTTATTGCAAATGAAAATAATGATGCAGCATTACAAAAGCAGATACTTGATATTTTCTCTTACATGAAAGAATGGACTTTAACACCTGATGTTTATGAACAAAAAGGTGATATGCTGATGAAAACAGTAACTTTCTTTTCGTTCCTGGAAAGATTTGCTGATGAAACAGAGTTATCATTAAAAAACAGATTTGGTGCAATTTTTGTAAGAAATCATGACAATAAATGGGGTACCCCATACGACATAAAAAGTGTTTTTAAACAATACTTTGCTCATGCTGATATTTATCTGGTTGAAAATACAAACAAAATAGATGCCGTTGAAGCAGGAATGGGTAATCTTCTTGTAAATGGTGATATTGAAACGGCTGCTGCTACCGGTTGGCATTTAACAGATTGTTCTGCTACATCAGATGCAAGGTTTTCAAAAGGTTATGGAATTGAACTTGCTCAGTCAGGTGCGGTTGCAAGACAGGAAGTAACAATAAATGCTTCATCTACATATTTTCTTCATTTCTTTTTGAAGGGCAAAGTAAATGTTCAGATTAAGGATAGTGATGATAAGTATTTGGATTTTTCTACTAAAACTTGGGGAGATACTGCTATTGATAATGAATTTAATTGTTCTGAATGGGATAATAAATCACTTTTCTTTATTACAAGTTCAACAGCAGAAAGCATAACTTTATATTTTAATTATGTAGATACTGATACTTATATAGATTATTTCAGGTTATTTGCAAAGCAGCCATATAGTAGTTTTACAGTCATTGCTCATTATGATGGTGAAAAAGCTGTAAATGCTTTTGGCCTTGCTCCAGGTAATGATGATCCTGTTCCATTACCGGAACCTGAATATAGTCGTTACGGATATTATGATAAGTCATATTTATCTGGAGTTGCTGCCGGATTTGCAAGTGATATTTATGATGATTTATTAAATTATATCAGAGGACAGGGAATAAAGGCTTATTTTGACATAGTTCTTAGGAATTTTGTGGAATAAATAAAACAATAAAAGGAGTAATATTATGGCTTTACAGGATTCAACATTTAAGACAACTCATGTTATGGATAATGAGATTATCAAGGCAAATGACATGGAGTTTGCTTTTGAACAGGAAGTGGAGAACGTTTCAAAAGCTACTCAGTTAATACTTGATTCAAATCAGGATTTTGTTATTAATGGAATTGTATCACCTTATTCTGATATGACAGTTCAGATTGCTCCAATTTACGGAGTTTGTAAATCAACAGGAAGGCCTTTTGGCAGAACAGAAACGGCTGTTATAGAAGAAGGCTTTGATGAATCTGTTAATGGTCGTGTTGATATACTTGAAGTTCAGGGTGATTGGGTACTTTATGATAATCAGCAGAGAGCTTTCAACGATCCTGAAACTGATACTAATACCTATCAATATGTAAATACAAAAAAATTATTAAGTCCAATATATAAAATCGTAAAGGGAACAGAAGGTTCTTCTGTTGCTCCAGAAAAGGATGATGGATGGGTAAAAATTGCAGAAATTACTATCAGGGCAGGTGCTACAGAAATTGAAGCGGCTGATATTAAAAATATAACTTCTGATATAGCCGGTGTAGCAAATATCGGATGGACTACTCAGACAACAGCAACTTACAATATTGGTTATATTACAGATGTAAATGAAAGATTCCGTGTTCAGCACAATAAGGACGGAACACATAAAAATGATGTAATAAATACAGATTCATTGAATATTGGAACCGGGGCAAAGCAGGTAAACGGAAATGTTTTACCGATTGGAAGTGTTAATAATTTGAGTATACCAAATTATACTCCAACGGCTACAGATACAATTTTTACAATAATTCAAAAATGCTCGGTAATTATTAGTTCTTTGTATAATGCTTATCTTTTGTTTAATGGTGCTTATAAATTTAATGGAGAACTTTCTATTTCTGCTATTGCTGATCCAGATAGTAAGGTTCTTACTAATCCATTAAAACTTTCTGCAGCAGGTGATGGAACTGCTACTATTAAAATTGGAGATAGTACAGTCCTTTCAATTACTTCAAGCGGTAAACTTGTTACAAACGGATATTTAGTTGTAAGTGGTGATAGCGTAAATACAATAGTTACAAAAGCTGTTACAGATGCTTTATCAAGTTCTATAAGTTCATTAGATACCAGAGTTACAGCTTTGGAGAATAGTGGAAATTCTTCTCTTGTCTATGGAAATGAAGTTGTATCAGCAGGAACAGGAGCAAGATTTAATGTTGATTATGTTAATATTGCTGCTGCATCTGAATCGAATGTAACTTTACTAGGAATTCAATCTGTAGATGGGGTCATATTAAATGCAGGTGATAATGTACTTATTAAAAATCAAACTGATCCTAAAGAAAATGGTATATATGAAGTGTCTTATGATTCTGTATGGCAGAGAACATCTGATTATAATACAACAGAAAAAATAAAAGGAAAAATATTTCTTGTTTCAGGTGGAAATACTAATGTAAACAGAATGTTTTATATCCCTAATACAGAATTTGAAGAAGAAAGTTTTGGAACAGATGATATTAATTTTCTTGAATATATGGGAACCTCTAAGTCTGTTCCTAGTCGTTTTATTATCAGGGATGCAAATGGTAGAGCTAAAGTTGCTGCTCCATTAGCAGAAGATGATATAGCAAGGAAAGCTGAAATAACTGCATTATATGGAACTACAGCAGGACAGGCTGATACAGGTAACTCAGGAACAGTAGGAACTGCTAATACATTTGCAAGAAGTGATCATACACATCCTTATCCTAAAGGCATTGGATATGGTATAATGTGTTGTAAATGTACTTGTTTTTGCGGTACATCACAATACAAATGTTATAAGGTTTGTGAATGTTTTCCAGAAACAGGATTTGCTCTTGTTCTGCCAGAAGATAATACAACTGATGAGGTTTTACTTAGAAACGTAACTTCGACAGGTTGGAAAGTATTATGTTGCGTATCTAATTCAGCTTCTTGTCCTAGTAATATATGTTCTGTTAGGGCTTATCTAAGAATTGAACCAGGAGTATAATTTATGAAAAATATCTACATTAATTCTCAGGGTGGTTTAGGATTTAATTTTGCTTTAAGTCATATTATAAAAGAATTAAGAGAATCTTATGATAAGGTTTGCATTTTATCTCCATATTTCGATGTGTTTGAAGCAAATCCTTATGTTGATTATGTTTATAAACCACATGAGATAAGAGATTTTATTTTCGATGCAAAATTTTATGATGCAAAACTTATATGTGAAAGAATGTATGATACAGAAGATTTCATTTACAAGAAAGTTTCTTATGCAGATGCATGGAGAAAGGCAGCAGGATTAAAACTTAAAGGAAATAAGGATGGTTCAGATACAAGGGCTAAATTAGATTTATCAAAATATCCTGAACTGTTAAAAAAGGCTGATGATATTTTTGGTATCATAAAGAAACAGTATAAGAATTTTGTTATCATGCAGTTTGAAGGTGGTCAATCACCTTTGATTGAGGTTCCATTTAATGATAAAGGAAAAAAAGATTGGACTAAGGTAATGACTAATTATGATAATGAACCATTAAAGAGACATTATCCTTATGAGAAAGCAAAAAAATTTATTAAACTGTTTCAAGCAGAGCATCCAGATACAGCTGTTCTTTTATATCAGCTTCCAAATGAACATCATTATGAAGGTGCATTACAATTTGAACTTCCATATCTTACGTATTATGAACTTGCTAAAAATGAAAATTGTATAGGAACTGTTTCAATTGATAGTTCTTTACAACACATGGTTGCAGGTGTTACAAAATCAGTTGTTATATGGGGTCATTCATTGCCTTTAAGTTTTGGATATAGTTATAATAAAAACATCATTCAGCAATGTAACAGAGATGATATTTTATATTTCAGTGCTTTAGGGCCTAGTGGGGCAAGGATAGATTATATTGAGCCTGATGTTTTATTAAAGGAAGTGAATGATTATTTATTTTAGAATCTAAATTTTTATGAAAAAGCAAAGCAGATGAGTAATCATCTGCTTTTTTTTATTTATAATCTGTGTGAATAATTATGTGCATAAATATATAAGTGGATATAAATGAATATATTGAAAAATGGCATAAATGAGTGTAATATACGATATATAATTAAAAATATATGTATATTTGAGCATAATATATGGTTGATGAATAATCATGTTCACATGCTGATTGGTGAAGCGAATGATAAAATGAGTCGATTCATGTTAAAACTAAATACAAGTTATGCAAGATTATTTAATATCAAATATGAAAGGACAGGTCATCTTTTCCAGGGAAGATATCTTAGCAGTCCGATAGAAAGTGATGAAAGTTTTAGAAAAATAATCAGATATATATTAAAAAATCCGGAACAAGCAGGACTGGGAAAATATGATGAATATATATGGAGCAGTTTTCAGGAAATAATAAAAGAAAAGGAGAATCGTATTATAAAAACAGACAAGGTAATCAGTCGATTTGGAACAGTTGGAAATCTTATTGAATATATTCAGGTGCGCTCAGATGAGGAATTTATGAAATATGAATCTAATTATAGGATTAATGACAGAAATTGTTATCTTCTTATTAAGAAAAAACTTAAAATTAATGATCCTGGAGCATTAAAAAGACTTGATGGTAAAATTTTACATAAAAAGCTTTGTTTATTAAAAGGACTTCCTGTCACATTGAATCAAGTGGCGCGAGTAACTGGTATAAGCAGGGGAATAATTAGAAAGCATTTTATATAACATTATTGACTGTAATTTTGAATTAATTTATGGAATTTTTATTTTTTTATCTAGTATACTAGTATATTTCTAAAATTGGTGTATAATATATTTCCGGAAATGTATTATTGATTTTTTCTGGAAATATGAGGTTATTATGAATGATGTTTTTAAACGGATTGAATTGAACAAGATTGTCCCTGTTGTTGTTTTAAAAGATGTTGGAAAGGCTGTCCCCCTTGTTTCAAGTCTTTTAAAAGGAGGACTGTTCTGCGCTGAAATTACATTTAGGACAGATGCTGCTGAAGAATCTATTTATGAAATATCAAAGAGTTTTCCTGATATGCTTGTAGGAGCGGGGACAGTCCTCTCTGTTGAACAAGTTGATAAAGCGGTTGGAGCAGGCGCTAAATTTATAGTCTCACCTGGTTTTAATCCCAAAGTTGTAGATTATTGCTTGAAAAATGATTATCCGGTTTGTCCTGGAATAATGACTCCTACTGAATTGGAAATGGCCCTTGATTTTGGGCTTGATATTGTAAAATTCTTTCCTGCCGAAAACGCTGGGGGATTAAAAATGATAAAAGCAATGAGTGCTCCATATCCTTCAGTAAAATTTATGCCGACTGGAGGAATTTCACCTTCAAATATAAGGGAGTATTTATCTTGTGATAAGATTCTTGCTTGTGGTGGCAGCTGGATGGTTAAAAGTGATTTAATTGAAACTGGAAGATATGATGAAATTGAAAGACTTACTTTTGAAGCGTCTGAAATAGTAAAAGAAATAAGAGGTCAAAAATGAAAGTTGTAACATTTGGAGAAATAATGCTTAGATTGGAACCTGAAGGTTATTATCGTTTTGTTCAGGTTGATAAAATGACATCGACTTTTGGTGGGGGAGAAGCTAATGTTTCTGTTTCTTTAGCAAATTATGGACTTGATTCGTATTATGTTACAAAAGTTCCTGTGCATGAAATAGGGCAGGCTGCCATTAATTCATTAAGGAGATATGGTGTAGATACAAGATATGTTGTTCGTGGTGGGGACAGGCTTGGCATATATTATAATGAACGGGGTGCAAGTCAACGTGGATCTAAATGCATCTATGATCGTGCAAATTCTTCCATTTCTGAAGCTAGTCCAGGTGATTTTGACTGGAAAACTATATTTAAAGATTGTAAATGGTTTCATCTTACTGGCATTACTCCCGCCATTGGGGACAGCCTTCCCGGTATTTGTATTGATGCATGTAAAGCAGCAAAAGAAGCAGGAGCAACAGTAAGCTGCGATTTAAATTATCGTGGAAAACTTTGGACACGTGAAAAAGCCCGGGAAGTAATGTCTGAAATATGTAAATATGTTGATGTTTGCATTTCAAATGAAGAGGATGCAAAGGATGTATTTGGAATTGAAGCAGAAAATACAGATATTAATAGTGGAAAACTAAATAAAGAAGGTTATAAATCAGTTGCAAAACAGCTTGCTGAAAAATTTGGCTTTAAAAAGGTAGCAATTACACTTCGAACTTCAATTAATGCAAATAGAAATAATTGGGCCGCCCTTTTATACGACGGAAAAGATTTCTGCTTCAGTAAGGAATATGAAATGTTCATAGTAGATCGTGTGGGCGGCGGGGACAGCTTTGCCGGTGGTTTGATATATTCACTATTAACTTCCAAAAGCACTCAGGAAGCCGTAGATTTTGCTGTTGCAGCGTCATGCCTCAAGCATTCAATTGAAGGTGATTTCAATATGGTTAGTGTAGATGAGGTTGAAAAGCTTGCAGCAGGAAATGCAAGTGGACGTATCCAGCGTTAAAAGTTTTCCGATTAGAGTTCCTCTATATAATCCTTTGAATTGTTTCGTTTAAGTACGATTAAAGTTGTGTCATCCTTCAGGTGGTCTATGTCTGAAAAATTTCTGAAGGATTTTTCAATTTTTTCAAGAATCTTCTGTGAACTTAAATCGGCATTGTCAGAAACGATTTTCTTTATTCTGCTGGTACCATACTCCAGATTCCGTTCATTTTTTGTTTCCGTAATTCCATCCGTAAAACATATGAGAATGTCATCCTTGTTCATTTTGAATACAGTTGGTGAGAAAGAAACATTCAATCCTTCAATTCCAATCATCCCGTATTGTTCATTTGCAATCGCAGGTTTTACTTCTGTGATTTTTTTTGTTTTGGAAGAATATAGAATCGGATATGGATGTCCTGCATTAACACACTCAACTGTACATTCTTCCTTTTTGTTGAAAGCTCCGAATCTGAACAGAAGTCCAGTGATGTAATTTTCAACATTTAGTTTTTCCCTTATGTAGGATTCATTTATGTTTTGCATTACTTCATTTAGAGGAGTATCCTGTGCTATCCCGTTTTCGAAATTCTGACTGATGATTCCTTTTGCAAGTATAGTCATTAAACCTGCTGTAATACCATGGCCCGATACATCAAAAATTCCAATTCCTTCCAGTTTATGATTGGTTGTGTAGTAATCATACAGATCTCCAGAAACATTATCTGAAATCGGAGTATAAGTGATTGCCAGATCCCAGCCCATAAACTGTTTTGTTTTTTGTGGAAGGAAATTATTCTGAACATTTGATACTGCTTCAATTCCTTTCGAGAGCACGTAGTTTGTATCCTGTAACTCTTTCGTCCTGATTGCTACAATTTCTTCAAGATTTTCATTGAATTCAGAAAGCCTGTTTGTAAGCTCTGTATTTTTAAGATACATCCTGTTGTATTCAGTGAGGATATATTTTAAAAAAGCAAGGATAGTAAGCTGCCATCCATAAACAGTAAAGAACGGTAGGTTTCTTTGCCTGATAAGCAATCGAAGTATAAGATCAAAGAAAATAGAAATGATTACGGGAGCAAAACCCATAAGAATTTTCTGAGCATTATGAAAGCGTTCAGGATCCTTTAATCCCTTATATAGATACGGAATGGTGATTGCAAAATGTGATAAGTTTAGTACAAATGCAAGCGGCCCCAGTATTGTAAGCACTTTTAAAGATGGAGCGCAGAGCATAATTATTGTACACAAAGAAGTAATTATGTATCTAAGATGATAAGTCTTTCTGTCAACTTCGTATTTCATGAAATGAATGATGAAGGAATTTGCGAAATATACGGCTCCCATCGCTCCATAACAGAAGAAAATCTTGAGAAACCAAAGATATGATACATTTAATGCAGAAATTGAAGGTAATTCCATTGCGTAAAAAGGTATGTTGAACATAAGCGTATGGATATTAAGAAGAGCGAAAATCATATAATCATTGCAATCTGTGTTTTTTCTGAGCGAGAAGAACATGCTGCAGTAAATAAGGAACACAACAAACATCAGTCCGGAAAAGAATATATTTACTTTTGTTGTATAAAAAGTTTTGAATGCAGATTTTTTCAAGGCATCTTCAGGTTCGCCTATGAATATATCTGAGGATATTTTCTTATAATTCGCAACCCATACTTTTATAAGCAGTTTATTTTCCTTATTTTGATTTAACGTTGCTTTGGGAATAAAGTAATAATGAGCACGTACCCCGCATCCGAAAGGATGTGGAGGAAATTTACCGCTGCTTCCTATGTATGTTCCGTTTATCCAGACTTTATCGGCAGATTTTATGTATGAAGCATACAAGGCAAGATCCTTGTTTCTTAATTCGTCAGGAATTTCAAAGCTTGCATTGATATAAATATATCTCTCATTATCATTTGTTGTCTTATCCTCAGAGATTTTCATTATCTCTCCGATTTGAATCCTAGGTTTCGTTTCGGTTGTGCATGATACAAAAAACACAGATATAAACAAACATAAAAAGAAAAATCTGAATTTCATAGTTCACCTTTCCAAAATAATTCTAGAATGGCAAAATCTGATATAAATTATCCCCGCTTTTTTAATTCTTTTTATAAGCCAGGGCATTTGAGGATTTTGCCTGTTTTTTTGACTTTTTAGGTTCAGCTTTTTTAGTCTTTGGATTCTGTTTATCTGATTTTCTTTTTTTATATTCTTGTTGTTCTGTCTTTTTATTTTTTTGATTTTCGATTACAGACTGATTTCTGTTTCTGTTTTTTCTGCTGCCTCTTCCGCCATCTTTCGTATCGATATGCATGTGAGGGACATCTTTTCTGCTTTTTGATAAAGCTAATGCTGTTTTTGCAGCATCTTTAGGTAAAGATACAATTGAAAACTGCTGTGTTACATCTATATCATCGACCAGTCTTTGAGGAATTGAACATAATTTACTGAAAAAAGCTGCAATTTCTTTTGCCCGGTAGCCGTCTTTTTTACCGAGTGATACGAATATTCTTGTTTGATTTTTATTTGATGTTGCTTCAATTTTTGTTATTTTACCATAATTTTTTGAACTGAGTTTACTGCCATAGAAAACCGAAAGCACACCGGCAAGAATCTGTTCTGCATTGTTATTTTGAACAAGCGATTGTGCAAGAGCGATGAATTTATCATCAAATGTTTTTAGTTCTTTTTGCTCAGGAGGGTTGTCCCCATTGTCTTCTGTTTTTTTATATTTCTTGAAGAGTTTTTGCTTTAATTCATTAATAAGATTTTCTTCCTTTATTTTGATAACTTTACTTACCGAAGGAATCTCTTCCTCTTGAATTTTTCCTTTTGTGGCTTTCTGTGCATTCTGAAGGAAAAATCTGAGCTTTCGTTTTTCTTCTGGGCGAACAAATGTAATTGCAGTTCCTGTTGTGCCGGCTCTGCCTGTTCGTCCTATTCTATGAACGTAAGTTGCCGTATCATACGGAAGAGAATAATTTATTACATGTGATAATCCTGTGATATCAATTCCACGGGCAGCCACATCTGTTGCAACAAGGATTTTTGTCTTTTTTATGCGGAAGAGCTCAAGAATTTTTTCCCTTTGCTGCTGCATTATATCTCCATGAAGGGCAGCTGCATCATATCCTTTTATAATAAGCTCTTTAGCAACTGAATCAGCTTCTGCTTTAGTCATTGTAAAAATAAGTCCGTAGAAATCAGTTGAAATATCAATTATTCTTACAAGAGCTTCAAGTTTATCAAATTCTTTAAGGATGTAATATTTCTGTTCAATTAGTAAAGGTTCATCAACAACTTTTGCTTCTTCGATTATGTCATATTCACCCATAAAATCAGCAGCGATTTTCAGGATTGCGGGCGGCATGGTTGCACTAAAAAGAAGAATTCTTGAATCTGGATTTGCATGTCCAAAAATCTCACGGATATCGTCAATAAATCCCATATCCAGCATTTCATCACCTTCATCAAGGATAAAGTATTTAATCTGACTTATATCAAGAGTTTTTCTGTCCAGATGATCTTTAATACGTCCTGGCGTTCCTACTACAATTTCGCAGCCTTTTTTTAAATCTCTGATTTGATTTGAATAAGATGCTCCTCCATACAATACGGTCGTTCGTGGAACTGCATTTGTTGAAAAAGATTGAATTTCCGTGCATGTTTGGATTGCCAGTTCTCTTGTAGGTTCCAGAATCAGAGCCTGAATCTTTTCAGTTTTTTCTCTTATGGATTGTATTATTGGTAATGAAAAGGCAGCGGTTTTCCCGGTCCCTGTTCTTGCTTTTGCGATTAGATTTGATTCTCCGTTTAATAATCTTGGAATCGCAAGAATCTGAATCGGAGAAGGGGATGTAAAACCTTTTTTTCCGACAGCTTTAAGAGTATATTCATCAAGACCTAAATCTTCAAATGAGACGGTTTCTTCTCTTTCTGTTTCTATGTCGATAGTATTTTCCATAAAACTCTTCTATAGATTATAAATAATATATGACAAAAAAACAATGGGGACAGCCCTCGATGTTTTTCACCTTCTATAAGACTTTTCTTATTTTTTCTTTTTTCTATTTACATATGATTGTTTGTACACTATCATTAAATTACAAAATCAAAATAAAGGAGTGAACTATGAAAAAATTAATATCAATCATTTTGGCAGCAGCTTTATTTACCAGCGCTTTATCTGCACGAAAGGTTCAGGTAGAAGAGGATTATGAGTATCAGCCTTCTGAAGCTGGTGTAGGATTATTTCTTTCTCTTCTTGGTCCGGCTCTTGAGATTAGATACAGACCTGCTAATTCCAGACTTCAGATTGATTTAGGATTCGGAAAAATAGGAGGTTCGTTATTCAGTGATAATTTTTTGAATTACGAATATGATGATTATGATGGCGACGATTCTGAAAATCAAGATGATGTACAGGATTCTTATTCTTTAAAGTCTATTTATTATCCTAATATCTATCTTGGATATAACTTCTGTGAGGTAGATAATAAAAGGCAGTGTTCAATCGGTGCGACTGGTATTTTTCTTTTTACGGATGATTGTAATGTGAATGGATATTTTTCTTCAGCAATTTTAGCGACATTAAAAGCAAGTTATAATTTCAATGGAAAACTTCGTTTCAATTATTCAACATCACTTCCGCTTGTTGTCTTCAATAATTCAGAGGGTGATAATAGCTCATATTTTGTGGGTGAAGTTATTTTTTCACAACCTTTTGCAACGGGAATGATGCTTTTCTTCTTCTCAACAATCGGTTTGACATATTATTTCTAAAGGTTTTATATTATTCATTTAAGGAAGCATCCGGATTACTCTGGATGCTTTTTTTATAACAAGTTTGAATCTTTCTTAATTTTGTGATATAATAACATTATATGGCGAATAAATTTAAAGTTGACCAGAAGGTCGTTTACCCTAGTCAAGGGGTTGGTAAAATTACTAAAATCTTTGAAAAAAAATTCAAAGATGAAATGATTCCTTATTATGAAATTTATATTGAAGCTTCTGATATGGTTGTTATGGTTCCTGTTTCAAAAGCAGAAGAACTTGGAATCCGCCAGATTGTAAGTGCAAAGGAAGCTCAGGAAGCATTAAATCTCTTGTCTGAAGATTTTGAACCGATTACTTCGGATTGGAAATTACGTTATCAGATGAATCTGGATCTTCTCAAGAAAGGTTCTGTTAAGGATATCGCTCAGATTGTAAGATGTCTTTATAATAGAAGTAAAATTAAGGAACTTCCGATTCTTGAAAGAAAGCTTTATGATTCTGCGAAAAAACTTCTTGAAGATGAAATTTCTTTTGCCTTGGGTAAATCTGAAAAAGAAATTGAACAGGAAATTCATACAAAGCTTGAACCTCCTGGAGCAGTTTCTAAAATCAAGCATATCGTCGCTTTAGATGATGATGAAGATGATGATTTAATGGATGATATCAACGAAAAATCTAAAAATGACGATGAGGATGATGATTTAGAATCTGACGAAGATATTGATGAAGCAGATGATTTCGACGATGACGAAGAATTATAAATCAACTGCAATTATAATAACTGCTGCCGGTTCTTCTACAAGAATGGGCGGTCAAAAAAAGGAATTAATAAAGCTTGCAGCGGGGGGAACTGTTCTTTCTGCTGCAGTTAATGTTTTTTCTGTCCTTCCTGAACATGACGTACAAATCAAAAAATTAATCATTACTGTTCCCGCTCAAACTTCTGATGAAAATGTTTATCTTGAAGCTTTGAGGGTTGTCCCCCCTGTCTTATTTGATAAAATTCAACTTGTAAGGGGAGGAAAAACACGGCAGGAGTCGGTATTTAATGCACTTCTTGCCCTTGAAACTGTTAATCCTGAAATTGTTCTTATACATGACGGAGCGCGTCCTTTTGTTAGCGAAGAATTGATATTATCTTTAGTTTCTGAATTAAACAGTGTTGATGCCGCCGCTCCAGGAATTGTTCCTGTTGATACAATCAAACTTATAGATAATTCATCGTATATAAAAGAACATCTTTTGAGAAAAAATCTTGTATGCATTCAAACTCCACAGCTTTTCATTTATAAAAAAATTCTTGAGGCTCACAAAAAGGCTGCTTGTGATAACAAAGAATATACTGATGACACTGAAATCTTTGAAAATTACTGCGGAAAAGTAAAAGTAATTCATGGTGATGAGAATAATATAAAAATTACTTATCCTGCGGATCTGGAGAAATTAAATGTTTAGAATCGGATTAGGAACTGATTTACACCGGCTTGTTGAAGGAAGAAAACTGCTTCTTGGCGGAGTGCCTCTTGATTTTAATAGGGGAGAAGATGGTCATTCAGATGGAGATGTCCTTATTCATGCAATAATAGATGCTCTTCTTGGAGCAAGCGCCCTTGGAGATATAGGTTCTTTTTTTCCCCCGGAGGATGATCAATGGAAGGATTGTGATTCATCCCTGTTATTAAAACAGGTTATTAGTAAAATATCTTCAGAAGGATGGAAAATAGAAAATATTGATTGTGTCGTAAAACTCCAGGCACCTAAATTTATTCCTTACAGAAATAAAGTCCTTGAAAATCTTTCAGAAATAATGGGAATAGAAAAAGAGCGGATTTTCGTAAAGGCAAAAACTGGTGAAAAACTTCCTCCTGTTGGAACTAGTGAGGCAGTAGAAGCAGAATGTGTCTGTCTTTTAAGCAGATAAGAAAAATCTAAAAAAATAATATCTTTCTTTAAAAAAAAATAAACCCTGTAAAACATCCGGATTTTTACAGGGTTTAATTATTTGGCCTGAATTACTTATTCCGGTAAATCAAGAAGAAGTTCAATCTCTGTAGTAGTACGTTTAAATCTTGATGCAAGTTCCTGAATGGTCCATCCTTCTCTCTTTAAAGTACGGATAGTTTCTCTTTCTGACGGAGTAATACCGTTATCCTTTGGTTTGCTTGTACCTGATTTAATGTTCTGCTGTGTAATCTTCTGGAGCATATCGTATTTGTTATTAATTTCACGTTTAAGCTCCTGTAATGCAAGTTCTGTTTTCTTGATACCTGCATTTGAAGACTGAAGCTGGTCAATTCGTTTTTCAGTATCCTTGATGACAGAATCAAGATCATGGAGTTTTGCAGCAGCATCTGTAATTTTTGGTCCGTTCTGAAGAAGTCTGTCAACATTACTCTGAACATCTTTAATTTCTTTTGGAAGTGAAGTAACGAGTCTTGCACAGTCTGTAACTCTTTGTTCCAGAGTTTTAAGATGAGTAAATGAAGTGTCAACATCTTTCATTACACGGTTGATAACTTCATCCTTCTTTTCGAGACGTTCATATTGCTGTGAAACCTGATCAAGCTTATCCCTGTAATCACGGATGGCAACTTCCATAGTCTGAACATCATCTGTTGTATTGTGCAGAGACTGGATTCTTTCGTCGATTGTATTTGAAAGTGCAATCATCTGAGAGAACTTCTGTTCAAGTGCCATAACTTTCTGCTTCTGTGATTCAAAAGTAGATATTTGTCGTGAAATATCATCATTCATTTTACAAATAGAACCATATTCGGTATGGAAACGATTTGCAACGTCATTGTAATCTTCTACGCGTTTGAATGAATCATTGAGTGCTTTGATATTATCATCAAGCTGACGTTTCATAGTATCTGCTTTTTCGTAAAGCTGTATGTTTGAACGAACGGTCTGCATTTCCTTTGCAATTTCACCCATTTTAGCCTGAAGCTCATTTGAATCATTCTGCCATTTAAGCACGAATTTAGACTGATTTGCTCTGTTTTGTTCAGATGCAGTCTGAATTTCATCTTTAAGCTCCTGAATACTTTTAGCAGAATCGAGATTCTGTGTTTTGACACGTTCTTCTGTATCTGTAAGCATTTCAGTGTACATATCTTTAAGCTGCTTGAGTATTTGCTGAGAACGGTTTTCATATTCTTCGATAGATGTATTAGTCTGACTTTCAAGCTTTGCAATCTGTTCTGTAAGATTGTCCTGTTCCTGCTTAAGGCTGTCGGCAAAGTTCTGCATGTGCTGCATGAGTTTTTGTCCGGCTTCGTCTATCTTTGACTGAGTTGTATTCTTGAAGCCGTCAAGCTGATCGTTGAATACATCATTTGATTCATCAAACTGCTTCTTTATCTGATCTTTCCAGTTATTAAAATCCTGTACGGCAGCATCTATCGAAGAAACAGATGCATCACGTCTTTCATTAATGCTAGTTTCAAAATCCTTTATTTCTGCAAGAAGTTCTGATTCAACACGAGCAAGATTTGCCTGAACCAAAGAAGAGTTTGTTGTAATTTCATCCTTTAAAGTCTTTTCGGCATTTTCAGTAATCTTGTTCATTTTTGAACTGGTTTCTTCCTTGAAGTTTTCAAGTCTTCCTGAAAGGTTAGAAAGTGTAGATTCAAGATTATCTGAGGTTTCTTTAAGTGATACTTCAAGTTCTTCAAAGTTATTCGAGGTTTTTACCTGAATTGAAGAAAGGGAAGTTTCGAGTTCAGAAAGATAATTTGATTCTATTTTCTGACGCTCATTTTCATATGTGTTTGTAAGCTCAGAAAGCTTTGCGTCAAGCTCATCCTTCCATGCAGAAAGGCTTGAATCAATTTCATTATTTTTTGTCTTGAGGTTGCTGTCGAATGCATTTTCAAATTCCTGAAGTTTTGCACTCATGTTTCCGTTTGCAGTTTCTTTAAGCTCTTCAATTGCTTTATCGATATCCCTTAATCGCATTTCAACTGCTTCAGAATCCTGTTTTATTGTTTTACTGAATTCTTCATGACGATTTTGCTGGTCATTTACGAATACCATGAATTCATCTGCAACCCTGTTTTCAATTTCCTGCATTGCAGAACGGATACTCTTGTCGAGGTTATCGATATCTTCTCCTGAATGAGCAATCTGTGAAATTTTATAATCAATTTCCTTTTTATAAGAATTAAGCTGATCATCAATTCCTTCCAGAATAGAAAGATGTCTGTTTTCACTTTCGGCAACAGAACGTTTTACAGAATCTGTAATCATCTTGTTCATGTTAGAAAGCTTTATTTCTGCTTCTGAACGGAAATCGTCTATTAACTTAGAAACATTTCTGATTTTTGTTTCAATTTCAGGTCTGAATTGAGCAGCTCGCGATGAAGCATCCGTACATTCTCTGTGCAGGGAATCGACAGCATCCTGTGTTTCCTGAACGGAAGTCGTTGTCTGAAATGCAATGTTTTTCAAGGATTCCTGCAGTGAATTCTGCATGGTGCTGATTTTTTCCTGAACACGCTGACAATATTTTTCAATGTTTGCTTCTGCTTTTTCAGTGTAATCTTCGATTGCCATTGTTTCTTTCTGATTTGCAGTTTCAATTGCCTGGTTGTAGAGAGTGCTGTATTTTTTCTGCATTGTTTCAATCTGCTCATCAAGCTCGGCACGAATAGTCTGAAGATTCTTTGAATTACCGTCAACATCTTTTTCAAGGAATTTAGTTGTTTCTTCACATTCATGAATGCTCTGTTCAAGAATCATGCGTACTTCTGTAATACGTTTTTTGAAATCTTCCTGAAGTTCACGCATTCTTTCTCCAAAGATATTCTGAAGACCGCTTTCCTCGTTATCATACCTGTCAGAAATATCTTTGAGTGCTTTTTCCATGTTAATTGTCTTTTCAGAATATTCCGATTCAAGGTTTGTAATTCTTCTTCCCCAGGTATCTTCAAAATTATTCATGCGTGAAACATATTCACTTTCAATTCTTTCAACCTCGTTATCGTGTTCATCCTGGATATGTGAAAATTGATTTTTGTAATCTTCCTGTAAGGTATCAATCTGATTTGTGCAATTTGCATTGAGGGAATTGATTCTTGTAGTATAGTTTTCTTCGAACTGTGAAATATCAGAACTGATCTGTTCTTTCAGGGAATCAATCTGGTCAATGCTTGCGGCAGATAAAGAAGAAATTGCCGAATCAAATTCCTCCTGAAGACGCTGATGCTGATCGTTGAATTCCTTGTTGAATTCATTGATTTTCCTGTCTGTATAGCCCACAGCCGTATCAAATGCTTTAGTATAATTTTCAACGAATACGTTATGTTCGTTTGTAAATCTTGCTTCAAGATCAGAAAAATCCTTGTCGCTTTTAGAAGTGATGATATCAAGCTGTGAATCGTATTTCTGGCTGATTCTTGCAAAATCTTCATTAAAACGTGCTTCAATTTTTGCTATGATTCCATCATTTTTATCTGTAAATGATTCAAGCTGCTGGTTATATTTTTCGTGAAGATTCTGAACCTTTGTGCTGTAAGAAGATGCAATGTCTTCCATTCCCTTGTTGAATTTATCAGAAATCCTGTTTGATGCTTCCGTAACTTTTTCTGTGAGCTGTGCATCCATTTGCGCTGCCTGAGAATGAAGTTCCTTAAGATATTTTTCTGCACGAAGTTTTGTCTGTTCTGCAAGCTTCTGGAAGGCAGTATCATCGAGATTATTTGCCTTCTGTGCGGCATTTGCATAGGCGGCATTTATATCCTGCTTGATTTTTTCAAGTGCTGCTTCTGCATCAGCCTGTGCTGTTTTAAGTTCAGCTGAAATATTGTTAGCGTAGGTTTTATATTCATCAAGTAAAACAGTTCCGATTTCTTTGAGCTGCTGTTCATTGTGTTTAGTAAAGTTTTCAGAAACCTGTGGAATGCGTTTATCAAGTGTTTCAACTGTCTGCATCTGCTGATTAAGCTTATTTGTAAGTTTATCAACAATGCCGCTTTCTTTTTGTATGCGTGAAAGGTTTTCTTCAACCTTGTTTGTCATATCGTTTAATTCTGTGAGAACATTCGCATAACCGTCAATCTGTTTTTCAATATTCTGTACTGCTTTTATGCTTTGATCCAGATTCGTTGTTTTTTCATTGAACTCATCATATTCTTTGGCAAGAAGCTTAATTGCAGCATTTGCCTGGCTCTGGCGCGAATCAAACTCAGTTACAAGCATGTTGCATTTTGCTTCGATGTTTTTGTAATATGCAGCAAGATCTTCCTGTCGTTTGTCTGCATAACGTCTTACTTTTTCAATCGCATTGTTCTTGTTGTCAAGATAATGTAAAATTAATGGAATAACGATTGCCGCTAATAATGCTGTAACAGAAATGATAATTTCCACTTTAGTTTTTCCCCACCTGTTTATAAATTATTATCAAAAAGATATTTTTCCAACTGGTTGTAATGATAAAACGTAAAATCTGCGTTTTTAGATTTTTTATTGAACCATCCCTTCAATGGTGATATGAACCATGCAGCCTTCATTCCGGCTTTTTTCGGTCCTATTACATCATATTCGTGATGATTCCCCACGTACAGGATTTCTTCTGCCGGGGTGTTCAATTTTTTTGCAAGGGTAGTAAAAACATATGGAGACGGTTTTAATGCTCCTATTTCTTCAGAACCTAAAACTACGTCACAATAATCTTTGATTCCCCAGATATCTCCTTTTTGCTCAGGAGGAAAATCAGAAAGAACAGCGATTTTTATGCCGTTTTGTTTTAATTTCTGAATAAGTTCTTTAACACCTTTGCAGGCATTGAATCTTGGAAAATATTTTTTTAACCCTGTGTAAACAATGTGATTTAATTTTTCAATTGCTTTTTCAGGAGAGCATTTTAATTTTTTAGACATAATTTCGGCCTGTGCTTTTTCAAAATCAGGATAAAAATCAACTTTCCGCAGCTCTTTTCGTGCTATACCATATTTGCTGAAGAACACAATATGGCGCAGAAAATGAGGTATAATCCTGAAATTCAACTTGTGCTCCCGATAGAGAGTTCCGTCAATGTCAAAAGTAACGGCTTTTATTTCGCCTAAATTTTTAAAATACACTACTTTATTATACACTATTATTGTAAATTCGTCATTATAAAAATGAAAAAAAGATGATTGTTTTTGAATAATGTGAACAAGGGGGACAACCCTCGTTGTTTTTATATTGAATATGATGTTAAAAGTGATATAATTGAAATGTAAATATATGAACAGATACGTTTTCAATAACTTGAAATTAAAATATACAAATAACTGCCGGGATCTTGGCGGGATTAAGACTTCTGACGGAAGAACTGTCAGAAAGAAATTTTTTATCAGGGGAACGACTCTTTCCAGGCTGTCAAAGGATGATATCGATTTTCTAAAAAATGAGTGCAGGCTTTCTACAATAATTGATTTAAGATGTAAAAAAGAAATTGATGAAAATCCGAATGTTCTCATAGAAGGCGTAAAATATTATGAGCTTCCTCTTTCAACAGAATCGGTGCTTGGTATAAGTCACGAAAAGAAGGTTCATACATTAAAGACTCTTAAGATGATGCCCCCAATGGAAGATTTGTACAGGAAACTTGTTTCAGATGAGTGTCTTGAAAATCTTTCAACAATAATGAAAACAATCCTTACTTTACCGGATGAACGGTATTCAGTTTTTTTTCACTGCTCTGTAGGAAAGGATAGAACCGGTATAGTTGCAGCTCTTATTCTGGCATTTTTGGGTGTAGACAGAAAAAAAATAATGGATGATTATCTTTTTACAAATCAAAATGTAAGGATTAAGGCATTTTTTGCATACATAGGTATTTTTATTTTGAGATGGAATCCTCGCTTTTCAAGTAAGATTCAGCATTCCATGTTAGCCGAAAAGGAATTTCTTGAAAATGCTTTTGATGAAATTGAAGATGAATTCGGTTCAATAGACAGCTTTTTTGAAAAAAAGATTAAGATTACCCCGCAGATGAAGAAAAAGCTTTATGATAAATTTCTTGAATAAAATCAGACCTTATGTTTTTTCAGAATGTCTTGACAATTGTTTTTAAAAACTGCATTATTAAGCCATGAAATCAGCATTTTTAGTCGAAATCCTTACAATTCTCGTCGTAGTGGTTAGTTAATAACCGGAGGCATTGTAAATTTTGCTAAAAAGACAAAATAGAAAAAGGCTCTCCGGTATTTTCCGGGGAGCTTTTTTAGTTTAACAATTTTTTATTTTGAGGTAGCTATGAAAATAACAGGCGCGCAGATTATCGTAAAAATCTTGGAGAACAATGGCATTAAAATGGTTTCTGGTATTCCCGGCGGTTCAATTTTACCTCTTTATGATGAACTGAACCGTTCTTCCATTCAGCATATTCTTGTAAGACAGGAACAGGCTGCCGGATTTATTGCACAGGGAATTGCCCGTTCTACAGGTTCTGTCGCAGTCTGCATGGCAACAAGTGGTCCCGGTGCAATGAATCTTTTAACTGCCATTGCCGATGCCCGCTGTGATTCAATCCCTATCATAGCGATAACAGGTCAGGTAAATACAAATTTGATCGGTACAGATGCATTCCAGGAAGCAGATACCTTCGGACTTTCATTTCCTATAACAAAGCATTCTGTAATGGTAAAATCTGCACGTGAGCTTTTAGAAGCAGTTCCTCTTGCATTTGAAATTGCAAAAAATGGTCGTCCCGGACCTGTTCTTATTGATGTTCCCCGTAATGTTCAGCTTGAAACAATAGAAATCGAATCTGAAGATGAACTTAAAAATCCTGTTTTTGAGCATCCTGTTTTAAAGTTTCATGTAAATCCTGATGAAATGATTCGAAAGCTTAAGGAAATGACAGATTTAATTGCAAAATCTAAAAGGGCAGTTCTTTATTGCGGAGGCGGTTGTAATTCCCGACAGGCTTCTGAAGGTATTTTATCATTCTTGAATAATTACCCGATTCCGGTTGTTTCGAGTTTGATGGGATTAGGCTGCATCCCTCGTGACAGAAGTGAATTCATAGGTATGGTTGGTATGCATGGTAGTTATGCGGCAAATGCAGCGATGCATGATGCTGACCTTGTAATTGCAGCTGGAGTTCGTTTTGATGACAGGGCAACTGGTCTTGTAAAACAGTTTTGCCCGGATGCAAAAATAATTCATATTGATATAGATGCCGCAGAAATTGATAAAATCATTGAAACTGATGTTTCAATTGTTGCAGATGTTGAATCAGTTATGCCTGGACTTTCACAGGTTATTTCTGAAAAGAAGATAAAAGCTGATTCTGAATGGCTCAAAAAAATTATTGCCCTTAAAGAAAAAAATGATTCCTTTGAGCTTGGTCGACCTGCAAAGGAAACACTTGCAAATCCTCGTGAAGTTATTTCAAAAATCCCTGAATATGCAAAACAGTGCGGAATTAATGAAGATAATCTTATAGTTACGACAGATGTCGGTCAGCATCAGATGTGGGCCGCTCAATATTATCCTGTTAAAAAAACACGGACTTTTCTTACTTCAGGCAGTCTTGGTACTATGGGTTTTGGGCTTCCTGCTGCTATTGGTGCGGGGCTTGCAAATCCGGATAAGAGGATTGTATGCTTTAGCGGCGATGGTTCTATTATGATGAACATCCAGGAACTTGCTACACTTTGTGAATTAAATCTTCCGGTAACCGTCATTGTTTTCCAGAATGGAACTCTTGGAATGGTTTATCAGCAGCAGAAATATCTGTTTGAAAAAAATTACAGTGCGTCAGTTTTCGAAAAACAGCCTGATTTACTTGCAATTGCAAAAGGCTTTGGTATTGAAGCAATTGATGCAGATTCTGATTCTTTGTGGTATAATAAGGCATTCGATTTGAATAGAAAAAACAAACCATGCTTTGTCAGAATAAGTGTAGATCCTGAAGAATCTGTTCTTCCGTTTGTTCCAGGCGGTAAGGCAAATATTGATTCAATCAGATAAAAATATAATAAAAGAGGTTTTATGGCTGACGATTTATTTGCGCAGATTCAATTATCAACAGAACCGCTTGCTGCAAGAATGCGTCCCCGTAATCTTGATGAATATATAGGTCAGGATCATATTGTCGGAAAAGGACGTCTTTTGAGGCGTGCGATTTCTGCAGATCAATTAACGTCAGTCATTTTTTATGGACCTCCGGGAAGCGGTAAGACAACCTTAGCTAGAGTAATTGCCAATCATACAAAGTCAAATTTTATAACTTTAAATGCAGTTCTTACCGGAGTTGCAGATATCCGTGACTCAATTAAAAAAGCTGATGAGTATAAGAATCTTTATCAGAGACGGACAATCCTTTTTGTAGATGAAGTTCATAGATGGAATAAAAGTCAACAGGATGCACTTTTGCCATGGGTCGAAAACGGGACAATTATTTTAATTGGCGCTACGACAGAAAATCCTTTTTTTGAAGTTAATAAGGCTCTTGTAAGCCGTTCTCGCGTTTTTCAATTGAAACCTCTTTCTAACGACGATTTATTGAAAGCGGCAAACATGGCCTTGTCGGACTGCGAAAGAGGATATGGCCATTATAAGGTTGAGTTTGAAGATGGAGCGCTTGAACATCTTATTGAAACTGCTTCAGGAGATGCCCGTTCCCTGCTTAATGCACTTGAGCTTGCCGTAGAAACAACACCTGAAGTCTGGAAGCCTTATGATAATCCTCCGGTGCCTGCTTACGGAACAAAGATTTATATAAGTAAGGAAGCAGCGGAAGAATCAATTCAGAAGAAGGTTGTCCTTTATGACCGCGATGGTGATTATCATTATGATATTATAAGTGCGTTTATAAAAAGCTTACGGGGCAGAGATCCTGATGCTGCATGCTACTGGCTTGCAAGAATGGTTGCTGCCGGTGAAGATCCTCATTTTATTTTCCGAAGGATGCTTATTTCTGCATGTGAAGATACAGGACTTGCAGACCCAAACGCCATAACAGTTGTAGAAAGCTGTGCGCAGGCTTTTGACAGGGTAGGAATGCCGGAAGGAAGATATTTTCTGGCTCATGCGGCACTTTATCTTTCCACCGCTCCAAAATCAAACAGTTCCATGGCATTTTTTGATGCATTATCATCGGTCGAAAAAGAAAATACAGATGTTCCTAATCATTTAAAAGATTCTTCGAGGGATGCAGAAGGTTTTGGACACGGAGCGGGTTATTTGTATCCGCACGCATATCGTGATCATTGGGTTGCCCAGCAATATCTTCCTGATTCTTTGATGGGAAGGGTTTTCTATACACCGTCAAAACAGGGATATGAAGCACAGATAAGAAATGAAGTTTTATCAAGACGTGAAATTCAAATTGCATCTATCCTGGAAAAACAGAATAATTCAGATTCTTTGTTTTCAAATGAGCTGGCTACATCACCTGAAGAAACAGGCTCTATTAACAGGACAACGGGGACAACCCTTGCTGGTTCTGCTTTAAGCGGTGAATGGGCGAAATCAGAATTTGGTGTGAATCATATCAGTGAATGGTGGATTAACGAGCATTTTAAAAGCGGCGATTTGAAAAATAATGAAAATCTTACTTTCAGTCCGAAGGATAATGCAAAAGAAATTGCACTAGACCGGGCAGATCGTTTCTGGCGTCAGCGACTTGATTCCAACAGGGCAGAGGTACTGCTGAATATCCGTGATAAAATGGTACAGATGGCAAATCTTGTTCGTCATCACAGAAATTTAATCTGGAATGCAGACAATGGACTTCTTCTATGGGAAATTGCCCGTAAGACTCCGGAGGGTGTTACTTGTGGTGTTTGTAAAACAGAAAACGGCCGTCAGATTCTTGAACAATACAGCAGAACACTTGGAGATCTTGATCGTCCGATTCTTAAACTTCGTGGAGAGCATTTTTCTGCAGATTTTCTTACACCAAGGGATTTTTATGATGTTCTTGTAGGCTTTCAGTATAAGGGCGCCTTGTTTGACAGATTGTTTTTTACAGATCCTTTTATATCTGAACCGTCAATTATTGCTCTTGCAGATTCAGTTGAAGGCACGCTTACTCCTCAAAATTATGATTATGATGAAAGGAATTTTACCGGAACATCAACTCATGAAGATGATTTACAGCCTGATGAAAAATATACTTATGAATGTCCGCTTGCTTCTGACTGGCATATAATCATTTCGCAGAAAATCCCTTGTAAGGCACAGCATATTTCAAAGCTTGTTCGGGAACAGATTCTTTCAGCTGAAGCTTCTTCTGCTTTTTCTGATATTTTAGATAAGATGGAAGCCGCAGAACAGGAATTTTTCAACAACAGGGACAACCCTCTTTTTTCTTGGGATGCAGTTTTTATTGCAAACACCTTCCGTAAAAAATCATTTGATGTAAAAGTAGAGACAATGGATATTCATGAAAAAAGAAAAATTACACCTGCAGAAATCGAGAAATGGTTTAATACCAAAACATCTGCCTACGGTTCAAAAATGGTTGAGCGCGTAGGCACTGCTGATTTACAGAAAATAATCAATCTTCTTCTTTCCGCATGTGATAAGACGATTTTTACCTGGTATTCACAGGTTGCTTTTTTTGATATCAAAAAATAAATATCGTTATGACTTTATTCTCTGTTCCAGTTTCCGCGTGACGGATAGTATGACCACAATCCTATGTTGTTAAAGTTTACGGATGTTGAAGTTCCTGTACCTTTAAAACCAATTGATGAATAAAGTGCACTGTCTTTTTCATTTTCCGAAGGATCTACAGACAAAAGTGTATAAATCATATATGAAGAAGAAAGCTGTGTCTGTGCGTTATTCGAGAAAGAAGAAAGAGATGTAGAAGGCTTTCCATCGCTTTCAATAGAGCATCTTACTATTCCGCCTGAAGTTGTTGTTGATTTTTCTTTTCGTGCACGACCTATCAGAACAGAATCGTTTGTAACTGCAAGACATGAAATATGCTCACCGGCATTTAATACTTCATGACAATTTGAACCGTCATCAGCCTGTGAGCCGTCAAAATAATACAGCTTGCTTGATTTTTCTTTTCCAAAATAAATGATTGTTGGAGAGCTGTTTGTTGTTTCGTTTGAACATACAGCGCTTGAGTCAAAGAAATAAATGACATTCATGTGATATGCAGCACCGTCAATGTCCTTACCGTCAGAGCCGTCTATTGGAGTTAGTATTGTATCCGTAATATTCAAACCTGTAATTTCATAATATTCGGTATCTGTTGAAGACTTGCTTTTTACGTAAACTTTTCTATGATTCGGATTTGGTGAATTTGTAGAAAAAACATTGAATCTTGTGTAGTAGTAATCGTTTGATTTATAGTATTGAAGTAAATCAGTTCCGTCTGAACGCTGACGTGTAATTTCAGTCCATTCACCTTCTGTGCTCCATGAACCGTCAGAATTAAGGCTGATTTTCTTTCCCCAGATGTAAAATTTATCAGGTGCAGATGTTCCTATGAGTTCATCATTTTTGTATTTTACAGATACCATATAAAGTGTGTCCTTGTCTGCAAGAACCTTGAGTATCTGCTGACCTGTATGTCCTTGGCCATAATAGTCATAGCTGTGAAGTTTAAATGGAAGGTTTGAATATGTTTTCCAGGTTGTATGCGAATAATCTTCCGCTTTTTTATATCTTAATCCGCCGTCTGCCGATAAAACAAGAAATTCCGTAGAATCAATTTTATATCGTGCAATTGAATTAATGACTCCTGAAACTGTTGTTTTTTCAGGAGGAACATCATTCATAATGTTATAGAAAACCTCATTGCGGCAACCTGAAAAAGAGATGATAAAAAGTGCTGTTAATAATATTTTTATAGTTTTTTTCATATTATAATCCTAGAAATGATATCTGGCACCGATTCCTGCTGAAAGGAAAAAGCCGTTTTTGTTATGATTTGAATTTTCATACCATTGCGGAACCCATAAAAGAGTTGTGGTTACACCAAATGAACAAATTTCATTCAGCCTGTAAAATGCACCCGGATTTAATTTCATTACGAAGGATGGAAAGTAATCTATGCTTTGAAAAGTTTCATATCCGATGCCTGCCGTAAGATAAATAGGAAATTCAAATTTATTGTAGACCGGCTGGTAAAGAAGACCAAGTGTAAAAGGAATCATTACAAGAAGTTTTTCACCGATAGAAACATTGTAAGAAAGCTCGAGTTCACCGCCAAGTGCAAGATATTTATTCATGAATCTGTAATAACCGATTTCGATTGCACCACCGGTTTTTAACTGTTTTTCGAAATTTAACGGGAATAATCCGTTTATTGAAATTTTCAAAAACTGATCTCCGGCACCGTTCTGTTCGTAAACATAGCCGTCATCATATTCATCACCCTGATTTTCATCAGCAAAAAAAAGTGATGCGCATGAAAATAAAATAAGAATTGTACAAAGAATGCGTTTCATATTGCTCCATTTTTTAATATAGGTTATTTTATTACTATATAGTTTTTTTGAGTCTTTATCAATTAAAATAAATAAGAAGTACCTATGGTTACACCATAAAGGAGTTATGATTGAGTGCAGTTATCATTGACGGAAAACAGATTGCAGCAGATGTAAGGGCTGATGTTGCAAAGAAAACAGACGAATTGAAAAAGAAAGGAATTAATCCTTGTCTTGCAGTAATCCTTGTAGGCGAAAATCCTGCATCGGTAAGTTATGTAACAGGAAAACGTAAAGCACTTGCTGAAGTTGGAATGATAGACCGTTCGCTTGAGCTTCCTGAAAATATTTCAGAAGAAGAGCTTTTAAAAATAATTGATGATTTGAACAAGGACAATACCGTCCATGGAATATTAGTTCAGCTTCCGTTACCAAAGCACATTAGTGAAGATAAAGTTATCATGGCAATAGATCCATCGAAGGATGTTGACGGTTTTCATCCTGTAAGTGTCGGAAATATGATGATTGGTCGTCCCGGATTTTTGCCTTGTACACCACACGGAATCATTGTTCTTTTGCAAAAGATGGGCATTGAAACAAGCGGAAAGCATGCAGTTGTAATAGGACGTTCAAATATTGTCGGAAAACCTGTATCGATTCTTCTTGCAAGAAAGGATGTGAACTGTACAGTTACAATGTGCCATACAGGAACAAAAAATATGGAAGAGCTTACAAGACAGGCAGATATTGTTGTTGTTGCTTCGGGACATCCTCATACATTAACAAAGGATATGGTAAAGGATGGTGCCGTTGTAATTGATGTAGGTGTAAACAGAATTCCTGACAGTACAAAAAAATCAGGCTTCAGATTAATCGGTGATTGTGATTTTGATGACTTGAAGGAAAAAACATCATTTATTACGCCTGTTCCAGGTGGTGTCGGTCCAATGACAATTGCCATGCTTATGCAAAATACTCTTGAAAGCGCACTGGCGCAGGAAAAGAGGTAATTTAATAATACATGCATATGCCTGCGCCTGAAGTTTTGCATGGCAAAACTTCTCCACGTTTTCGGAGATTTATTTAGTATATTCCGTATATGCATACGCATTATGAAGATGGATGCTTTCGGCGTTTTCTGCTTCAACGCTGAACCATTCAAAGTTCATATTTTTCAATCCAAGGTAAACTTCCCGTACTACATCCTCAACAAAACGTGGATTTTCATAGGCATGCTCTGTCACTGATTTTTCATCCTCCCGCTTTAACACAGAGTAGAGCGGAGAAGACGCACATTTTTCTATCATATCAATGATGTCTTCAATCCAGAAAAATTTACTGTATAAAAGTTTTACAGTTACTGTTCCTCTTTGATTATGTGCACCGTATTTGCTTATTGCTTTTGAGCACGGGCACAAGGTTGTAACCGGAACACTTATTGTGATAAAGAATTTTCTTTCTTTTCCGCTTACTTCACCTTCGAACGAACAGGTATATTCCATGATTCCCTGAGCGTTTGAAACCGGAGCATTTTTTTCAATATAATATGGAAAGGTAATCGAACCGAATGACTGTTCTGCTTCAAGCTTTAAACGGATTTCTTCAAGCATATCCAGAAAGTGAAGCATTGTAATATCCTTGTGATGCTTGTGAAAAACCTCAATAAAACGGGACATATGAGTACCCTTGAATTTGTGAGGAAGATTAACAAAAAGATTTACAGTTGCTGTTGTATCCTGCTTTTTTTTGTTTTTATCCAATACGCAAACCGGATAACGTACACCTTTTACGCCAACCTTCTGCAGAGGAATCTCTCTTGTGTCTTTTTCATTCTGAATATCCCGCATATTTATAATATAGAATAAAATGAAATTACTTACAATGTATTTAATCAAAAGGTTTTTATAAAAAGACAAGGGGGACAACCCTCGTTGTTCATCAAAGGTTGTCCCTGTTGTTATTGCTATGAATAAATATCATCAGTATAATTCTTTTATGACTTATTATTTTGAAACTTACGGCTGCGAGATGAATATTGCAGAATCAGCGGCAATGGAACAGATTTTAATATCACGAGGATGGGAAAAATCTTCATCTGCTCAAACTGCTGATATGATTATTATAAATACCTGTACAATACGTAAATCTGCAGATGAAAGAATAGAGGGAAGACTCGGCTGGATAAACGGATTAAAGGCTGTGCGTGAAAAAAAAGTAAATGCCAAAACAAAATTTCTTGAAGAAGCCGTAGAATATGTCAAGGATGGTCCTAAGCCGCTTACTGTTGTAGTTACAGGATGCATGGTTGAACGCATGATTTCATCCTTTAAAAAAGAATATCCTTTTGTAGATTATGTTATAGGAACTTTCGGTAAACATCATTTTGGTGAAATTGTAGATGCTGTACAACGGGGACAGTCCTCCTTTGAAATATCTGACAATGAAACTTATAAATTTGCATCTTTATCTGCTGAAAAAGGAGCATTTTCTACATTTGTTCCCATTATGCATGGATGTAATAATTTTTGTACTTACTGTATCGTTCCTTATGTGCGTGGACGTGAAATCAGCAGACCGGTCAATCATATTCTTGAAGAGATAGATGCCCTTTCAAAACTCAGGGTAAAGGAAATATGTCTTATAGGTCAGAATGTAAATTCTTATTGTGACAAGGGGGACAACCCTCATGGTTCAAAAACAGTAAATTTTGCACAGCTTTTAAAAATAATTGCTCAACATTTAAGGGAAACTTCTTCCCCGATAAGATGGGTCAGATTCATGTCTTCTCATCCTAAGGATTTTACTGATGATATAATTGATGTAATCGCAAGTGAACCAGTAATCTGCCGTCACATTCATCTTCCGGTTCAGAACGGTTCTACAGCTGTGCTTAAGGCAATGAATCGCCGGTATACAAGAGAGCAGTATCTTGAACTTATACAGAAAATCAAAACAAAAATCCCTGAGGTTTCACTGACAACTGATATTATGATGGGCTTTCCGGGTGAAACAGAAGAAGATGTTGAACTTACTTTAGATTTAATGCGTCAGGTTAAATATGAATCTGCCATGATGTACTATTATAATCCGCGAGAAGGAACTCCTGCTGCAAAGATGGAACAGATTCCGGAAGAAATCCGAAAGAAACGTCTTCAGCGTGTGATAGATTTACAGCTTGAGCATACCCATGAAAGAATGCTTGAACGTGTCGGTAAGGAAGCGATTGTAATTGTTGAAGGAGTGAGCCGTGATAATAGCGATGAGCTTCTTGCACAGACAGAACAGCACGAAAAACTTGTTTTTAAAGGTGAAAAATCATTGATAGGTTCATTTGTTCAAGTTATAATAAAATCATTAAACGGAAATACTTTCAGGGGAGAGTTAATTTCTTCAAAATGATATTCTGGAGGTTTACATAAATGATTGTATCTTTAATTCTTATTCTCGTTATAGTGATTTTCATCGCTCTTTTCATAGGTAAGAATCTTGGAAACAGTTGTCCTGTATGGTTTTTCAAATCTTTCGAAGATAAAAACGTTGCGGTTATTATTTTTATTGCATTTGCAGCCGGAATTGTTTTTTCTCTTGTATGCATGCTCATCGGAAAGTTTGCAGCGGCTGGAAAAAATAAACCCTCTGATAAATTAAAGGATTCTTCTGTAAAGGAAGAACTGAAAAAAAAGTTTAGTTTTGGAAAAAAATCTCTTGCAAAATCAGAATCTTCCGAAAATAAAGAAGATATGGTTCAAAAAAATGATTCTGATGAGAAGATTAATGCTAAAAAGAAACTTAAATAGATTTTTCAAAAGAATAATTCTGATTTCCATTGCGATGTGTATTTCTCACGCTTTGTTTGCAGCAGAACTTACTGCCAGACAGGTTATGGAAGCATCATGCAAAAAAGAATCAGTTACAGAATCAATAACTTACATAAAAACTCAAATTGCTAAAACTACTGTTGCTTCTGAAAAACGTTCCATGTATATTTTTCTTGGCGGATTACAGGAGCAGCTTTCTTTATATGAGGATGCAGTAAAATCTTATGCGGCGGCGGCAGGTATTTCTGCAGTTAATGCAGAAGGAATGCCTAAAAAAACAAATGAACAGCTTGTGCTTGATGCAGTCCGATGTGCTTTATGCATGGGAGACAGTAGTATTGCAAACAGCTATCTTAATTCTGCTGTACGTAATTCAAAAAATGCTGAAATTCAACTTTACATAAAGCTGTATACACAGTGGAGCGCACTTGTTGATGCAAATAGTTTTGAGGATTTAAAAGAGCCTCTTGAAATCTTAAAGGCTTATCTGAAAGTTCCGTCAATGAAGCAGATATTTCCGCAGATTCTTTTAACGTTATGGTATGTAACAGGAGAAGAATCATATGCGAATCAGATAAAAAAATCTTTTCCCGGTTCTACTGAAGCGTCAATTGTTGCAGGCGATATAAAACTGCTGCCGACACCTTTCTGGTTTTTTGTCCCTAAAAGCGGAGAAGCAGAAGCAGGTGGCGGAACCTTTGCAGAACTTCCAGAAGAGCCTAAAACAGAATCAGAAGAAGTTAAACAGTCAGATTCAAAAAACACTTCGGGTAATGCTGATTCTAAAAAGACAAAGTTTTCTAAATGGCAGGTTGGATTCTTCTCTAAAGAAGAATATGCAAAAAATCTTGTAAAAGAATTAAATTCAAAAGGTTTTACTGCAAATATCACTACAGAAAAAAGAGCAAGCGGAACGACCTATTTTATTGTTTTCGTAAACGAAGATAAAGACGGTACTGTCAGTGATAAATTACGAAGTGCCGGCTATGACTGTTATCCTATCGACTGATTTTATTATTCTTTCAGTAAACAGTTAAATTGTTAATACGCTTTTCAATTTTTGGGATTTTTACTATAATATGCTCCTATGAGTAACGAAAATCAGAATAATCAGAATGAAAAGAGAGACCCATTGCTCTGTCACTGGGCAGATCAGATGGCAAGTCAGATTATCCGCGAAAAGGGAGATCTTGATTCTTATACATGTGCTTCGGGTATTACTCCAAGTGGAACCGTTCATCTTGGAAACTTCCGTGAAATCATCACTGTTGATTTAGTTGTACGTGCCCTCCGCGACCGTGGTAAAAAGGTTCGTTTTATTTATTCATGGGACGACTATGATGTATTCCGCAAGGTTCCTGCTAACATGCCTGACCCTGAAATCCTTGAAAAATACCTCCGCTATCCAATTACAGAAGTACCAGATACAACCGGCCGTAACGAAAATTATGCGCGCCACCACGAGGTAGATATTGAAACTCAGCTTCCACGAGTTGGTATTGCACCTGAGTTCCTTTATCAGGCAAGCCGCTATCGTGCAAACCGCTATGCAGAAGGTATGAAAAAGGCTATGCAGAACCGCGACGTTATCAAGGAATGCTTGAACGAATACCGCGATGATGCTCACAAAATGAAGAGTGAGGATGTATACTGGCCTGTTTCTATTTTCTGCGGCAAGTGTAACAAAGATACAACAGAAATTACAGACTACGACGGCGAATACGGAATTACATACAAGTGTGAATGCGGCCACTCTGAAACTGCAGATATCCGCGTATTTAAAGGTGCAAAGCTTGGCTGGCGTGTTGACTGGCCTATGAGATGGAATGAAGAAAAAGTTGTGTTTGAACCGGGTGGAAAAGATCACATAAGTCCTGGTGGAAGCTATGACACAGCTAAACTCGTAAGCAAACGTATTTACAACTGGGACGCACCTGTTACTATGCGCTACGACTTTGTAAACTTAAAGGGTGTTCCTGGAAAAATGTCTTCTTCAAAAGGAAAGGTAATTGCTCTTCCTGATGCTCTTGATGTTTATCAGGCTGAAGTATTGCGTTATCTTTTTGCAGGTACCCGTCCTAACACAGAATTTGCAATCAGCTTTGATATGGACGTTCTTAAGGTTTACGAGGATTACGATAAAACAGAACGTATTGTTTACGGTGTAGATAAGGCAAAGAGCGACGATCACTTTAATAAAGAAAAGCGCATTTATATGCTCAGCCAGATTGACGGAAAGATTCCGGAGGTTATGCCTTACCAGATTACAATCCGCCAGTTGACCACACTCTTGCAGATTTACTCAGGCGACATCGATGCAGTAATCAAGGCTCTTGGTGATGTTAAGCCTGAACAGGAAGAAAGACTCCGCCGCCGCATTGCATGTGCATGGTTCTGGATTTTACATTCAGCTCCAGACTGCGCTCCTGAATTCTGTTTTGCTTTAAGAACAGACGGAAGCAAGGCAGATTTAAGTGGTGATATTTTGAAGGCAGTTCAGCGTGTTCGTGATGAAGTTCTTCCAAATCTCGACACCTTTACTCAGGATAAGGAATGCCAGCAGGCAATGTATGATATTGCTACAGAAATGGGACTTGATGCTAAGGCTTTGTTTACAGCAATGTACAACGCTCTTATTGATAAAGACCAGGGTCCACGTCTTGGAAGCTTTATGAGAATTATCGGTAAGGAAGATTTGAATAAGATTTTAAGCGTGTATTAATTTTTTTAATCCCTCTTCAGACTTAAAAGCAGTGCCACTATGTATGGTGCTGCAAAAAGTACTGATGCAGGGATTGAACTGAAAACTGACTGAAGATAAATCGTAAGATAATCAACAAAAGTAAAGATAATCAGAAAGATACAGATTCGATAAAGTTTTTTATTTCCAAGTAAAACTGTCGCCAGACAAATCCATCCTTTACCGCCAGACAGATTTGGTACAAATGAAGAAATCTTAAAAGCAAGAAAACTTCCGCAGATTGATGTAAAAAAAGCACAGATACACCAGCTTAAGATTCTGTATAGGGAAGGATTAATCCCCTTGACGGTAAGAACATCACTATCAGAACCTGTTATGCGAAAGTAGATTCCTGGTTTTGTAAAAAGAAGAAAACATAAAGCAGAAGCAGTCAGTATGGTTGTTATGATGATTTCTGTTATCTGAACATTTTTTGTTATAAAGACAAAGCTTTCTGAAGTAAGGACACCTCTTGTATTAAAGAAGATTGATGACAGCAGGGACACTCCTGAGTGAAATATAAGATTTAATCCTAAACCGGCGATGAAAACATCCGCTTTTGTTTTTTCATTTATTAAAACAAAGATGAAGACAAGAAGAATGCAGCATAAAACAGTGAGGGTTGTCCCCATTGTCGCATTGCCTGTTAAAACAGTAAAACAGAAGGTAAGGAAACCCGAAAAAGTAATTAAGCCGTCCAAAAAAAGGGCAAGCATTCCTGCATACTGAGAAAAAAGGGCTCCGCTTGTAGCAAGCAGAAGCGGGCAAGCAAACGATAAAAGTTCAAGAATCATTTTTTAACCTTAATTTTTTTTGAAAAAATTGCAATCATAAAGAAAACAATACCCTGTATCAATCCGGAAATATCAAAATCAAAATTGTTGAAAAAAGCAAAATATCCTGCTCCTGTAACAAGTGATGAAACGAAGATTGCAGAAGGAATAATCAGAAAAGGATTGGAAAAAGCTATCATACATGCAGAGAGTGAATTCCAGCCTAAGCCAGAATAAAATCCTGTATGACATGCATAGTAATTTCCAAGAATTATTGCCGCTCCTGCGATGCCATGTAAAAAACCACACAGGCTGCCTGCAGTAAAAGGAATTTTTGTATCTGAAAACCCCATATAAAGGGAAAATCGCTGTGCTTTTCCATATATTGAAAGCTGATATCCGAAGGTTGTACGGTATAGGAAAAATCCTCCGGCAAGACAAAGTATAACTGCTATGAAAAAATAACCGTTAAATGTAGACGGCGGAAGAAGAGATTTGAAGCGTATGCTTTTGTCTATAAAATCTGTAGAAAGAAGATTTGAAGTTTTTCCACGAAATGGACCGGAAATTAATGCATCGGTAACAGGGATTACTGCTGCAGAAATTAAAAATGAAGTAAGCATATAATTAATGTGCTTGTATTTGTGTAAAACTGCGCTTAAAACAGTGAGGGCTGTCCCCATTGTTCCGGCAGCCATAATTCCAAGCGGAAGACTTAAAAAATACGGCAGTTTAGAATTAAAGATAATGGTTGCAACAAATCCGCCTGCATATATCTGTCCTTCACCGCCCAGATTGATTTGTCCGCTTTTTATAAGGAAAGCATTTCCAAGGGCAGCTGTCATTAAAATTGCACTTATACTTAAAATAGTTCCAAAATAGTACATTATTCGTCCTCCAGCCTTCCATGGTTTAAAATATAATATTTATTGCATTTTTCTTTGGGAAAATCACCTTGTGTAAGTATAATGACAGCGGCTCCATTTTCAGCATATGCTTTTATTTTCTGAATTGTTTTTTTTGCTGAAACAGAATCGAGGCCTTGAAGGGGATGGCATAAAATCAGTAGTTCGGGATTTTTTACCAGCTCTCTTTGGAGTATTAATTTTTGAAGCATTCCGCCGCTTAATTCTTCTGCCAGTTGATTTTCTGAGATTTTTAATTCCGTTTTATTTATGATTTTTTTACAGAAATCTGCATCCATTTTATAAGGCTCAAGAAGCTCGTGAATTTTAAGCGAAGGATTAGATGCCGTATTTTTTTTATCTGTCGGAATTATTCCTGTTTTGAGAGGTGATTTGAATCTTAAATCTTTTGATGAATAATTAGCATTGAATTGTATTTTTTTATCACCGGAAGTTATTGTGATTTTTCCGGATGCCTTATATGGTGAAAGTCCTGTTAATAATTCTTCAAGTGTTTTAAGACCGTCTTCTGTTTGTCCTTTTATGCAAAGGATTTCTTTTTCCCTTACTGTAAAATTAATGTCTTTTAATGCCGGTTCAAACGAAGGACTACAGCATAGTTTTTCAACTGTAAACGATTTTGTTTTTTCCATTGAGGGGAAATCTTTTGTTGTTATTTCTGAATTATCTGTTTCAACAGGATTTAAGAAATCATCAGATTTTGTATCAACTGTCAGCTTTCCGCTTTTCAACCGGCTTATTGTGTCACAATATTTTTTTGCTTCATCCAGATGATGTGTAATCACGATAATGTTCATTCCGTTCTTTTTCAGCTGATTAAGTTTTGTATATAAAAAATCAATTTGAGTTTCAGTTAATAAAGCAGACGGTTCATCAAGAATAAGAAGCTTAGGATTTTTCAGAAGGGCATTGCAAAGACTTGTAAAGAATTTTATATCACTGCCGTTTTTACAAAGGAGTGTGTTCAGGTTAATGTTGTTCAGAAAGATTTCAGCTGTTTTTTTTATTTGATTTTTATCGATTTTTTTTAATCCGAGAATAAGATTTTCTTTTATCGTAAGACTATCGCATAACATTGGAATCTGATGAACGTAACAGATTCCTCTTTGAATTGCATCTGACGGTTTATTAAAAGAAACCTTTTCGTTATCAATTAAAATTTCTCCACCGTGCTGCTTTAGTTCACCGGTTATAATTTTTGCCGTTGTAGTTTTTCCCTCTCCGTTTTCTCCTATCACGGCATGAATTTTTGCTGATTCAAAAAAAGCACATAAATCGTTTAGAATTATTTTATGCGGATAACTGAACGTTATATTTTTTAACTCTAAATTCATTTATGTGCTCGTAATTTTATTTTGCAAACGTAAATTGTTTTGTTTCTACCAAAGGTTTTTTTGTGATTTCTTTAATCTGTTCGCTCATTTTTTTCTGAATATCCTCAGGAACTGTTGCGGTATACAAAGGATCATCCTCGATGAAGCGTACAAAACCATCTTTCATACCGGCTGTATCAGAAGTTCCCCATGGGATTTTTCCTTCAAAATATTTTTTTACAAGAAGTTCTGACATTTTTTCCTGTTCCATTATGGCACTTGAAATAACAGTTCCGGGAGCTTTTGAAAATCCGTTGTTATCAAACCATGTAATGTATGCCTTGTTGTTTACTGCAGAATTAATGACTCCCTGTGCCGCTCCACCGCAGATTGGAAGAAGAACATCAACTCCGTCGTTTATTGCTGTATTACTGATTACTGCGCTTTTATTTGCATCATACCAGTTGCCTACAACGAAAAATGAAACTTCACATGATCCGTCTGCAGCCTGTGCTCCTTTTTTGTAATAAGGAAAAAGAATGTCATTCATAACAGGATATTCCTGTGCTGCTATTAAAGCAATTTTTTTTGTTTTTGACATTAAGCCTGATATATAACCAGTAAGATATGCCTGTTCATACTGATTGTAGCAGACAGTATAAATGTTATCGTTGTTTTCCCATGTTGCATCCAGAAGGATGAATTTCTGATCGGGAAACTGCTGTGTAAGAGGTTCAACTATCGCCGGTAAAGAAGGGTTTGAAGAAATGATTAAATCATACTTTCCACTAGCACATAAGGCTGTAATCTTTTCTGCCCATTCAGACTGATTATTACCTGCTTCCATTATGAACAGCTGCGCTTTGTTCTCATCGCTTTTGTTCTGGTTGAAATTATTAACTGCGTTTTGAACACCGTCAGCGAGCATTTTGTAACAAGGACTGTCTTCAATAATGCCTGGTACAAAAACTGCAATTGATTTACCGTTCTTTTTTGATGAACATCCGAATAATAAAAATAATGATGATAATAATAAAATAATCTTTTTCATAGTGTGTATATTAGTTTTATATAAAACTATTGTCAAGAGCAAAAATTGCTTTTATAATAAAAATATGAAAAATGAAGTACAGAACAGCATTTCTAAAATCTCTCACATTCATTCGCTGACTCAGGATTTTCTTATCAAAAAGCTTAATGAGCAGGGGTTGAATAAAGTTGCATCATCACATGGAAACATATTGTTCCAGTTGTCGCTCGTTCCAAAAATGAAAATGAATGAGCTTGCGCAGAAAATAAACAGAGATAAATCTACAACGACAGTTCTTGTCCGTAAACTTGAGGCGGAAGGTCTTGTATTTATGAAAACTGATGAAGCTGACCGCAGAAATAAATTCATTATGCTTACAGAAAAGGGTAGTGATTATAACAGCAGAACCCTTGATATTTCTAAAAAACTTATTGAAAAATTTTATACGGGATTTTCTGAAGATGAAAAAAATCAGTTTGTATTTTTATTGAACCGTATAGAAAGAAATTTCAGCATTTAATAACTGCTTGATTTTAATGCTTTTTTCCATTAGATTCATTGTATGTATGGTTTTTTGTTAAAGAAAAGTTTTTGTGACGGGTGGGATAATCTTTTACTTGTCCTTATTACAAATATAATAACTTTATTCTGGATAGTCGGCAGTATTATTTTGATTAGTGCTACTCCTGCTTTATTTGGAATTGAAGTTACAATGGAAAATCTGGATCAGGCGGTAACTGATTTTCCTTTGGGTTTGGTTTTAATTCAATGTGCTCTTTTTATTATTATGTGCATCGGAATATCAATATTGCGTCTTGCATTCGGTGAACTTGCAGTAAAAATTGCAGATTTTGATGGCGTTCATATTGTTGATTTATTCAAGGCAATTCCAGGTGTTCTGAAGGATGCTGTTCTTCATGGATTATTTTGCAGTGTCGCAATAATTATATTTTCTTTCAGCCTTGAGTTTTATTTTGTTCAGGGAACTTCAATTGTTTCATTTCTTGCAGGTGCATTTCTTTTCTGGCTTGGGGTAATGATTGTTCTTGCACTTCAATGGTTTATTCCTTTGAGATGTAACATGCATAATAATTTTCGAAAATGCATTAAAAAATGTTTCATCATCTTTTTTGATAATACAGGTTTTTCAATTCTTGTAGGAATTCACACTTTGATTATGCTTGCCCTTTCAGTTTTCCTGATTGGATTCATGCCGTTTTTAGCAGGAATATCTATAAATAAGGCTAATGCGTTAAGATTGCGTCTTTATAAATATGATTATCTTGAAAAGCATCCTGAGCTTACTACAAAACGTGAACGTAAGGAAATTCCATGGGATGATCTTATTCAGGAAGACAGGGATATTTTAGGTCCAAGAAAATTAAGAAGCTTCCTTTTTCCATGGAAGGATTTAGATAATCAGCAGTAGTTTTTGACAGTGATATTTTAATCTTCAGTTAAATAATAAAGGGTTGCCCGGTATGAAAAGAATTAATAATCTTTTTCGGACAACCCTTAATTTTTATTTCTAATCTATTGTTTATTTAGAAATAAGGAGAGTCTTAGTATCAAGAGAAACTTTTCCTTCTCCGTTTTTAATTACAGTTAAAGAAAGGTCTTTTCCTTCAGCACTAAGATGTGCAACTGTTGCAAAGTAATCAGATTTTGCAGAATCAATTGTATCTTTAAGAGTTGAAGCTTCACTTGTATAGCTGAACCAAGATGTCATAGATTCTTTTTTGATGAAATTTGCAAAGCAGTCGATATCTTCTTTTGAAGTTTTAGCAAGATCAAGTCCGTCAACTACGACAGATTCAATTTTAATTCCGCCTTCTTTTAATGCCTTGATTGTATTAACAACTCTTGGCAAAGTAAAAGTTTCCTGATTAAAATTCAAGATTGTTCTGTTTCTTACGATATCTTCATTAATATCATCAATGTTGAAATTCTTTTTCTTAGCAATTTCTGAAAGAATGCTTGAGTACCATGCAATAACATTAGAAGACTGCTGATCAAAAGAAACGTGAACAAGAGCCTTATCGTTCAATAATGAATCAATACCAAACTGAACAAGAATAGAAGTCTTTCCAAGTCCTTTTTTTGCTGTGATAAGACCCATTTCACCAGTTTTAAGTCCGGCATTTGTTGCTTTATCAAAAAAACGAACAGGGCTGTGTTCAATTAAATCTTTCTTTTCCATATTGTTTCCTTAAATTTTTGTACGGGCTTTGAAAAACAAAACCCGTTTACTCATAAACAACTATTTCTTAGCTGCTTCTTTTTCTGCTTTATGTTTTGCAATAAGTTCATCTGCAATTGCATTTGGAACTTTACCGTATTTTTCGAATTCCATTGTGAATTCACCTTTTCCCTGTGTTGAAGAACGAAGGATAGTAGAGAATCCGAACATTTCAGAAAGAGGAACTTCAGCATTAACTGTTGATGTGTTGTTTTCATCAGTTGAATCAACGATTACACCACGTCTCTGGTTAATAAGACCGAACAAGTTACCCTGGAATTCTGTAGGAGCTGTCATCTGTACCTTCATGATAGGTTCAAGAATAACAGGCTTTGCTTTAAGATAACCTTCACGGAAAGCACCAATAGCAGCAATCTGGAATGCGTTATCGTTAGAGTCTACCGGGTGAGACTGACCATCATTGATTGTCATCTTAACACCAACAATAGGAGCTCCGATTAACGAACCTTCCTTCATAGCTTTCTGGAAACCTTTATCGCAGGAAGGAATGAATTCATTAGGAATTGCACCTCCCTTAATTGCGTCTACGAATTCGTAGTCTTTGTCTGTTATAGGTTCCATGAAACCTGCTACACGACCATACTGACCAGAACCACCAGACTGTTTCTTATGTGTATAGTTAAAGTCACCCTGAGTTGTAATAGATTCACGGTAAGCTACCTGTGGAGCACCAGTTGTTACTTCACAGTTATATTCACGCTTCATACGTTCAACATAAACTGCAAGATGTAATTCACCCATACCCTTGATGATTGTTTCACCAGATTCCGGATCTGTATATGTCTGGAATGTAGGGTCTTCTTTTGTAAAGCGGTTCAAGGCTTTAGACATCTGAATAGCTGCCTGCTTGTCTTTTGGTTCGATAGAAAGAGAAATTACAGGTTCCGGAACGAACATAGAAGCCATTGAGTAGTTGATGTTTCCGCTTACAAATGTATCGCCGGAAGCACAATCAACACCGAACAAAGCTACGATATCTCCTGAACATCCTTCGTTAATATCTTCCATCTGTGCAGAGTTCATGCGGACAAGACGTCCAACCTTAAACTTTTTCTTTGAACGTGTATTGTAAAGTTCTTCACCTTTCTTGATTTTTCCCTGATATACACGGGTATATGTAAGCTGACCATACTGTCCGTCATCAAGCTTGAATGCAAGGGCAACAGTTGGTTTTGTATCATCAGATGAAAGTGGAACTTCAGCTTCATTGTTATCAAGATCAAGAGCAACGTTATTAACTTCATCAGGAGATGGAAGGTAACGTGCAACAGCATCGAGAAGCGGCTGAATACCTTTGTTTACGTGAGCTGAACCACAGAATACTCCGACGAACTGTTCTGCGAGAGTACCTTTACGGATAGCTGCAATAAGTTTGTCTTCAGATACAGAAGCGTATCCTTTTTCCATGATTTCTTCCATAAGGGAATCATCGAACATAGAAGCAGCATCCAAAAGTTCTTCACGATATTTTTCAGCATCTGCAGTCATATTTGCAGGTATCTCAGCAATACGAATATCTTCTCCGTTTGGTCCGTCAAAATACATTGCTTTCATGCCTACTAAATCTACAACGCCTTCGAGCTTGTCTTCCAGACCGATTGGAAGTTCCATCATATAAGCATTTAATCCTAATTTTTCGCGTAACTGCATACGTACTCTGAGTGGATTTGCACCCTGTCGGTCACATTTGTTTACGAAAGCTACACGCGGTACATGATAGCGTTTAAGCTGGCGGTCTACAGTAATAGACTGAGACTGAACACCGGCAACGGCACAGAGAATCATAATAGCACCGTCAAGAACGCGAAGAGAACGTTCAACTTCTACAGTAAAGTCTACGTGTCCCGGTGTGTCGATAAGGTTGATTGTGTAGTCTTTCCACTGAACCTGAGTAGCAGCCGACTGGATTGTAATACCTCTTTCACGTTCCAGTTCCATGTTATCCATTACAGCACCAACACCGTCCTTACCACGAACTTCGTGAATAGCATGAATTTTGTTACAGTAGAACAAAATACGTTCAGAAGTTGTTGTTTTTCCTGAGTCAATGTGGGCACTGATACCGATATTTCTTACTTTTGAAATATCCCAAGCCATATTAATACCTCTTCTAAAAAAAATATTCGTAGATTATACTTATCATGCTATTTTACCGAAAAAAAAGCTTCTATTCAACAGGGCTCAGGCATAAATTCTCTACAAAGTTCAAAATAGAACGCAAGTATATTTTCACTATCCATTTTTTTTACTATAATATTTCACATTGCAAGCACGAAAGTTCATCATAAAAACAAACGTTGCAAAGCAAAATAAAAAAAACACTTTATACGAGGCAGTAAAAATGAGTAAGTACCCTTTTGAGTCCATCGAGCCAAAATGGCAGAAGTACTGGGACGAACACAAAACTTTTAAAGCAAATGAGGATGAAAAATTCCCTCCAGAGAAACGTATGTATGTTCTGGATATGTTCCCATATCCAAGCGCTGCGGGTCTACATGTAGGACATCCAGAAGGCTATACCGCAACAGATATTTACTGCCGCTACCTACGTATGAATGGCTATAATGTTCTTCACCCAATGGGATTTGACTCTTTTGGTCTTCCAGCAGAAAACTACGCTATTAAAACTGGAACTCACCCAAAAATTACAACAAACGCAAATATTGAAAAATTCACCCAGCAGATTAAATCTCTTGGTTTTTCTTATGACTGGGATCGCTGTGTTTCTACCTGTGAAGCAGATTATTACAAGTGGACCCAGTGGATATTCCTTCAGCTTTATAAAAAAGGATTAGCCTACGAAGCTCAAACTCCAATCAACTGGTGCCCTTCTTGTATGACAGGACTTGCAAACGAGGAAGTAAAAGAAGGCCGCTGTGAACGCTGTCATACACAGGTTACTCACAAAACAATCCGCCAGTGGATTTTGAAGATTACAGATTACGCTGACCGTCTGGATAATGACCTTGAAGGTTTGGATTGGCCAGAATCTGTAAAACTTATGCAGCATAACTGGATTGGAAAATCTACAGGTGCAGAAGTAACTTTTACAGTTGCAGATAAAGATGGAAAGCCAACAGAAGATAAACTCACAGTTTACACAACCCGTTGTGATACACTTTTTGGAGCAACCTATATGGTTGTTTCTCCAGAACATGCAATTATCTCTAAGATTACAACTAAAGAACAGGAAAAAGCTGTAAAAGACTACCAGGAAGCAGCAGCTAAAAAATCTGACCTTGAACGTACAGACCTTGCAAAAGATAAAACTGGTGTATTCTCTGGAAGCTATGCAATCAATCCTGTAAACGGCAAATTAATTCCAATCTGGATTGCTGATTATGTATTAATTTCTTACGGTACAGGTGCAATTATGGCCGTTCCTGCTCACGATGATCGTGACTGGGAATTTGCCAAGAAGTTCAATCTTCCAATCATCGAAGTTCTTAAATCTGAAGTTGATGTACAGAAGCAGGCCTGGACTCAGGATGGTATTCACGTAAACTCTGAATTCCTTGATGGTCTTAACAAGGCAGATGCCATTGCCAAAATGCTGGAATTTCTTGAAGAAAAGAAAATTGGCCGTAAAGCTATAAATTACAAGCTCCGTGACTGGGTATACAGCCGCCAGCGCTACTGGGGTGAACCAATTCCTCTTATCCACTGTCCAAAATGTGGAACAGTTCCAGTTCCTGAAGATCAGCTGCCGGTTGAGCTTCCAGAAGTAAAATCTTACCAGCCAACAGGAACAGGAGAATCTCCTCTTGCTGCAATTGATCCATGGGTAAACTGCAAGTGCCCTAAGTGTGGCGCAGATGCAAAACGAGAAACTAACACAATGCCTCAGTGGGGTGGTTCATGCTGGTACTACTTACGTTATCTTGATCCAAAAAATAACAAGGCCTTCTGTTCAAAAGAAGCAGAAAACTACTGGATGCCGGTAGATCTTTATATTGGTGGTGCAGAACACGCCGTTCTTCACTTGCTATATGCCCGTTTCTGGCACAAGGTTCTTTATGACTTAGGATTTGTTTCTACAAAAGAACCATTCCAGCGCCTTATCAACCAGGGAATGATTACTTCATTTGCATTCCAGAGAAAAAACAAGACACTCGTTCCGGTTGATGAAGTTGAACAGAAAGAAGACGGAAAATACTACGAAAAAGCAACAGGCGAAGAGCTCGAACAGATTGTTGCAAAGATGTCTAAATCTTTAAAGAACGTAGTAAATCCTGATGATGAAATCAAAGCATACGGAGCAGACTCTGTTCGTATGTACGAAATGTTCATGGGACCTCTTACAATGAGTAAACCTTGGGCAACACAGGGAATCGTTGGTATCCACCGCTTCCTCGAAAAAGTCTGGGCAGTTTCAGAAAAGCCAATGGCAGACATCGACATCACAGGCAAGCTCGAAGATAAAGCATTGCTCAGCGCAAGAAAAACGTTTGCCCAGACAATCAAAAAGGTAACCGATGATACAGCAACATTGAACTTTAACACTGCTATAAGCCAGATGATGATTTTCATCAACGAACTTTCAAAGCTCCCTGAAATTCCAAAAGCAATGTGGAGCGACTTTGTAAAAGTTCTTTCTCCTTATGCACCACACCTTGGTGAAGAACTCTGGGAAAAACTTGGCAACAAAGAAACCATCGCCTACGTTGCATGGCCAAAGGCAAACGAAGAATGGACAGTCGATGATACAAAGACAATCGTTGTAATGGTAAACGGCAAAAAGCGTGATACATTTGAAGCACCTGCAGGAACAGCAGATGACACACTTAAAGAAACAGCATTTGCACGTGCAGACGTTAAAAAGTTTACCAACGGACACGAAATCGTTAAGTGCATCGTAGTTCCGAATAAGCTTGTAAACATCGTAATTAAATAGTTTTTTCTAAGCTGAATAAAAACAGAACAGACACTGCGGGATTAAAGCCTGCAGTGTTTTTTTTAAGAAATTTAATTTTTTTTCTTGTTCCTATTGACAGAAACAAAATCTCAGTGTATATTCTTTTCTGGAGAGTGTTACTACATATAGTAACTGTTATACAGGAGCAGACATGACACGTACAGATTCAATTTATTTTTCAATTCCATGCGACAGATACACACCGTTTTCCCTGGCGCGAAAAATCGGAGCTTCGGCAATCCTTGAAAGCGCAAGCTTTGCGCGGGGGCGTGAGCGTTATTCAATTTTACTCTTAGAACCTGCTTTTCACATCGTACAGGACGATGAGGGTGTCGCATTTTTAATCGACGGCCGTCGTCTGCCCTACAGAGGCAAAAACGAAACAGGCGAAACGATTGCCCCTGGAAGCAGAGTTCTTCACACACCGGACATCCTTGATGCACTTGTCTATGTAGCGTCTCAAAACGATATGAGTATAACACACAATGAAGACGGAACAGAAAGTTCAAACACAATTCCTGTTCCTGCAAGCGGGCTCGGATATTTAAGCTATGAGTTTGCAGCAAGATGTGACACGATAAATCTTTGTGCACAGACAGATGAACTTCATATACCAGAAAGCGAATTTGTTGCAGGTCATCTTTATGTCGTGTTTGATCACTTTACAGAAAAGATTCATGTGTTTGCACTCAACTATAATGAACACCAGATTGATCTTGAAAAAGCAGTAAGCGATTTAAAGAAACGATTAAACGATATGGATTTTACATATCTTTCTGAACCAGAAGAGCCATGTAAAGTCCGCACGATTACAGATTTAAAACAGAGTGAACGTGAATATAAAGAAAAAGTTGAATCAATCAAAAAAGAAATCGTTGCAGGAAATTTACTACAGGCTGTTCCGAGCCGTCGTCTCCAGATTGAATGTGATAACTCCGCACTTGAAATTTACAGAAGACTTCGTGCGGTAAATCCTAGTCCATATCTTTTTTACATCGACTTTGGTGAACGACAGCTAATAGGATCATCACCAGAAAGTCTTGTACGCGTTCGTGATGGAGTTGCATCTATACGTCCGATTGCAGGAACGAGACGACGTGGAAAAAATTCTTTAGAAGACGAAGAATTAAAAACAGAACTTTTAAATGATGCAAAGGAAAGAGCTGAACATCTTATGCTTGTAGACCTTGCACGAAATGATCTTGGACGCGTCTGTACAAACGCAAGCGTAGAAGTTACACGATTTATGGAAGTTGAACTTTTTAGTCATGTAATGCACATCGTTAGTGATGTTCAAGGAAAAGTCGCCGCCGGCCTGAAACCTATACAGGTTTTGCGCGCAGCGTTCCCTGCAGGAACTGTAAGCGGTGCCCCAAAAATAAGTGCAATCGAAATCCTGAGCAGAATCGAAAAAACAAAACGAAGATTTTATGCAGGAGCGGTCGGATATATTCAGTCAAACGGAGATCTTGATTTCTGTATTGCAATACGCTGCGCGCTCAAGCAGGCGAAAGTCTGGAGCCTGCAGGCCGGCGGCGGAATTGTATATGACAGCAATGCAGACCGTGAATGGGAAGAGACTAATGAAAAACTAAGGGCTCTTAGAACCATATTTGAAGAAAATAAAGGAGAAACAAAATGATAGCATTTATTGATAACAAAGACAGTTTTACATTTAACATCGTTCAGAGTCTTGAAAGAGTTTCTGGTGATAAAGTAAAAGTTTTTCGTTCTGACGAAAGTTCAGTTGCAGAAGTAGAAAATGCAAAACCTACTCACATCATAATCGGTCCAGGTCCGGGAACTCCAAAAGAAGCAGGCATTTCTATCGAAGTAATAAAATATTTTGCAGGAAGAATTCCTATTCTTGGAATCTGTCTGGGGCATCAGGCAATCGGAGAAGCATTTGGTGCAGAAATAGTCGGTGCAAAATATATTCGCCATGGAATCGTAGAAGAAATAAAAACTGACGGCCGTGGAATATTCCGTAACATTGGACTTAAAGGAAACTTTACGAGATATCATTCACTTGTAATAGACGAGGCAACTCTCTCTGCAGAATTTGAAGTTTCTGCACGAGCTAAAGACGGTGACATAATGGGAATCCGTCATAAAGATTTTGTTCTTGAAGGAGTTCAGTTTCATCCGGAAAGCATTGCAAGCGAAAAAGGTGATGCACTCTTTAAGGCTTTCTTAAATTACAGCAGAGAAAATATTTCTCACGTTCTCATCCTTAACCAGCTTATCGATCAGAAAAAAAGCTTAAGCCGCGAGCAGACTGCTTCATTTATAAGCGAGCTCACAGACGGAACAATGGATGAAAAAATTGCATCATCTGTATTAACTGCAATGGCTTCGCGTGGACTTCCGACTGCAGAAGAAATGGGAGGAGCAGCACAGGTAATGCTTAAAAAGAAAACTCACTTTCCTCTTGAAAACCATGGACTTGCAGAAATCGTTGGAACAGGTGGAGACGGTAAAGGTTCGTTTAACATTTCTTCAATGTCGGCACTTGTTGCTTCAAGCTGTGGACAGACAATGGCAAAACACGGTAACAGAGCTGTTTCTTCAAAATCCGGAGCCGCAGACTTCTTTGAAGCCCTTGGAATAAACATAATGGCTTCTCCAGATAAAACTGCAGAACTTGTTAAAAAAACAGGTTTTGGATTTCTCATGGCTCCCGTTTATCATTCTGCGATGCGTTTTGCAGCTCCAATCAGAAAAGCGCTTGGAATTAAAACAATCTTTAATGTACTCGGGCCTCTTTTAAATCCTGCAAACGCAGAGTTTGAAGTTCTTGGTGTATATTCAAAATCACTCTTAAAAGACTATGCACACGCTGCAAAATCTCTCGGAGCAAAACGCGTAATGGTTGTAAATTCCGAAGACGGATACGATGAAATATCTCCATGCGCACCGACAAATGTCTATCAGATAGACGAAAAGGGAAATGAAAACTCTTATGTAATAGATCCTGCAAACTTTGGAATCAATGATGCCGATGAAGAAGAACTCTACGGCGGGAACGGTTCTGACAATGCAAAACTCGCAATGGATGTTTTAAAAGGCGGCGGAAGAAAAACAATCCGCTATGCAGTAGGTCTTAATGCCGGAGCTGTACTTTATCTATGCGGAAAAGTACACACCTTAAAAGAAGGTTATGCAATGGCACTTGAAGCAATCGATTCAGGGAAAACTCTTGAAAAATTAAAAGAGATTCAGAAAGTAAGTGGAGAACTCTGTGCATAATTCAGTAAACATTCTTACGCAAATAGTAGAAAAAAGAAAAAATGATATTTCAGAATCAGGACTTACTTTCGGGATTTCAATTCCGGAAAAACGAACCAGAGAAGTTCATCCGTTTTTAAAAACAAAAGGTGTAATTCTGGAAGTAAAGCGTGCTTCTCCGAGCAAGGGAGACATAAAAGCAGACCTGGATTCATACGAAACAGCTCTTTCATATGCAAATTGTGGTGCAGGTGCAATCAGCTGCCTTACAGAAAAAAATTATTTTAAAGGAACTCTTGAAGATTTAATGAATGTCTGTCGCGCTGCAGATGATTATGAAAAACAGAATGCTCAATCAGGCATAAAAGTAATTTCTCCTGCTGTTCTAAGAAAAGATTTTCTTCTTTACAGTGAAGAAATTGAAGTTTCATATCGAGCTGGAGCAGATGCAGTTTTACTTATTGCACGCATTCTTGATGAAAAAACGATTTTTAAAATGGCAGAAGAAGTTGTCAGATTAAAGATGAGTGCTTTAATAGAAATCCGGGAAGAGTCCGATCTTAAAAAAATTAAGAAAATTGTTAAGAAGCTTCCTTCAGAAAATTTTGTATACGGAATAAACAGCAGAGACCTTGCAACTTTTAAAATCGATCTTCTTCGTCCATGCATGATGGTAAATAAGATAAAGAAAATTGCAGGAGATGATGTACGAATCATTTTTGAAAGCGGAGTTAAAAATCCGGAATGTGCTTTTTCTGCAGGTTCAATGGGATTTTCAGGACTTTTACTTGGAGAAGCTGCTGCAAAAAATCCGGAAATAAGAAAAAATCTTGTTGCTTCTTTTTTAGGTGCAGTGCATACAGATAATGCAGTTTTCTGGAATGAATATGCATCAGAATACGCTTTAGAATACATGCCAAATGGGACTTCAAAAACTAAAGTAAAAATCTGCGGCATCACCCGTATAGAAGATGCAGAACTTGCAGACAAACTCGGATCATCATTTCTCGGTTTTATTTTTGCTTATGCCTTTCCACGAAGCATTACACGTGATAACCGGCTTGAAAAAATTTTACCACACTTAAAAAAACTTAAGGCAAAAAAAATTGCTGTCATTACGAATCTTGATTCAAAAGAAAGTTTACTTGCATTTAAGCTTGTAAGAGAAAAAGTTTTTGATGCAATTCAGTTTCATAAAATAAAATATGAAAATGTAAGTAAAGAACTTTTATCTCTTCCGCATTATTTTGCAACAGATTCACTTGAAGAATATGAAAAACTTATTTCAAAAGGTGAGCTGCGCGTTCTTCTTGATTCAAAACAAATAAGAAATTCTGCGTCAGAAAACCTGAATGATTGCAAATGGATTGCAGGCGGAATAAATGAAAAAAACATTTCTGATGTAATTAAAAAGTTCAGTCCTGAGCTTATCGATGTTTCAAGCGGAATTGAACTAGAAAATGAAATCGGAATCAAAGATAAAAATAAAATGAAAAAACTTTTTAAAAAAAGGAGTTTAAAATGAGTGACAATGGATTTTTTGATAATTATGGCGGAAAATATGTAGCAGAAGTTCTTCGACGCCCTCTTGATGAACTTGAAGTTGCTTTTAAAAACGCAATGCAGGATAAAGAATTCTTAAATGAACTTGAAGTAATCAGGCGCGATTACATAGGACGTGAAACACCTCTTTATTTTGCAAAAACAGCAACAGAAATCTTAGGCGGCGCACAGATCTACATTAAGCTTGAAGGACTTGCAAACACCGGCGCCCACAAAATAAACAACGCAATCGGACAGTGCCTTCTTGCAAAGCGTATGGGCAAAAAAAGAATTATCGCAGAAACCGGAGCCGGTCAGCATGGCCTTGCAACCGCCGCCGCCTGCGCAAAACTCGGACTTGACTGTACAATCTACATGGGCGAAGTTGACGTAAGGCGTCAGCAACCGAACGTCGCTTCCATGGAATTGTACGGCGCAAAAGTTCATCCCGTAACAAGCGGAAGTCGCACATTAAAAGATGCCGTAAATGAAGCGATGCGCGACTGGGCTTCTAATCCGGATACTACGCATTACGTCCTTGGAAGCGCTCTTGGCCCTTCTCCTTTTCCAGACATCGTACGCGAATTTCAGAGTGTAATAGGCCGCGAAGTAAAAAAACAGGCCGAAGAGCGCGGCATTAAAATCGGCGCAATGGTTGCATGCGTAGGCGGCGGCTCAAACTCAATAGGCTTTTTTGAACCGTTCATAAACGAAAAAACTCCAAGGCTTATAGGTGCAGAAGCAGGCGGGATTGGTCCAGGCGTTGGAGAAAACGCAAGCCGTATGACAGGAAACGCTTCGCGCGACGGAATCCTTCAGGGTTATAAAAGCCGTTTTCTTCTTGACGAAGACGGTCAGGCTCTCCCTACCCGTTCAATCTCTGCAGGGCTGGACTACTGTGGAATCGGACCACAACTTGCAGCTCTTGGGAAAAGCGGCCGCGTAGAGTTTACTTCGATACTGGATAAAGACGCTCTGGAAGCCGTAAAATTTTTTGCAAGAAATGAAGGAATTCTTTTTGCGCTTGAGTCTGCACACGCTGGAGCGGCTGCAATTAAGATTGCACGTGAAATTCCTAAAGACCAGGCTGTCATCATAAATATGAGCGGCCGCGGTGACAAGGATGTGTTTATTACAAGTCCGGTTTTCAGGCCAGAACAATGGCTTGAGTTTCTTAAGCATGAGGTTACACGTCTTGAAGGCGGAACCGATATTCACGACGCAAAATAAAGCAGAAATTTTCTTTTGAATATTTAACAGGAGAATAAAATGAATAAAATAAAACTTATGAGTCATCTTGTTGCAGGTTACCCGACATCAGATCTTGCACTCAGCGCTGCGCGTGCTCTTGTAAAAGGAGGTGCAGACATTCTTGAAATTCAGCTTCCATTTTCTGACCCGAGCGCAGATGGTCCTGCAATCCAGACTGCATGCACGAAAGTTCTTGAGAACGGCTATAAAACTTCTGATGGATTAAAATTTATTTCACAGATTCACAAAGAATTTCCAGATACAACAATTTATCTTATGAGCTACGCATCTCTTGTTTACACACCAGGAATCGAAAATTTCTGCGCTCAGGCTGCAAAAGCCGGAGTAAAAGGAATGATTATTCCTGATTTACCGTTTGACTTTGATGAAGGCCTTACAAAAGCATGCAGAAAAAACGGAATGATAAATATTCCTGTTGCAGCACCAAGCATGTCAGCAGAGCGTCTTGAAAAACTTTCTTGCGCAGGCTTTCCTTACATTTACGCTGCACTTCGAACAGGAATTACCGGTACAGATACGAAAATCGATGAATCAACACTTTCTTTCTTAAAAAAAGTAAGTGCCGGTGGATCAAAAATTTACGGCGGCTTTGGAATTTCTGACGGAACACAATCAAAGGCCCTTGCAGATTCCGTAGAAGCTGTAGTTGCAGGTTCAGTTTTCGTAAGAATAATTACAGAAAACCAGAATGATGAGATAAAACTTTCTGAGCAGATAGAAAAAAAGGTGCGCGAACTTTGCGGACTTTAAAAGACTAATTTAAACAGCTCTTAAACTTTCTGAAATGCTAAAGCAGTTGTCACCGACTTTTTCGATCTGACGAACAATGTCAATATAAAGAAGTTCGGATTTAACATCTGCACCGCCCTCAAGACGTTTTCGTGCAAGCTTTTTAAGATTCTTTCTAAAGAGGTCAATCTGATCTTCAAGTTCAGAAGCCATAGAAAGCTTATTTTCATCAAGTTTTTTATTGATGTTAATCCTGATAAACTGCAGGAACTGGCGTGCAAGTTCAACATAAGGAATCATTCTGTCCATGTCATCCTGCGGGAACTTCATATTCTTTGAAATACTCTTTGCAATAAGCATGATTGTTGCAAAACAATTGTCAGACATATTCTCAAGTTCTTCTACAATCTGAATCATAAGTGAAATATGATTAATCTGACTTTCTGTCACATGAAGGCTTTCGCATTTTACAAGATAGTGTGTAATCTGTTCATGCATCTGATCAAGATAATTTTCTGCCTTCTCTGCTTCTTCTACATGATTGTCTATAAAACTCTGATCACGGTTTTTAAGTCCGATCTGAATTCTGTCAAACTCACCTGTTACGATATCCGTCATATCTGCAATTGCTTTTTCTGCACGGATGATATATGCGGCAATATTTTCTTTTCCAAGAGGAGATTCAACAAAATCAAGTTTATAAGTTGAAGGACGTTCGCTGCTGTCATCCTTAATGATTTTCTGAGAAAGTTTTACGATAGGATTCTGAAGCGGAAGAAGAACAACAGTTGAGAACGTTTTAAACACAGTATGAAGCATTGAAATTCTTATTGCTATATTTGAGTGTTCATGTCCAGGCGTTAAGAAAGTTACAAGCTTTAAGAACGGACTGAATGCAAAAAGAACGATTACTGTTCCTGCAATATTAAACAGAACATGAATAAACGCAGAACGTTTTGCATCTGCATTAGTTCCGACTGCAGCAAGAACTGCATCGATTGTAGAACCTACGTTACTTCCGAGAGTGAGCGCTGCAGCAAATTCCCATTTGATTGCATTTTTAATTGCAAGAGAAATTACGATACCAGAAAAAGCACTTGATGAATGCAAAAGACCTGTAATTATTGTTCCGATTATAAAACCGATTAAAACAGAAAACGCACCATAATCCTGGATTCGAGTTAGCCACAAAAGCTTGTCCGGATCCGTCGGAATTGCATTCTGCAAAAGTTCAAGTCCGAGAAACAGCATGCCGAATCCCATGAGGGCTTCACCCATGTTTTTATAAATTGCTTTTTTATGTAGTGTAAAAAGATATCCGAATCCAAAGATAGGAATTGCCATTGCGGCAATCTTAAAATCAAATGTAGAAAGCGAAACGATCCAGGCTGTAATCGTTGTACCGATATTTGCACCAAATATGACCCCGACAGACTGTACAAGGGTTAAAAGCCCGGCATTTACGAACGTAACTACCATAACTGTAGTAGCACCCGATGACTGGATAACCATCGTAACAATCATACCGGTCAAAAGCGCAATAACGCGGTTGCCCGTCATTACGCTAAGCGCACGCTGAAGTCTCTCTCCCGCGCTCTTCTGGACACCGTCGCTCATAAGCTTCATGCCATAAAGAAGAAGTGCAAGTGCTCCGAGAAACTCTAAAAATACTTTTATTACAGCCATATTTAATGTAATAGTATCAAAAAAAAGGCCCTCTGGCAACAGAGAGCCTTAACATCTACCGTATGAAAACACGTATTATTCAACTTCGGTAACTGACTGGATAACCTTAAAAGCTTCGAGAAAGCCCGTATCCTTTACGCGGTTAAGAGCTGTAAACGACATATTCATAAGGTAAAGCTTATAGCCAGACTCGAGCCCGTCGTTAAATGCAGCAAAAAGCATTCCCATTCCGGTTGAATCGATGTCGGTTACCTGAGACATATCAAGAACAACATTCGTATTCTTTATTTCGCTAAAAACCTTTTCCTGAAGATCACCGACTGTGTATGAATTGGCAGAGCCGGTAAGTTCATAAAGGACGTAGTTTGCACCACGCTTTTCTGTAATCGCTAACTGTTCCATTCTGACTTACCTCACTTACTCAATATCAATTTTTTCTTCAAAAACATCCGGATCAACGATGTCATCAACGCTTATACCGGCAACATTCGTCAAATCTGCATTTGGATTTGAAAAATCTCCGCTGAACATATCATCATCACCAAAATTATCCGGCATAGAAAAATCTTCTTCTGAACCTTCGATTACAGAAGTAAACTCACCAGCCTTTAAATCCTGCGAAGGATTACTCTCTTCGTTCTTTGCAGTCTGCTCATTAATCATAGCTTCCTGTTCGATTACTTCATCTGATTCAACATTTAAAGAAGTGTCAGAAGTATTATCAGAAGCAGAAACATTGTCCACTGCACTATCTGCATTATCATCAATTGCATTATCAATTAACGAGTCAGCATCAAAGCTGTCTGCATGATCTGCAATGCGCTCCTGTGCAGAATCTTCTGAATCATATACAAGAGCACCTTCTTTACCAAGATAACGGATTACGAGCATCGTAATGTCATCTTCAAGTTCCTTTGACATAAAGCGCTGAAGGTTATCATAAGTAAAGCGTGCGATTCGGCTTGCAGGATATGTGTAGTTATCCATGATTGCCTGTTTAACTCTTTCCTTACCGAATGTTTCACCACGAAGTGAATGAGAATTAATAAGTCCATTCGTAGAAATTGCAAGCATATCTCCAGATACAAGTTTTACCTGTTTTACTTTTACAAGCGGATAAATATCTTTAACAAATCCAAGAATATATCCTTTACCCTGAATCTCGATTACGTTGTTATATGTTTTTGAATACATAAGCATTGCAGGAATTCCGCAGTTAACGTAATACATCGTATCAGTTGCAAAATCAACAAGACAGAAAAGTCCGCTAAAGAATGTTCCCTTCGGAAGATTAAATCTGATGAATGCGTTTACTTTCTGAATCAATTTCTTAAAATCATGTGTATCTGCAAGAAACGTTCTGATGATGGACTTTAAGATGACCATACTCATAGATGCAGAAATACCTTTACCGCTCATAGAACCGATAACAATGATGTGTCTTGATTCATTCAGTCTGATAAGGTCAACAAACTCACCACCAATATTGTGAGCAGGAACCATAAGATAACCTACATCAACTTTAGGGTTGTGTATATAATCCATGTTCTCCTGAATCGAAGTAATGATCTGACTCGACATTCGGATTTCACGGTTTACAGTTCCGACAACAGAAGCGTTTGCAATGTTCTTCATATAATAACCGAATACGAAGAAGTATGAATAGAATTTATCAAATACACTCTTATCGTATTCATCATAACTTGAACCAGTTCTCTTTTCACCAAGAAGCAAAAGTCCAAGAACCTGATGACCTTCGTGCAGAAGAATAAGAACTTCTGATTCTGTTTCATCAAAAATTTTAAAAATCTCATCACGCACATCGCGGATGATATAGTTATTTTCTACTTCGTCGCGGAATAAAATAAAAATACCGTTGTTAAGAAGAATCTCACGAGCCTTGCTTGCTTTAGGAAGAGTATAATTTGCCCCTTCTGAATTATAAGCTGTAGAATATTCTCCGGTTCCGTTATCAACAAGAACTGTCATCGTTGTTGTCTGGATATTATCCTGAAAGGCCTTTAAAAATTCCTGCGAAATATTAGACTGTTCACTTTCATAATCGATAGAAGCAAGAGCTTTTTCAAATTCTGCTTCGTACTGGCTTGAACGATAGTTGATGATTTTTGAAAGCGCCGATGTCAAAACACGGCATACAATCATGAGCACAAAAACTATTACAAAAATAATGGTTGTATACGCAACAGAATTTTCTGAGTAAAGCGGACGAAGCGTAACATATGCAATAGCACCGATTGCAGCAGGAAGAAGATATTTCATAAAAAGAGAAACAACGGCAGAGAAAAGCATTCCGCCATCATAAACTTTTTCCTGACTTACAGAGTTTAATATCATGATTGCCATTACAGAAATGATGTACATGAACAGAGAACGCATCATAGGAAGCATTTCTGCAATATAGTAAATCATTATAAGACCAATCCATCCAAACAAAAGAGAACCAAAACTCATTGCAGCTTTCTGTGCAAGGATTCTGGAATTATTATTCTCTGCATTTAAAAGCATGACCATAAGACCAAACAACGGAAGTACAAAAATATAAAGTCCGATAAAAATCATCGTCCACGTAACCGGAATGATCTTTTCTAACTGACCAGAGAATACTTTTTCTCCGCCAAATTCAAACAGAGTATAATCTGTAATCTTAAGTTTAAAACATACGATAAATGCAGCAAGAAGAAGGAATACTACCTTAAAAAACATTCCCAAAGCAGAACGTTTTTTTCTTGCAACGTTAATAAACATAGTAAATATTTCTGTAAAGATTGCAGCAACAAGAAACAGTACAAAGTGCTCAAACACAACAGAAAGTTTTTCCGGACCATGAAGTACAGAAATTACCGTAAGGAACATTACGATAGTTGCAGCGGCGTCAAGCAGCATGACATTAATCATACTGTTTTCTGTGTTGAGATTCTTTGTGTTGACATTCATTGATGTCCATATAATATAAGCCGCAAGAACTGCGTTAAGAAGAATATAAATCATCAGCTTACCACCTTTGTAACCATCATCGTAATATCATCATGAAGTTTATTATTTCCCTTGTAATCAAAAATAAGTCTTACAATGTCATCAATAAATTCCTGAGGCTGTTTAGCAGCACTGTTCTTAATTGTATCTGTATAAAGCTGTGTATCACCAAGTTCAACACCTTCATCGTTCATAACTTCAGAAACACCGTCAGATGCAAACAGAATAAGGTCATCACGGAATAATCTCTGTTCATCAATTCTAATGTCATCGATATCGATAATTCCTACAACACCACAGTTGGAAGAAAGAGGTTTGATTGTATAACCGTCAGGAGCACGTGTTACGATAAGCGGGTCAGACATCGAAGCGTTTACATAACGGATTGTCATCTTCTGTGTATCAACAACACTGATAAACAATACAGTGTACTTATCCTGGAGTTTCATTCCCTTAATGGCTTTATCAATTGCACGGACAATCGTAATAAGATCTTCCTTGTCTTCGATAATCTTAACTGTGTTCATTACGAGACCCATGATAAGGGCAGCAGGAAGTCCTTTACCAGAAACGTCACCAAGCATAAGAAGTGTTTTATGTTCATCAATTGGAATGGCCGTATAATAGTCACCCGAAACGTTAACCAATGGTCTGAAGTATGCAGCAATCTTTAATCTCTTTGTATCTGGCATAACTGCAGGTAAGAAGAGTCTCTGTGTTTCTGCAAGCTGTTCCCATTCTTTAGAAAGACCTGCAATTTCACTCAAAGATGCAATTGTCTGAGTTCGTTTTCTGAATCTCTGGAATTCGTCATTGAGCTGTTTGTAAATTCCTGTATCAAAGAATCTTGTATAGCGGCAGAGAACAAAGAAATGGAATTTATCCTGAGACATTACAAAGCCGCGTGCTTTTTTATATCTTGAAGTAATACCAAATTTATCACCTACAAAGTCAAAGCCGTCAGGCCATGTTGCAGGAAAGTTATTCTGAAGAACACGCAGTGTTTCTTTATCGCATGTAAGTCTGTTAGGACTGTTGTAAAGAACGTATTCTTTTTCGCTGTCAATATAGAGAACAGAACAGTCTGCTTTCTGTTCAAGTACAGTCTGAATTATTTCATAAAAGTCTTCGAGTGTGTAACAGAAACGAAGGCTGTCGATGAATAATTGAAGATATTTTGTTTCTTCTCTCCTAAGAACCTTATCTTCCAGCTTTTTATTGATTGTTTTAGTAACAGCAGTACTCATGATGATAAAGAACATGAGAAGCACAAACTCGAGCATTATAAAATACATCGGATCAAGTAATTCTGTTACCCTTGGCAGGATAAAGTATGAAACCACCATAAAAAGGAACGTTGATATAATGTAATTGATTACTTCAACATTTCGTTTTCTTTGTTTTAGCATATCGACCCCATTGAAGAGAAATATTCACTATATTATAGCACATTATCGGCAGAATTTGTTAAAAAAAGTACTATAAATAGGAGTCAGATACGCTGCTTAGTGGCCGAGTTTTGAAAGTGAAATAAGCTCAGGTTTTGTAGTAGCATTTTCCTCTGCAGCATATGCTTCAAGAAGCTTTTTCTGTGCAGGAGTAAGTTTAGACGGAACCTGAATAAGAACCTTGATGTAAAGATCACCCTTTCTTCCATTTGCTGCCGGTACACCTTCTGATTTTACGCGGAAAATCTTTCCGTTTGCAGTTCCAGACGGAATTTTTAAGTCAATTTCCTTTTCATCAAGAGTTTTTATTGTAATGGTTGCTCCCAGTGCTGCCTGGCTCAAAGAAACAGGAGCCGCACAGTAAAGGTCATAACCGTCGCGTTCAAAATATTCGTGTTCTTTTACATGAAGGACAACAATAAGATCTCCGCTCGGAGCTCCGTTGCGTCCGGCATTTCCCTGGTGAGGAATTACAATGCGCTTTCCTTCGTCAACGCCTGCAGGAATCGTAAGTGTTACGCGGCTTGTTTTCTGTTCAACTCCGGTACCACGGCATGCACGGCAAGGGCTGTCGATGACTTTACCCGTTCCACCGCATGTAGGACATGTCTGCTGAACAGTAAAAAAGCCTGCACTGCGTCCGATCTGTCCCATTCCGTTACAAGTCGTACATGTTTTTCGAGACCCGCCCGGAGCGCAGCCGGTTCCATTACAGGAACTGCAGGGCACTTCGTGTGTAAAACGAACATCCTGCTTTGTTCCGTATACTGCGTCTTTAAAATCGATTTCAAGGTCATATCTTAGCGAAGCGCCCTGCCCCGGCTCCTGCCTGCGTGACCGACCGCCCATTCCACCCATTCCGCCGCCGAAAAGGTTTTCAAAAATATCACCAAATCCGCCGCCAAACAGGTCGCTAAAGTCGGTAAACGCATGGCTGTAGCCGCCGGCTGCGCCAGCGCCCATTCCGTCAAGGCCGGCAAAACCGTACTGGTCGTAAATCGGACGTTTTTTGTCATCCGAAAGAACTTCGTAAGCTTCTGTCGCTTCTTTAAATTTTTCTTCTGCTTCTTTATCGCCCGGGTTTCTGTCCGGATGATATTTTATAGCAAGTTTACGATATCCTTTTTTTATTTCGTCCAGTGAAGCACCCTTCTGAACTCCGAGTACTTCATAATAATCACGTTTTGCCATAACCAAAAATCCTTTTTAAAAGTAACCAGGCGCCACGAACGGCGCCCTTTTAATTAGTTGTCGTGTACTTCGTAGTCTACGTCTTCTGCACTGCCTTTGTCGAATCCGGATTTAGAACCCGAGTTAGAATCAGATCCAGGCTGTGGACCTGCTCCTGCTTCCGGACCTGCACCCTGAGGACCCGCTCCAGCTGCTCCCGAAGCCTGCTGCTGTTTGTAAACTTCTTCGGCTATTTTGTAAGAAGCCTGTTTAAGCTCTTCTGTCTTAGCCTTGATGTCAGCAGTGTTGTCACTTTCGAGTGCTTTCTTAAGAGCAGCGATTGCATCATCAATCTTCTGCTTGTCTGCACCGTTAACTTTATCGCCAAGTTCTTTTACGCTCTTTTCTGTTGCGTAAATCAAACTGTCTGCTTCGTTTCTTGCATCAACACTTTCGCGTTTTGCTTTATCGCTTGCAGCATTTGCTTCTGCATCTTTTACCATCTTGTTGATTTCTTCTTCGCTCAATCCAGATGAAGAAGTAATCTGAATGTGCTGTTCCTTTCCTGTTCCGAGATCTTTTGCAGATACATGAACGATTCCGTTTGCATCGATATCAAAAGTAACTTCAATCTGTGGAACACCACGTGGTGCTGCAGGAATTCCGACTAAATCAAAACGACCGAGTGTACGGTTCTGTTCTGCCATTTCGCGTTCACCCTGAAGTACGTGAATAGAAACTGCTGTCTGTCCATCTGCTGCTGTAGAGAAGATCTGACTCTTCTTTGTAGGAATAGTTGTATTGCGTGCAATGAGTTTTGTCATTACTCCACCCATTGTTTCGATTCCCAATGAAAGAGGTGTAACATCGAGAAGGAGAACGTCTTTAACATCACCTTTCAATACACCGCCCTGTACTGCAGCACCGATTGCAACTGCTTCATCAGGGTTAACTGCACGGCTTCCTTCTTTTCCGAAAATTGATTTAACAACTTCCTGAACTTTAGGCATACGTGAAGAACCACCAACGAGAAGAACTTCATCAATTTTATCAGGAGACATTCCTGCATCTGCAAGTGCTTTGCGGCAAGGTTCCTTTGTTCTTTCAAAAAGATCATCTGTCATCTGTTCAAACTGAGCACGTGTCAAAGACTTCTGCAAGTGCTTTGGTCCTGTTGCATCTGCTGTAATGAATGGAAGGTTGATATCTGTTGTTGTCTGGTTAGAAAGCTGAATCTTTGCATTTTCTGATGCTTCACGAAGACGCTGCATAGCCATCGGATCTTTAGAAAGATCAATTCCTGTATCCTTTTTAAATTCATCGATGAGCCAGTTAGAAATTACACGGTCCCAGTCATCTCCACCAAGATGTGTATCACCGTTTGTAGCCTTTACTTCTACAACTTCATCAGCAAGTTCAAGAATAGAAATATCAAATGTACCACCACCAAGGTCGTAAACTGCAATTGTTCTTTCTTTGCTTTTATCTTTATTAAAACCAAATGCAAGAGCTGCTGCTGTTGGTTCGTTGATGATACGTTTTACATCAAGACCTGCAATCTTACCTGCATCCTTTGTTGCCTGACGCTGTGCATCGTTAAAGTAAGCCGGAACAGTAATAACTGCTTCTGTTACTTCCTGACCAAGATAATCTTCTGCAGTCTTTTTCATCTTCTGCAAAATGAATGCAGAAATTTCCTGCGGACTAAATTCTTTCTTTTCGCCGTTCTGTTCGATTTCTACACGGCAGTCTTCTCCGTGATCAATGATTGTATATGGAAGTTTTGTTGCTTCGCCTTTTAATTCTGAGAATCTGTGTCCGATAAGACGCTTTACAGAATAAACTGTATTTTTTGGATTTGTTACCATCTGGTTTTTTGCAGGTGCACCAACAATACGGTCGCCTTTAGAAGTAAAACCTACGATTGAAGGAGTTGTTCTTCCACCTTCTGAGTTCTGAATAACAACCGGTTCACCATTTTCCATTACAGAAACACAAGAGTTTGTTGTACCTAAGTCAATTCCAATAATTTTTCCCATTTTACTTTATCCTCCCGGGTCAAAATCCCAGTTTTATATTTTTTCAAGTTATGCACAAGTTCGCGATGTTTGCCCCGCAAACTCGCAAAAATCGAACTTTAGTTCGATTTCGGAACGCTAACCATTACCTTAGCATTTCTGATTACTTTATCTTTGAGCATATATCCCTTTAAGTATACCTGCTTTAAAGTTTCTTTTTCTTTTCCCTCTTCTTCTACGCGGCCGATTGCCTCGTGAATGTCAGGATTAAATTCATCGCCTTCTGCACCGTAAGAAGTAAGACCATATTTTGTCTCAAGCATCTTAACAAGGTTAGCGCTTACCATTTTAATTCCGTCTACCATTGACTTAACGTCAGTCGCTTTTTCGCCGGCTTCTACCGTTCTGTCAAAGTTATCAAGACTATCCAGAAGATCTGCAAGAAGATTTTCGTTTGCATAATCAAACGTTTCCTGCTTTTCCTTTATCATGCGCTTACGATAGTTGTCAAAATCTGCGGCACGGCGCAAAAGCTGGTCTTTTAAATCGTCATTTTCTTTTTTAAGCGATTCAATTATTTCTGCTTCTGTTAATTTTGCAGGCTTTTCTTCTGCTTCTTCTGCAGGTTTTTCATCTGCCTTTTCTTCTGCGGCAGTCTCAGTCTCTGATTTTGGTTCAGTCTCTGTTTCTGCCTTTGATTCAGCTTCTGCAGAATTTTCCTGAACTTTTTCTTTAACTTCTTCCTTCTTTTCTTCTTTGTCTGCCATTATTTAAAAATCCTTATAATTTTTTTCTATAAATAAAATTAGTAATAAAAACATTGCATCGTCAACAAAAAAAAGATTTTTAATGAGAATTTTTGAAGTTTTTAATGCTGAATTTCTGCAATAAGCTTGAGCACGCCTTCTACAATCGCCTCATGCTCTTTAGGTGCTATACGCTCGTAAAGGGTATCAGGTGTGTCGCCCGGCATTACAGGCACTTTTTTCTGCACGAGAATGCGTCCCGTATCACATCCGCCGTCTGCAATGTGAACAGTACAGCCGCTTTCTTTTTCGCCTGCAGCTAAAACCGCCTCGTGAACATGATGACCCCACATTCCGACTCCACCAAATTTCGGTAAAAGTGCCGGATGCAGATTTATGATGCGATCTTTGTATTCTTCGATTATGTTTCCTGCAAGGACAGTAAGGCAGCCGGCTTCGACGATTATGTCTGCCCCGTAATTTTTACAGTCAGCAAGCATGGCGTCACTTACTGCACGGCGTTTTGTATCGCGGTCAGAAGCAATTGCAGTTTCTTTTCCCATTACGGCATACGGACTTCTGATTGTCGAAGGAATGCCTGCGTTCTTTGCCCTCTCAAGTGCGTATGCATCTTTATGATCACTTATTACGCACACAATTTTATATGGACACGCATCTCCTTCTTTTTTTTCGTAATCAATCAATGCCTGGAGATTCGTTCCGCCGCCAGAAACTAAAACTGCAATATTCATCTTTAGTCCTCAAAGAGAACTGCATCTTTCTGTCCGTTTACTTCGCCTTCTGCGTAAGCAACGCGGCCGATGCGGTATGCCTTCATATCAGGGATTCCAGGTTTAGAATATTTTGATGCGTTCTTGTTGAACATTTCAATTATCGCATCTGCTTCTTTGTAGCTTACTGCAAGTACAAAACCGATTCCCATATTGAATGTATTATAAACTTTTTCTACATCTGCTCCGCGCTTGATGAGTTCTCCAAATACAGGAGGAATATCCCAGCTGTCGCGCTTGATGATAGAAATAAGCTGACGTTTTGATTTTTCTGCTTTAGGATACATACGCGGAATATTTTCGTAAAAACCGCCGCCTGTTACATGAACCATTCCGTGAATGTTCTTGCGGTATTTCTTTAAAACTTCCATTACAGGTTTTACATAAATGCGTGTAGGTGTAAGTAAAACTTCACCGATTGTTTTTCCTGTATCTTTTCCGTCGTAAATAAATTTTTCATCAAAGTTTTTAACAAGTTTTCTTACAAGAGAAAATCCGTTTGAATGAACTCCTGTCGAAGAAAGTCCGATTAAAACATCGCCCTGCTTGATGTCTTCGCCTGTGATCATCTGTTTTTTATCACCGACACCTACACCAAAACCCGCAAGGTCATATTTTCCTTCATCATAGAATCCAGGCATCTCTGCTGTCTCACCACCAAGAAGAGCACAACCTGTTTCGATACATCCGTCAGAAACACCTTTAACTAAATCTGCTGCAACTTCTGCATCGAGTTTTCCGCATGCGATGTAGTCTAAGAAAAATAAAGTCTGAACTCCAGAACAGAGAATGTCATTTACACTCATTGCAACACAGTCGATTCCGACAGTGTCATATTTTTTCATTGCAAATGCAACGTCAAGTTTTGTTCCAACCCCGTCAGTGCCGCTTACCATTACAGGATTTTTAACTCCCTTTGGAACTTCAAACATTCCGTTAAAAGCACCGAGACCTGTAAGCATTCCAGGAATTGCTGCGCGCTTTGCATGTTCTTTATACATCGAAACTGCGCGATAACCTTCTTCTACATCAACACCAGACTGTTTATAATCTACCTTTGCCATATTGTCCCCCAGTTAAAAATCTGCCTTAGCGTTTGCAGCATCTTCTGCAAGTTTCGTGCGGAATTCTTTAAGTTTTTTGCTTAATTCAGGATATTTGATTGCAAGAATCTGAGCTGCAAGATAACCTGCATTTTTTGCATTTCCGATACCGACTGTTGCAACAGGAATCTGCGGCGGCATCTGAACAATAGAAAGAAGTGCATCCATTCCGCCAAGCCCGTTAGAGTTTGCAGAAACACATTCAAGCGGAACTCCGATAACAGGAAGTGTCGTAATGCCGGCAATAACTCCAGGAAGAGCTGCTGCAAGTCCTGCACCTGCAATGATTACTTCAAAGCCTTCGATTTCTACCTGCTTTACGGTTTTGTGGAGAAGTTCACCTGCTCTGTGAGCAGACAAAACAAATGCCTTGTACTCAATTCCAAATTCTGTAAGTACATCGGCAGCCTTTTTCATTTTTTCTGTGTCGGATTTTGAACCAAAGAAAATTGCAACTTTCATAGAGAGAATATATCAAAAAAGGGGTCAAAATTCAATATAGGCCAAAACGACGTAAAACCGCCTAAAGCTCCTGTTTCTGGCCGTCCGTAAGCTTATCTGCGATTATAAACTGGTTTGTGTCAAACTGTGGATATTCATCAAAAAGCCTGTCAAAAAATTCCCTGTAACCTTGTTCAAAATAACTTCTTGATGCAGTTACAGTAAAGCCCATCGACTCAAGAATTTCGTTATATGCTGAATTTGTAAGGTACCCGAACTGCTCATGAATTTCACGCTCATAACTTACAGGACCCCAGTCATATTTAAAAATAAATTCCATGAGAATCCCGAAAGGACCGGTTATTTTATTTCCTTCAATTTTAAAATCCCGTTCAACCGTCGGATAACCTTTAAAATCTTTTATAAACTTCTTAAAAAAATCTATGCCCTCAGAACTTTTTACCGTTACAGATTTTATTTCCTTATAGTCTTGAGGCTTTACCCCGTCGCGGATAATGATTCTTCCGCCGGGGTTTAAAGAGTCGTAGGCATTATCAAGGGCTGTAGTAACAGATGCAAGATTAAATTTCCTTCCGTGCAAAAATGTATAGCTGTAGATTTCATGCAGAATCGAAGAAAAAATAATTGTATCAACTTTAATCGGGTATACACCTTCTACAAAATTATGTTTATCTAAAGTCCAGTGGCTCTTAGTTTCTATCTTTTTTTCAGAAAGATATTCCATCGCAATAGGAGAAATTTCTGTTCCGATAATTGTCTTCGAATCCCCGAACTTCTTTTCAAGTGCATCAAGCATTACGCCGCCACCTGAACCTACATCAAGGATTCTTTCTCCTACAACGTAGTCAGGTATTTCACTTTTTAACGAAACACTTGTATTCATAATTCTATAATAACGCTGATTACCTGATGTCATT
>JAILKS010000019.1 GCA_024693715.1 Treponema sp. | reverse complement strand
TCCCCATGGTGATTGCACTTAGCCTCAAAGTTTGGCTTGAGCTCTCCTTTTGCAAAAAGCTCTGCGGCATCGTCGGCGCTTCCTGTGATTCCGGGCATTTCTTTTAAGCCGCTGGCAGCTATGGCCTCAATGGCACCCTGTCCGCGGTTTCCAAGAATCAGAGTTTCTACTCCAAGGCTCTTAAGATATGGAGGAATGGCATGATGTCCGTTTCCGCCATTATCAATCACTTCTGAGGAAAGAATCTTTCCGTCTTCAATCTGATAAATCTTAAAATACTGAGTCTTTCCAAAATGCTGGAAAACGTTTCCTGTTTCTTTTTCGTAAGTTACTGCTACTTTCTTTTTTGTGCTTCTTATGATTCATTCACCAGTTTACCGGTCATGTGTTCAATTTCAAGTTCAAGGCACTGAACACGGGGCAGGGCATTGGTGAGTTCTTTTTCAAGATATGCTTGATCATCTGTGAATTTATAAACCAGTTTTGTGCAGATCTGGCGGGTAAGATCCGGGTCTGTTACAAGGCGGATTTTTCCAAAGGCGATTACACTGTTGATGTTCAGCGCCCATTCGCCTTCCTTTCGGTAACCCTGGTCATAAACGCAGAAGCTTGCCTTATCGTAGTTTTTTATGGCATCAATTTTGTGGCCTTCCTTTGCGCAGTGAAAATAAATCTTATTGTCTTCTTCGCTGTAAAAGTGGGAGAGGGGAAGCCCGTAAGGATAGCCGTCATCGCCGAGCAGAGAAAGAACTCCGCGCTTTTCATTTTTCAAAATCTCTTTGCATTTGCTATCCGCAATCTGCTGCTTGAATCTTCTCATTGGTCGGAACATATTGTAACTCCTGCTTTTCTTACAGCTCTTCCAGCTTTTTCAAAAGTTCTGCCTTCAGATAATTATAGCGTTCGTGCTTTTCTGTTTTCTGCCAGTGGGTTTCACGGAATTGTTCGGGATTGTTTTCGTAGCAGAGTTTTTCGTCGCCAAACTGTTCGCTGGTTAAATCAAAAACGCAGTCGCCGATAACATTGTAGCAATGGTAGTTGCCGCCCTGGCGAAGGATGCCGTAAACCTTACCGCCAAAAATATCCTGGGCAAGAAAAGCTGTAATTGAACACTGACCCACCGTCTGATTTTCGCGGGACCACTTTTCCCTCAGGCGGGGAGCACAGGTATATTCACACCAGATTTCTGAAAGGATATCATAAAGGTGGCCCGGATTCTGTATTTTTTCATAAGTCGGATCTGCCGGTTTGCAATCGGCGGTCTGCCAGCCGTAGAATTTATATTCTTTCATTTTAATGCCTTCATTAGACTGATTATAGCACATCCTCCCCAAACTCATCCACATAATCATCATCTTGCTACACTTAATGACAATCAGAAAAATAACACAGATATGCAGATTTATTCGGCTTTGTTTTATCACAGCAATATTTACCATAAATGTTCCAATTAATTGACTTTTTATCCGCTTAGTGTTAGTATCTACTAACTAATATTGTTAGCGCTTACTAACAAAATTCAAAGGAGTAATCTAATGGATGATTCAAAAAAGCTTAAAGGTAAAGACCTTATTAACATTGGTATTTTTGCTGCCATTTATTTCGTAGTTATCATGGTACTTGCCATGCTCGGTTTTATTCCGATTTTCATGCCGACATATTCTGTACTCATGCCTTTACTTGGTGGCATTGTCTTCATGCTTTTCCTCACAAAAGTAAAAAAGTTTGGAATGGTATGGATTATGACCATCATCATGGGAATTCTTATGTGGCTTACCGGCATGTCTTATTACGCACTTGCTATTGGAACAGTAACAGGTCTTATTGCAGAACTGATTTTGAAAAAAGGTGAATATAAGAGTGTAAAATGCGCTGTTCTTTGTCATGCCGTATTCTGCTTCTGGATTGTAAGCAACTATATTCCGCTCTTCTTCTTTGCAGACAAATACTGGTCTACAAGACAGAATTTTGGTCAGGAATATATTGATGCCCTTACAAGATTATTTCCTAAGTGGATGTTCCCGGTACACATTCTTTTATGTTTTGCTTTTGGAATTCTTGGAGGCCTTCTTGGTCATAAAATTCTTAAAAAGCATTTTGCAAAGGCTGGAATTGTGTAATAAAAATGTCTGATGATAACTTTCAGTTTTCATTATTTGATGATGAAATAGAAAAGAAATCTCAGAGTCTGGATTTTATTACTATCGACTTTGAAACCGCTAACCAATATGGTAATAGTGCAATTTCTGTTGGACTTGTACGTTATATTGATGGTAAAGAAGTTGATAGTATATATGAATTAATTTGTCCACCAGCGGATTATTTTGTTCCGGAATGGATAAATGAAATTCACCACTTAACTTATAACGATGTAAAAGATAAACCAAGATTCCCAGAAATCTGGGATAACAAGGTTGTTCCTTTTATAGAAAAAACTCCGGGCATTCCGCTTGTGGCTCACAATGCTAAATTCGATACTACTGTAATCTGGGATGCCTGTAGTTTTTATCATCATAAAATTCCGCATTACAATTATTTTTGTTCATTGAAAATTTCAAAAAAAGTCTGGCCTGAGCTGGAACACCACTCTCTTACCTTTTTGGGACAAAAATTTGGAATCAACTATCTTGCCCACGATGCCCTTGAAGATTCAAGAACCTGCGGACTGGTTGTTACTTTAGCAGCACAAAAATTACATGCTGCCAGTGTGGAAGAACTTCTTAAAAACTGCGGCCTTAAAATGGAGACATTATAAAAATGGAATTGATGAAATCTTCTTCGCATAAAGCATTATTGGATCCACGGACAAAACTTCTTCTTCTTACTTTTGTTTCAATCTTCGTACTTGGAAATGCCGGAGGAGAAGCCGCAGCAGAATTTCGTGTTGCCTTAAACTATCTTCCTCTTTTCCTCTTACTTACATGCGGCAGATGGAAGGCTTTTTTATTTGCAATTATTTTTTATACCCTTTCTTATGTTTTAGCGGTCTTTGTAATGCCTCACTGTACAGGATTTTTAAATTTCATAATTCTTGCGATGACCGGAATAGTACTCCGCTTTATGCCCGGTATTTTTACAGGGATGTTTTTAGTTTCTACAACAACCGTAAGTGAATTCATTGCTGCCATGGAAAAAATGCACATAACTCAAAAAATAACAATTCCGCTTGCAGTAATGTTCCGCTTTTTCCCAACGGTTGTAGAAGAAGCCGGCAGTATAAATAAAGCGATGAGTATGCGTGATATAAAGTTTGGCGGGACAAAAGCACTACAGATGATTGAATACAGGGTAATTCCTTTAATGACCTGCTCTGTAAAAATCGGACAGGAGCTTAGTGCAGCAAGTCTTACGCGCGGGCTTGGAGGGCCAGATAAACGAACAAATATTTGTAAGATCGGATTTGGCTGGTGTGATGCGCTTGTGTTTCTGGCCCTGGGTGGTGGTCTTACCTATGTTATTCTTCGTGCCTGCGGGGTACTCTAAATGATTGAATTAAAGAATATAAATTTCGAATATATAAAAACTGATGGGGGAGAAAATGGTGCTGCAGGTGGCCAGGGTGAAACCGTCTGGAATGGAAGCCTTCATGATATAAACCTGACGGTTAGCGACGGGGAATTTCTTCTTTTGACTGGTGGTTCTGGTTGCGGAAAAACTACCTTGCTCCGTCTTGTAAACGGACTCATTCCAAACTTTTTTGAAGGAAAGCTTGAAGGTTCTATTAAAATTAATGGCATTGATATCAGTCACGCTGAATTATATGATACTGCAAAGACAGTAAGCACAGTTTTCCAGAATCCGCGATCCCAATTTTTTAATGTAGATACAACAAGCGAACTTGCTTTTGCCTGCGAAAATCAGGGAATGGAAGAAGGTGAAATTTTAAAACGGATTGAAAATACCGTAAACGCCCTTCATCTTGAGCCCCTGATGAACAGAAGTCTTTTTGAATTAAGCGGCGGTCAGAAACAAAAAATTGCCTGTGCCTCTGTAGCAGTTACAGGAAACAAAATAATCCTTCTTGATGAACCAAGTGCTAACTTAGATTTGCATTCAATCTGCGAACTCAAAGAACTATTAAAAAAATGGAAGGCAGAGAAAAAAACAATTGTTGTGGCCGAGCACCGTATTTCATATCTTTGGGATTTGGCAGACAGAACAATAGTTTTAAATAACGGCCAGCTTCAAAAAGAACTCTCACGCACACAGATGAATAAACTAACAGAAGAAGCTCTTCATAAAATGGGATTAAGAACAAATGTTTTTTCATCAGCGGAGGTTCAGAATAAAACTGAAAAATCAAAAAGTGATTCAGAGTGTGATGTAAAAGATTACCTTACAATCAAAAACTTTTTTTATAAATATAAAAATGGTCTTGTGGCGCTGAATATTCCTTATATGAAAATCCCTTCCGGCCAAATTACTGCAATCACCGGAGAAAATGGAAAGGGAAAAACAACTTTCTTAAATACTCTCTGCGGTTTAGGGCACAGGGCAAAGGGGGTAATGGAATATAAAGGAAAAAGCTATAAAAGAAGTGCCCGCCAGAAATCAGTGTTTCTTGTAATGCAGGATGTAAACCATCAGCTTTTTACAGAAAGTGTTTTAGACGAAGTTCTTATAAGCCAGGAAGAAGCAAACGAAGAAGCAGCACATAAAATACTCACTTCTTTAGATATTGAACAATTTGCAGACCGTCATCCCCAGTCTCTTTCGGGCGGACAAAAACAGCGTGTTGCAGTTGCAAGTGCCATTGCAAGTGGCCGGGACATCATGCTTTTTGACGAACCTACAAGTGGGCTTGATTACACTCATATGCTTCAGATTGGAAAAATTCTCCGCTCCCTGCAAGCAATGGGTAAAACTGTCATAGTAGTAACCCACGACCGCGAGCTCATAAAAGAATGCTGCGACGAAGAAATCAGCCTTGGCGATTTTAATAAAGTCTAATAAATTTGTTTTTATGCTCTTTGGATAGTATATTTAAACTAAGGGGGCAATGCCATGAAGATTGCTTTTTTTGATACACGTTCTTACGACAAGGTTTCATTTACAAAGATGAATGAAGGTTTTGATTACGACATAGATTTTCGTGATTATAAATTGAATGAAAATACAGCTCCAACTGCCAGAGGCTTTGATGCAGTTTGTGTTTTTGTAAACGATGTTGTAAATGCTGAGGTTATTAGAAGCTTAAAAGAGTGCGGAGTAAAACTGATTGCTCTTAGATGCGCCGGCTTTAATAATGTTGATTTAAAAGCTGCAGAACAGGCGGGAATTAAGGTAGTACGTGTTCCAGCATATTCTCCTTATGCCGTTGCAGAGCATGGGGCAGCTCTTTTAATGTCTTTAACTCGTCATATTCCACAGGCATATCTTAGGACAAAAACAGCTAATTTTAATATAGAAGGATTAACCGGTAGAGATCTTTACGGCCTTACAGGTGGAATTATCGGAACCGGAAAAATCGGACAGATTATGGCAAATATCCTTAAAGGCTTTGGAATGAAAATTATAGCCTACGATCCTTTCCCGAATGAAAAATGGGCTCAAGAGAGTGGTGCAACCTATGTAAGTAAGGATGAAATTTTCCGCCAGAGTGATGTTTTGAGCCTTCATTGTCCACTCACTGAACAAACCAAGCACATAGTTAATCACGACACAATGAAGATGATGAAGCATGATGCCGTAATCATCAACACAGGTCGTGGTGCCCTTATAGATTCAAAAGCTCTTGTTCACGCCCTCAAGCACGGCCACATTGGTGGAATCGGCATGGACGTTTACGAAGAAGAAAGCAAATACTTTTTCAGCGACTGGTCTACCGATATCATGCCCGACGATGTCCTTGCCCGCCTTTTGACCTTCCCAAACGTAATCATCACCGGTCACCAGGCCTTCCTCACCACCAACGCCCTAAAGAATCTAGCCGAAACTACCTTGAACAACATCCACGATTTTTCTCTAGGCAAAGAGCTTGTGAATGAGGTGAAGGGATAAATTGATTGAAAATTTATAAATTTTTTATTTCAAAATTTTACCGATTTCTTTTTTCCAGTCGCGGCTCCATTTTACGTTTTTCATAAAGATTATGGAGGTGATTCCCTGAACCGAGGCCCAGATTCGGATAATCTCGAGTTCCTTTTCGTGATCGGAAAGCGAAGGCATTTTTTCCTGGAAATAGCGGGTGCATAAATCTTTTAGGATTAGGAATGGTTTAAAATCATTTTTGTCGGAATGAGTGAAATCCAGGTTTGCATGAATATAGCCGCGGGAAAAGAGGAAGGTAAAATACTCAGGATTGTCTATAAAAAAAATTACGTAGGCATTTCCAAGAGCGATTATCTTTTTTTCGATGTCGTCTTCCTGAACCTTGTTCACGGCTTTTTCGAGGTAGGCTGTAAAACTGTCGGTTACATAATTTTTGATGGCATTAATCATCTCTTCCTTGTTTTTAAAATGCGCATAGGGAGCTGCCATGGTTACGCCGCATTTTTCTGCAAGCTTTCGCATGGACAAGGATTCTTCGCCCCCTGAGTTTATCATTTTTATTCCTTCTTCAATGAGCGCATTTCTTAAGTCGCCATGATGATATTTATCTGACATGTTTTAACATAGCCTCGATAACAAGTTTATTTTCTTCCCATAAAGGTGAATGAGCTGAATTGTGAAAAGTATAGAATGATTTTTCCGGCGCTTCAATAGTCTGGTATAATTCCTTGGAAAGTGTTATTGGAGTTGTGTAATCATAATAGCCGGAGAGAAAGTGAACCGGGATTACGCATGGAACAGAAGGATTAATTCTGTATTTTCTGTACTCACTTTTTCCAAGAAGAGATTTTCCTTTCCAGAAATTGATGCGCTCTCCAAAGGTGTAGCATTTACACGACATTTGTTTTTTAAAGATATCCTTGTAATCAGATTTCATCTGTCTTGTTGTAGCACAGCCTGCAAGAAGAAGAATCTCTTCCCAATCCTTTCCGATTTTTTCAGGGTTATTGATTTTAAAAGTGCCGTCTTCCAGAACAGTAACAAGCTTATTCATTTTTTCAAGCGATTTTTTATCACCTTTTTCTTCGAACACTTTCTTCATAAAATAATAGCCTTCTTCGTAACGGCGGTTCTGGTCGTTGTGATCCTGACCCATTGCAAAGTAGCAGTAAAAATCATTTTTGTTTGTCTGCGCAAGATAGAAGCCAAGATTTGTTCCGCTTGAATGAGCCATAAGATAAATCTTTTGCTTTTTGTAAGTTGTTTTAAGATAGTCTGCAACCTCATGTGCATCAGAGGCAAGGCGTTCAAGAGTGATTTCCTGCGGCTTTATTTTTGAATCATAAGAAAGGCCTTCTCCAAGATAATCCCACCAGCAGACTGTAAAATATTTACTTAGTTCATTCGGATATTCTTTTGCATAAGCTTCGTTGAGCCAGACTTCGGGAACACCAGGACCGCCAGAGATAAATAAAAGAACAGGATTATTTTCATTTGTAGAAGAGATGAACATTCCGTTCATATTTTTATTTACCATGCGAAAGATTTTCTTTGTGTTTTCAAGGCTTTCTGCTTCCTGGCTTCCGGCTACCATACTACTCTTACAGGATATCATACAAAATACTCCCAGAACAATGCTCAAGGCTGATATTATTTTACTGCTTTTTTTCATCTTTAGTCTCCTTAAAAATGCTGTAATTCTAGAACTTATACATTCCCTGAATCAAAAGATAAAAACCACCGTTGTAATCTTCTTTTGTTCTGACTCCGCTTGAAGTAACAATTCTTTCTCCATTAAAAGCATAACCTGCACGAACGCCAAATGCTGTAGCATTGATTTCTCCGTAAGCACAAAAGTAATGATATTTTACCGAATTTTCAGTATTGATTCTAAACTTTTCTACATTATGAGAAACCCCGGCACTTATGTAAAAATAGTCCTTAAGCTCTCCTTCTTTTATAGGATACCAGGCAAGGGCAGTGTCGAACATAATATCAACAGGAAGATTAAAACCTGCAAAGGATGCGTCGGTTTTAATTCTGAACTGATTCTGGGGAAGCAATACAAACTTTGCATTTGGAAGACCAATCCATTCAAACTCTGTGCTAAAGATCTGATTTTTGTAAGTAAAGTAGAGCATCGGAAGCGGAACAATAAAAATATCCACACCGCCAAGCTGAATGCCTGTGTCTGTTGCAGCAAGTCCTCCTCCTAAAACAAGAGAAGTTGATTCAGTGTCGATGAGCTTACGGCCGTACATCAAAAGTCCTTCTGAGTTCTTATAACTTTGGAATGGATTTGCACCACGGGAGTCAATCTTCAAAAGGAATGAGTTTTTGCCGTAAACAACCTTTCCAAAAAGTCCGATTTTATGAAAATTATTTTCGCCATAACCCGGCATTCCCCTGGAAAAAATATCTTGCCCGTAAGAAATTCTTGTAGTGATTAAATCAGGCATGTTTGAGGTGCTTCCTTCATTCTTTTCCAGCATAAACTGAAGCGAGCCGAACGGACTGAATAAATAATTTTCATCCCCTATTTTAATCATGCAGAATTTTACATTTGGTACAACCGAAAATTTAGTTTCCTTTTTTTCATCCTGCGCATAGATGTTTTTAAGTATCTTAACTGTGTTAAGTTTGTTACAGGTGATAATATAACGGTTAATCTTAACGCTGTCAAGTTTAAATTTTTTTTACGGTAAAAGGATTAAGAATTTTGGTTATGTTATATATTTCAAAATCTAAATATCTGTTAGACATTTCTTTTCTTCTTTAAATGAACAATTACATAAATGATGCATACAATAAAGTAATAAACAAAAAATAGTATATATAAAATAAAAGCCGGGAGCGTAAAAAATAATACTGGCAAAAATATAAATGCTGTTGTAGAAAAATTTTCTTCTTTAATTGTTCCATTCTGGGAGATTTCAACAGGATGTAAAAAAGTTGTATCAAGAAATTCAAATGCAAATAATTCTATGTTTTTATCAAAATCAAAATTTCCAATATATAACCCGCCATTATCAGGAAAGCTATAAGAAGGAAAAGCATAATCCAAGTTGTTTTCAATTAATTGTGAAATTTCATCCCTGGTAATCGTGTTTATATCGGCTATCTTATTTTTTGAAACAATCCCGCCATACAGGTATCCGCCGCTGCCTTCAAAAGAAGAAATTATATATGTGTCATTTACTGAATAAAGATTATATCTGTTTTCTACAGTTTTAATGTAAAAATCTTTTTCTTTATTTTTTGATTCTAAATACAAAGCGGAAGATATCAGGCAAAAGAGTAAAATTGCGAGGATAAATTGATTGATTTTAAATAGTTTTTTTATCATTTTCATATTCAAGATAATTATATCATACTTTCCAAAAATCACATTTCTTTTATTGACCTTCAATTTCTTCTGTGCAATAATTCTGCTTGTTGTATGAATTGGAGCTTTGTATTTTTTATTAACAGCATTCTTCTTGGCGTGGGCCTTGCAATGGATGCTTTTTCTGTTTCAATTGCAAATGCATTAAGTGAATCTCAAATGAAAAAAGCCCGCATGTGTTTTATTGCAGGGATATATGCTTTTTTCCAATTTGCCATGCCTATGATTGGCTGGATTTGTGTTCATACAATCGTTGGATATTTTGAAAAGTTTGAATTATTTGTTCCATGGATTGCACTCATCCTTTTGCTGTACATCGGTGGTAAGATGATTTGGGAAG
>JAILKS010000016.1 GCA_024693715.1 Treponema sp. | reverse complement strand
CTATCCTGTTTATAGAGATAAAAAATATACGCAAAAAAGATATATAGATTATTGTTTTTTTAATGAAGACGAACTTGAATTCTATTCAAGTAATGATGTATATGTCGAAGGCTCAGATATTCTTCCGCAAGATATAATTTTTTCACCTGGATCATTTGGTTTTATTCCAATATGCTATAATGAAATTATTCGTTCTGATAATCCAAAGCAGAAAATTGAAGAATTGATTCCATATTACAAAGAATTGCACGGAGTTAAAGAAATAGATGGAATAGAATTCTGGTGGGAAGAACGACGTTTTTTAGATGCATTTGAAGTAAGATTTTCTAATGTTTTCTTTTCTATTGATTATTGGACAGGAGGAACAGATAACTTTCTGATAACCGAAATTAAGAAAAATGGAAACAAATATAATCTAAAATTATATCCACCGAAAAGTTTTTATAATAGTTTTGAGATTGAGTCAGGTTTTGTAAATTTTCCTGCTTCAAAAAATAATGAACAGATAACACTTATTTTAGAAATAACTCCATCAACCTTAAAACTTTATAATCAGAATAATGAATTTATCTGTGAACTTATGAAGGTTTCAAACGAGTGGCTGCAAGAGTTTCCAGACTTTCTTGTTACAGAAAAACTCACAGAAAACCTAAAACCTGTTGATCTAACACAGCAAATTTTCAACCAAGGTAAAGAAAAAACTTTTCCATTGAAATTAATTATATGTATTATTTCAGTTATGGTTTTATTTTTTATATGTATTATTATAAGAAAAAAAATTAAAAATAAGGAGTAAGAATTATTAACCTTACAAGAAATGGAGCGACAATCAGAAGATAACAGATGAATATGTCAATCTTTCTCCAAGTCAGGAAAAAGAAACGACGGAATACAGGAAGGACCTGGCTTTCATAACTGATACTTTTGTAAATGCTCTTTCTAAACAGAAGTTTAGCAAAAAGAACTATTACTTTAATCCTGTTGCCTTCCTGCACCATCTGGACAAGGTTGCAACACCGGCGGAATTTAATCCGTATGAAGGAAAAATATTTGAGGATGTTTATGGTTTTATTAAACCTGCACCAAAGATAAATATGGCTCAACCAATAATTGATAATCCAGGCTTTGCAACTGAATATGTATATGGAGTTGGAGAGAAAAATCCAAATTCAAATAATTTTGGGGCAGTTACAGGTTTCTTTAATGAGCATTATCCTAAACAAGGTCCAAATTATTATCATGAAGGTGTAGATTTTAGAGGAACAGTTGGTACTAAAGTTATATGTTTAATACATGCAAAAGTAATAGCATATGGCTGGATGCCGGATTCAGGTTATGGACAAAGCGTTTGGCTTTATAATGTTGATGACGAAGGTGTATATCTTCTTGCTCATTTAAATGCATATGATAGTCAGATTACTGTCGGAAAAGAATATTTTCCTGGTGATACAGTTGCGTATGTTGGAGCTAGTGGTCATGGTAAGTTGAATTATTGGGATGGACCACATTTGCATTTGAGTTATCATAAAAAAAATATGATAAAAATTTTATTCAACAAAAAACAATTACAATGATAAATAATAATATAATTCTTGGTAATGGGTATTCTATAATTCGTGAAGCAAGAAGAGATCCGTTTGACCATAATTCAATTAAACATAAGGGGTTTGGAAGATGAAAAAGAAGTTCTTTTTATATTGTTTATTTGCCTTTTTATTAAATGTAACTATGTTTGCACAAGATAATTATAATGATTTCATTCTTCAACTTGAATCTGAGAATTATTATCTAAGCTGTTATTTTGATGTTTTAAAATCACAAAACCGTGAATATTTAAGAAATTATGATAAATACAGTAATGTATTTGACGATGAAAAATGGGAAGAGCCTGAAGGATGGGTTATTCATAATTGGTACGAAGAGTTTTTCTTTTATTTCGAAAAAATAGAAGCCTCAAGAGATTTGGACCAATCTATATTTAATAATAATTTAGTATTAGGAGGGGTATTTATAATTGAGATTGAATCTCTTATTCAAGACGATAAAACGATAATACATTTTACAGAACTAGGTAAAGGAAATGAAGAAACTTGGTATAACTCAACACTTCTTGATTGGAAAATACTACGTAAAACAAATTCTAATTCGTTTGTATTAGTTAAAGATGGCGATTATCTAAAAGTTTATTATGATGAAGATAAAATGTATCCTTTTGCAGAATACGCAAGAATGAATAAAGAAACTTTTGAGCAATTTAAGAATCTTATCTATTACAATACCTGCGACCTTTCCCGCGTTACCTGGCCCAGCCACGCTGACGGCACTTGTGATTACGACGATGAAATAAAACCGCCTGAGGTCCAGCTTTCAGACAATGATTCTGTTGCTGAAGAAGAGGAAGAATCTGCCACCCCCTCAGACACGTTTTCAGAAAACGAAGAAGATATCGAAACAGTAGAAGAGAATGTGCCTGTGGTAAAACAGACATCTTCCCTTCCTCTTGTAATAATTGTGGCCTCAGCAGTGATACTTCTGCTGTGTATTGTAATCATCCTTATTGTAAGGAAGAAGAAAAAACAGTGAACATAGAACAATCTGATTACGGACAAGGGATTGGAGCGGCTGCAGGGCAGTTGCGGAGCAATGAAGCGGACAGCGGAACCGCGGAAAGCCCGGTTTTTTGCGAAGCAAAAAATGGCCCATGGATTATGCATGAATACGACAATCTTGGTGAAAAACATAAAACTCTTAAAACCTGGTGCAAGATAAAGGCTGATGCCGGGACTGAATACTGGGTGAACAAAGACGACTTTGACTTTAAATCCAAGGACGGGTCAAAAATAGGATTGGTTTATTATGATAAATGGGAAGACTTTTTCTGCGAAATTAATCCTTCAAAGTACGGAGAATTCAAATGTAATGATGAAAAGGCCTTTATTAAGGATTATAGCCTAGAAGAATTTGAAATCAATACGGCTCAGGACATTCCGGCAAGGTCAAAAACACTAAAGAAATTTTACTATAAAGCAGAATCGGAATGGAGCGACAATCAGAAAATAACCGATGAATATGTAAACCTTTCTCCAAGTCAGGAAAAAGAGACGACGGAATACAGAAAGGATCTGGCATTCTTTACCGATGATTTTTTAAGCAAACTCTCTAATTTTAAATTGAGTAAAAAGAACTATTACTTTAATCCTATAGCATTCCTGCATCATCTGGATAAAGTTGCTACGCCAGCGGAGTTTAATCCGTATGAGGGAAAACCACCTGTTACTATAAATGCAAATTCATTTATTAATCAAACAAGAACCCAGATATTAAAAGATAATCCTGGATTTGCACCTTATAATACAAATTTATCACAAAATGGTTATGAATATAATAAACTTAAATATGCATATATAACATGCTTATTTGATTGTAAAACGTGGAAGCAGCAATAACCGGCATACAGGAGTTGATTTAGGGTCTTGGCAAAAATCAGTACCTATAAAATCTTTTATTTCAGGAAAGGTTTTAGAGTGCACTTGGAATAAAACAAAAAAGGAAAAGGCTAGTGAAGGTTTTGGTAATATGATGTTAATAGAAGGAAGTAATGGATATTTGTATTTATTGGCTCATTTAACATCATTTTTGAAAAAAAAAGGAGATCCAATATTACCTGGGGATGATGTAGCAATGAGTGGGCAAACTGGATATTCTGATGGTTACCATTTACATTTGGAAATTATAAGACCTATAGATAAAGCAAAAGCTAAAATAGAAGGTTTACAATCGATGTATATAATTGATAATAGTAATCAATTTATTGGATGGAAGAATGAAGCGCAAAGACTTAATAGATTTAATCCATTTGATCATGATGATAAATTTAATTCATTTAATTGAGGTATAAATTATGAGGAAAAAAATTAGTTTTATCTTTTTAACATTCGTATTTTTTATACCAAGTTTTGCTGAAACAAAAGTCAAAACCATAAAAGATACAGAAATTTATGATTTAAAGTTAAATATTGTTTCTTCAATCGAAAAAGATAAACAATTGTTTATAGAAGATGAAGGTTTTTGTTATTTAAAAAACCGAA
>JAILKS010000004.1 GCA_024693715.1 Treponema sp. | reverse complement strand
TCATTATCAATAAAGAAACTGTATAAAAATACTTCAAATTAATTTCTATCTTACAGAAAATAAATCTTTAAAAAAAACATTAATTACTATAAAATGTTAATGTAAAAACCAACGGAAACAAAAAAATTATTGAGAAGGTTTTATGAGCAAAATTGATATTGTTTATGCCTGGTGTGATGGTAATGATCCGGAATTTATAAAGGAAAGACAAAATATACAAAAGAAAAATAATATCAGGCTTGAAAATATCATAGAAAAAAGAAGATACCGACAGCACGATGAATTAAGATATTCTTTGCGCTCTGTAGAAAAATATGCACCATGGGTTAATCATATTTACATCGTGACAAACAAACAGCGACCTGCATGGTTTAAAGAAAACGATAAAATAACAATTATAGATCATTCACAAATAATACCGGAAAAATATTTACCAACCTTTAATTCTGTCTGCATTGAATACTATATAATAAATATTCCAGGACTTGAAGATAATTTTCTTTATCTGAATGATGATGTATTTTTTAACCGACCTGTAAAACCTGAAGATTTCTTCATAAACGAAAAACCAATTATACGATTAAATACTAAAGTCTTCAAATCACCCTATTATAAAACATCTTCTGTTTATTATGAAACTATTCTTAACTCTTATTATAAGATGATAGAAAAAAACAAAATCTATTTTCCATTTTTAGTACCGGTTCACGGGATAGATGCATATTCAAAGAAACTGATTAAAAGTATCAACAAAAAATATCCGGAAATGGAACAGTTAAATTCAACTCCCTTCAGGACTAATACACATATTCAGAGAGTAATCTATGCTTATGAAATGGGATATATAAATGACTGTAAACTGATAATATATAACTATTCATTTTCCAAAATCAAAAAACTTTTTATTATTCTATTCTCCAGAAAAAAATACTACTGCATGGAACATCAGGATACAATCCATAATATAAAATGGTCAATATTTAAAATCAAACTTTACAGACCATTCTGCTTTTGTTTTAATGATATTAGTGATGATGCAATAATGAAAAAATTCCTGGATAAAAAATTCAATAAAAAAAGCTCTTTTGAATCATGATTCTGCTCTTTTCTTTTTTCTGAATCTGTCAAATATTTTCATTTCAAACAAAATTTTTAATCCTCTATCCTTTACAATCAAGAGAACAACAAAATAAATTAATGCTCCGCCAATAACCTGAATTACAAGCACAATCCAGTTTTGGACTGTCAAAACTCTGTCTATAATAAATAAATAAACCAACATAATCATTGCAGCAAATAATTTCTTGTACATTGACAACAGCAATTGCTTTACAGAATAAAATCCGTTGCAATGAACAAAACAAAAAATAAGAATGACAACTTCAGCAATAATCGAACCTACAGCCGCACCGTATGCTTTCCATTTCGGAATCAACAGAATATTTGCAATTAAATTAAAGACCGCACCCATAATGATATAATTTGAACTCTGCTTCCTTTTTCCGACAGGAACATAATATAATTGAACAAAAATTACATTCATACCGACAATCAGTACTATCGGAAGCAGTATATATAACAGAGATATAACCTGATCATATCCTTCACCAAAGAAAAACGGGATGAACCTTTTTGCAATTCCATACATACCGGCACAGGAACCGATTCCCATTAACATGACAAAATCAATTGATTTTCTTATCCTTTGTTTTATTTCATCAATTTTATTTTGAGTAAACAGGTATGATATTCTGGAACCGACTACACCACTTATTGCCCCAAAGGACATTATCTTAATAAGATTTATAATTTTATTCGCCTGTTCATAAAATCCATTTTGACTTTCCTCATGAGTAATCAAACCTATTAAGGTTTTATCAAGAACCTGATAAACTGATGTGGCAATTGTAGGAACAAAATATACAAGGGTTTCCTTTAGATGACGCCAGATTTTTAATTCTTTAACCGGAACCTTTACAAGAAATTTCTTCAACGGAATCCACATGGAAAGGGCACCGAAAAGATTACATAACGTGTTAATTAAAATAAAGATAATCAAATCATCACTTGTATGCACAAAAGTAAAAACAAGAATAATCCCGGTTATCTTTACAATTGTATTTCTTGTGACTGTATATTTAAACTGCTCTGTTCCAGAATAAAACCAGCCGATTGCAAACATCTTATCAAAAATACTTAATGTCAGAATTATATAATAAATTTTATATTCAACTGTAAAAATTATAAATATGCACCAGGCAATAACTGCTATTCCTGAAGTAAAAATAGACAGAAGCTCAATTTCCCAGAAAAGCTTACTTCGTTCATAAGCATTATCTCTATTTCTGGAAATCTCTCTTGTACCGTAAGCTGCTGTACCTAAAGTCGCAAACATACAAAAATAGGCTTGAACCGAATGAACAAAGCTGTTTACACCTATCTGCTCCGCCCCCAGAACTCTTGAAACATAAGGAGCGGTTATAAAAGGAGTAATTATACAAAGAATCTCATATAAAGTGCTTATAAAAAAATTCTTTTTAACGCTTGGTACTTTTAATGGTTTTTCTTTTTCTTCCATCATTAAAAATTATCTCTTGCAAAATTCAAACCTGAAGATTTATGACTTTACAACAGTAATATTACTATTCGGATTATTAAAAATCAACCTTTCACCTCCCGGATTTTTAATCTTGAAATTCTTTTAATCTTATTTTAAAGTATTATTATTATTTTCATTTAATAAAGGAGAAGAAAAATGAAAGAATTTAAAAGAATTTTTATTGCTGCATTATTAGTCTTATCATCAATTGCTTCACTTAGTGCAAAACCAAAAACACCAGTAAGAGTCGGAAATATTCCGGAAGGAACTCCTGACGAAAAGCTTGCAACAGTAACTTTCAACAGATTTATTGTTGTAGTTTCTATTGACGGAGTATTCAATAAAGAAGAAAGCGAAACTTATAAAGCAAAAAAGGATCCTGAAGGAACACCTTACCTTGATAAAAGTCTTGCCTTATTTAATACAAGCAGAACTATTTTAATTAAACCTGGAAAACATACTGTCGCTGTAAGATACCAGACAGATGCTTTTTATACAAAAAATCCAAACACACTTGAATTAAAGTTTGAAGCAGGAAAATCTTATACACTTTTACCGTTCCCAAGAGGAAACTCTGTTTATTTTGAACTTCATGATGGAGAATCTGGAGATCAGATGTCAACAGCAGATAATAAGACCTTCCAGCAAAAGGCTGTTGAGGAATACAAAAAAACTGTTCATGACGGAGCACAAAAAGGAACAACATTCATCCTTAAAAACAAATCAATTATCATTGAATATGGAAAAAATGGAACAGTAACATACGTAGAAAATGGAGTTGAACACAAAGGATATCTTAATTTCACTGCTTCTAATGATTCAAAGAAAGGAACAATCACAATTAAATTCAACGATGATGGAAAGCTTACAAGAGCAGCCTTTCTTAAACTGAAGCCGGAAGAATGTGACCGTGTATTTGAAATTCTGGGATTCGCAAAAACAAAATATCTTGGATTTACAATGCAGCAGACAGTTCCAAAAGGTAAAAAAGTTGTTTTTGAAATATATACAAAATAAATAATATATAGCAAATAATAAACTGATAAAAAATTGCATCTGAAAATTCAGATGCATTTTTTTTATCAATTAATAAATTTATAAAGACAAATTACAATACGCAGATTGGAACAAAAGTTTCTGCCTTTAATGAAGCTCCACCAATCAAACCACCGTCGATATCAGGCTGTGCGAGAAGCTCCGGTGCGTTAGATGCTTTCATAGAACCACCGTACTGGATGATTACTTCGTCTGCAACCTTCTGATTGTAGAGCTTTGCAATGTATCCGCGGATGAACTTGTGGATTGCCTGAGCATCATCAGGAGTTGCTGTTTTACCTGTTCCGATAGCCCAAACCGGTTCATAAGCGATTGTTACTTTCTTCATCTGTTCTTCTGTAACACCAGCAAGACCTGCAGAAAGCTGGAATGCACAAACCTGTTCAGCTTCTCCGGCTTCACGTTCGCTCAAAAGTTCACCGATACAAAGATCAACTTCAAGACCGCTTGCGAGAGCTTTACGAACCTTTTTGTTGATAAGTTCATCAGATTCACCGATTTCGTGACGGCGTTCTGAGTGACCAAGTATTACACAGCCGCATCCGATATCTTTAAGCATTTCGCATGAAACTTCACCTGTGTGAGCTCCGTTATCTGTTGCAGCACAATCCTGAGCTGCAAGAATGATGTTTGAACCTTTTACAACCTGAGCAACTGCATCAAGGTATACAAAAGGAACACCAATCATATATTTGTTTGTTTTACCTTTTAACTGTTCAACAAGGTCTTTTGCCAAAGCTACAGCTTCTGCCTTGTTTGTATTCATCTTCCAGTTTCCGGCGATATAATGTGTACGTGCCATTTTTTTGACTCCTTAATGTTTTATGTTCACATTTTATTGAAAATTCACCTTTTAGTGAATAGTAAAAAATATCCTGTACGACTTCTGTCCTGAAAAACTACTGGTTGTTTCTCGGATATGCTTTATATTCACATACAGCACGAGGAATAAAAGTAGAGCTCATCGGCTGACTTAAAGAAGAAACTGAATATTCATGATTAAAATAATTATTTTTAACCTCACAAGCATTTCCTACATCTGTTTTCATTGAGCTTGTCCAGAAATTGTAATTCTGAATCTGAGATGGTGTTACGAAATTCACACTACTGTTTACAGGAAATTTTGTAATTGCAGAATTAATGCTTTTTGCATTCAATACCGCAACCATCATTTCATACTCAGAAGGAAGATACCATTCTACATACTCATCATAAACTTTATTTATGTTCGAGCAGTAATAAAAAGCCGGATAATTTGATTCATTCACATCTGTAACATTCTGAATAAGTATACCAAAATTATCTGAACCGCATTCACGATTAAAAGGTATTACCTTTCCTTTTCCTTCTGCATTACTTGAAGCCCATACACATTGATTTCCCTGACTGTAATGAATTATAGTTTTAGGAGTTCCATCAAAATTTACGTCACAGACAACACCAATTGGACCGCCTCCGGAGTAACTTATAGAATCTGCAATTGATAATTCACCGGTTGATGTATTTCTCATTACGATTTTTCCAATGTTGGAAGTTCTTCTTGTTCCACATTCAATCTTACAAACATTACTGTATGATCTTGATTTTCCATCTGCACTTATAATTTCACATACATAATAAACAGTATCAGATTCTACTTTAATATCAATATTGTTTGTATTTTTATTTTCCAATATCTGCCAGTTTTCTTCAGGAATTCCCTTATACCAATTATAAGAATAACCTACACTTTCACAATACACAGTTAAACTTAATCCTGTCCCTTCCGATTCGGAACCAACATAAAAATGATCAAACAAATCATAATTAATTGAAGGCGGATTCTTACCAAAGCTTTTTGGAGCATTAGGTGCTTTCAATCCAAGAATATCGATGATTTTCTGGATTTCCTTTGCGTCTTTTTTACAGGCAGTAACAGATAATGATGCAACTGCACAAAGAAGTATCAATAATTTTTTCATTATTTCCCCCATGAAAAATATAATGTATAAGTAGCATTATCATAAAATCGAATCTCTTGGTCAATGGGAAAACAATCAATTATAATTCTTCTTTACCGTAAAAAATTTTTATGTAATAGTCCTTAAAGGTATATAAAATCAGACTGTAAAAATCATTTGCATAGACAAGATTTTCAATGTATTTATCTGAAGGATATTCCTTCGCCTCACAAAGACGAAAGTTTTTATCATCATTTTCCTTTACAAAATTCTGAATTATTTTTTTATATGCTTTTAATTTATCATTATAATCACTGAGAACAGATTTTTCCTTTGCATTTATTTTCGGAAGAATGGAAATATCAACATACTCAAGTCTGTTACTATTATCAAAATAAAAAATTACCGTTGTCATGTTTCCATAAAATTTATCTACAACTGTAAATTTATTTTCCTTTGCGCTGAATGTTTTTTCTTCAAATTCAATTACTTTACAACCGGCATCAAAAAATCTTTGTTTTACCGTCTGTTTTTCTTCCCCGATTACAATCTCCTTCAATAAATCAACAGAAGCATTTTTTTTAGAAGCAAAACAATTTAGTGAGAATAAAACCAGAATAAATGATATAAAAAAAACTCTTTTCATACTTTCCTACTTTCTCGGCTTTTTAAACACTGCATCAATATCAATAAAATCATTTTTCGAACGATATTTGAACATAACACCGTCTAAAGCACGTCTTCTTAATCGGACATAATTTTCTTCTATAAGTGTCGAACTTCCACCGGCAACTCCCATAAAAAATCTGAAGCCGTTTTCCTTCAAAACAGAAAGATTTGCACTCGATGCTTCTGCCCCGAAAGGATAAATAAATATACAGGTATTTCCGGTCAACGGGCGAACTTCTTCATCCCATTTTTTACAGTCAGCTTTCATTTTTGAAGAAGAAATTGTATTGCAATATACATGAGCATAAGAATGCGATGCAAATTCCCAACCCATTTCCTTTATCTTTTGAACAACTTTCAATGCTTTCTTTTTTTCTTCTCCATTATTTTTCACAGATTTTTGTGTGTCGTATCCAAGAATACCTTTATAACCTGTTAACGCTATTATTCCACGCGCACCTTTATAGGAAAAATCAGGATGTGTTTTTATGAATTCTTCCAGAATAAAAATTGATTCACCGTAATCTTTTTCAAATCCGCCTTTTACTTTCTTTTTATCTGCAAGCTTTCCATCTTCATCAATATAAAGACTCTGAGCCGTTCCGTTATTTTTCATCGTAGGATAATAATTCAAATCATCTATCGAAAAAACAAGCGGTTTTTTTCCTTTCGGAAGATAAAGCTGCTTAGGATAAATTTTTCCTTCCTTTTCATCATAATTATAAATATCTGTAGATTTTATAAGGATATAATTTCTTTTATAAAGCTCATTCAATGCTGATTCAAATTCAGTCGATGTAACAAACCAGTCATACATATACGACTGATTTCTATCTCCATCAAAAGCAAGCCTCGGTTCGATTATCAACGGATGAACAAAAATCGTATAAATAGTTCCGGCAGTATATGCTTCTAAATCTGATTGTTTTTTTTCGAGGGATTTTTGAACATCAGTTTTAGCTTCTGCACCAGTTTTTACTTCATACAAAAGGCCGTCATCATTTTCTATATATTCAAAGGAATAAAACTCTTCTTCAGAATCTGACAACAAGAGATTTTTTAAACTATAACCTATTTTATCTTCGTTACAGGAAACAAATAATAATATTATGCTGAAAAATACAAGAAATCTTATTTTCATATATCTTCATTAACGGATGATTTTTAAGAATTCTAAATCTCTTATAACAAAAGATGATTTTTTACAGGGCATTCTTTGATTCTTTTAAGAATTTTTTACGTTTATACATGTTTTCATCAGCACGTTTAAATACAAAGCTTATTTCATTTTCTTCATCACGCTTAAATTCTGAATAACCTGCAGAAATAACTACCTGACCAAGATTTATATTTTCTTCAACCTGTAAATTAAAATCAGAAATCAGATTACTTCTATTAGCATAATCCGAACCTTCCATAATAACAACAAATTCATCTCCTCCAATTCTGAAAACAGGACTATGCTTAAAGAAATTACAAATCAAACGGCAGGCTTCTTTTATGTAGGCATCTCCTGCATCATGACCAAGAGTATCGTTTACAAACTTTAATCCGTCCAAATCAAAAACTGCGACCGCAAATTCATCAAGTTCATTTTCTCTTATTCGTCCGTTAATTCTTGCTTCTGTTTCAAGATATGCAAGCTTACTTTTTACTCCTGTCAAAGGATCTGTATAGGCAAGCTGTTTTGTTTCGCCAAGCTGTTTTTCCTGTTTTGCTTCCCTGTCAAGCGATGCTTCTATCTCCCGTAAATACTCAGCCTTTTCATGTTCAACTACAAAGGTATGAATAACACAGCAGCCGACCATGTATCCTATTGAATAATAAGGCATAAGAGGATAAAGAATCTGTAAAGAAATTGCCAATATCATAACAAAGCCGAATGCACTGATAGTAAGATGTCTTTGTCTGACAGTTCCTTCTGACTTTATTGCAATTACAAATGAATAAATTGAAGTAATCAAAAATAACAGGGCCTGTATATAAAAAAGAATGTATCTTGCAATTCCAGGCGTATATATACAATCACTGGTTACAGAATATAAAACAGGCTTGAAAAAATTGACTATTACGATAGAAAACTGAACGGCAAAAAGAATCTTTCCTATCATGCTGAATACAGTACTTATTTTATTGTTATTTTCAAGATAATGAACTGCAAAGCCTGTCCACATTAAAACTGAAAGTCCCATTACAACAAAAAATACAGTCGTATTAATGTAAAGTGCCGTTGAAAGCTTCAGTTCATAAAATACACCCCACAGGGCATCAAAAAGATAAAAAACAATCACTGAATACAAGAATAATCTGTAATTCTTTTTTGCAGAAAGTTTTGTTTCACGGCGGATAGTAAAAATATCAAAATTTACAATGCAATGTATTACAATTGCCAAAATTGCAATCAATGAATATGTCATAACTACGATTACATTTTACACTCATAACCGGTATTTTGCCACAAATTTCTTTTGTGTGAATAATAAAAATTCTGCTGCCGGTAAAAGAATAATTAAAATTCTACTTCTTCATCAAAAAGCGGAGTGCTGAAATAACGTTCGGCGGTATCAGGAAGCACAGTTACAACAGTTTTTCCTTTTCCAAGAACTTTTGCAAGCTCAAGGGCAGCAGCAACATTTGTACCGCTTGAAATACCGCACATAATGCCTTCGTTTCTTGCAAGATCGCGGCTTGTTTTGATTGCCTTTGAATCAGAAACAAGAAAAATATCATCATAAATGTCTTTGTTCAAAATTGTTGGAATAAGTCCGTCACCGATTCCCATCTGAATATGAGTACCTATACTTCCACCGCTTAAAATAGCCGCGTGCTCAGGCTCAACAGCCCAGATTGTTATATCAGGATTTTTTTCTTTAAGAACCTCGCCGATTCCCGTAAGTGTTCCGCCGGTTCCGATTCCTGAACAAAAACCATGGATCGGGCCGTCTACAACTTCAAGAATTTCAACAGCAGTCTGTTCTCTCTGAATCTGAGGGTTTGCAGGATTTTCAAACTGCTGGGGAATAAACACATGAGGATCCATGTGCTTCATATAAAATGCTGTATCAATACATTCCTGAATGCACTTACCAATATCCCCGTTGTCATGAACAAGTTTTACTTCGGCACCATAATGTTTTACAAGCTTTCGTCGTTCTTCACTTACGCTGTCAGGCATGATAATTACAGTTCTGTAACCGCGAACAGCTCCGACAAGTGCAAGTCCGATTCCCTGATTACCGCTTGTCGGTTCAACGATTATTGTATTTTTATCGATTAAGCCTTTTTTCTCGGCATCAAGAATCATATTATAGGCCGTCCGTGTTTTAATTGAACCGCCTACGTTAAGGCCCTCGAATTTTACGAGGACACGTGCCATGTCAGGAGTAACCATTTTCTGTAACTGAATTATTGGAGTGTGTCCGATAACTTCAAGAATGTTGTTGTAAATCATTTATTTTGTAGCAAGAATTGGTCGGTCGCTTACGCGACCTTACCGATTTTATCTACTTGGTAGCTAAAATCGCGATACCAGGCAAAGTCTTTCCTTCGAGGAATTCAAGCGATGCACCACCACCAGTAGATACGTGGCTCATCTTGTCTGCAAGGTTAAACTTGTTTACAGCAGCAACAGAGTCACCACCACCAACTACAGTCATAGCACCACGTCCTGTAGCATCGGCAACAAGCTGAGCAACAGTAGCAGTTCCCTTAGCAAATGCGTCGAACTCGAATACACCAACAGGTCCGTTCCATACAACAGACTTAGCTGTAGAAAGAACTTCCTTGTAAGCTTCGATTGTCTTAGGACCAACATCCATAGCCATAAGATTGTCAGGAATATCAACACCGTCAACAGCAACCGGAGCAGCATTAGCATCGAACTTGTCTGCAGCAACGTGATCTACAGGAAGAACAATCTTTACACCCTTAGCTTCTGCATCTGCAAGAAGTTTTTTAGCTGTATCGATAAAGTCATCTTCAACAAGTGAGATACCAACTTTGTGTCCCTGTGCCTTGAGGAATGTATAAGCCATACCGCCACCGATTACGAGAGCGCTTGCGTTTTTAAGAAGGCTTTCGAGTACGGCAATCTTAGAAGAAACCTTTGCTCCTCCGATAATTGCTACCTGTGGTTTTGGTGGATTTTCTACCATCGGCTGAATGTATTTAACTTCTTTTTCCATAAGGAAGCCGCCTACACTTGGTACAGGCATGAACTTTGCGATAGAAGCTGTAGAAGCCTGATCGCGGTGAGCTGTTCCGAAAGCATCATTTACAAAGATGTCTCCGTATGTAGCCAATTCCTTAGCCATTACATCGCGTTCTGCAGCATCTTTTGATGTTTCTTCCTTGTGGAAGCGAACGTTTTCGAGCATTGCAACAGCACCTTCCGGCAACGCGTCGATTGTAGCCTTAGCACCAAGTGCATCAGGAATGAATGTAACTTCCTTTCCAAGCTTTGAAGCAAAATATTCAACAACCGGCTTCATGCGGTTCTTACCGTTGATGAACTTTTCTGCATCTGCATCAGTCCATGTTTTGCCAGCTTTTTCTGCTTTTTCCTGAGCCTTTTTAACATCCTTTTTAGGGTCACCAAGATGGCTCATAAGAACGAGTGAACGCGGACTCTGTTCAAGAATATATTTAATTGTAGGAAGAGCAGCCATTATACGAGTGTCATCCTGAACTACTCCGTCCTTCATTGGTACGTTAAAATCAACACGCATGATAATGCGTTTGCCTTTAAGATCTACATCTTTTACAGTTTTAATCATAGAAAACCCCTTATATTTAATTAAATTATTATTGTCGTTTAAATAAATATACTGACTTTTAAGTACAAATTCAATTATTATTTTTGAGATAAAATTTTAGAGCTTTAAGACCTATGTGAAAAGTTGATTCCTTTACTTTCTGTAGGTTTCAGGCGCACCAAGATAGCTGTCCGGCATTACATAACCAACATCATAAATCACAAGCTTTTCAAGAACAATTGCCGGAGTTACAGGCATTACAGAAAGAACATTCAATCCTTTTTTACATTTTATAACTGTACTCACAATGCGGATATTATCTGTAATCTCACTTCCCCACGGAAACTGATTGTCACCGACTGCATAATCTTCCTTTACACAATCAATAATCTCCTGTTTACCGTTAACCTGAAGTGCAAACTGAAGCTTATTATCTTTATAAACAGGATTCGATGGATTCAAATAAAAATCTACCGTATAAAAGCCTTTTTCCTTTACAGCAAAATTGTAATTAAGCGACGGAGCATTTTTCGCTTTTGGAAAAATTAAATCTACAGGAATAGCCTTCATCGCAGACAAGGTTTTTCCATAACCGTCAAGTTCGTTCCACTTTCCGTCAGCAGATTTTGAATTATAATGTGCGGCTTCTATGCTGATATAATCATTTGTCTGAATATAAGTTCCAATAGGAATTTTTTCAAAAAATTCTTCATCAATTTCAGTATCTACCAGAACATTTACCATAACATAAGCGCCTGCGGAATCCTTTCCTTCAAATCTTAAAGATGCTTTTTTGTTTTCTGATTTTGAAAGATTTTTTCTGTCTATGCTGACTGTTACAACACGCAGATAAACGCCTTCTTTTTTAACGCTGTATTTAAGCCAGTTGTTTTTTATTTCAGAAGCAATCTCAAGCTTCAGAGGTTTATCAGAGCACTCACCTATAAATATTCGTACTTCATCAATCTCAGGATTTTTAAACTGATTTATTACAAGATTTCTGTCTGTCCACTCCTGACCGGTCGTACATTTTTCACTTCCTTCTATCCAGAAAACACACCGACTCTTTCTGACTGGCTCAACCATCACCGTCGACGGATATTTATTTCCGGCTTCATTCCATTGTGTAAATCCAAAATGTTCTGACCAGCCCATTGCATACCATCTTCCACTGTCAATCACATCACATTCATTAACGAGTTTTTTATCATACAAAAGACAATCCTTAACTTTTAATACGTATTCATTTGCAGTAAGAAGATTCCTCTGAGCGAACCACTTATTTTTTCCTGCATAAAGCTGCATTCTTAAAACATTCATGTTTCCTGCAGCCGGCAAATATACTTGAGCGAAAAATCCAGGAAAATATTCTTTATTTGATTTTAATATTTCTTTTTTGAGCTGTTCACAAGCTGCAATTATTTCTTCTGCCTTCTGTAAAACTCTCTCACCCTCATTAAAATTTACCGGATGATAAGTATCACTTTTCAGACATTCCGTACGTCTTGCATGTGAAAGCTTTGAATATGAATCAATTATATTTGCAATTTTATTTTTTTGTGTTTTAGATAAACCTGCAAACTGAAACTCAACCCAATTTTTCGTATATGATAAAATCGTATTATCTGATTTACTGTATTTTTCATAATCATAGGCAAGATTCAAAAAATAACTTAAAGGAAATTCATTTGTTAAAATATCACCAACATTTACAATCCATATATTTCTTATTCCAAAATCATATGCCATGCACATCTGTTCTTTAACTTTCGAAAGATGTGTTGTATTGAACCATTCATAGCTGTACGGCCATCCATGATAATCAAAATGATAATACATTCCATATCCGCCATTGTGTTCACGCATTTCCGGTGCAGGAAGAGTTCTTAAATTCCCATGATTATCATCACAAAGCATTAATGTAACACCGTCAAGCTCTTTATCATCCATTAAGCCTTTTGTATGCTTATCTCCATAAAAATATTTTTCAACCTCTTTATAAAGAGCAAGCATTCTTGGAACTTTAGTTAAATCAGGATTTACATATTTTGAAATAAGAGAATTTTGTGTTTTTAGTACATCACGTAAAAGCTTTATATTATCCTTAAGCGTAGCATTTTTCATTATTGCAGTATCTGCTTCACCACGCATTCCGACTGTGATTACATTTTCAAACTTTCCGTTTCGCTTAAGACCATCCTCCCAGAATTTTTCAATTCCCTTTTCATTTGTCCTGAAATTCCATGCATCGCCATAAGGAGAACTTTTTCCTCGAAGATGACTGTATTCTTCACCCGCCCTGCAGCACGGTTCATGATGACTTGCACCCATAACTATTCCAAGCTCATCTGCTAGTTCCGCATTTTTTATGCCGGGACCATCATCGCTGAAACAGCTGGACCACATAGCAGGCCAAAGATAATTTCCCTTCAACCGAAGCAGAAGCTCAAAAACCTTTTCATACATTTTCACATTAAAGCCGCCGAAAAGCTTTTTTGACCAGTTACCGAAGGCAGGCCATTCATCGTTAATAAAAAATCCACGGTAAACAACCGACGGCTCTTTTGAAATATAATTGTCTTTTTCCGAAAGACTAAAAGATGATTTTTTTACAGGAGGAATATTTGCCCAGTCTACAAGTGCAGAAACACCAAGCAGTTCAGAAAGATGAAACAAACCATAGATAGTTCCACGCTTATCACTTCCTGCAATTATCAATCTTGTACCGATTACCGTAAACGTGTAACACTCTCTTTTACCGTTTATCTTTTCATACGAAATTTCATTTTTAAATTCTTCAAGAAGTGCGCATTTACCAAGCGTTCCGAAAATTACAACATTATCCTGTCCGCTTAATTTATTAATAAACTTTGGAGTTTTGTCAGTTACACGCTTTACATCAAGTGAAACCTTCTGCGCAATTTTTACTACACCGCTGAATTCTTTTTCATCATAATAAAACAGGATATTTTTCCTGCTGTTTTTTTCACAAAACTGAATCATAAAAGTCCCCTGATTTCAGTAAATGATGTTGTTTTTATCTGAAGCGTCTTGCAAGATCCTGCAATTTGCTCATATCCATTCCTTTAAGACTGTTCATATCAAGTCCTCCAGGAAGGCTGCCACCTAAGGATGAAGGATCAATTCCCATCTGACTCATCATTCTTCCCTGCATTCCTTTGTTTCGGCTGACTTTTTTCATCATAAGTTTTGTTTTTTCAAATTGCTTTAATAATTTATTTACATCGGCTACTGAAGTTCCAGAACCTTTTGCGATTCTTTTTCTTCTGCTCGGACCGATTATAAGATGATTCATTCTTTCTTTATATGTCATGCTCTGGATTATTGCTTCACTTTTTTTCATTGAGCTCATATCCATCTGACTTGCATCCACTCCGCTCATGCCAGGAAGCATATTCATCAGCGACTGCATACTTCCCATCTTTTTTACCTGCTGGAACTGTTCAAGATAATCCTGAAGAGTGAACTCATTGCGGGCCATCTTTTTCTGAAGTTTCAGAGCTTCTTCTTCATCTACAGTTTCCTGTGCTTTTTCAACGAGAGATACAACATCACCCATTCCAAGAATTCTTGAAGCAATTCTGTCCGGATGGAATATTTCAAAATCTTCTGTTTTTTCACCGGTACCAATAAATAAAATCGGTTTACCTGTAATTGTTTTCAATGATAAAGCGGCACCACCACGTGCATCTGAATCGAACTTTGTCAGAATTACACCGGTAAGTCCAAGCTGTTCATCAAATGATTTAGCAATATCTACTGCATTCTGACCGGTCATTGCATCTGCAACAAGAAGAACTTCTACTGGATCTACAGTCTTTTTGATTTTTACAAGTTCTTCCATCATTGCTTCATCTATCTGAAGACGTCCGGCAGTATCTATGATGATTACATCATTACCATTTTTTCTTGCAAAATCTATTGCTTCTTTTGCATTTTTTACTGCATCCTTTGAATTTTCCTTATAAACAGGAACACCTATTTTTTCACCAAGCTGAGATAACTGTTCAACAGCAGCAGGTCGTACAAGGTCACACGCAGCAAGCAAGGGCTTTCGTCCTTCCTTTTTAAGACGTGCTGCAAGCTTATGAGATGCAGTTGTTTTTCCAGATCCCTGAAGCCCAAGCATTAATATTACTGATTGAGTATCCGGTCCTTTAAGATGAAGATCCTGCTTTGAATCTCCAAGCATTGAAACCATTTTGTCATGAATGATTTTTACAAACTGCTGACCAGGATTAACGGATTTTAAAACCTTTTCACCTTTAGCCTCTTCAATTGTAGAATTAACAAAACGTCGTACAACGCGTAAATTAACATCAGCTTCAAGAAGAGCCATCTTAATTTCTTCGACGGTATCTTCAATATTTTTCTCTGTGATAGTAGATTTTCCGCTAAGCGTTTTGATAATATTACTGAAAGTTCCTGTTATTTTCTCAAGCATTTTAAAATCCTTATATATATTTTAGCACAATCGTTTTTTTCTTCTGATGTAGCCGCCCCTTCCCTGCTCTGTAAGAACATCAAGAAAATCTTTCGGTGACATTTCTTTATTCAAGATTCTGTATAAACCTTCACAGATAAACAGTTTAAGTTCTTTTTTTTCTGCAATCTGATGAATATATTTACAGGCTATAGCTCCTTCCGGTAAATATCCTATTTTTCCTACATTTGCTATTAAATCATCTATATCTTTAAATTTCGAAAGCAAATCAGTTTTAATCATATCCTGACCAAAACGTCTGTTTCTGCCATATTTACTCTTACATGTAACATCAAGATCTCCGACACCGGAAATAGATGCAAAGGTTTCTGCATGAGTTGCACCCACAGCAAAACCAAGTGTCATTATTTCATTCAATCCGGCTGCAAGAAGAAGACTTTCCGTATTATCGCCGAATTTATCTGAAGTTTCTGCAATGGCATCAAGTGCCCCATAAACAACTGCAATAACATTTTTAGCAGCAGCGCAAATCTGTACACCAATCACATCAAAACTTGAATATGCTACAATTCCAGGAACCCTCATTAATTCCCTTACTCTGATTGAATTTTTAGGATTCATTGAAGCAGAAACAAGACCGGTTAATTTTCCCATTGCAACTTCTTCCGCATGACTTGGACCTGCAACATAAACAGTTTTATTTTTATAGCATTCAGGAAGAGCTTCTTCCATTGTTTCAAGAACTAATTTTGGACCATTATCCGAAGGGACAAAACCTTTCGTTAAAGACAGAACTACTGTAGAACCATCCTTTAAATTTGGAACATCTTTTATTTTTTCTATTGTGCTTTTAAGATACAAAGAAGGAGAAGCGATTACCAGAAAATCTTTTCCTGTTGCAACTTCAATAATATCCTTTGAACAGGTCATTGATTCATGTAATTTAAAACCAGGAAGGAATTTCTTATTTTCATGTTCTTTGTTAATAGATTCAACAACCTCGTCTTCTAATGCCCAAAGCTGAACTTTATGATTTCCTCGTGCAAGAGCCTGTGCAAAACCTGTACCCCATGCGCCCGCACCAATTATACCTACTGATTTTTCTGCCATGATTCTTTCCTTACAAAAAGCACTGCCGATGATATAAACAATTTACCGTTAATCCGAAATTTCCAGAATTATTATTCCGTCAGATTACCGGTTGCAGATTAATACCATCCGTCTTCACAATCGTTCCAGTCAAAAATTTCTTCATCTTTGAACCAGAGCGAAATTTCTCTTGCTGCACTTTCATCACTATCAGAAGCATGAATTATATTTCTTTCTGTATGTGTACAATAATCTCCACGAATTGTTCCAGGAGCAGCCTCTGCCGGCTTTGTTGCACCACAAAGTTTTCGTACAAGTGTAACACAATCATCTGCCTGTAAAACAAGAGCAACAACAGGACCGGAAGTGATATATGAAACCAAACCGTCATAAAACGGCTTTCCCTGATGCTCAGCATAATGAGCCGATGCAAGCTCTTTTGAAACATGCATCATTTTCATACCGACAATTTTTAATCCTTTTTTTTCAAGGCGGGAAATTACCTCACCTACCAGGCGGCGATTTACAACACCCGGCTTTAACATTGCAAAACATCTACTCATAATTTAACAATTATACATACTTTACGGTTTTAATTCAATCTATGAATAAAATTCCATTTTTAACTCAGTTTATCAATAACCTGCTGAATTATATCATCCGGAGTTGAAGCCCCCGCCGTTATACCGACAGTTTTTAGTTTAAAAAATTCATCAGGAATATCATCTGCACTCTGAATATGACTTGCCAGTTTACAGTTTTTAGATGCAATGGAATAAAGACGCTTTGTATTTGCAGAAGTTTTCCCGCCGATGACAAGAACACCATCTGCTTTTTTACAAAGATTAAACAAAGCATTCTGACGTTCCTCAGTTGCAGGACAAATTGTATTCATCACGGCAATGTTACGGAACTTTTTACGAAGCACCTTCTCTATTTTTGCAAATTCATTTACACTGAATGTAGTCTGACTCATAAGAATTACATTAATTTTATCACCGTCAGAAAGTTTTAAATCAACAGCATCCTTTTCGTTTTGAATCTGCACAAAATTCTTTCCGGCAAATCCCGCTATGCCTATCATTTCTCCATGATTTTTATCACCGGATATTATTACATAATCATTTTTATCGGTATAGCGTTCCACCATTTTCTGACTTGCCTTTACACGAGGACAGGTTGCATCAACTATAACGCACTTTTTTGTTTCAAGCTTTTTAATACATGATAAAGTTACACCATGCGCCCTTATGATGACTACTGCTTCCTTTTCAATTGAATCAATCTGTTTTTCATCTATAACAATCAGTCCGCGTTTTTCGAAGGATGCAAGAACGCTTTCATTATGAATTATTGGACCAAGAGAATATACAGGCTTTCCCGGATTTTCATCAAGCGCCTTTTGAGCCATTTCTACGGCACGTCTGACTCCAAAACAAAACCCCAGTACATCAGAAGTGATGATTTTCATAAAAAAAATAATAGCACAAGAAAAGTAATAACACAACAAACAAAAAAAATCCCTGCCCGGTATAATGGACAAGGATTTTTCATACATATCGTATTTATTCTATTTTTCAGCCTTCAAAGAATGATGTACACCAAATTCAGGCTTCCATCCTTTTCGGCAGGCACAGATAAATCCGCTTGAAATGAACAGTGATGAATACATACCGCAAATCAAACCTACAATCATAGCCTGTGAGAAATCTTTAATGCTTCCTGTTGTAAATACATACAAGGCAGTAACAGCAATTAAAGTTGTAACTGTTGTCAAAATAGAACGTGATAAAGTATCTGATAATGACTGGTTCAAAATTTCTTTGAAAGATTTTACTTCTGTCATTAATTTCATGTTATATCTTACACGGTCAAGAATAACTACAGTTGCGTTGATGGAATAACCGACGATTGTAAGTACAGCCGCAAGAACTGTTGTAGAAAATTCCATTCTTGTCCAGATAATAAATGTAAACATTATAAGCGAGTCATGAATCAAAGCAATGATAGAACCCAAAGCAAAATCCCAATGAAATCGGATTGCCGCATAAAGCCAGATTAAGAACACAGTAACAAGGAACATAATGATTGACTTTATTGTATTTGATTTTGACATGCTTGTTGCAATGAAGTCTGTTTTTACAATTGCAATTTTTTCTGAGCCGAACTTTTCACTTAACTGTCTGTTCAACATTGAAATCAAATTGCCCTGATCAGAAGCTTCTGTAACTCCAAGTCTTATCTGATAACTTGCATCTGCTCCTACACCGAGCTGCTTTACGTTTACACCTTCAATTGCTTTAAGAGCATCACGAACATCATCTGTAGTAATATCAGATGTACCTGCAGGATAAATATACAAAGGTTTGTTTGTAAGTTGATTAGTAGCGGCAGAATTCAAGAAAAGTTTTGTTGTGTCAAAAGAACCGTTATCAACTTTTACAGAAACACCATCTATCTTTTTAAGTTCTTCAGAAAGAGAAGCTACATTTTTAAACTCAAGGAAGTTATATGAACGGGTTTCGTTTACAGCACCAATACCGCTGATTACAACATCCATCTGTCCCTTTGATAATTCTACTGTTACGTTTGCAGAACCATCATATGTAATTTCAGCTACAGGAGGAGCAACACGAACCTCTTCAATAAGACCTGGTCTAAAATCTATGCCTAAATTAATTCCTTTTAAGCAATATCCGACTATACCGAAAATGATTACAGCCGAACTTAAAATAACTGCAGGAATAAATAATTTACTGAAATTTAATGCTTTTTTCATTGTTTAATCCCCCAACCAATACTGATTTTCTTTGCGTGCAGAACATCTGACTGGAAGTCAAAAATTAATCTTGAAACGAACAAGGCTGTGAATACAGATGAAATGACACCGATTGCCAGTGAAACAGCAAAACCCTGTACCGCACCAGTACCAAGGAATGAAAGGAATAATGCGGCAATAAGAGTTGTGATGTTAGAGTCAAGAATTGCCCATAATGCATTGTCAAATCCCATAGAGATTGCCACTACACGACTCTTTCCTGCCCTTAATTCTTCCTTAATTCTTTCAAATACAAGAACGTTAGCATCTACTGCCATACCGATTGTAAGAATCATACCGGCAATTGCAGAAAGTGTAAGTGTATAATTAAATGCCGAAAGAATTGAGAACATAAGATAAAGGTTCAATACCTGAGCTACAACAGCATTAATACCGGCTCCTTTATAGAAGATGAGCATGAATACAAGGATTAAACCAAGTCCAAGAAGGATAGCCATAACACCCTGTTTAATTGCAACTTCACCTAAAGATGCACCGATTACCTGCTGGCTTTCAACATTTAAAGGAACGTTCAACCATGCAGTAGAAAGAACCTTCTGAATATTTCTTGCTTCCTGTTCTGAGAAAGCACCGGAAAGCTGAACATCACCGGTTGTAATCGGCTCGTTAATCATAGCGTTTGATTTAGCCTTATCATCACTTACGATACAAAGATATTCACCTCTATGTTCGCTTGTGAACTGACCGAAAATTGTAGTTCCTTCTGCGTCGAGTTTAAAACATACTGTAGGCTGTCCATTGTAAGGATCTGTTCTTACTTCAGCTGACTGAATATGTTTACCGTCAAGAGCAATTTCCTTTTTAACAACAAGCCAGTCATTACGAACATCAAGTCCGTAAGAATCCTTTGAATAAAGTCCAAGAACTTCTGTATCTGAAGGAATGACAGAAGGATCCATCAACTGTCCGGCAGCATTAAATGTCGATGCAGGATGCTGTGTATAATATGCTCTGAATGCAGAAGTTGCTTCCATATCTGTGAGACGGAAGTTCAACATTCCTTTACCCATAATCAAAGTATTGATTGCATCTGCCTGAGCGGCTCCCGGAATTTCGATATAGATTCTATCATCTCCCTGCTGACGGATTGTCGGAGATGTAAGACCAAAACGGTCAATTCTGCTTGTAAGATTTTCAAGGGCATTTTCCATTGCATCCTTTTTAAAAGCTTCAACATCTGAAGCAGCAAGAGAATCTCCCTGTGCGGCAACTGCAGCATCAAGATCTGCACGAACGATAACGTTCATACCGCCTGACAAATCAAGACCAAGCTTTACAGACTGTTCATAGTTCTTTTTTGCTTTCTTGATTTTTTCTCTATAGTAACTTTCAAGATCATTAAGGAATTCTAATTCACTTGAATAAGCATTAAGAACAGCCTTTGCAGTCATTTCTGCAGGAACTTTTTCACCAAGTTTCTTATATTTAGCAGCTGCTTTCTTTTCTATCCATGCGAGACTTTCATTGAGTTTAGCATCCGGATTTTCTTTTACCAATTGTTTAATTGCGATTACATCTTTTGATGCTTCATTTGTTGAGTAATCCTTAATACTTTCTGTAGAACCTAAAGCAAGTGACTGAACTTCTTTAGGAGTTCTTCCATACCAGCTGATAGACGGCCAAAGGAATGCAAAACAAATAGCAAGAACAGCAAGAAGAATCACAAAGCGTGCACGTTTGTTCATTTTTAAACTCCACTATATATTACTATTCTGCAGATTATTCCCTATCTGCTTTTTTTTCTTTTTTTGCTTTTTTAGCTTCTTTTGCCTCTGCGGCTTTTGCAGCTTCTTCAGCTAATTCGGCTTCTGATTTCTGAACTGTTGCAATTGCAGTTCTGTTAAATTCAATCTTTGTATTTTCGTCAACCTTTACAATGATTGTATTGTCTTTTACAGAAGAAACTGTACCATGTATACCACCGATAGTTATTACATTGTCTCCCTTCTTCAATGAATTAATCATTTTCTGTGTTTCTTTCTGTTTTTTACTCTGTGGTCTGATTATAAAGATATACATAATTACAAAAAGACCTAAAAGCGGAACAAGAGAAAGAAGACCTGAACCACCAAGTCCCTGCATCTGATTTTCCGTCTCTAAAAATGGAATAAATGACATATTTTCCTTCCTGAATATTATATTTTTTTGATACTATTATCAATTTTACAAGGATATCATTTATAAAGTCTTGTGTCTACTACTGAATTAATTGAGTTAAAGAGTCATTAAGCTTTTTAAGGGAAGAATCGTTAGGGTTAATTGCAACTACCTGGCGCAGATAATACTGTGCCTTTCGGTAATCTTTTTTTGCATAATAAATTTCATATAATCTGAAAAGCGCTTCAGAATTTCTTGAATTGGCAATTAAAGAAGATCTTAAATCTGCAAGGATATTTTCTTCGCCCCGCTGCAGATAGCTTCTTCTGTAATAAAGATAACTTTTTATTTTTGGAGATGCAGTTGAAAGCATCGAATTTATAATTGACATCGCAGTATCCCGGTTACCGACTGATGAATAGGCAAGAACGTATGCCTGAATAAGATATTCATCAGTTTTATTGGAGTTATATGCTTTTACCGCTGTATCAAGTGCCTCACCGTTTTTACCCGTCTTAAGACAAACAGTTACAAACCGGAAAATAACCTCCGGAAGAACCTTTTCTTTTTTTACAAGCTCACGACTTATTTTATATGCTTCCTGCCAGCTTTCTCTTTTTATTAATCCGTCAAGAGCGTAAACAAGTGCTTCTGCATTTTCAGGATCCTTTTCAAGAACCATTGCCGCAAGCTCATCTGCATATTTTCCTGCAACCGGAAGATCAATCTGTGACGAAAGTTTTGCGGCAAGCATCAGCGCTTCAAGATTATCAGGATAATACTGAAGTGCTTTTTCTATTGTTTCAGAAGCAGCAGTTGTATTTTTGCTCCAGTCAAGCTGAACTCGTGCACGAAGAACAAGATAATCTATATCGGTTGTACTCTGTCTCGCATACATATCAAGAAGAGATACTGCATGAATATAATCATTTTTTTCAATATAAATCTTTGCACGGAAAAGCACGAACTCAAGATCTGTCGGAGTCTGCTGTAAAACTCTTGCAACATATTCTTCTGCAGCATCATAATCAGAATTATCAAAAGCGATATATGCATTTTGTTTCAACACGGCAAGATTATTCGGATTCTCACTTCCCGCTACCTGTTTTACAATCTCACGCGCCTTATCGGTATTTCCGTTTTTACTGATTGCCTTTGAATATGCAATTCCTACTTCCTGACATTTATTGTCAAGCGAAAATGCCTTTTCAAGATATGGTTCAGCCTCTTTAAACTTCCCCTGATTTTCATAAAGAATACCAAGCATATAATTTACAAGAACTGAATCCCCTCTGACCTTCAAAGCTTCCTTCAGGGCGTTTTCACATTGAGTGTATATTTCAACATCTGATTTATTTGCTTTAAAGAGAACAAATGCCGGAAGAACTATTCCAAGAAAATCTTCATTCCCAGTGCTTGTATCGAAAACTCCGCTTTTTACGGAATTCAAAGCACCTACATAAGCATTTTCCTGATTATATTCAAAAACCTGCCATGTAACTTTTTCCGATGGATATGCAATCTCTATAATCTGCGAACAGACATAAAGAAGAACCCTTTCATTTTCGGTATATTCAACTTCTCCCTTACGAAGAAGCTTCATTGCCTGCTGAATCGAAGACGGGGAGCCTTTTTCAACTCCTTCCATTACCGCAGGATCTATTTTATAAAAATATGTACGTGACTTATTCACTACAGGAATTTTCACTGCAGTTTCTGATGGAGAGGCAGATTCTTTTGTAACAACAGCACTTGCCGAAGTTTTTTTCTTTTTTGCAAAAACTTGTTCGCCCGAAAAAAACGTAAAAACACAGATAAAGAAAAATAACTTCAGACTATTTTTTTTCCGGAGAAATTTCATCATCCTCAAACTGACTTGGCCCGTCTTCCCTGATTGTTAGATTTTTAAACTTTTTCTGCGCAAAATAGTATGCAAATAAAAAACCACTCCAGAAGGCAATAAGTAACGGACCAAACACAATAATTACCTTTCTGAATGAAAACGGAATGATTTTAAATGAAAAGAGAAAGAAAATACAGCTTATGACAAGTAAAACAAGAGCCGGAACATAATAACCTGCCTTTATCCTTTTATATTTATAATCACCCGCTATAAATAAAGTTAACGCTGAAATAACTCCCAGAACAGGCCACCATTCGATAAATGAATATGGAATGAGCTTTCTGAACAGCAAAAATATGAAAATGCCTAAAACCATTGAACAGATGCCTATAAAAATCTGATACGCTCTTTTTGAATACACATAAGCAAAAATGGTAAGAATAATTCCACAACAAAAAAGTATAAGAGGAAGTGCATCAAGAAAAAACGTATGCTGCAAATTGGAAATAAAAAATGTAATTAAGACAACTGCAATAAGAAGCAGAATGATAAAGATGCCAAGAATGTCAAGAATTAGCTCTTTGCCTTTTCTCATAATTTTTTCTCCATACTAAGTTTATCGAACTTAATTTATCTATTTTATATATATTTTTTAATCTTTACAATAAGCCGTTACTATGATAATTTTAAAAAATGATTAAGAATAAAAAACTCATTAAATATATATCTGCTGTTTTAATAACAGCTTTTGTCATAACATCAACCGGCTGCAGTAAGAAAAAATCTGAAAAACAAAAAGAACAGTATGCACTCGAACAATATAAGCTCAGCCTTGAAACTCAAATCTTAAAACCGGCACAGCGTCTTGCCATCATAAAGCTTATTGCCAATGATTATCTTTTAAACGAAGATTATCAGGGACTGATTCTTTTTTTAACTAACATCATCGAAAAAACTCCTGATGATATTTACAATGCCTACTACATGCTCGAAACTGCATTTGCATATCTTAAACTGAACGCAGAACCAATTGCAGAATACTATTTTGACAGGATTCTTCAAAAGTGCCCTGATATCATCATAAAGGGAACCTCCGCACATTTTATATGCCTTCAGAATCTGATTCAGATTTCAAAAACGCCAAGTCACAGAATCAAATATTTCAATGAGCTTATAAACCGCTTCCCAAATGATATTAACAAAACAGAACTTTATCTGCGTCTTGCCCACGAATACGAAAAGGACAATCAATGGGAAGAAGCGCTTAAAACATGTTCTTTATTCCTGCAGCAGCCTGATGCAACTACAATTCAAATTCCAGGTGAACCTGATGCATACAAAAATGCAAGACGTCTTGTAGACTTTAACAAATCAACAAAGGACTGGACCTTCAGCTCACTAAAAAAGCTTGAAACAGCAATAATCTCTGCAATAAACAATTCTGACGGTGAAGCCCTGGACAGATACAAGGCAAAGGTAAATTTCTTTACCATGTCATGGAAGCAGGATGAAACTGATGATGATTCAACACCGGAAGATTTCTCTATGGTAAACTGGATTGACGGGAATACGATTCAATGTTCAAAATCACTGGATGAATCTTCAAATCCGAACGAAGCATATCTTAAAACCTGGGGATGGAATTCCTACGTAGATGTCTGGTATTTCTACTTCAAAAAGGTTAATTTTCCGCTTGACCCCGAAATCAACGGAGACTGGGAATGGGCTGGCATTTACATAGGTAACAAACTCTAATGAAAAAACTGATTCTTAAAATACTTTTAATCTCTCTTTGCAGTTCAATGATTTATACAAAGGAATCAGTTTCAGGAGCTGAAGAAGAATTAAAAAGTCCCTGCTATAAATATTTAAAATCAATTAATTCCTTTTCTAACTCACATTCGCTTGTAATAATCGACAGATCTCTTGAATACAATGCACTTACACTCGATGGTTCAAACAGACCGGAGGTTCAGCAATTCCGTGAGCTTTATCAAAAGGAACAGTATAGAAAGCTTCTTACAGATTCTCTTGAAAATGCTGTCGAATACAGACTTTATGTTCGAAAAGCAATTTATGATGCAGGGCTTCCTCCAGAGCTTGAATATCTGCCGGTAGTAGAATCCTTTTATAAAACAACAGCAAAATCACGTTCCGGTGCACTTGGGATGTGGCAGTTCATGGCAAATTCAGTTAAACCATATCTTAAACTGAATGATTATGTTGACGAAAGACTTGACCCCTGGTACGAAACGGAAGCCGCTATAAAAAAGCTTCAGGAAAACTACAAAATATTCGGTGACTGGCTCATCGCAATTGCCGCCTATAATTGTGGTGCCGGTGCAATGTCACGAGCCCTCGCAAAAGCAGAAATAGAATCCTTCTGGTATTTATGCGAAAACGAACTGATTCCTCTTCAGACAAGACAATATGTTCCGAAGCTTCTTGCAATCGCAGATTTAGTGATGAACACAAAATATTATGAAAACAACATTCCTCTTCATGAAACAGAATATGAAACCCTTTTCAACGAAAAAAACGGACTATTTGATTTTATCACGGTAAACAGGCCCTACTCCTTAAGACAGCTTGCAAGGGCGATGAGGATGGATACAGATGAACTTTTAAAATTAAATCCATCGTTTACACAGGGCTGTACGCATCCTAAAAATGAATCAAAAATCAGGCTGCCTCTTGGAATGGAAGAAACTGCATTAAAGGCGCTCGAAACAATTGAACCTCTTGATATTCCGATTAAATACAAGGTTGTAAAAGGTGATACCCTGTGGGGCATTGCAAAAAAACACGGAACAACCGTAAAAGCAATCTGCGAATTAAATAACATCAAGGAAAATTCAGTCTTAAGTATTGGAAAAATTCTTTATGTTCCTTCAAAAATTTCCCGATAAAGAACTAATGAAAAGGAATTTTTTACATTTATCAATATTTTTAATCTCACTGGGATTTTGTACATCTGTTCATGCAATTCCGAAAGGAACTGTAGAATCTACAAGTGAAGTAAACTGGATAACAAGAAAATTTGTTTCAAACATAGCATTAGATACAAAAAAAGCACAGCTTCAGATGCCGTCCGGAAAACAAAAAGCTTCTGCACATATCAAAAACAAAATGCCGGAATTAATCCAGCCGCCTCTTTTGTCACTTTATGCAGATTCATATAAAACTCTTTCTGATTATGTTCTGTCTGAAGATATTTCTCTTGATGATTTGTACGGCTTTATTATGGGCGGCTACAAAACACCTGACGTTTTTTCGACAGATGCCAAAAAATTGAAAACAACAAATACACTTAACATAAACAACATTGGACGCCTGCTTGTACGACACAAATATCCGTATTCACCTGAAGAACCGGTTGAAACTGTACCGACAAGAGAATATTCAGGAATCATCATAGATGCACGCGGAAGCTTTATAGTTCACGGTGAATATGTAAAAGATACAGTCTATCCATGTTTTTTTCCTAAAATATGGGATGAAAAAATGAACATTATTTATGAACGTGGAATGGTAGATGTAAACAAAGTAAAAAACGAAGGATTAATTGTTTACGATTATGCAGACAGTCCTGAAAGATACGAAAGCAGAATTGGTTCAGATCCCTTGTATATAAGGGCAGTTGAAGTTTTTGGACGAAACAGAACAGATCCTGTAATTAAACGTGAAGATGCCCTTAAGATTTTATCATCTCAAAAAAATCAGAAGCTATTAAACGAAGGAAAAGTAGTAATTCTTTTAGACAAGGCCCGTCTCATTTATAATGTAGCAACTCCAGAACCTACTCAAACCTTCTATGAAAAAACTGAATTATTCAAGCAGGACCTCGGTAGAAACCCGGTTCCAGGCGTTACAATCTCAACAACCGATGTATTAAAATATCAGGTTCAGTTGAATTTCTATCCTGATTCTTCTGAACTTCTTCCAGGCGAAATTGACAAGATTCTATATGTTTCAACACAGCTCAAGGATTTACTTGTTGATGACGGTTATACAATTTTAATTGAAGGTCATACGGCAGATGTCGATAAGCCTGTAGGTCAATTAAAGCTTTCAATTGAACGAGCCCTTACAGTCCGCGATGCACTTATATCTGAAGGTTTAAGCTCAAAGATTTTCACTTACAAGGGATGCGGAGGAACTATTCCGATTGCATCAAATGATACAGAAGAAGGCCGTGCTCAAAACAGACGTGTAGAAATTACAGTGCGTCCTCGTGCAACCTATATCCGACGCGATAACTAAACTACTTTATAATTTCAAGATTCTTTGCCTGATATTCAGGCAGGAATTTTTTTGTAATATTGTTATCAAACATTACTTCAATTATGTACTCATCATCTTCGGTTAATTCAGTTTTTATAATCTGACCGTATCCATAATCGTCATGATAGATTTTTGTTCCCTTACACCATTTTTTTGCAATTGCTTCTTTATCACCATAATCTGAATATTCTTCACGACCTTTTCCATAACCGTAACCATAAGAATTAAATCCACCGTAAAAACCGCCGTTCATTCTGGAAGACGGAGGAGTTCCGATTACCGTAAAAAGATTCTCATCAAAATCCTTAATGAATTTACTCGGGTATGAATACTGAATGCTTCCATACAAAAGCCGCTTTGCACAACTGGTAATATAAAGCTCATCACGGGCACGTGTAATTCCTACATAAAAAAGACGTCGTTCCTCTTCAAGACTATCACCCGTTTTATCTGATCGGGGAAAAACTCCTTCCTCAAGCCCCGTAATAATAACCTTTTTATATTCAAGACCTTTCGTATTATGAAGGGTAATCAAAGTAACTGCATCGTCAGGAATTTTATCTTCTGACGCTTCAAGTGTACGGTCAAGATTTATTGAATCTAAAAATTCAGTAAGCCCGTCAAGGCTGCATTCATAGGATGCGGCGTTATTTACAAGCTCCTGAAGGTTTAATTCACGCGTCGTTCCTTCAACCTCATCGCTCGCCTTATGATGCTTATCAAGTTCAGAACCTTCAATAAAATATTTAATTAAATCGGAAAGCCTGTTTTCTTCTTTTTTTTCAAAAAGCTTTTGGGCACCCTCATAAAGTTTAACAAAGCTCTCTATTCCTTCTGCTGCTTTTTTTGAAACAAAATCTTTATTTTTCCAGACTGATTCAATAAGATTATCATAAGTTAAAACTGTCTGTCCGTTATCATCTGTTACTGATTTTTCTGCAAGCATTAAAAGCTTAGACTGAGTTTTTTCACCTATTCCGCGTGCAGGTTTATTTATAATTCTGGAAAAAGAAACCTCATCTCTCGGATTAGCAAAAAGCGAAATATATGCAAGCGCATCCTTTATTTCTTCCCGTTCAAAGAATTTAAGAGAACCAACAATTACATAAGGTATTTTATTTTCTACAAAAGCCTTTTCAAAATTCAAGGACTGCGCATTTGTCCTGTATAAAATTGCCCAGTCACTGTAATTGCTTCCATCATCTATAGACTTCTGGATAAGCTTTGAACAGAACGGACCTTCATCTTCATAGCTTTGTAAATATGCAAGAACAGGACTTCCGCCCTCACCTCTTTCTGCGATAAGTGTTTTTCCAAGACGATTTTCATTTTTCGAAACAACAAGACTCGCTGCATCAAGAATTCGTGAAGTTGAACGATAATTTCTTTCAAGCCTTATGATTTTAGTTCCAGGAAATTTATCAGGAAACGTCAGGATATTCTGAACCTCTGCTCCACGGAAATGATAAATAGACTGATCATCATCTCCGACAACGCATACATAACAATCATTTCCTTCTTCAACACCGGAAAGTTTCTGTAAAAGCTTATATTGAGCAATATTCGAATCCTGATATTCATCGACCATTATGACTTTAAAACGATGATGAATCTGTCGTGCAACTGATGAATTATTCTGCATTACCTTATACGGAAGCATAATTAAATCACCAAAATCTACATTGCCGCATGCACGGAGTTTTTTCTGATATTCTGCATAAACTGTATTGATATCAAATTCACTCTGCAAAAACGAAAGGTCATCTGTCGGTTCAAGACAATAATCCTTCGCAAGAGAAATCTGTCTGGCAGCTATTTTGGCTTCTTTAGTAGAAAGTGACGGATCTGCTTTTCTTACAAGAACTGCCATGTCATCATCATCATAAACAGTAAAATTTTTGTCCAGTCCGGCTTCTTGACTATATTTTCTTAAAAACCATGAACCAAACGAATGGAATGTTCTTATTTGTGAGCCTTCACTTTCCGGTTCAATCGCAATTGCCCTCTGCCTCATTTCATTGGCAGCTTTTTTGGTAAAGGTCACTGCAAGTATAGAATAAGGTTCAACATTTTTCTTATTTATAAGATACGCAATTTTTGTAGTTATTACACGTGTTTTTCCAGAACCAGCGCCTGCTAAAATCAAAAGAGGAGATCCCTCATGTTCAACAGCTTCAAGCTGCTGCTCATTCAACAGATTTAAATATTCTTCCATCAGTTTCTATGGTAAACAAATCGTGAATCTAAATCAACACCGGTACAGGAAATTATCTTAACCGTTACGACATTTCCTTCCCTTATGTGCTGTTCATCTTCAGCATCAAATCTGATAACAACCGCACCGTCAACGTCCGGAGCCTGAAACCATGCACGACCTATTGCAAGCCCTTCAAAATCTTCTGAATTTTCTTTTTCTGACTGGAACACTTCTTCTACAAGTACACGCATAGTCTGTCCCTCATATCCTTTCAGCTTATCTGAAGTGATTTTCATCTGTTCTTCTTCAAGAATCCTGCTTCTTTGTACGGCAATTTTCGAAGAAACTTTATTTTTTAATGAATATGCAGGTGTATCTTCTTCACGACTGTATGGAAAGGTTCCCGACCAATGTGGCTTTATATTCTGCAAAAAGTCCTTTGAGTTATTAAAGGCATTCTCTGTTTCACCGGGGAATCCTGTTAAAAATGTTGTACGTAAAACCATATCAGGAATTTCTTTTTGTAATTCAGAAATAAAAGCTTCATAAGATTTTTTTGTTCCTTTTCTATTCATGGCCCGTATAATTTCATCATCACCGCTTTGAAACGGAATATCAAAATAATGAACGATTCTTTTATCCTTTCTGATTGCATCAATAATATCAAAATTAAAATGATCCGGATGAATATAAAGCAGACGGATAATAAAATCTCCTTTAATCTGACCTATTAGCTTAAGAAGAAGCGATAAGGCAGATGTTCCGGATGAGCAGTTTTCAAGCTTTCTGTTGTATTTATTATTTTCAAGGGCTGTTTCTTTAAAAAGATTTTCATCCTCAAGGCCTGTTCCATACGCCGCAATATCCTGACCTATAAGATTAATTTCATAAACACCATTTTCTACAAGCGTTTTAATTTCCTGTACAATATTAATCGCTTTTCTGCTTCTAAGTTCACCACGGATTAAAGGAATGGCACAAAATGAACAGTGATTCGAACAGCCTTCCGTAATTTTTACATAAGCAGAGCCTTTAAAACCATAAAGGACCGGACGCTCACCCTCACAAATTTCTTTCTGCTCATAGATTTTTTTTGAACGTTTTTTTTCACAAGCTTCAATAAAATCTGCAATTCCCGAAAGATTACCGTTTCCAAAAACTCCCTTAAGCTCAGAAATAGATTCAAAAAGCTCATCGCTATAACGTTCTGCAAGACATCCTGTTAAAATAATTTTTGCATCCGGATAATTTTTCGATGCCCTATAAACAGCATCAATCGATTCTTTTTTAGCTGAATTTATAAATCCACAGGAATTAATGAGAATATAATCTGCTTCATCAGGATTTAATGTATGCTCCAGACCTTTTTTTACAAGAAAACCTGCGATTAGTTCTGCATCAGTTTGATTTTTTGCACAACCATGCTGATCTATAAAGAATTTTATTCTGGAATTAGTCAAGTTCTATAACCACAAGACGATAACGACCGTCTACATCTTTAATCCACTTAATATCTTCTACAAGAACGTGTCCTGCAACACCAATATCAAGATCAAAACTCTTTGAGTCTGCAATAATAGTAATTTTTACAGTGTTACTGTTCGACATCCACAATCTGATGCTATTATGAGGAGTAGCAGTGAAAACTTCTCCACTTGAGAAATATGTTTCAACAGAACTCTGAGAATCTACCTTATTTCTAAACAGACATGCACCACGGAAGGAAGCATTAACAGTAAACGGATAAGCACGATTATCTTCAAGAATAACCTTCTGAGGATGTTTAGAACGAACTTCATCAACAAACGGAATTTCATCAACATAAACACTTGTCTGTTCGTTCGGAACTCCATGACGCAAAAGCACACTTACTTCTGCACCGCGGCCTTCATCGGTATACGAAAGATCTGAAACATAAACGATTAAATCAGGATTCGAATCACCGTTAATATCAATTTCTGATTCTTCTGCAAGATCTGTATAAAAGACACCCGATGGAGTTTCCAGACCAAGCGATGAAAGTGTATTCTGAACAGTGAGTATAATCTGACCGTTATCTGTAGGGACAATTAACTGATCGCCCTTATAAACACGTTCACTGAATTTTGAATCATCAAGCTCATATTTTTTATTTTTTACTTTACTTGAAACTACTACCGAAGGATCATCTGACGCTTTGTGTTTTTTAATAAGACAGATTGAAACAACAAGAATAACTCCGACAACAAGTACAATAGGCGTAACAATTGCCGGTAAAAGCCATGTTGGTCTGTGTCGTGCAGTAAGTTCAACAGGAACAGGAGATTCCTGAATCTTTTTATTATTATACAGCTTGAGTATTAATGCAGTATCAAGCTCAAGATAATTAGAATAGTTACGAAGAAAACCAATCATATAAGCTTCGCCGGGAAATGCAGAATTATCTTCATCTTCAAGTCCCTGCAGATATCTTCTGTCTATGGAGATATCTCTGGCTATTTTATCTAAATCGAGTCCTTTTTCTAAACGCTTATTCTTCAGTATTTCTCCAAAACTATTCATTCTAAGTTACTCCGTAAACAGGAAGTTGTTCAAATTATTAGCAGATGATGGAGCATCATAAATAAATCTGTTTTCAGAAATTCCAGTGTTAATTCTATATGCAAGAAAATTAAAGACAAATGAAATTCCACCAGGAGTTACAGCTTCAAGTCTTCTGATTAATTTTGTTTCAGGATTAACGGCAAGTTTAATATATCTGAAGGCTTCTCCACCCTTACTGTGAAGAATGAATTTTACAACCATTTCATCTGAAGTAGAATCAAGAGGAACCGGTGCCTGACCTGTTTCATAAGCAACTGTATAATAACGGCTCATGAGCGCAAGCCCCTGTGCAGAACCTCCGGACTTTGCCTGCTGCTGAAGAACGGCTGATGAATCAGGAAGATACATTGTAAGCATATCACCATTATAACAAATAACCTGATTTGCCGGCTTTGAATAATCAAGACGGATAAAATTCGGTGCTTTAAAAGAAAGTACACCGTAAGTCTCTTTACCATTAATTGTAATATTAAAATCTGCCTCATAGTCCTTAAAAGAAGCATAATACTCCGAAACAGATTTAAAATATGCACTTGCAGTAGTAATTCCCTGTGAACTTAAATTAAATGCACAGACAAATAAAATTAATAAACTAACTGATAATTTTTTCATAGTGGTTAACCTTACTTATTTTAGAACAGTTACTCTTTTACGTCAACTGACTTATTCTTTTGTTTTGTCGAAGTTTTTGTAGAATTATTTAAAGCTGCAGGAATCTTGCAGTTTTTTTCTGCGTTAACTATCTTATAGAATTCTTTTCCATCAATAGTTTCTTTTTCAACAAGAACATTTGAAATATATTCGAGTAATGCCTTATGCTTCGATAAAAGTTTAACTACACTGTTGTAACGCTCATTCATTATGCGGGCAATTTCTTCATCAATATAATTCTGCGTTTCTTCACTAAACTCACGTACAAGATTAGGTTCTCCGCCTCTGTTTCCAAGAACCCCTTTTCCTAATGTCATATTTTTAAACTTATTTGACATACCAAAATCGGTAATCATACGTTTTATCATTTCCGTTGCACGAGCAATATCGTTGGATGCTCCGGTAGAAATATCATTAAGAATAATCTGTTCTGCAGCACGACCTCCAAGAAGACTGTCAACCTCATTAATAATATCTTTTTGAGTGTAAAGAAATTTTTCATCCTTATCACGATATTGTGTAAAGCCTCCAACCCCATGACTTCTTGGAACGACAGTAATTTTATTGACAGGTTCATGTTCAGGAATAAATGCCGCAACAAGTGCATGTCCTGTTTCATGAACAGAAATAATTTTAATCTCACGTTTATTATCCTTACGTGATTTTTTCTTAAGACCTATGCTGACTTTATCTATTGCATCATTAAAATCTTCCATAGTGACTTTTTTACGACCGTTTCTTACTGCAAGAAGGGCCGCTTCATTAACTACATTCGCAAGATCTGCTCCGGCAAAACCTGTCGTACCATGAGCAACAGATTCAAAATCAACATCATCCTCAAGCTTTACATTTTTTGCATGAATACGAAGAATCTCTTCACGCCCCTTTACATCCGGTTTTTCAACAGGAACCTGTCTGTCAAAACGTCCGGGACGAAGAATTGCAGGATCAAGAACATCTACACGGTTTGTCGCTGCAAGAACAATTAGACCTTTTTCATTATCAAAGCCATCCATCTCTACCAGAAGCTGATTCAAAGTCTGTTCACGTTCATCGTTCGAAGAAAAACCATTTGCCCTGCTTTTTGCAAGTGCATCTATCTCATCAATAAAAATAATACACGGAGCTTTTTCACGCGCCTGTTTAAACAAATCCCTTACACGACTGGCACCGACACCTACAAACATTTCAACAAAATCTGAACCGCTGATTGTAAAAAACGGAACTCCCGCTTCACCGGCAACAGCCCGTGCAAGAAGAGTTTTACCCGTCCCAGGATCACCGACTAAAAGAACACCCTTTGGTATTTTACCACCGATATCTGTATATTTTTTAGGAGATTTCAAAAAATCAACTACTTCAACAAGCTCGTCCTTTGCTTCATCGACACCTGCAACATCTGCAAAGCGTGTTTTGATTTTTCCTTCTTCCACAACCTTTGCACGGCTTGAACCGACATTAAATATACTTCCGACTCCGCCGCCTGTACCACTGCCCATTTTTCTAAACATAAATACAGAAATAAGGATAATAAGAATAAGCGGACCAAAGCTGTACAAAATAGAAAGAAGATAATTCGGCTTTGGATTAACAAATTTATAGCGAACATTCTTTTCATCAAGAAGCTCAAGAAAGCTGTCCTTTACACCAAGTATAGAACTTTTATATACATCACGCTGAACCTGTGAATCTGACTTGAAAAGCGATGACAGCCCCTTCTGATCTGTAACCGGAGTTGAAATAACTGAGCCATAACCTGTAACTGTATCCTGTTCAATCTGAACTTCAACAATCTGACCTGTTTCTACCTTTTTTCTAAATTCAGAAAATTCAATTGAATCGTCATATTTTGAGTTAAAGAAAAAACTGCAGATAGCAACACAGCTTATAATTGCAATCAAAATTAAAAAGAAAGAATTTCCTTTCCCGTTTTTATTATTTTTTTTATTCTTATGATTTTCAGGACCCGCAAATTTAAAAAATTTGTACGGATCATTTTCATCATTGTTATTATTGCTTAAATTATTCTGGTCCTTAGCCATAAACTATCCTTAAAAATGAACAAATATACTATATAAATATAATGAAGAAACGGCTTTTTTTCCACTAAAAATTTTCATATTTTTTTTATTTTTTTTCTAAAGTTAATTTTTCAAATTCCGAAAATCAAGATGTACCATACTATTCCAGGGAGGTCTAAGATGGGATATACTAATGCATACAGTGCATATCAGAAAACAAATGTAAGTACAGCAAGTCAGGGAAGATTAGTTGTGCTTTTGTACGAGGGAGCTGCAAAACAACTTACAACAGCTTTAAGTTATTTTGAACAGAATGATAAGATTCTGCCTTCAAATATCGAGAAATTCGGCATTGCAATTCAAAAAACACAGGCAATAATCACAGAATTGCAGGTTTCTTTAGATATGGATAAAGGCGGAGATATTGCAAAGAATTTAATGGCACTTTACATTTACTTTAATCAGGAACTTATAAATGCCGGAATAAATAAAGATAGAAAAAAACTTGAATCTATCTTAACTATGGTTTCACAGCTTGGTGAATGCTGGAGACAGGTTTCAAACAGCACAGCAAATGCTCCTGCAGCAAAAGTTCAAAGCGCTGTAAATATAGAAGGATAAAATAGTATTCTGGGAGGAACTATTATGGAAATTTCAAAAGAAGAATTAGACGAAAGAGTTGCTTTATTGCGAAAATTCAAATCTCTGCTTGAACAGCAGCGCTCAAAATTCGAAGAATATTTACTTGTTCTCGAAAAACAGCAGGATTCAATTGCAGCAGAAAATCCTGAAGCATTGCTCGCACATACAGAACTTGAACAGCAGGTTGTAAAAAATATCGCAAATCTCCAGAAAGTTATAGTTCCTATGAAAAGAATGTATAAGAGTGCTTCTATAATTGACAGCAAGGAAGACAGCGAATCTATCGCAAAAATCCAGAATGAACTTTCAAGCCTCCAGGAAAAGGTTCTTAAACAGAATCAGATTAACAGAGATTTACTTCGAGTACATATTGATAACATCAAAGTTCAGATTAACAGCTTCAAAAATCCATACAAGAACTCTAGAAGCATTTATTCAAAACAGTCAGTTGCACAGTTAATCGAAGTAGAAGCATAAGTTGAAGAAATATTCAATTTCACTTTTAGCGGCATATACAAAAAATAATCGCGTAATAGGCTCTCAGAGGAAGATTCCATGGAATATTCCTTCTGAGAGAAATCGTTTTAAAAACATATGCAGCGGTAAAAAAATCATCATGGGGCGTAAAAGCTTTGAAGAAATAGGTCACGCCCTTTCTTACTGCACAATAGTAATCATATCTAAAACAAAACAGGAATGTCCCCCAGGCTGCATGCTATTTAAAAATCTAAAGCAGGCAATAAAATCAATTGCAGAAGAAAAAACAATTGACGGTAATAATATACCTGAAATATTAATCTGCGGTGGAGAAAAAATTTACAGACAGACAATAAAATACGCTTCCAGAATCTATGCAACAGAAATATATAAGGATTTTGACGGTGACAGGTACTTTCCTGCTTTAAACAAAAAATGGACGAAAACAATAGAAGAAACCAGGGAAGAAAACGGTATAAAATATGATTATGTAACCTACATCAAAAAATGATTTTTATGCAAACGGCTGATCTATCGTAATAACACAATAAACGTCTGAATTCCTTTCATGAATTTTTCTATTCAATTCATTTTTCAATTCTTCATCACTCAATTTACAGCAGAAGGGCTTTACTACATCAAAAATAAGATTTGTATGAGTTTTGCCGGGAACAATCCGAACATCATGAAAATGCATTTCCTTATCAATGCTGAGACATTCTTCATTAATTATTTTCTTTAATTCATCAAGCCGTTTGTTTTTAGTATCTACCGGATCCATATGAATAACTACATGACAGTTAAATTTTTTTGCAATATCATTTTCTGCATTATCAGTTACATCATGAAGTTCAAAAATATCTTTATCGCCCGGAACTTCTGCATGCAAGGAAATCATAAGACGCCCCGGACCATAATCATGAACTACAAGATCGTGCATTCCGATAATCGGAGAATGTGACAATAATTCTTTTTCAACTTTCTGTACAAATTCTTTTGAAGGAACTGTTCCCAAAAGAGGAAGAATAGTATCCTTTGCAGTTTCGATACCTGTTTTCAAAATAAAAAGACTTACTATAATACCGCCCACAGCATCAACAGGAAAAGAAGTAAACCGGCTTAAAATCATTGATATTATGACAACTGATGTAGAAATCATATCACTGAAGCTGTCTTTTGCAGTCGCTTCCATGCTCACCGATTTTATTTTCTTTGCAATAAAATGATTATAACAATACATGTAAAATTTCACGACGATTGCAGCACACATAATTATTACCGATAAAGTATTTATCTGTGACTGCTGGGGATTAATGATTTTTCCGATTGAATCCTTAATTAATTCAACTCCCATATGAATGATAAAGAAAGATATAATTAATCCTGCGATATATTCCAGTCTTCCATGTCCAAAAGGATGTTCAGGGTCCGGTTTTTTTGAAGAAAGCTTGAAGCCTAAAATCTGAACGATAGATGAAGCCGCATCTGAAAGATTGTTCAGGGCATCTGCACGCATGGAAACACTGCATGCTAAAATTCCAAAGAAATATTTAGCAGCAAACAAAAGAAGATTTAAAAATATTCCGAATCCGCCGCACAAAACACCATAACTCTCACGAACTTTCCGGTCCGAGTAATTTTTTCTGTCTTTAATAAAAATTCTTGCAAGTAATGAAATCATTTTTTACCGTAAACCCTTTCTTCTATTTTGGATTCAATATCATCAGGCAGAAGTTCAAAAAAATCATAGCCTGTGAATCTTTCAATATCATCTATTGAGCAGGCAAACTGCTGCCAGCCGCCTTTTTTCGGAATGCCTGTTTTATTCGGAATAATAACTGCAATGCAAAGAACTTTTTCATCTATGCGGTTAAAATCATCTGTTCCTTCCTTTATTGCAATAATAATTTTCCACATAGATGCAGGAACCGTTATTTTTTTCCGCAAATTATTTTTTACAGGAATGAATTCATAATATCCTTTCGAGCTCGTTCCACCGCATCCAAGTGTACCTGCAAAAATATAAAGCTCATATCCATCAAGTGCAAGTGAACGCTCATAATTTTCCAGGTAATTCCACACCCCCTGATTACTGTCCGAACTTTGAGGAACAATATTTGTCATTAAAAAAGTCGCTGAATTATCTCCTGCATTTGTAGTACGTTCTCCTGAAGGACAAAGGTGTCCACGCTCAAAACCATAAACACTGAACTGAAAATCTCTGTCTGTTACCGCATAAAACTGTCTGGGCAAGGTTTCATCACTTCTAAAATCATTCGTTCGTCTGATATAACCAATATCTGAAGAACAAAGATGCCATGCAACCCAGTTTGGAATTAATTTTTCGGCATTGTAAGATACGACAAATTGTTTTTTTTCCAGAAGATAATTGTTTTTTTTCTTTTCATTGCACACTGCATCCGACGGGTTTCCGAAAAACAAGGGATGATTTTCTTCATATCCTAAATCAACAATAGAAGAACATCCGCGTATTTCACATTCAGGAATTGTACGATTATCTTTATCTCCAGTTCCATTTGCGAAAATAAAAACAGATAAAAAATAAAGATTGAGAAAACAAAAAAAACATTTCTTCAAATAAAATGACATGAAAAAAATTTAACAGTAAGACATATTTTTATCAAGTACAAAAAATACCTCTGTTTTCTGATATATATATATGCTATACTCGGCTTATGAATCTTCTTTCTATCAACAATCTGAGTAAAACAGGACGGGAAAAACCTTTGTTTACCGATGTAACCTTCGGACTTCAGGAAGGTGAAAAGGCAGCGCTTATCGGTAAAAACGGAACAGGAAAATCAACCCTGCTTAATACTATCGCAGGAACAATAACCTCTGACGGTGGAACGATTGTTTTCAATAAAGAAGCTACTGTTTCCTTCTTACCGCAAAACCCTGATTATTCCAGTGAAGATTCAATCCGTGAACATATATTCAAGCATAAATCACCAAAGCTTGATATTATCAACGAATATTCACGAATCTGCGAAGAGCTTTCAACAAACAATTCAGATTCAATCCAGAAAAAATATGAACAGATTCTCCTGAAAATGGATAACAACGATTTATGGAATTATGAATCGCAGATAAGTTCAATTTTAAGCACTCTTGATATAAAAGATTTAAACCAGAAAATGGGCACCTTAAGCGGCGGGATGATTAAAAAAGTATCGCTTGCACAGGTCCTTGTCGAAGATTCAAAGATTCTTTTGCTTGATGAACCGACCAATCATCTTGATATAAAAACAATTTACTGGCTTCAGAATTATCTTAAGGAAACCCCTCGCGCTGTTTTGATGGTAACCCACGACCGTTACTTTCTTGATGAAGTATGCAAAAATATTTATGAGCTTTCACGCGGGCATTTAAAGCTTTATAACGGAAATTATTCTGATTATCTTGAAAAAAAAGAAAAAGAAGCAGAAATTGAAGCAAATACCGAACGACGAATTGAATCAGTCTTACGCTTTGAACGAAAATGGCTTTTGCGCGGCCCTTGTGCCAGAGGAACAAAGATTAAGGCAAGAATCCAGAGAGATGAACAGCTCATAAACAGAGAAAAATTCCAGCAGGACAAAGGATATACTTTTGAAGTAAAGGGACAGCGTCTTGGAGGAAAGGTTTTAGAGCTTCATGGCATTTCAAAATCCTTCGGTAACAATCAGATTTTTTCAGATTTTTCTTACAAATTCACTAAGGGACAAAAAATAGGAATTCTTGGAAACAACGGACAGGGAAAATCTACATTTTTAAATATAATAACCGGAAGAATAAAGCCAGACAGCGGAACAGTTGAAACAGGAGTTAACACAAAATTCGGCTATTATGAACAGAATCCTGTTTTTAATGATTCGGACATTACTGTTTTAGAATACATAAAAGAAACCGCCGAACACATGACTCTGAACGACGGCACAAAAGAAGTAAGCGCCGCAAAATTTTTAGAAGAGTTCGGCTTTGAAGGAAAAATCCAGCATTCACCTGTAAGCAGCCTTTCCGGCGGAGAAAGAAAAAGACTTTATCTTGTTCGCCTGCTTTTGGAAAACCCGAATTTTTTAATCTTAGACGAACCCACAAATGATTTTGATATTTTTACGATGAACCTTTTAGAGCAGTTTTTAATGCATTTTGAAGGCTGCCTCTTACTCGTAAGCCACGACCGCTATTTTATGGATAAATGCGCCGACACCCTTTTTATTATGGAAGAGGACGGAAGCATAAGCGGCTTTGTCGGAAAATGCAGCGAATATATTGAGTATCTGGAAGAGGAGAAGAAGGCGGGTTCTAAAGAGGACATCGCTTCTGGGGATAAAAATATCACTTCTGTGAGCGCGGGTTCTGCCGATAAAAACATCTCTTCTTCGGCCCCTGACTCTTCATCATCTGCCACTGTTTCTGCCACAACCACTCCTCCTGCCAGAAAAAAACTTTCCTACAAAGAACAGCGCGAATTCGAAGCCTTAGACAAAGAAATCCCCGAGCTCGAAAAAGAACAAAAAGAGCTGGAACCATTAATGTCCAGCCCCGACTTCGAAACCTCCCGAAAAGCCGGCGAACGCTACACAGAACTCACCAAACTCCTGGAAGAAAAATACGCCCGCTGGGAAGAACTGGCGGTGTAGAAAGAGGGAAAAATATACATATACAATTTTTACTCAATTATGATATAATTTATTTATGAAGTTGTATCATGGAAGTAACATTGAAGTCACTCATCCAAAAATCCTCACATCAGACCGAAAACTAGATTTTGGCTCAGGATTTTATCTTACTTCCAGTTATGAACAGGCTTCCAGATGGGCAAAACTTACAACACAAAGACGTGAATCAGGTAAAGAGACAATCTCTGTTTTCGAGTATGATGAATCAAACACATCTGCTTTAAAAATCCTTCAATTTAAAAATGCAGACAGAGAATGGCTTGAATACGTAACATCAAACAGGAAGAATCTGGAAATTAAGGATAACGATTATGATATTATAATCGGCCCGGTTGCGAATGATAAAACTATGCCTGTTATAAGTCTATATTTCAGTGGAATTTATAGTATTGAAGAGACAATAAAACGACTTCTTACACAAAAATTACATGATCAATATACATTTAAAACTGACACTGCATTAAAATCCTTAAAATTTCTGGAGGTCAGATAATGAAAGAACTTCCATATATTCTTGATTATTACGATAAAATGGTTTCGACACAGATAAGTAATAAATATGGTTATAGTATAATGGATTCACTTCGAAGATTTCTTTTTTCAAAAACATATAAGATGCTTTCAAACCCTGAACTCGAAATGTGGGAATTCAGCCCGGATGGTATTTTTGATATCTGGGAAGCAGAACAAATTACGGGAGATCCAAGAAATTCCCTCTACATCAGGAGAGATTAAATGTCAAAAGAAATTGAATTTTTTACTTTCCTTTTGGAACAATATGCTTCTTATAAAAAAACAACCGCAGACATAATCTTAAAAAAACTGGACGACTTAAATCTTACAGATTACATAATAAATATGTACGAGATGTATCATTCCGAATCAATTCAAAACGCCTTTGATGATATTGATAAACTTATTGCTCAAAAAGGGTGTTACTGAGCGGAATCGAACTTCTGCGAATACAGAAGTTTTTAATAATTTCCTTACAGATCTAGCCAACGCTAGTTGGCGTTGCGAACAACGCGGAAGCCCAGGAAATAGTTCACGTCGAACGGGATGTTGTCGTACCGGCGGCAAACAGAGCCCCAGAAAGCGTTGCTGCTCCAGCCGCCGCCACGAACGACACGGCCAGAGCCACCCGAGGCACCCGCAGGGCCTGCAGGATTAATCACAACTCCATTTTCGGTATATGCACTATCAATATTATTTGTAACACCATCATACCAGTCCCAGCACCATTCAAAGACGTTACCGCTCATATCATAAATACCAAGTTTATTATAAGCTTTTTTTCCCACATGATGGGTTCCGTAACCGGCTGTACCACTCGAAGGATCACTATTTGATGTTGTTCCGCTTCCTGTGTTACTCCAGTACCATCCAACAGCATCTAAACCTGTATTTTGATCAGCTGAATAACTTGAACCATCTGCCTTTGCAGCCCCGCTAAATGTATAATCCCAGACTGGTGCTGTAGGGTCTCCTCCCCGGGCTGCGAATTCCCATTCTGCTTCGGTTGGTAAGCGGTAGCCGTTAGCACCTGAAACAAGTGTTACTGTAGCGCCAGTTATTTTTCCATCCGCATCTACTGTCATACCTGTAATATTATAAGCTTTTGTAAGATTAGTCTTTTCACTTAAAGCGTTACAAAAATATACTGCATCATACCAGGTCATATTTTCTGCGGCACGGTATTTCTGTTTTTCACCAGGTAAAAGTACTTTATAAGCATCATTAGTAGACTTACACTCAAATGGTTCTGCTGCAAGAGCTTTTTGAACACCATTTATACTAACTTTCTGTCCTGTCATAACTGCAGTATAAAGCTCCTGTGTAACTTCGTACTTACTCATAATATATGGACTGAGCTTAACTTTGCGTCCAGCAACAAAAACACCTGCATAATTATCGGTATTTGTTTTACCTTCAATTATTGCACCATCTGGTCCTGTTACATAAACCTGTGCAGTAAAATCATATTCTGTAGTACCTATTTTAATCTTTTCAAGTGCAACTGTACCTGCTTTATCACTTCCAGAAGAAGAACTTCCACCGGTACCGCTTTCTACTTCTCCCTTACATCCAACCATACTTACAACCAGAACTGCTGCAAATAAACCTATAAAACATTTTTTCATTTTTACCTCCTGAAAAAACTTTTTAAGTATTTATAAAATTATACTATGAACTAAACGTTTTGTCATAAAAAATCCTCCCCCACTCTTTCATCTTGCCCCACTTCCACAGTGTAAAGTATAATCAGATTATGAAGAAATTTTTTATCATTTTTTTTTCTTTGATTGCGATGGGAGCGATGGCTCAAGATAAGGCTTTGAATAAGGCGGAAGATAAAACTGAAGGGCCTGTGCTTAAGAAAATCGGGACTTATAAGTGCGGAAGGCAGCCTAAGCAGGTTTTATTTTCACCGGACAGTAAATATATCATCATGCCGTTACTTGAAGACAACGGCTTTGACATCTTCAGTGTAGAAGAGAAAAAAATCATAAAAAGAATTAACCCTCCTGACTCACAAAAGCAGGGTTTTGCAGAAGGACTTTTTATTCCGGAAAAAAAAGTATTTCTAGTTTCACAAATGACTACCGCCAATCTGTATGAATATTCCTATCCGGGCTTTGAATATAAACGAACAATTCCGACAACAGGTAACTGGTCAAAATTCATAGCGTTCAGTAAAGAAAAACAACTGCTTGCAGTTTCAAACTGGGTTTCGAATGATGTTTCAATCATAGATTATGAAAGCGGAAAATGCCTTAAAAAGATAAAAACAGGAACAGAACCACGAGGATTATATTTTATCAATGCTGGAAATAATATTATAAGTCTTTCTTTCGGAAGCGGATTAATAGAAAAAATCGATGTTAATGAAGGAAAAATTATAAACACAATAAAAATAAAAGATTCTGCAATGCGTCACATTGTGTTAAACAGAGCGCAGACAAAAGCCTACGTATCTGACATGTTCTATCGTTCTGTTTATGAAATAGATTTAATAACTTTCAAGATAGAAAGAAAAACTAAAGTCTTTAATAATCCAAATACAATTAATCTTTTTAACAACCGGTGGCTTTTCGTTTCTTCAAGAGGTCCCAACAACCCTACAGATTATACTAAGAGAAGCCCTGCAAACGGTAAGATTCAGATTATCGATGTTGATACGATGCAGATTATACAGAGCTTTGAAGGCGGAAACCAGCCGACCGGTTTAGATGTAAGTCCCGATGGAAAATATCTGTGCTTTTCAAATTTTCAGGATCAGAATATTGAACTTTATGAAATCTGTTTTGAATGATATTTAAACTAATAGGCAACTCTATTTTTACCGCTGAATTTAGCTTTATAAAGGTTTGCATCAACAGTTTGAAGGAGCACTTCGTAAGACATATTGTTTTTATAAGTAATAAAGCCTGCACTTACAGTTACGCTGTGTTTTTCTTCATAAATAATCCGTTCCCTGGTTTTCTGAATAATCCGTTCAACAACCTCAAGCGCTTCCTTTGATGTTTTTTTCGGGATGAGAATCAAAAATTCCTCACCACCATATCTGCATGAAAAAATATTATCATGACTTTCTTCAATCAAAATATTAGCAAATTTCTTTAATACTTCATCACCATAAAGATGGCCAAATTTATCATTTATAACCTTAAAATCATCTATATCGAACATTGCAAGATGAAGCTGACCTGTATCACCCAAGGTAGAAATTGCTATCTTCAGAAAATCTTTAAAATACCGTCTATTATAAAGCGTTGTAAGTTCATCTGTATTTGCCTGCATTTTATACAGCTCAGACAATTCTTTAATTTTTCTGTTATCAAATTCATGCTGAAGACGGACAAAATATCCAAAACTGTACATGATAAAAAAAGCTACGATAAGACTAGCAGAAATATCAAACACCTTTACTTCAGGAGCAATAACCGGAAAAATATGTGGAAAATGAAAATATATAAAACAAAGAACAATTATTTCTGCAACATCTATTACAAGAATAATTATTCGCGGAATACCACGTAATCCGAAAACAATAAAAACAGAACTTACCAGAAGATAAAACGGCATTCCGCTTTGAAATCCACCGTTTGCAAAAAACATAAGCGGAAAAATAATTGATGTAGTGATAAAAATCGAAATTATATTATAAACGCGTGTTCTTTCAGTTTTAAATCCCAAAATCAAAAGGAATGAAAGTATTACAACTGCACTTACAGGAAGAATTTTTGCAATCAGGGGAAGCTCTATAAAAAAAGACTCAAAAGCACCAAGAACATTTCCTATAATGGCACAACAAAGCATTACAAGACTTATTCGCTTATCAAGAGGACGTTCAAAAGAAAAATGCTTTAAAATAAAACGCTTTAATCCCATTCAAAAACTCTCAATCATAAATGATTATTTAATTTTATAACTAAAAAGATTAATTGTAAAATTCTTATTGATATGATTTAATTATATTCATAGATGAAAGATATGGAATGGTTCGAAAAAGAAGATTTCTGGATAACCTTTGCCCCGATTATGTTTGATGACGCAAGATGGCAGGAAGCACCGGCAGTTGCAGAGTACGTAAAAAAGCTTGCCGGTCTTAAAGAAGGACAGACCGTTTTGGATGCAGGCTGCGGGCTTGGCCGCATTTCTGTTGAATTAGCTCTTCTTGGACTTGATGTTACCGGTGTTGATATAATCCAGACAGAGCTGGAGGCAGCAAAGGAAAGTGCCGAGGACGAAGGCTTAGACATCAATTTTGTAAATGCTGATTTAAGAACTTTAAATACAAATAAAAAATACGACTGTGTTGTAAATCTTTATACTTCGTTTGGTTATTGCGATACCCAGGAAGAAGACATGCTCATTCTAAAAAACATGGCAGACAGCGTAAAACCAGGCGGAACCTTTATAATGGAATGTACAAGCCGTGAAACAGCCGTTTTATACTGGACAAGCGGTGAAATCTTTGAGCGCGCAGGCTACAAGGTTGTTACAGAATTTAAAGTAGAAGGAGCATGGGAAGGCTTAAGCTCAAGATGGATGCTCTACCCCAAAGACACAAAGGACAGCGAGCTAAAAACCACCACAGCCATAAAAGACCACACCTTCATCCAGCGTCTTTACCCTGCATCCTTTTTGCGCGACAAGCTCAAGGACTTTGGCTTTAAAAAAGTAAATGTCTACGGCGACTTTGATTTATCCCCATATGACCAGAACGCCCGTACAATGATTATTGTGGGGGAAAAATAAAAAAAAGAAAATGTATATAATTTTCAATGCAATAATCACCTTCCCTTTACCCTCCTTTATATTTGACAGTGTGTATATAATGTGTATAATAAAGACATGAAAAATAAGGAGTTAGTTAAAAGGCTTAAAAAAACAGGGTTTGTTTTTGTCCGGCACGGTGGTAATCATGATATTTACCAGCGTGGAAAAGACCATGAACAAATTCCTCGTCATGCAGAAATTAATGAATTTCTTGCAAGAAGCATAATAAAAAAATGGAATCTGTAGATTCCACTCTCTTTACCATAATTTCTATGAGGTAAACTTATGAACGTAATCTATCCTGTAATCTTTACAGAAACTAATGATAAAAAAGCTACTATTCTTATTGAAATTCCTGATATTAAGGGATTTACAGAAGGGTATGGAATTGCTGATGCTATAAATATGGCAAAAGATTTTATCGGAAATTCCTTGTTTGATAAATTGAATTCAGAAATTCCTGCTCCTTCCAGAATAGACTCCATTGATCTCAAAAAAAGTGAATTTGCAAAAGCCGGAAAATCTTTTGTTTCACTTGTAGATGTAGATCTTGATATGTTCCGGCAGATTGAAAAAAGCCGCAATGTAAGACGAAATATTACTTTACCACAGTGGCTCGACGATATGTCCAGAAAAGCCAAAATAAATGTCTCTGCTGTTACCCAAAACGCACTAAAAAAAACATTGGGATTTTAAATAAAAAAGACGGTACCTCATAAGATACCGTCTTCTTAATTTTATACTTTTGAATTGTGATTAATCAAAAAAACCGCGGACTTTTAAGAGTTCGGCGTTAAGGATTCCACCGAGGGCGGCTCCGCGTTTTGTGTTGTGGCTCAGGGCTACGAATTTTACGTCGAAAACGTTACATGGACGAAGGCGGCCGATTACACATGCCATACCTTTTTCTGTTTCACGGTCGCGGCGAGGCTGTGGACGATTTTCTTCGTGGCGCAAAACAATCGGATGCTCCGGTGCCGAAGGAAGTTTGAGCTTTTGTGGCAAAGATGTATAGCTTGTCCATACGCGTTCGATTTCTTCGAGGCTAGGCTTTTTGTCGTCCGGTAAATCGAATTCGAGGCTTACACATGCTGTATGTCCGTCTACTACAGGAACGCGTGTACATGTAGAAGAAACAATAGGATATTCTGCATTTACAATCTTTCCATCCTTTACCGAGCCTAAAATCTTAAGACATTCTTTTTCTGTCTTTTCTTCTTCGCCACCGATAAATGGAACGATGTTATCAATCATATCGAATGAAGGAACACCAGGATATCCTGCTCCACTTGTTGCCTGAAGTGTTGTTACAATCATCCTCTTAACAGGGTAGCCTGCCTGAATGAGTGCGTGAAGAGGCATCATGTATGTCTGGAGGGAACAGTTTGGTTTTACTGCAATAAAGCCCTTGTCCCATCCGTTATGCTTTTTCTGTGCATCAATTACATCAAGATGAGCATAGTTGATTTCCGGAACGAGCATTGGAACATCTTCTGTCCATCTGTTTGCAGAAGCATTACTTACTACAGGAATTCCTTCCTTGGCATAAGCTGCTTCCAGAGCCTTAATATCATCCTTTTTAGGAAGCTCGAGTGCAGAGAATACAAACTGACATTTTCCCAAAGCCTTTTCTGGAAGGTTTGCATCTTCTACTGTAAGATTTTCAACTGCATTTGGAATATTTTCACCAATGAGCCATCTGTTTTCTACAGCTTCCTTATATAATTTTCCTGCTGAACGTGGACTTGCGGCAACATATGTTACTTCAAACCACGGATGATCTTCGAGTAATTTGATATAACGCTGGCCAACCATACCTGTTGCACCTAATACACCAACCTTAATCTTCTGAGCCATATATTTTCTCCTTCAATTCATTCTTGTATTCATCGCTGCAGAACGCGGCATCTACGGCATTCAGCAGTAATTGTTTTTTTTCGCTGGAGGTGATTCCGTACTTATTGGTTACAAAATCAAGCTCCCCTTTTAAGTTTGTTCTGCATATTGCAGGATCGTCTGTATTGATTGTTACCTTTACCCCTTTTTCCATAAGCTGTCTCAAAGGAAATAAAGACATATCATCAATTGCTTTTGTACATCTGTTGCTTGTAGGACACATTTCAAGAGGGATTTGTTTTTCTGCAAGATAATCAACTAAAGAAGGATCTTCTGTAACCCTTACTCCATGACCTATTCTTACAGCGCCAAACTTTATTGCATCCCACACGCTTTCAGGACCATCTGCTTCTCCGGCATGAATTGTAAAAGGAATATTCTTTTGTTTTGCAATTAAAAATTCCTTTTCAAAATCCCTTGTCTTAAAAAGCGCTTCGGCTCCGGCTAAATCTATTGCTACAACTCCGTTATCCTTTACAAGATATTTTTGAGCAAGCTCAATCGTTTCTTTGTTTTCACTCTGATTAATATCGGCCCTCATAAGGCATAAAATCAGATTTGTATGTAACGAAGACTGTTTTAATCCTTCAAGAGCGGCAAGAATTACTTCTTCCTGTGAAAGACCGTTTACACAATGCTTTTGCGGAGCGAATCGGATTTCAAGATATTCAAGACCCTGTGCCTTGCAATCTTCCTGCACAAGACGAACTGCTTCCGTAATTCCCTCTTTTGTCTGTAAGAGCCTTAAAGGAAGTCCAAAACATTCAAGAAAATCATTAAGACTCTGGCAATCTGATGGAACCGAAAGTTTTTTTAAAAGTTCACTGTCTGTTTTTGCAGGAAGTTCAATCTTCTGTAATTGTGCAAGCTTTTTTGCAATTTCTACAGTGATTGAGCCGTCCAGATGACAATGTAAATCTATCATTAAAGCTTACAATCCTTGATTGCTTTTTCGATAATCTTCTTTGCATCAGCTGTAACTTCTACAAGTGGAAGTCTGAGGCTGCCTGCAGGCATTTTCTTACAGTTCATTGCATACTTGATTGAGCCAGGATTTCCGTCGCAGAATTCAGCTTTGAAGAATGGAGCAAGTCTGTAATGAATCTCGCGTCCCTTCTTAAAGTCTCCTTCAAGACATGCTGTTGCAAGTTCATGCATAAGGGCTGGAATCATGTTTGAAGCAACAGAAATAATTCCGTCTCCACCTGCAGCAATCAAAGGAAGTGTTAATGCATCATCCCCCGAAAGTACTGCAAAATCAGGATTCTTTGCCTTTACAGTGCCGATAACTTCCATCATCTGAGCAACCGAGCCCGAAGCTTCTTTTACTCCTGCAATATTTGGAAGCTGTGCTATGCGTGCAAGTAAATCTGTAGGAATGTTCAAGCCTGTTCTTCCCTGAATATTGTAAACGATGATTGGAATACCAACCTTGCTTACTGCAGCAAAATGCTGATAGATTCCTTCTTTTGAAGGTTTATTATAGTAAGGTGTAACTACAAGAGCTGCGTCTGCACCTGCTTTTTTTGCTCTCTGACAATATGCCACTGCATCCTTAGTATTGTTTGAACCGGCTCCAATGATTACAGGGATTTTTTTGCCTTTAGATTTTTCAAATGCACGAACCTCTTCCATTACAATCTGAATAATCTTGTCTTCTTCTTCCCCAGGGCGTTCATCCAATGTTGGTGTTTCTGCTGTGGTTCCAAGAGGAACAAGACCATCAATGCCTTCGGAAAGCTGATGTTTGACATTTTTGCGGAAGCCCTCAAAATCAACTGAACCGTCTTTGTTCATCGGTGTAATTAAAGCCGTAAAAGCACCACGAAAAATATTCATACTATTCCTCCTAAAAAAGTTATGAGCAAATCATAAGATTTGCGAATAAGTTTTTTCGCACATTCGCAATGTAATGAGAATGTGCAATGGATACACAAGTTTTCGTAAAAAAACTTGTAAAGATAAAAACTGACGCAATCTCAGGCAGTTTTTATCTTATTCCTCCTAATCGTATTTTGAGAAATATTTTATCTTTTTTCCTATTAATATTCAATTACTCTCTTATAATAATCATATTTATTCTTTCTCTGAATTTTGATAAGATTATTCTATGAGTACAACGAAAGACAACACAAAAAAAATATCAAAACAAACTCTTGTAAAACTGCTTATCTCATCAGCAACTGCAATCCTTATTCTTTTTATCGGGCTGATTGCAATCCGTTCTGCAAAGCTTAAAAATGCAGTACCTCCAGAACTTACCCATCTTCAACAGGTTGAACTGGAAACAATAATCTATGAAAATTTCCCTGAACGAAATACTTTAATTCATGAGCTTCCCTTCAAATCGTCAAAGGCTGACCTTAATATTTTTGCCGAGTCAGTAATTTTAATTGATACCGCAACAGGTGATATTCTTTATGAAAAAAATGCAGATGAAATTATTCCTCCTGCAAGTTTAACAAAACTTTTTGCAATGTATGTTGTTGAACAGGAAGTTGAAAACGGCAATTTATCTTATGATTCACTCATTCCTATTCCAAAAGAAGCCTATGCATGTAATATGCCGCCTCATTCTTCCCTGATGTTTTTAGGCGAAGGCCATAAGGTAACTCTTGAAGAATTAATTTTAGGACTTTCCATTGCCTCAGGAAATGATGCGGCTTATGCACTCGCCTATACAATAAGCGGAAGCATGGAGGCATTTATCGAAAGAATGAACGCCGTAGCTCAATCTCTCGGTCTGAAAAACACTCATTTTGTAGAAGCTTCAGGCTATAGCGAAGAAAATTCTACAACTGCACGAGAGATGGCAGCCTTCTGCAGAATGTATTTAAACAAATATCCTCAATCGCTGCAAAAATTTCATTCGGTAAAAAGTTTTACATATCCGAAGCCTCAAAACATAGCAGACGGAGACACATATAAAGCACAGGACTGGTCAAACGGACTTCCAGCGCACATTACAATGGGAATAACTCAAAAGAACACAAATCCTTTGCTCGGTATATTAAAGGGCTGCGACGGATTAAAAACAGGTTATATTCAGGAAAGCGGCTATAACCTTGCACTTACAGCTGTAAATAACGACACAAGATTTTTGAGCATCACAATGAAAGGTCCCGGAAACAATACTCAACAGGGACAGGAAGGCCGAATACATGACGGTACAGAACTGATGAATTATGCCTTCGGTTCTTTTGCAGATTATAATGACACCCAGTCAATTAAAGACTACCGGATTTTCGTTCCAGGCTCAAAGGAAATCTCAATCAACCTGACACCGGTATATAAAGAGACTGCTGTCTGTGTTCCATATCTTACAGGAAATTCAATTAAGGAAAATCTGTCAAACGTTCGTATAACTGTAGAACTTCCGTCAAAGCTAAAAGGAAAAATTCTTGCAGGAACTCAATACGGATTAATTACAATAACTCTTGAAGATTATATTCTTGAACAGATTCCGCTTGTTGCCGACAGGACTGTAAAATCACGAAACGTTTTGTTCTCACTCATCGACAACATCGTTTTAAAATTTATGAAAAAATAAAACTCATCTTTTAAAAAAACTGTGCTATAATAGTATTATTAAGCTCTATGCTTTCAAAGGAGGAATCCAATGGACGTTCATAACCTGATGGAAGATGTAGTTATTCAAAATGTAAACAAGCTTTATGATGAGGTAAAAAAAGAAAACCCCGCCTGGCTTTCATGTGACTGTACAAACTGCCGGCTTGATGCAATCAGTTATGTTTTGAACCGGATTCCGCCGAAGTATGTAGTTTCAGGAAGAGGTGTTACACATAGTGCCGATGATTTACAGGACTTACAGTTAAAGGCTGATATTGATTCACTTGCACTTGAAGGAATAAGGACTGTTAATTCTACAAAACGGCCTTTTCATACACAAAAACGAACAGACTGTGTTGCAAATACATCTCATATACCTTCCTACAATTTTTCTATTTTTACAGGCAGCGTTCTCGACGGCTCTAATTTTGAACCGGTAATCGGTGCAAAGGTTTTGTTAAAATATAACGGAGAACCAGTAGAAATGATTGATAAAACCTGGATTAATCCGTATATTACCTGTAAAAGCACTAAGGGTTCTTATACCTTCTGGATGAAAAGTCTGCCGGCAGAAAAGGAAGGAATCTCGAAAAAATTCAATTTTACACTTGAAATAACAGCTTCTTCGTACGCACCGACAACCTATCACTTTGAGGTATCGTGCACTAGTGATGCATATATAAAAAACGAACTGGATTCAACCTTTTCCTTAAAACTAAAGGATTTGATTATTTTTAAAGAAAACATTATAAATCCAATGGAAAACTAAAAATAAATTTTCAGGATAAAAACTCATGAACAGCAAAACAAAAAAAGTCTTTACTGCAGTCCTTATTGCAATAGCTGTAGCAGGCTGCGTTTACTATTTTCTTTCAGACAAAATTAATAAATTACCACAGGTTTCCTATTCCTCATTTTATTCAGATGTAGAACAGAACAGTGTAAAATCAGTAACAATTGAACAGGATAAACTTATTGTACAGAACAACAATTTAACTGAATACGAAACAAAAAATCCTGATTCTCCAAACTTAAAGGAATTTCTTTTAAGAAACAATGTTGAAGTCATAGAACATAAGGATTTTTCTCAAATCATATCTTTAATCTTTGATATTTTGTTTTATGCCGTTTTCTTTATAATTCTGTTCGTTGTTTTCAGAAAGTTCATATCACCGAATACCTTTAAGGTCGTACATAAAACAGGAATAAATTTTAGCGATGTCGTAGGAATGGAAAACCTTAAACGCGATATGACTCAGGTAATTCAGATAATGAAAAACCCACGTGAATATGCTAAACGTGGAATAAGAATGCCAAAGGGAATCTTACTGGAAGGTGATCCTGGAAACGGAAAAACTCTTTTTGCAAAAGCACTCGCCGGCGAAGCAAAAATAAATTTCATTCCGGCAAAAGCGACAGATTTTGAAAGCATGCTTATGGCAATTGGGCCAATGAAAGTAAAGCTTCTTTTCAGAAAAGCACTAAGAAAAGCCCCATGCATCGTATTTATTGATGAATTTGACGGAATAGGCACAAGAAGAAATTATACCGGCTCTGCACTCGAAACAGAAAACACAAGAATTGTTACTTCTCTCTTAAATGAACTTGACGGTTTTGAACCTTCAAGCGGAGTCCTTGTTTTAGCGGCAACGAACAGTATAAGTGCTCTTGATCCTGCCCTTATCCGACCAGGAAGATTCGATGCTCGCTTCACAGTTCCATATCCTGACAGGGCTGCACGCGAAGAACTTATAAGAATGTACACAAAAAAGAAATCTCCTGCATCAGAATGTACTGTAAATATTCTCTGCAATATTTTCGACGGATTTTCATGTGCAAAAATTGAATCTGTATTAAACAAAGCGGCACTTCTTGCAGAACAGAACAACAGAGATACTTTTACGACAGATGATGTAAGACAGGCAATTAAAGAGAACTAAAGCTCTTCGAGATCTTCTTCTTCCTGCTGAGAGGCAAAACGTTCACAATCAATTTTCATTATCGTAAGGAATTCATCCTTTGGTAAACCTTTAGCAAAAAGAAATCCCTGAAGATAATCACAACCAAGCTTTGTAAGCCAGACTGCCTGCGCCTTTGTCTCAACGCCTTCTGCAAGAACGGACATTCCCAGTTTTTTAATCATCTGGATTGTCGAAGCAAGTGCGATATTTGCACGTTTATCGGAGAATGCCGTCCAGACAATTTCTTTATCAAGTTTAACCATTTTAAAAGGAAGATTAAGAAGATAGTTCATATTAGAATAGCCTGAACCATAATCATCGAGGGAAAGCTCAATTCCTTCCTTTGCAAGATTATTCATGTTTCTTAAAAGAATTTCCGGAGTATGTGCAGCCGCCGTTTCTGTAATCTCAAGATTTATTACGGAAGCCGGAACATTATGAATAGTTCTTATTGTTAAAATCTGATCTGCAAGAATTTCCTGCATGCATTGTGCAACCGAAAGATTTATATCAATCTTTTTAATTCCATATGCCTTTAAATCAACCGATGAAAGTGTCTTGCAAACATTATCAAAAACAAACTGACCAATTCGCAGAATATCACCGGTTTTTTCTGAAATAGGAATAAATTCTTCAGGAGAAATAAAATTACCCTCTTCATCCTTCATCCGGATTAATGCTTCGGCACCAATCAACCGGTCTTCCTTTGTAGAATAAATAGGCTGATAATAAACATCAAAGCGCTTTTCAGCAATTGCATTACGCAGAAGATGAGCAATATATGCAGTTCGTTTTTTATATTCAGTACTCATATCACGCGCATATATAATCTGTCGTTTATAACGCGAATCATCTGAAATAAGGTCAATCATATCCCTTATATCTTCCGAATTTTTTGCATCCTTTGGACATTCAATGACACAGATTCTTGAATAGAGCTTTAACTCAAGCGTATCGTAAACCCAGGTTTCATGAAAACGCGCCCGAAGATAAAAAACATATTTTTCTATATCACGGGGATTATACGATTTGAATACAATACAGAATTTACCCTGAGGAATATAATAATGACATGCCTGCGGAAACTGTTCCCTCAAGAAATCAGATACTTCACGAAGCAGAGAATTCATCTGATTAATTCCAAAGGCATTCGTAATAAATACAATATCATCAAGAAATATATTAAGGACCAGAAACTTTTTCTTACTTGCAAAATCGTTCTGTGTCATTTTTATCAATGCAGATTCATTAAAGAGCTGTGTCGTACGGTCAATGTATTCATCCGGAGTTTGAATAAGCGATGAAAACATGATTGCTGCGAGGGAAATTCCAAAAGACTGCATAAGATAATACGGAAAAATCAACTGAATGACTACAGCAATAACAATTAAAACTACATAAGAAAGAAGCAGGAAATATTTTTTTACCTTAATTATTTTTCGATATTTCCAGAGAATCAATAATGAAATCAGGATATAATAAAACGTAAAGAAAAAGAGAATTGCATACGCCCATCCGCCTCTGTGATAATAAATGGCATCATCTACAAAGAAAACCAGAACATAATTAAAGACATAATAAGTTATTGGTGAAATCAGAATAAGCAGTATAGAAGTAATATAGGGAACAGAAACTGCAAACTCGAACAAAATCCTTCTTTTTTTACCGATTATATCAAAGTAATTGGCAAGCGATAAAGAATACAAAAGATAAAGAACCGGAAGAGTATTCGTAAACACATATGCCGATATATGACAAAGCCAGTAACACCATGCAGGAACAGAAGGATTGCCTTCAAGAAGAACTGTCAGTAAATCTGCAATTGAATTTAAAAGCGCTACAATAACAAAACCCAAATAAGTTCTGTTCTGCATTAACGGCAGATTTTTCCGCTGAAAATGAAATATGAGGATGACAATAAAAATTACAATCGCTGCAATATCATAGTGAAAAATATACGGGGTATTATACAAATTTCTCCTCTTTTCTTTATATATAAACTTTACTCCAGGAATTCTCAAAAGTCAAATAGTGGTTTATAATATTATTATGTAAATGGAGGTTTTAATGCTAAAAGCCATTATCAGGTTCTTTAAATCGTTAAACAGCAACTCCCATCCCGGAGAAATTGCGCATGCTGTATGTCTTGCACTGATTCTTGGTTTTTTACCAAAGGATAATCTTTTGTGGTATGTTCTGACAGTATTTTTCTTTTTCATGCGTATAAACAGAGGAGCGTTAATATTTTTTACGTTCATCTTTTCTTTAATAGCTCCGGCGTTAGACAATCTCTTTGACATCTGGGGATATGCAATATTAAATTATGAAAAATTCATTCCTTTATTCACAAAAATGCTCGACACCCCTTTTGTAGCGTTTACAAAATTCAATAATTCTATTGTGATGGGCTCTCTTGCCTTTTCTCTGATGTGCTATATTCCGTTATACTTCCTTTCAAGAATAATCATCAGATACTGGCGCAGACTTCTGGCTCCTTCCTTCAGAAAGACCAAGCTTTATACAATCCTTCAACAGCTTCCGCTTGTTAAAAAAATAGGAGAAATGATATGAAAAAAGATAAAATCAAGACACCTAAAAAAGCTGTGCTTCCAAAACGTTTCTCTAAAGCTTATACAGAAAAACAGCTTAAATCAAAAATCGGAAAGCATGTATATATACCAAAAGACAGGGAATGGATTCTTTCCCTTTTCAAAAAAACAGATAAAACTGATAAAAAAGGAAATGCACTCTACGAAATTCCTGAATCGACTGAGCTTATAAAAAAAGAATTCAAGCATCTTAAATTAATAGATAAAGAAATAAAATCTCATAAAGGAAGAGTAAAATGGCTTCCACTTGTTGCTGCAGTTTCATTCCTCGTTTTAATCGGCATTGGATTTGTTTCCTGCAAAAACATAATCATAAAAAGAGTGCTTGAAGAAACCTTTGAAACCCTGTTCGGTGCAAGATGCGATATTTCTTCTGTAAATCTGAAGCTTTTAAATGCAAGTTTCAGAATTGATGATATGCAGATTGCAAATAAAAGAAAGCCTATGAAAAATCTGTTCCAGGTTGATTCAATCGTTCTTGATTTTAATCTTACTCAATTGTTATGCAAACGTGTCATTTCCGATGAAATATCAATAAACGGTATTCAAATCAATACAAACAGAAAATACTCAGGCGAATTAAAGGGAAAACGGGCAGCTCAGCGAAGAGCAAGGGAAGAAAAACTGAAGGATACTCCTGCCTTTGTCCAGGAAGCAGCAAAACGAACTGATGATGCAATCAATCATGTAACCTCATCTGTTTCTGCTTTAATTGATGAATATAATCCTGAATCAGTTTTAAAGCATATACAAAAAGAGCTTAAGACTCAAAAAGCATCAGAAAATGCAATATCAGTTACAAAGGAATTAAATGCAAAATATCAGGCTAAACCAAAAGAATATGAAGAAAAAGTTGAAGAAGCAAAAAAAATGTATGAAAAGGTTGCTGCTATTAATCTTCAGGAAGCAAGAAAAGATCCTGTAAAATTAAAGAACACAATCGACACAATTACACAGGCATATAATTATGCAGAAAAGCTTAAGAAAGAAACTGAAGCAGAATTGAAATCTATAAAACAGGATGCAATTACAGTAAAAGACACGGCAGCAAATGTTACGAATGCCGTAATAAGCGATAAAAATCTGATTACAGAACAGATTAATAAATACAAAAACATCAATCTGGATGCAGGACAGCGTTTCATAACCGGCACTCTTGATACAGCAATTTATAAGCTTCTTGGTGAATATTATCCGTATTATGAAAAGCTGCGCAAAACTCTTGATGAGCAGAAAGGTAAGCCTAAAGAACCAAAAAAAGAAAAATCGACAATTGCACAACGGGCAAAGGGAAGGAATGTTTATTATAGAAAAAATCCTCCTAATCTCTGGTTTAAAAAACTTGAAGTAAACGGACCTGAATTCAAGGTTGCCGCTCATAACATAAGTGATAATATGGATATTGCCGGAGTACCTGCAACCGGTGAATTAACATTTAATCTTTTTAATTTAAAACACAGTTCAAACGTTACAATAGATACAAGAAGCTGGTCAAAGGAACCTCTTGCAAAAATTAATTATAATCTTGACGGCTTACCGTTAAAACTTACCTCAAAGGATTACAAGGATATGCCGGGCATTCCATGTCTGAACGCCAGTTCAAACTATGATGCTGTTTTAGATATTTATGAAGATGACGGCTTTAATCTGACTGGTACCGGAAGTTTTTCGGGCGTAAACATAAAAGCAAATTCTTTTGAGCCTGAATTTATCTACACATTATATCAGGATACTCTGTCGGGAATAAAAGATATGACGGTGAGTGCACAGATTGGTTACAGAAAAACAAAGGGGCTGAATCTTAAGCTTGAATCAGACATGGATAAAAAATTCCTTGATTCTCTGAACAAACAGATTTCTACCAGACTGATTGAAATTAAAGAAAAAATCAAAAATGAAGCTTTTTCAAAATTAAATGAATACTCAAACGGCGCTTTTGGTGAAATCAACAGTTTTGAAGACATTCAGAAAAAAGTAAGTGAATATGCAGATTATGCAAAAAACCTGACAAATCAGCTTGAAGCTAAAAGGAAAGAAGCTGAAAATTATGTTCAGGGAAAAGTAAACGAAACTGTAGATAAGGCAAAAGAAGAAGCAAAAAACAAAGTTAATCAAACCGGTAAAAAACTGTTAAAAGGACTTTTAAATTAGGAAAACTACTTGCAAAAAAGTTAAATAAACATTTTAATCTGTAGAGTATGAAAAAATTATTATTCAGATTAGCATTTATTATTTCTTTTGCAGTTCTATTTAATGGTTGTTTTAAAACAAAAAGGAATCCTCTTAGTGAAAAATTAAATATAGTTTGTACTATATACCCTGAATATGACTGGGTTCAAAGCATTGTCGGTAAAGATTATGTAGATGTAACAAATACACTTTTAATAAAGGGTGGAACAGACCTCCACAGTTTTCAGCCATCTGTAAATGATATTATCCAGATTTCTACCTGTGATTTATTTATTTACATCGGTGGTGAATCAGACACCTGGGTAGAAGCAGCAATTTCAGAAGCAAAAAACCCTGATATGAAGGTTTTATGCCTTATGGATGTTTTAAAAGGTTCTTTAAGGGAAGAAACCTTAGTTGAAGGCATGCAGGATGATGAAGAAGAGGAAGAAGAAGACGGACATACAGAATCCATTCATCATCATGATGAAGATGAAATTGAATATGATGAACACATCTGGCTTTCGGTAAAAAATGCAATCAAATGTGTAAAGGCAATTACAAACGCAGTTGTTGAGCTGGATCCTTCTCATCAGGAAAAATACAGAAGCAATGAAGAAGGATACCTCGCCGAACTCCAATTAATCGACAGAGAATATGAACGTGCTGTTCAGGCTGCACCTCAAAAAACAATAATTGTATGTGACCGATTCCCGTTCCTTTATTTAACTGAGGATTACGGCATCAACTATTACGCTGCCTTCAAGGGATGCTCGGCAGAAACAGAAGCAAGCTTTGAAACAGTTGTTTTTCTTGCAAACAAGGTCAATGAACTCGACATTAAAAACGTAATTGTTCTTGACAGTTCAAATCAGAAGCTTGCAAAAACAGTAATTCAGAATTCAAAAAAGAATAAATGTGGTATAATAGTTTTAGATTCCATGCAATCTACAACTTTGGATCAGGCATTTAAGGGAAAATCATATGCTGCAACAATGACAAAGAATCTTACAGAGTTGAAAAAAGCATTATGTCTCAATTAATTTGTGAAAATTTAACAATAGGATATGACTCAAAAGTAATAGTAAAGGATTTGAATTTCTGTGTAAATCAGGGTGATTATCTTTGCATCGTAGGAGAAAACGGTTCCGGAAAAACAACTCTCATGAGGACAATCCTTCGTCTTTTAAAACCCATGGAAGGAACAATCATTACGGGTGACGGACTTTTACCGGATGAAATAGGTTATCTCCCTCAACAGACAGAAGTACAAAAGGATTTTCCTGCAAGTGTTTATGAAATTGTTCTTTCAGGCTGTCAGTCACGCTGTGCGAAACGCCCGTTTTATAATAAAGCAGAAAAACTTCTTGCAGAACAAAATATGAAAAAAATGGGAATCACAGAAATAAGAAAACAATGTTACAGAGAGCTTTCCGGCGGACAACAGCAAAGAGTTCTTCTTGCACGTGCATTGTGCGCTACACAAAAAATGCTCTTACTTGATGAACCGGTTAGCGGTCTTGATCCAAGTGTTACACAGGAAATGTATTCATTAATAAAAGACTTAAACGATGAAGGTATTACGATAATAATGATTTCTCACGATATATCATCGGCTCTGGAATATGCAACTCACATTCTGCATATAGGAAAATCAATTTTCTTCGGAAAAAAGGAACAATATAAAAAAGAATTTCTATGATAAATACCTTAATTCATTATTTTTCATTTCCATTTGTAAGATACGCATTTATAGTAGGAGTTTTAATCTCTCTGTGCTCCTCTTTACTCGGAGTAACACTTGTTCTAAAAAGATTTTCTTTTATTGGTGATGGTTTATCGCATGTAGCTTTCGGAGGAATCTGCATAGCCGCTGTATTAAACCTTTCGAACAATATGTTTCTTGTTCTTCCCCTGACAGTTTTAAGTGCAATTCTTTTATTGAGAACCGGTCAAAATGCAAAAATCAAAGGTGACGCATCAATAGCGCTCATCTCTGTAAGCTCCCTTGCAATCGGCTACCTTCTTATGAATATTTTTTCAAAGTCGTCAAATTTGACCGGAGATGTCTGCACAACCCTATTCGGCTCTACTTCCATTCTGACTCTTAAAAAAAGTGAAGTCTGGCTTTGTGTAATTCTTTCTGTCTGCGTAATAGTTGCATTTATTCTTTTTTACAACAAGATTTTTGCAGTAACCTTTGATCAGAACTTTGCACAGGCAATAGGAACTCATGCAAGCATTTACAATCTGGTAATTGCCATAATAATCGCAATTATCATTGTACTTGCAATGAATCTTGTCGGTTCCCTCTTGATTTCTGCTCTTGTAATTTTTCCTGCATTAAGTTCCATGCGGTTATTCAAAAGTTTTAAAACTGTTACAATCTGTTCTTCAGTAATATCAGTTGTATGCTCTGTTTCAGGACTTTTAATCTCAATACTTGCAGGAACTCCTGTCGGTTCTACAATAGTTGCAGTTAATCTTTTTATTTTTCTTTTATTCAGCATAATCGGAAAATTTAAAACTCGTTAATACAAGGTTATTTAATTATGAAAAAAATTATTTTTTTATCTATATTGATATTGCTTTTCACCGGATGTAAAAGAAAGAATGCAAATCCGGTAATACCCGCTCAAAATTCCGTAAAAGATATTCTTGAACTTCAGACAACGGATTCTCTTGAAATTTTACCTGGCTCAGTAATATCAAAAACAGAGCAAACACTTGAAGGAATGAACGTCCCTCCTGTCAGCACACTGAAAAAAATCGCAGAATCTACACTGGAAAAAGAATCTCAGGGAATGATTGATTTAACATCAATGAACTCAACAATGATTTATTCGCAGGTTTTTGAGATGATGATTATGCCCGAGGATTATGAAAACACTGATATAAAGGTAAAGGGATTTTTCCAGGTCTACAGCTACGAAGGAAATCCTGACAAATATCTTTCTGTGATTATTCCAGATGCAACTCAATGCTGTCAGCAGGGAATTGAATTTATCTGTCCCGATAAAAAATACCCGGAAGATTATCCGCCGATAGGAAGTCCGATAGAAGTTACAGGAAGATTCTGCATTACTTATACAGAAAACGGTTTACTGTACACCTTCATGCAATTATCTGATTTTAAAACTATCAGCGAATAAATTATTTTTTTAAAAGTACAGCAAACGGATTATATGTTTCTCCGTCATCATCCTGATTTGAAAGATATTTAGCGGCTGTAGCGTCCTGTTCTTTTGAAGTTGCCGGAACAAGAGATATTCTTTTTGAAGCGATGTCTATTTTTTCTACAACAACACTCATTTCCTGTCCGATTTTATAAACCTTTTTAAGATTTGTATTTGCGCTTACATCTTCAAGCTCACTGATATGAACAAGACCGTCTATTCCTTTATCAATATTTACGAAAAGTCCAAAATCTGCAATCCGTGATATTTTTCCGTCAACCTTTGTTCCAACAGGAAATTTTGCTGCTGCACTTTCCCATGGATCCTTCATAAGTGCTTTTAAACTCACACTGACACGTTCATTTTTCCAGTCTGCATGAATAACTTTAACAGTTATTGTCTGCCCCTGTTCAACAATATCACTTGCATCTGTAACACGATCAAGCGACATTTCACTTATAGGAAGCAGAGCACGAAAGCCCATAATATTTACAAAAGCACCGAATTTTTCCAGACTATCAACAACGGCATCTACAACAGCACCTTCTGTAATCTGAGCTGCAATTTTACCAATGTTAGAAGCATATTCACTTTCGCCGATTTTACGGTTTGAAACAAGAATATCCTTACCGTCATTTTTATATTCTGTAATGATAAAGCTTAAGGTTTTACCAACATATTCAGAAGGTTCTTTTTTATCTTTGAATCCCATCTGAGAATAAGGACAAAATGCTCTTTTTGAACCAAGCTTTATTTCATAACCGCCTTTAATTTCTTTTTCAACATGTCCTTCTACAGGGATCCCACCTTTAAAAGCATTTTCTATCATCGTATCATCAGCGGCACTTCCACCTATTTTTGAAGTAAAACGCATTTCACCGCGGACTTCACCTGTAAAGAAAACCTTGATTTTATCTCCTTCCTTTACACTGATGTTTCCTTCTTCATCCTTAAATTCAGCGGCATCTACAATCCCTTCACTTTTTGCACTCAAATCAACAAAAACAGTAGAATCAGTTACTGCTACTACGACAGTTTCAAGACTGTCTCCTATATTAAATCTGTTCATTTTCTTTTCCTTGCAGTTTATTCTTTTACAGGGATTCCAATCTGAGGATGATCTTTTTCCCAATTCTGTGCCAGTCGCAAAATCTTTGGTTCACTGAACATTTTTCCCGCAAACTGCATACCAATCGGCATATTATCAGAAGAAGTTCTTCCTGCCGGTACGTTGATAGAAGGAATGCGTGCAAGATTAACAAAGGTTGTATATAAATCTGAAAGATACATTTCAAGAGGATTATCAACCTTAGAGCCAAGCTTAAACGCAGCAGTAGGACAAGTCGGACAAAGAATAATATCATAAGATTCAAAAACCTTTGCAACATCACGCTGAATTCTTGCACGAACGGTCATTCCTTTTTTATAAGTATCACCGGAGAACTGTTCAGATAAAACATAATTACCTATTACAATTCGTCGTTTAACTTCAGGACCAAAGCCTTCAGAGCGTGTATCTACATAAAGTTCATCATATCCTTTCTGATTGTCTACCCGTCGTCCATAACGAATTCCGTCAAAACGACTCAAATTTGATGCCGCTTCAGAAAGTGCGATTACGTAATATGCTGCGATAGATGCATCAAGAACAGGAAGATCTACTTCATCTATCTTCGCACCCTTTGTTTCAAACCATTTTTTTGTCTCTTCAAAGCATTTTATTACATCAGGATCTGCACCATCTGTCTTCAAAAATTGTTTTGGAATGGCAATCTTCAGAGTTTTAAATTCTTCCTCTGTCAAGGCAGTAAGTTTCTTTAATGAATCGCTGTCAGGTAAATCGGCAGAAGTATCATCAAACGTATCTATACCGGTCATGAGACTCAAAGGAAGTGCAATATCCTGTGGTGTATGACCAAGGATTCCCACCTGATCTAAAGATGAACCATAAGCTACTACACCCCATCGGCTCAAAACACCATAAGTTGTTTTTAATCCATAAATACCGCAATAGCTTGCAGGAAGTCTTACAGAACCACCAGTCTCTGTACCTAAACCAAATAACGCCTGATTTGCCGCAACTGCAGCAGCAGAACCACCTGAAGAACCGCCTGAAACATATTCACGGTTAATAGGATTTCTTGTAGGTCCATAGCAGGAATATTCAGTTGAAGAACCCATTGCAAATTCATCCTGATTACAACGACCAAGAGGAATTGCACCTGCTTTTTCAAGACGTTCTATGACAGTTGCATTATACGGAGCAACATAGCCTTCAAGAATTTTTGAAGCACAGGTAAGTTTATGTCCTTTTGAATTGATATTATCTTTATTTGCAAAAGGGATTCCAAGCAATGGTTTTTCTTCAAACAGTTTATCAAGAGCTTCAGTCCCTTTAGAACGTGCTTCTGCAATCTCTTTATCTGCTTCTTCAGCTTTTGAAACAGAATCTTCATACATTTCAATAAAAGCATTAAGGGGAATAGAAGCTGATTTATCATCTTCATAAGTTTTAATTGAATTCTGCACAAGCTCTGCACTTTTAATTTTTCCTTCTTTAAGGGCAGTCCTTGTTTCATCTATAGTAAAATACATATTATGCACCTTCTCCCAAAACTTTAGGTACCTGAAAATATCCGTCCATAAAATCTTTACTGACTTTCTTTACATCTGACATTTCAAGACCACCTTCAGGTTCATCGCATCTGAGTTTATCGGCTGTTGTTTTCGGATATGCATCATACGGATTTTCACTGTCATCATATTTAGAAAGAATTTCAAAATATCCTACAATATCATCTACCTGCTTTTTTAAAATCTCCATGTTTGTTGCAGACGGAGACAATCTCGACAGATAAAGCAGATTCTCAAGAGTCTTTGCATCAATTTCTTTATGTTGTGTTGCCATAATGAGTAATTATAGTGAATTTTATGATATTAGTCATCTGCTTTCACCGACTGAAAAAGCGGTCGCGACAATTTCACCAAGCTTTACATACTGATGATTTACACTGTCGTAAGTTACGGCATCAAGTTTTTTTACATCAATTTTGCCGTCAGTTAAGACGGATTCATCTGCACTTACATTAATAATATTACCGACCATGCAGCCTGTTTCCTTATCATAACTGACAACTTCGCATTCAAGACACATAGGAAGTTCATTTATAACCGGCGCATCAACAAATTTACTTTTTGATACGGTAAAGCCTGCTTTTGATACTTTATCGGAAACTTCATTGCCACTTGCAATCCCAACATAATCACAGGCAGCAATATGCTTTGAATCTGCCATACTTACGGTAAACGCTTTTTTAAGCATGAGATTTTCTGCAGTTTTATGTTCCGGAGCAATGCAAATTCCAATCTGATTTGTATCATGAATGCCACCCCAGGCAGCATTCATTGCATTTGCACTTCCATCTTCATTATAAGTAGCAATAATTAAAACCGGCATAGGATACAAAAATGTTTTTTTACCAAAATCCACTTTCATACGAACCTCCTTTAATCAGTTCAATTATACTACATTTATGTGTCTATTCAAGATTTAATCTTTTTGCATACGACCAGTGGGCAAAAGCAAAATAAATGACAGACCAGCAGAATTCTATCAGCGCACTGAAAAGCCAGATCTTAACCATACCCGCATAACCGTCTGATATTAAATCCCATGAAGGAATAAGCTTCATAGATCTCATATTTAACCAGAGCAATAAAACTACAATCAGGAATTTCAAAAAGCCCTTATTATATTTGAATACTAAAGTAAATGCATTAACTGCAAAAATTAATGTTATTAAAAAACAAATGAATGCAAAAAAGTAAACATAATAAGATGAAATAACACCGCCGAGTGTAAGATTCTGCTTTGCAAGAGACAGTTTTATTTCAGGCATAAATTCATTTAATACTTTCATAATGCCAGGCTTTCCTACCTTTACACAGCATAATAATCCTGTACATATAATTGCAATCTGACAAATAATGCTCCACAAGAAATTCATTATGAATTTTCCCCACAAATGTTCACCCATTGTAACAGGCAATGAAAGATTCAGATAAGCTTCTTCACCGTTCATGCTTCGTTTAAATCTTCCTGCAATTATGACTATAGTTACAATTGTAATTGCAATGACAAAACAAAAGATTGTCATAATTAAAAAGCCTGTCAAAAGTGTATTTGCTATATCAGCAGCATACATACCGGTTCCGGCTTCATTGAAATGTCCGACAAGCTCATCATAATTCTTTTTATTTACAGAAAGACCAGCCAGTAAACCTAACAGCAGAAGAACACCATAAAGTGGAAGCAAAACTCTTGCTGAATGCTTGAATTCATATTTGATAACCTTTCCTATTTGTGGAAATGGATTTCTGATTTTATTTTTCATTTTTATCTCCTTGACCTAACATTTAAATTCTTCACGGAACAAAGCATCAATTGACATTCCTGTTTCTTCGCGGATTACATCAACATCCCCCTGTCTGATAATATGTCCCTGTTTAAGGAAAAGAACATGATTCAAAACAGATTCAACATCAGAAATAAGATGTGTTGAAATTACAACTGTTGCATTTTCACTATAATTTGAAAGAATTGTATTCAAGATATAATCACGGGCAGCAGGATCTACACCGCCAATCGGTTCATCAAGAAGATACAAATCAACATCACGGCACATTGTCGTTATGAGCTGAACCTTTTCCTTTGTACCCTTAGACATTGACTTTAATTTATCTTTAGGATCTATTCCCAGATCTTTAAGCATGTCAAGCGCTTTATCTTCCTTAAAGTTTGTAAAGAAATCTGAATGCATTTTCATCAAATCAAGAACGTTCATCCATTCGTTCAAATAAACCTTATCTGACTGATATGCAACAAGATCCTTAGATTCAGCGCCCGGTTTAAAACCACATACCGAAATATCACCGCTTGTCGGTTTAAGCAACCCTGCGGCAAGCTTAAGCATTGTTGTTTTTCCACTGCCATTTGGTCCAAGAAGTCCTACGATCTGACCTTTTGGTAAAGACAAAGTTACATTATCAAGTGCTGTTTTCTTTCCATATCTTTTGGTAACATTTTTTAGTTCAAAAACATCTGCCATTTTTAATCTCCTTTATAACTGTTAATCAATTTCACAGTCTCTTTTTTTTCAATACCGATTGATTCCATTTTTTTAAGAAAAGCTCCTATTTCAACTGCAGCCATCTCTTTTTTCATTGAATCAATTAATTCAGCATCATCTGTTATAAAACGTCCGGATGTTCTTTCCACACGTACCAGACCGATTCTTTCAAGTTCAGAAAGTGCCTTCTGCATTGTATTCGGATTAACCTGAGCGTTCATCGCAAGATCCCTCACAGAATCTACCTTAGCACCTGGCTTAAATTCTCCGGAAACAATTGCCATTTTAAAAACTTCCATAAGCTGAAGATAAATCGGTTTATCGTTTGTAAACTGATATTTCATTTTACCTCCAAATTACCGGTTGATTATATACTGTATCAATACAATATTGTATTAATTACTTAATACAATATTACAATAATACATTCTATATGTCAACATTTTTTTTAAATTAATCAAAGGTAAAATTATAAAATTCGGCAATTACATTATCTGAATCAGAAATAAATTCAAAATAAACAGCATGAAGTCCAGTTACATCACAAATAACAGGCGACGTAAAATTCAAAGCACCCTTTTTCATCTCTCCTGAAACGATAATTTTTCCGTCATAAGAATCAATCCTTACATTAACTTTCATGTCTTCGCACGCTGTAATTTTTGCACTGACACTGAAAGGTGCTGTTTTTCCGAATTGAACATAACGGAAGCCTGCAGTCAGTCCTGAAGTAATATCAACAACAGGAGCGTCAATATCATCCTTCTTTTCATAAACAGGCTTTATATAAGCACCGCCTGCTCCACCATTTGCACCGCCTTTCTTACCGCCAAACAGATGAACTGCAAATGATGCAGAGATTATTTTTCGAGAATCAAGCCCGTTTACATAAGCTCCCTGTGATGTCATTTCGACAGGTTCACTTTTAACAGGCTCGTTACCTTCATATGTTATTTTTCCAATAAATATTTTACCGTTTTTATCCTTTGCTACATCAACCGGTTCAAGCATTGCCTGTCGCGAATATTCATCTGTTCCGGTCTGACGATGATAAAAAACATACCATTTACCTTCAATTTCAATAATGCTTCCGTGATTATTTCCCCATCTGTAAGTCATCTGCTTCGAACCGTCAAAGTTAGAAATAAGTTCGCCGCCATTCAAACTGATGTCACCACCATGCTCAAAACCCTCTAACGGAGAATCACTGAATTTATAACTTAAAAATCCGTTACAATCTTCGTAAACTCCATATTCAGGATGAGGAGTATAATATCGCTTTGAATAAATATAAACATATTTTCCCATGACTTTACGTAAAGATGAAGCTTCAAAAAAAGCATCCTTTTCATCTTCAAAACCATCCTTAGGTGACCAGGAAGTAACGCTGTGCCTGATGACATTTTCTTTAACAGTCCCTTTTTTTATAGTTGCCATATCATCTTCTAACTCAGCACAATACTGCCTGCAAAATCCCCAGTAAGCATAAATCCTGCCGTCATCATCAACCAGAACTCCAGGATCAAAACCAAGTTCCGTTTTTACAGGATTCACAAAAGGTCCGGCCGGATTTTTACTTGAAGCGACAAAAACCTTAGAGCCCTTTTCTTCTGCAACATACATATAAAATGTATCACCCTTTTGAACAACATCAGGTGCATAAAGAATTGAATTACTTTCATAACAAACCCCGTGACATTTCCAGTCAGTTAAATCTGAAACGGGAGCAGACCATACAACATAATTTTTTCCGCAATATTCTGTTTTAGCAATATCATGAGAGCCGTAAACATACACGCGTTTTTCACCGTTATATTCAAAAACTCTCGGTTCACCGTCAGGGACATGTTCCCAAAGAGGCATATAAGGATTAGCACCTTTAATTCGTTCCTTCATATAAATCTCCATACATAAAAAACTTCTTACTGTTTTAAACTATAATTTTTTTCGCATATATGATATAATATCAGTTACTATCTAATTAAATAAAGAGGCGAATTATGAAAAAGGTAAAGATTTTAACTGATTCTTGTTCAGATTTATCAAAAGAATTACTTGAAAAATACGATATTGATTATTTAAGAATGAATACCGTTTATAACGGAATTACAAAACCTGCAGAATTAACATGGTCAGAAGACGAAGCCCATGAACTTTATAATATAATGAGAAAAGGAGACAGAATCCTTACTACTCAGGTACCTATGGATGAATTTGACCGTGGATTCAGAAAGTACCTGAAAGAAGGCTTTGATATAGTTTACATCGGTTGTTCATTAAAACAGTCCAGTTCTGTAAATACAGGTTGTGTTGTTGCAAAAAAACTTATGGATGAAATTCCAGGTTCAAACATTATCTGTATAGATTCTTTAAACGCATGTCTTGGAGAAGGAATTGTTGCAATTGAAGCAGCAAAATTCGCCGCAACAGGAAAATCTGCAGATGAAGTTAAAGATTACGTTCTTAAAAACAGAAAAACAATTCTGGAATTCTGTACAGTTCACTCTCTTGACAGCCTTAGACGAGCAGGACGTGTAAAAGGACCAGCCGCTTTCTTCGGAAATCTTATGGGTGTAAAACCGATTATTATAGCAGATAAAAACGGTGAACAGGCCGCTTTCAAAAAAGTAAAGGGTCGTCAGAATTCCCTTAAGGAAATAGTAAGTCTTCTTAAAGAATCTATTGTCAAACCTGAACAGCAGACAATCTATGTCGTACATGCCGACTGTTCAAAAGAAGAGCTTGATCCTTTTGTAGAGCTCGTAAAATCTGAAATCCCATGCAAAGAAATTTATACCGGTTATATCGGACCAATCATCGGTGCATCAATTGGACCTGATGCAATCTGTGTTTTCGGAATCGGTAACGAAGTAACTTTCGCAATCGGAGAATAAAATGCAGGAAAAAAAATTAGACGGTTCTCTATACTCCAAGCTGATTAAACGCGGAACAATTAACTTAAACATTCATGCAGAAGAAATAAACAATCTTAATGTTTTCCCTATCCCGGACGGAGACACCGGAAGCAACATGCTTCTTACAATGACCGGCGGTAAAAATGCAATAGATAAAAGTGAAAAAAATCTTTCTGCCGCTGCCAACAAAATTTCCAACGGAATGCTGTTAAGCGCAAGAGGAAATTCAGGTGTAATTCTTTCACAGTTTTTTGACGGTATTTCTGCAGGATTTCTTGATTTAGAAGAAGCTGATATTTCTCAGATTGCACAGGCTTTTAAACAAGGCGTAAAACATGCGTACTCTGCCGTAATGACTCCTGTTGAAGGAACAATTCTTACAGTTGTAAAAGACGCAACAGAATATGCCTGCAATGAAAAAGCAGAAACAATTCTTGACTTTATAGAGAACTTTATCACAGAAGCAAAGCTTTCCCTTGAACGAACACCGAATCTTCTGCCGGTATTAAAAAAAGCAGGAGTTGTAGATTCAGGTGGAGCCGGTTTAATCTATATAATGGAAGGAATGCGTCAGTATCTTAAAGGAGAATCTGTTATAGAACAGGACACTCCGTCTTCTTCTACAGATTCACAGTCTCCGATTAATCTTGACGCCTTTACTTCTGATGATGTCCTTGAATTCGGTTATTGTACGGAACTTTTACTGAGACTTCAAAACAAAAAGTGTGATGTCGAAAATTTTTCTGTAGATACAATCAAAACATATCTTGATTCAATTGGAAATTCAGTAGTTGCATTTAAAACAGGAAGCATCATCAAACTGCACGTGCACACAATGACTCCTGACAAGGTTCTTGCGTTCTGCCAGCAGTACGGTGAATTTCTTACAGTAAAAATTGAAAACATGTCTCTGCAGCACAACAGCATTAACGGACAGGAAGAAGAATTCAAAATTGCACAGCCTAAACCAAAAAATCAGGAAAAGAAAGAATACGGAATTGTTGCAGTTGCTGCCGGTGAAGGAATTAAACAGATGTTCACCGATCATGGTGCAGATGTAATAGTTGACGGTGGACAAAGCATGAATCCGTCGGCACAGAATTTCATCACTGCGTTTAATAAAGTTAATGCAAAGACAATTTTTGTTTTTCCGAACAATTCAAATGTCATTCTTGCCGCACAACAGGCTGCAAAAATGTACGACGGAGCCCAAATCATCGTAATAGAAAGCAAAACGATTGGTGAAGGCTATGCCGCATTAACAATGCTTGATACAACATCAAATGATACTAATCAGATTATTGAAGACATAAAGCTTTCCATGAGCGGTGTAACAACTTATTATGTTTCACATTGTGTTCGTGATGCAGAAATGGATGGTATTGTACTTCATAACGGTGATTACATCGGATTTCAGGAAAAGAAAATAATGGTTGCAACTCCTGAACGAAAACGCACCGCTTTACAAACTGTCGAAGGAATTGATTTTACAGACCATGAGGTTTGCATTTTAATACGAGGAGAAGATTCAACGGATTACGAAAAGGAAGAAGTAAAAAAATATCTTCTGCTAAAGCATCCTGGAATTGAAGTATACGAAGTAAACGGCGGACAGGATATTTACAGTTACATCTTTATCGTTGAATAAAACCATGACAGAAAAACTTATTGAAGCTGCTATAAAAATGACAGAATACTCTTATTCACCCTACTCAAATTTTTGTGTAGGAGCTGCGCTTTTAACAAAGGATGGAAAAATTTTTACCGGCTGCAATGTTGAAAATGCCGCATACGGACCAAGCAACTGTGCAGAACGTACAGCATTTTTTAAAGCGGTAAGCGAAGGATATAAATCCTTTGATGCAATAGCAATAGTCGGTGGTCCAAAAGAAAACGGCTCTATAACTATAAAGGATTACTGTCCTCCATGTGGAGTATGTCGTCAGGTCATGTCTGAATTCTGCGATAAAGATTTTAAAATCATCCTTGCCAAAAGCACAAAAGACTATAAAATATTTACATTAGATGAACTTCTTCCAATGAGCTTTAATCTGTAGAGTAATTTATGAAAAAGACTCTGGTTTTCATCCTTTTATTGTTTTTTTATCTTCCGGTATTTTCACAAAACTCACTGCCAGAAAAAATCCTTGTAAAGATAAATCCTTATGCAGCAATAACCCTTGGAAAATTCGGAGAATATATTTACACGACACCACCAGATGAATATCTTATAAGTTATCTTGAATGGGACACACTTCCTCTTTTTCAAACAGGGATTAACGGTAAAATACAAATCAATAAATGGTCAGTTGAAGCTGATTTTTGTTATTCACTTCCTTTTAATTGCGGAAAAATGTACGACAATGACTATACCAGAACTTTTAAAATGTGCTACAACATTTTTGACAATAAAGACATTTTAGGTCTGGAACTTTTTACTGCAGTTGATTATGAACTTAAGCTTACAGAAAAAATATCACTGAAGCCAACCCTAAAGCTGATGTATTGTTATAATCAGTTTAGTGCGAATAACGGTTTCGGATGGTTTGGAAGTTCGGGTTATTCTGCAACAGGAAATGATGAACCATGGGACAGTGAATATGCATATAAAGCAAAAAAAGTTTCAGGGATTGATTATTCAAGACATGATTTTTATAGTTTTTTGGGATTAAACTTTGACTATTCAATTAATAAATTGAACTTTGGCATTACAACCCTTATTGCACCTTTTTCTTATACAAAAGCCCTTGATTACCATAAGGATGAAATTCATTTACCGGAAGAAAGCCTTGCTTTTTATATGGCAGGGATTCAAACATCTTTTTTTACAAGATTTGATATCGAACTTTACTGTACGTGGGAGTTAAACGAAAAGCTTTCTTTTATTTTTAATACAAGAGCAGTTTTCGGTCCACAAACCCGCGGAAAACTATATGTTTCTTACGAAAAAAACAGCAATTACGGATTAAGCAATCAACCTTCTGCAAATGATATAACAAGTTTTAAAATTACATCAGGAATCATTTATTCACCATAAAAAAAAGAGCAGCCTTTTTACGACTGCCCTTTTAATAGACTTAATTATGTAAAATTAAGAAATATTATTCAGCGATTGGTTCACCACTGATATCAATTCCCTTCCATTTTCCATAAAGAGTCTTATCTTTTTTAACCATTGCGTACCAACCAAGCTTCTGATCAAGTTCTTCCTTTGTAGAAGCCAGAGTTACAGAGTTTGAAATATTTTTTGTAATTACTGCACCTGTACCATCTGCCGGATAATTATCTTCTTCATTAGGAGCAAAGAAATATACTTTATAAGAACCATCATTCTGAGCCTGAACGCTAAGAACTGTCTCTAATGTTCCTGTGCTTGAATCCCATGCAGCAGCAGAACTTAATGATTCATATCCATCATTAGCTGTTGTTGAAATATGATATTCTACTGGAGTTGTAGCATTTAAGAAGGTAGTTAAATCTGTTTTTACAGATGCACCAAAATTAGATTTTCCCATATCATCCATACTTATATTTCTAAAATATGAAATATAAAATTCGTTTGATGGATTATGATGAATTCCACAAACTATAAAGTTTCTTGTTCCATCGTCATTATCTGACTGGTACCATGCAGCACCGATAACTCCAGGATTATCAGAAGCGTCTTCAAGAGTTAATTTAACAGTAAAATTCTTTCTGTTTGTTCTTGTTGATGAAATATGACGTGCATAATTAGCATCCTTTGTATCTTCATCAGCCTCTGCATAAGTATATTCACAATGTGAATTACTCAATAAACCTTTAATAATCTTGTCGCCTGTATTACCAAAATCACCAATACAGCTTGTAAGGCCAAAAGCAGCAACTGCTACTGCAACTGCCAAAATTTTCTTTGTAATTTTCATTTTAGAAAACTCCTCTTAATTTATTTGCCGCTTAAAGAACAAACTGTTCCGTTTTTTTGCAGCATAAAATGTTGACATTTTTATAACACTTTAATTCTATACTTTAAATAACAATATATCAAGAAAAAAGTTATAATTTTTTTATTATTTATTAAAGAAAACATAATACTGTTTACCGGGAACAGGTTCTTCTTCACAATACGAAGAATCATAAATACGAAACATTACTTCCGTACTTTTTGTCCCCAAAAAAGAACATTTTGAAAGTGACCATAACTTAATATTAAATCTTGATAAATCAACTTTTGACAGATTTTCTTCCTACCCTTGCAGAGTGGGAATATGCTTACAGAGGAGGAAATCCGAATGATTCCTCTTGGGGACAACCTGTATATAGTTATTATTGGTCTGAATTCCAATTTGAACTTCAAAATAATTTTAATCTCAAATTTGACTCTAATTCTTGCAATGACCTTTTAAGCAGCTTCAAATATGATAAAATCAGAGAAATCTATGAATATGAAAAGATATTTGAACAGGATGGTTTTATAATTCCATCGGTAACGTTTGGCGACTATGTTTTTTGTGCTGGTAAAGAATGGTCTCTTTGGACCGAAAGTGATTTCATACATAAGTCAGATGAATGTTTTAGTTTAAAAGTCAGGTTTTGTCGCACACTGGAACCATAAATAATAAGCAGCAGCAATTTTATCTTTACAAATAATTCCTCTATGCTGTCCGCATTAATCCGTGTGATTAATCCGTGTATCACTTAATCTGTGTGGGTAAATCCTTTGTTATTTCAAGAACCTCTTCTTTTGTCATGCCAATAGATTTAGCAATAAGTTCAACTGACACACCGTTTATAAAGAGACTTCTTGCGTCTTCTATTGCTTTTTGACGTGAGCCTTCAAGAATACCAACTTTTTTACCTTCTGCAAGTCCCTCACGGTACTTATATGCCATCTGTCGTTCCCATTCCATATACTGTTTTCTCCACTGAACGTTATGCTTTGCGTCTTCTACCAGTTTTGAAACCTTTTCTCCAAAGATGTCAGTACTTTTGTTTGAAACAACCAGCTTCAAGAACGCTTTCTGTCTTTTATCAAATATTTTATCATAGTTTCCGGCAATAAAAAAGAGTTTATGTGCCCGGTCATTTAATTTTATCGAGTTATCCTCAAGACATATATTCTCAAAACTGTATTTTGCAAGTCCTTTCCTGAAAATATCCTTAAGGCATATAAAGATTATGTAACAGTCCTTAAGTTCCCTGTAATCCTCTCCGGACTTCAGTTCCTGCACATCCAAAATCCCCTGATAATATCTCGAACGCTCCGCAAGTTCTCCTGAATCGGAAGCCTGCATTTCAAGATTAAATGCCTTTCTGGAACCGACTGCATAGACATCCAGCCGTACCCCTTTCTTTCCGTAATCAATTTCAATCGTTTCTTCGGAATGCATTTCAATGTGGTCAATTTTTATCTGCAGAAGTATTTCAAGAAGTTCCTTGCATACATCAGGATTATTGTACATCACCTTGTAAAAGATGAAATTGTTTGCAAGCGTCGCCTGTTCCCATTTTTCTTCAGGAGACAGAATTTTTATTTCAGACATATATATCATCCCCCTTTAATATATATATGTCGCTAAATGAGAAAAAAAGGAAAAGATTTTAGAAAAAAGTTACATTTATTTTAAAACTTCCGTCCAGTATTTCTGATTATAAATATCACTGAATCTATAAGTAACCTTCAACTTTCCGCCGGTAACCTTCTTATCACCGATGACGTTATTTTCTTTCAAAACAATTCTCGCATCAAGCATATAACTGTCCTGATAAGTTCCATCGTAAGAATAATAATCACAAATCGGTTCAATTACATCACCAGGTTTTACTTCGACAACATTTTTTGCAACTATATCTTTATCATCCTCATAAACGTATCGTACACCGCTGATATAGCCCTTTGGATTATCTGAATCAAATGTCAAAAGAAGCTCTGCCCGTACCGAATTATAAAAACACGGAACATAACCGGTAATAGAATATTCATCATCACTATATTCTGTTGTATCAATATGATAATAAGGAACAACCTGTCCATTTATCGAAAGCCAGGTACCGCTCGTATCTCCAACTAACGCTCCATCATCATCAAATTCAAGAGGATTATCTAGTCCTAAATCAATATAACCTTCACCATCATCAAGGAACATATTGATTTCAATATCGTCTATCAAATCCCATTGTGATTCATCAAAATCAATAACTTTCTTTCCGTTTTTTACCTGCCACACAAGATTATCTGCATTAAAATAATTATCTGCAACATAATCTATTGTTTTTTTATTGCTGCGGCCACCAAGGAACATGTTAAGAATTGATGTATCCAAACCGGTTGAATTCGAGCTGCCGCCTGAAAGAATACCGTCAAGAAGACCTGAAAGAAGATCTGAACTTCCACCCGAAGAATTTCCTCCTAATGAAGAAAGCGTGTCAGACAAAGATGGGAACGGACTTGTATTTCCACCGGCAGAAACCTGTCCTGCAACTTCGGTCGAAGCAAATTCCTGAATACATCGGGTATAAGCATCGTCCATTCCGATTTTATTATAAACCCTTGTCGCATTATTAACCTTATTAGTCTTCTGATAAGGGAAATAAATCGAAAGTCCGTTCGCATTTGTAATGCTTGCTGAAGTTCTGTTATATTTTACTGCACCACGAATTGCTGCCGCTAAATCTGATGCTTCCGTTGTATTAAGATTTTCACAGAAATGAATTATATCAATCTGATCTATTTTTGATGACTGTGCAAATTCTCGCGTACCCTTTCTTGCCTTCGAAACTTTTTTATAATCGCTGTTCTGTATGATATTTGCAGTAGAACGAGCAAATTTAGTTAACCGTGAAGGAACTGTATTTACAAGCTCAGCAAGATCAACTACAGATAAAGTTGTTTTCTGGCCGTTACATTCTCGGTTACAAGCCGAGGTAAAATCATCTGCAATATATTTACCGAGTGTTAAAGTATCCATTCCAGGATTCTGTGCAAATTTTGTAAGCCAGTTTGAATAATACCAGCCGATTCCAGGTTCAGTTTCTTCAGATGCAACCATGTAATCTGCGAATTTTTCAAGAATAAGTCCGTTTTCAAGCGTTGCCATAAGACATGCATCAAAACCTATAAAATCAAAAGTAACGTTGGCAGATTGAAGTGCAGAATAAATACCGTCAAGTGTCATTGAGCCTGCAAGTGGATTCTTTTCATCATAACCATAACCGGAAATAGAGCCTGAACCATGATCCCAGAAGATAAGTTCATTTCTGTTTGCAGGGAAATTTTTCTTACAATAATTAATAAAGCTTGTAAGAGTTTCAGGCTTTACCATTGAATCAGAGCCCATATTATCTTCAAGACAGACAAATTTTTTATCCTTTATCTGATAAATCTGATTTTTTGAAGAACTGATTATATTATTATTCCATTTTTTACATCCGCCGGTATAAATCAAAAGATTAATATTATCGTTTAAATCTGCTTTAAGCATTTCATTAATATCTTTTGTTGCCATTGCGCTTCGTGATTCAAGATCAGTTCCGCACATATAAACCATGATTGTAACTATATCGTTATTATTTCCCTTGATTACAGTTCGTTTTGCACGTGAACCGGATGCTACAGTCATATCCGGTTTTCCAGAAAAATTATCTGCGACAAAATTAGAAGCACCGGAAGAAACAGATTCAATAAATCCAGAATCTCCGCCGGTAAAGGAATCAAGTACATCTGTAAGTCCTGAAGAACCACTCCCACCACTGCCACAGAATCTAATAAGCAGGAAAATAAGAATAATCGCAATAGTTCCGAAACTTATTCCGCCTGCTCTGGGTCCGGTTCTTCTTCCACCACCAGATGAATAATTACCGACAGGTCCTGTTCCCAATCCGCTTCCTTTTTTCGATACATTGCTCGAACCGCCCAGAAAATTCTTTTCTCTGCCTCTAGGTCTGTTTTTGTCCATAGACATCTCCTGAAATCAATGATTACACAAATATAAAAGCCCTTCTACAATGGCTTTATGTTCTTCAGGTGCTATCCGCTCATATAAAGAATCCGGAGTATCACCTTCTAAAACAGGAACTTTTTTCTGAATAAGTATTTTTCCACCATCACATTCTTTTGTTACAAGATGAATTGTGCAGCCGCTTTCTTTTTCGCCGCTGTTTATTACAGCCTCATGAACTGCATGTCCCCACATTCCGACTCCTCCGAATTTTGGAAGAAGTGCAGGATGCAGATTAATTATTCTGTTTTCATAATAATCAAGAATGTCTCCGGAAAGGACTGTAAGACAACCTGCTTCAACTATTGCCTGCACACCAAAATTTTTACAGTCTTCAAGCATTGCATTGCTGACAGCAAGACGTTTTTCATCTCTCGTTGAATTTAAAGCAGTCTCTTTTCCAAGCACTGAATAAGGACTTCTGATTGTAAAGGGAATACCAGCCTTTCCGGCACGTTCCAGCGCATAGGCATCTTTATGATCACTTATAACAAGAACAATTTCATACGGACATTCTTCGCCCTGCTCTTTTTCATAATCAATTAATGCCTGTAGATTTGTACCGCCGCCACTAACCAGAACCGCAGTTTTTAATTTTCCCATAATTTTTAATCCTCGAATAAAACTGCATCCTTCTGGTTTTTTACTTCACCTTCAGAATATGCTACACGACCGATTTTATATGCCTTCATATCCGGACAGTAATCCTTATGATATTTTTTTGCATTTGAATTAAACATGTTAAGAATTGCATCTGCATCCTTTTCTTTAACTGCAAGAACGAAACCAATTCCCATATTAAATGTATTATAGATAGTTTTAATGTCTGCACCACGACGGATTAATTCACCAAATACAGGAGGAATATCCCAGCTTCCACGATTGATGATGGAAATAAGCTGCTTTTTACCATCCTTTGCTTTAGGATACATTCTAGGAATATTTTCATAAAATCCACCGCCTGTAACATGAACCATACCATGAATGCTGTCATGATATTTTCCAAGAACTTCCATTACAGGTTTTACATAAATTCTTGTCGGAGTTAAAAGAACGTCTCCAATTGATTTTCCTGTATCCTTTCCGTCGATTACAAAAGGATCATCAAAATTTTTAACAAGCTTTCGTACAAGACTAAAACCATTTGAATGAACACCTGTAGAAGAAAGACCTATAAGGATATCTCCTTCTTTTATGTTTTCACCGGTAATCATATTTTTCTTTTCGCCAATTCCAACTCCAAAACCGGCAAGATCATATTTTCCGTCATCATAAAAATCAGGCATTTCTGCAGTTTCACCGCCTAAAAGAGCACAACCTGTATCGACACAACCGTCTGCTACACCTTTAACAAGATCTGCCGCAACATTCGCATCGAGTTTTCCACAGGCAACATAATCAAGGAAAAACAAGGTTTGTACACCTGAACAAAGGATGTCGTTTACACTCATTGCAACACAGTCAATGCCGACAGTGTCATATTTCTTCATTTTGAACGCCACATCAAGCTTTGTTCCAACACCATCAGTTCCACTAACGATAACAGGATTCTTATACTCCTTTGGAACCTCAAACATACCGTTAAAACTTCCAAGACCTGTAAGCATTCCAGGAATTGCAGTTCTTCGCGCATGTTCCTTATATAAATTTACTGCACGATATCCTTCTTCTACATCTACACCGCTTTCTTTATAACTTGCCATTCTTTTTTGCTCCTTGCAGTCGCACTAGGTTTCAGGTTTTAGGTTCTAAGTGTTAGGGGCAAATTTAATTTTGCTAACATCTTAGAAACTTCATCTAAAAGTCCTAATACTTCCTTAATATCTTCTTTACTTAAATACCCAATCTGCACACAGATTAAAAGTTGTGTTTCAAGCTCTGCTGCAGAACCTTTAGCTATACCTATAAAATGCCTGTATTCATTAATCGAATTTCTTGATTTACCTTCTGCAATATTACTTGGTATTGAAATTGCAGACCTCCTCATTTGATCAATTAAAGAATATCTTTCTTCCTTTGGAAGTTTTTTTACTATACTATAGATTTGAACAACTAAATCCATAGATTTTTACCATACTATTAGGTCCTTATGACTTTCGACAGACATCTTCCCTCCTGACACCTAGAACCTAAAACCTAGCACCTAAAACCTCACATCCAGTTCAGCAGAAGCAATCAACCCTGCCCTAAATTCTTTTAACTTTTTAGATAATTCTTTGTCTGAAAGTGCCAATATCTGTAATGCAAGATAAGCCGCATTTTTAGCACTATTAATTCCAACTGTTGCAACCGGAATCTGCGGAGGCATCTGGACAATGCTTAAAAGAGCATCCATTCCTCCAAGTCCATTGGATTTTTCAGAGACACATTCAAGAGGCACCCCAATTACAGGAATAGTTGTCATTCCAGCAATTACACCTGGAAGCGCCGCAGCAAGCCCCGCACCGGCAATAATCACCTTGCAGTCTTCTTTTTCTACCTGTTCAACCGTTTGTTTTAACAAAGCTCCCGCTCTGTGCGCAGAAATAATATAAGCCTTGTAGTCTACGCCAAATTCTTCAAGAATATCAGCGGCTTTTTTCATTGTATTTTTGTCTGATTTCGAACCAAAAAAAATTGCTACCTTCATATACGAGTTATAGCACAAAAAAAAGTAATTCTCAATATATTAAATAAAAAAATCCCGCGCACATAATAAATACGCGGGATTCTTTCTATGATAAAAAAGTCTACTCTATAATAGCCTTTATAACACCAGTTCCTACTTTTTTGCCACCTTCACGAATAGTGAATTCCTGATTTTCCTTAATAGCCATTTTACTAGCAAGTGTTATTATTACAGTTGCATCGTCACCTGGTAAAATATTTTCCTGATTAAACGTTATTTCACATGTAACATCCGCTTTATTTAAATATATCCGCGGTCTATATCCGGATGAAATTGGAAGATTACGACCACCTTCATCTTGTGTAAGAAGATGAAGGTCTGCAGTAAATTCAGAATAATTTCTTAAAGATCCTGGTTTACAGGCTACCATTCCTTTTGCCAAATCTTTTTCATTTATTTCTGTTCCTAAACATATTGCTATATTATCACTACGTTTTGCTTCATCAAGTACCTTCTGGAACATTTCAATACCCTGCACCTTAGCGTTTATTACTTTATCATAACCGACTAACTGAATATTATCTCCCGTTCTTACAATTCCGCTGCCCACCTGACCTTCAATAACATAGCCTTTTTCGCCGGCAGAAACATAGAAAAAATCTTCTACAACCATTGAGAAATCTTCATATTCAGGATTTGAACCTTTAGTATATATTTGTCCCTTATATGTAGCCTTTGTTAAATCTTCACTATCGATTATAAAATTATCCGTAGAACCATTTATTGTAAGCTTTGCAATATCATCTGATAAAACCTTATAAGTACCCTTTGACTTTCCCATTGTAAAAGTTTTTCCAGTTAAAGCAAAATCAATATGATTTCTTTCAAAAACTTCCTTAACTCTTGTTGCAGAACCTTCTTCAACAAAATTAGTTAAAGCATTTACCTGTACCTCTGGAATCCATCGTGTTCCGGCAAAATTATCTTTCTGTTTCGGAGCATCAGATCCATTATTCTTACATCCGGTAAAAGCCACTACAGAAGATAATAACATTATCCCTGCAAAAAATTTTACAATCTTTTTCATTAAAAATCTCCTTAAAAATTAATGTTTTTATAAATTATTCATTCATCTCTTGTCAATGCAACAGTTTGTTATATAATGACGTTATGTTTAAAACCATCAGTATTACTGTAAAACCTGAAGATGAAAATAATTCTATTCTAATAAATAAATTAATCAGACGCGAATTAAATATTCCAAAGGATTCTACCTCAAAACTAACATCAATTTTCAAAAAAAAATCAATCGATGCACGTCATAAAACCATTAAGCTTCACTTAAAATATGATGTCTATATTGATGAAACTCCACCCTTACAAAACGACAAGCTTCCTGTCTGGCATAAAGCAGAAACACAAAAACAGGTAATTATCATCGGCGATGGACCAGCAGGTCTTTTTGCGGCACTTAAGCTTCTGGAATATAAAATCAAACCGGTTATTATTGAACGCGGGAAACCGACAAAAGAACGCCGTGATGATATAGCTCTTATAAGCACAAAACACATTGTAAATGAAAATTCCAATTACTGCTTTGGCGAAGGAGGAGCCGGAACCTTTTCAGATGGAAAACTTTATACAAGAAGCAATAAACGGGGTGATATAAATAATATCCTGAAAATTTTTACTTATTTTGGTGCAGATGGAAAAATATTAACAGATGCTCATCCACATATAGGAACAGACAAGCTTCCTTCTGTAATAAACAATATGAGGAAAAAAATAACAGAGCTTGGCGGAGAGATTCATTTTAATTCACTTTGCACCGGTTTTTTTGTTTCAGAAAACAAAATATCAGCGATAAACGTAAAGAATCTTGAGACAAATGAATTTAATTCTTTTTCGGGTGATGCATACATTCTTGCAGCAGGACATTCTTCCTCACAAATATATAAAATGATTGCAGATATAAATCCTGATGCAATTGAAGCAAAGACCTTTGCAGCCGGTGTACGGGTTGAGCATCCCAGACAAATTATTGACAATATTCAGTATCACGGAAAAAAAACAGATAATCTTCTTGCTGCCGAATATTCATTAAAAACACAGGTTAATGAACGGGGCGTTTATTCGTTCTGTATGTGTCCCGGCGGATTTGTCGTTCCCTCTGCTTCAGGACCGGATGAAATTGTTGTAAACGGAATGTCTACCGCAAAAAGAAATTCAAAATGGTCAAACGCTGCGATTGTAGTTGAAACAAGACCGGAAGACATACCGGTTGAATTTGAACGTATGGCAGAAGAACAGGGCTGTCCTTCTCTTAAAGGATTATATTTCAGAAATCACATCGAAACACTTGCTAAAAAACATGCAGACGGTCAGACGGCTCCCGCACAGCTCCTTACAGATTTTCTAAAAAATAAAAAAACAGATGTTTTCCCATCGGTAAGCTTTACTCCGGGAATTACAAGCTCTAACTTAAACGAATGGTTCCCAAAACAAATATCATCAAGACTGGCAGCCGCTTTTTATGAATTTGATAAAAGCATGAAAGGTTTTATTTGTGATTCTGCAGTTTTAATTGCCCCGGAAACAAGAACAAGTACTCCAGTACGAATCATTCGCGATAAGGAAACAATGGAAAATCCGTACATAAAAGGATTATATCCTGCCGGTGAAGGAAGCGGATATTCCGGCGGTATTGTTTCCAGTGCCATGGATGGAGAGAATGTTGCAGCAAAAATAGCAGAAAAGCTTAATTAAAAAATTACAGTACGGATTTTAAGAACTGCTTTAATCTTTCAGACTTAGGATGAGAGAAAATCTGTTCCGGAGTTCCTTCTTCTGCAATCTGACCGTCCTCCATAAAGATTACCCTGTCGGCAACTTCCCGTGCAAAACCCATCTCATGAGTTACAACGACCATTGTCATTCCATCTTTTGCAAGCTGCTTCATTACAGCAAGAACTTCTCCTACAAGCTCAGGGTCAAGTGCGGAAGTCGGCTCATCAAAAAGAATCGTTTTAGGATTCATTGCCAGTGCACGTGCAATTGCAACACGCTGCTGCTGTCCGCCCGAAAGCTTGTTCGGATATTCATTGATTTTATCTTCAAGTCCAACTCTTGTTAAATATTTTATACCATTTGCCCTTGCTTCATCTGCCTTCATTTTCAGAACATTCATAGGGGCAATCATTGTATTTTCTACAGCAGTTTTATGAGGGAAAAGATTAAAACGCTGAAAAACCATTCCTACATCAAGAAGGATTTTTCTTCGTTCCTTTGAATTTATCTTTAATTTTCTTGCTCCGTGATCATACTGAGTAAGAAGCTGTTCTTCAATATAAACCGAACCATTGTTAATATGTTCAAGATGATTTAAAACCCGTAAAAAAGTTGATTTACCGGCCCCGCTTGGACCAATAATACAAACAACCTCTTTAGGTTTAATAGTAAGACTTACATTTTTTAATACATCAAGTTTTCCGAATGATACACAAACATTCTCTGCTCTAATCATATCCATAACGGCATCTCCTTACTCATACACAGAATTTTTCTTTTCCAGAACATGGAAAATCAAACTGAAAACTGCAGTTATGACTAAATAAAGAATCATAGCAGGAATATAAACTAAAGATGATGCGGTAGAAGACTGAATGCTTCTTGTAACCTTTGTAATATCTGCAAGTGCGATAAGTGAAACAAGAGATGCATCCTTAAGCATCATGATAAACTCATTACCAACCGGTGGAATTAATCTTCTGATTGATTGAGGAAGAATAATAAGCCTCATTGTCTGAAAATAATTTAATCCCAGAACCTTGCCGGCTTCGAATTGACCTTTATCGATAGATTGAATTGCAGCACGAATGATTTCACTACAATATGCGCTTGAATTCAAACCAAAGGCAATAAAGGCTGCAAGAAATTTATTATTAATTGTCAAGGCAGGGCTTATGCACGGTAATCCATAATAAACAAAATAAAGCTGCATAAGTAAAGGAGTTCCCCTGAAAAAGAAAACATAAGCCTTGCAGATGGCACGAAGAACCTTTCGTTTAGACATAGTTCCAAGTGCCAGAAAAATACTTAATAAAAGGCCTGCACAAACAGAACACAATGTTAATAAAATTGTAATTTTTGCACCATTTAATAATTGCGGTGTCCAACTGATAATTTTTTGCATAGTATTCATTTATGCAAGCCTCCTCAATTTTTATTTTATGCTGTCAGAAAGATCCATTCCGAATACCTGTTCATACATTTTTTTGAAGGTACCGTCTTTTTTCATTGCATCAATAGCTGCATTTATCTTATCAAGAAGAGCTTTGTTTCCTTTCTTAACGCAAACGCCAAAGAATTCATCCGGAGTTCCTGCCCAAACCTGTTTAAATACAGTATCTGACGGAGCAAGATAATCAACTGCAACAAGACTGTCACTTACAACTGCATCAATTCTTCCGAATCTTAAATCATCATAAGCATTCATTACTTTGTCATATTCGTTTGCTTCAAAAGTAAAACCAGCTTCCTTAGATTTCTTTTCCATAAAGAAATCAGAAGTTGTTTCTGCCTGATATCCGACCTTTTTATTTGCAAGATCTTCTACAGATGATATTTTTACATCTGAGCCTTTTGTAATAACAATTGCCTGACCGTTACCGATATAAGGATTTGAGAAATCATAATTCTGCTTTCTTTCTTCTGTAATTGTCATTGCAGACATAATTGCATCATAACGGTTAGTATCAAGTCCTGCTAAAATTCCATCCCATGCAGTATCTACAAATTCTACTTCAAGACCAAGACGTTTAGAAATTTCTTTTCCAAGAAGAACATCAAAGCCTTCCGGTGTTTTTCCATCTTCACCAAAATATTCAAATGGAGGATATCCGATCTCCATGCCAACCTTAAATTTACCTTTTTCTACGGTAAAATCACCCTTTTCAGTTTTTTTTGAACAACCGCACAATGCAGCAATCATCAAAAAACCAATAAAAGCAACGCTAAGTTTTTTCATAAAAAAACCCCTTTTATTAAAAATATAACAAAAAAAGGACAAAAGCGATTTGCAATTACAAACCTCTTTGCCCTTTTTATAATATAATGCTTGACAAATATTAAGTCAAGAATGACATCATTTATATAATCTGCCACGTTACCGTTATAAAACAGCAACTTTCACGTGTTTATTTTTTATGCTATATTATCTTTATGAGCGACAGATGTTTCAAATGTTTTAAACCTCTTTCAAACTGCCTGTGTAAATATACAAAAGAACTTGATACAGGCATAAAATTTGTTCTTCTTATGCATCCTAAGGAATTCCGGAGACAACGTACCGGAACAGGAAACATTGCCCATATCAGCCTGAAAGATTCAGAAATAATCGTAGGACTTGATTTTGAACATAACGAAAGATTAAATGCACTTTTAAATGATAAAAATTATTTTCCGGTTTTAATGTATCCTGGTGAAGATGCCTGGACAGCCGGAAAAGCAGGATTTAAAGAAGAGGTTGGAAAAAGAACACTTTTAGTCATTATTTTAGATGCAACCTGGTTTTGTTCCAAAAAGATGATAGATCATAATCCTTTTTTACTGAAGCTTCCAAAAATATCTTTTTCAGGAACTTATTCATCAATTTTTACATTTAAGCATGAACCGAAGCCGGAATATATTTCTACCGTTGAATGCTGTTATTATTTTATCAAGGAACTGCAGCAGATAGATATGATAAAAAAAGATATTAATCCCGAACCGATGATGGACGCTTTTAAACAGATGATAAAAGATCAGCTTACAGCAGAAAATGAACGCATATTAGGCTTAAGACCAAGCACTCACTCTTACGATGACAAATATACAAAGCTGAAAGAAATCCCGGATTTTTAATTTAAATTTTTAAACTTATAGTTCAATTTTATTGAATAAAACTCTATATATAGGTAAAATTACACAATCTTAAAAAATATTTAATAACGGAGGACGCCTATGGCAATCACAAAAGAAGAAAAGGCTATCTTAAAAAAATTAGAAAGTCTTGCTGTACATAATGATCCAATTGACCCTGCTTTGTATACCAAATATGACGTCAAACGCGGATTAAGAAATTCAAACGGTACCGGAGTTTTAGTTGGACTTACCCGAATCGGTGACGTTGTAGGATATGAAATTCAAGATGGTAAAAAAATAGCAATTCCAGGTAAATTAATTTACAGAGGATATAACGTAGAAGATTTAATAAAAGATGCAGAAAAAAACAATCAGTTTGGTTTTGAACAATGCGCTTATCTTTTACTTTTTGCAGAGCTCCCGACAAAAGCAAAATTAGAAAAATTCAATTCTTATCTTGGTGAATGCAGAGTGCTTCCTTCCAACTTTACGGAAGACATGATTATGAAAGCACCTTCCAATAACATAATGAATAAAATTGCACGAGGAGTTCTTGCAAGTTATTCTTACGATGATGATCCAGAAGGACGCTCTGTAGGAAATATCATCCGTCAGTGTGTTCAGCTTATTGCACGCTTTTCTACACTTGCCGCTTACGGCTATCAGGCAAAAAGACGCTACTATGATGATAAAAGCATGTACATTCATAATCCGAAGCCGGAACTTTCAACTGCTGAAAATTTCTTAAGATTAATCCGTTCAGATAAATCTTATACAAAGCTTGAAGCAGAGATTCTTGACCTTGCACTTATAATCCATGCAGAGCACGGTGGCGGAAACAACTCATCTTTAACCGTCCACGTAGTTTCTTCAACAGACACAGATACTTATTCTGCAATCGCCGCAGCAGTTGGTTCTTTAAAGGGCCGACGTCACGGTGGTGCTAACATAAAAGTTATAGAAATGATGGATGACATCAAGGCAAATATAAAGGACTGGTCTAACGAAAAAGAAATTGCAGCATATCTCACAAAAATAGCAAGAAAAGAAGCTTTCGATAAATCAGGTTTAATTTATGGAATGGGTCATGCTGTTTATACAATAAGTGATCCACGCGAAATATTATTAAAAGCAAAGGCTAAAGAGCTTGCAAAGGAAAAAGGATGCCTTGAAGAATTTCAACTTTATGACACAATTGAAAGACTTGCTCCGGATATCATTCGTGAAGTTCATAATTCTGACAAGCAGATTTGTGCAAATGTTGACTTTTATTCAGGCTTTGTTTATTCAATGCTCAACATCCCTCGTGAACTGTTCACTCCTATTTTTGCAATATCAAGAATTGCAGGCTGGTCTGCTCACCGCATTGAAGAGATTGTAACAGGCGGAAGAATCTATCGCCCTGCATACAAAAATGTTTCTGAAGAAAGAGAATTCATTCCTCTCGCAGACAGAAAATAAAAATGCAGAGAATAGATAAACTTCTATCGCATGAAGGCTTCGGTTCACGAAAAGACATAAAACGACTCTTACGTTCAAACGAAGTTTTCGTAAACGGTAATCAGATATTTGATCCGGGATTCTTAGTTAATCCCGAAGCAGATACACTGCAAATCAACGGTGAAAACATAGATCTTCATCAACACATTTATCTTATGATGAATAAAATCGAAAATACAGTTTCCTCAAATAAAGACGGAGAACATGAAACTGTATTTGATTTGCTCGAAGAAAAATATCACACTCCATATTTGGAAGAACATCTTCATCTTTCAGGCAGACTCGACATAGATACCGAAGGACTTCTTTTTTTTACGACGGATGGAAATCTGACACATAAACTGATTTCTCCAAAATCACATGTTAATAAAACCTATTTCTGTGTGCTTGAAAAAACAGAATCAGATGAACACAAAAAAGAAATTGAAAAGCTTTTTGCACAGGGAATCATAATTCCTGCAGAAGACAATGAACCGGAAACAAAATGCATGGAAGGTGCCTCAGTAAAATGGCCTTCTTCGGAAGAAATAAAAAAATATCTTGTAAACAGCTCATGGAAGGAAAAAGTCGAAGCTGCCGCCCTTCTTACAATCTGTGAAGGAAAATATCATCAGGTAAAAAGAATGTTCCGTGCTGTAAACAACAAAGTCATATATTTAAAAAGAATAAGCATGGGAAAACTAACTCTAAATTCTTCTCTCAAAGCTGGCGAATATATGGAACTTGATAAAAACACTGTTGGACTTTTATTTGAATAATCTCTTTTTATCTAACGATGTATCTGACTCTTGTTAATTATTATCTGTTAGGTTAAAATTATTTATCACATTTTTAAGGAATAAAAAATGACAGACATTGAAATTGCACAGGCCAATGTAATGGCGCCAATCACAGAAATCGCACAGAAAATCGACATTCCGGAAGATAAACTTGAACTCTACGGAAAATATAAAGCAAAAATAACTTTTGATGAACTTAAAACACTCCAGGAAAAAGCTGCAAAGAAACCCGGAAAGCTTATTCTTGTTACTGCCGTTACTCCGACTCCTGCCGGCGAAGGAAAATCTACAGTTTCAATAGGACTCGCTGACGGTTTACGAAAGATAGGAAAAAAATCTGTTGTTGCCTTACGTGAACCTTCTTTAGGTCCATGTTTCGGAGTTAAAGGCGGGGCTTGTGGTGGAGGATATGCACAGATTGTTCCTATGGAAGACATTAATCTTCACTTTACCGGCGACATTCACGCAATCTCAATAGCAAACAATTTAATAGCAGCCCTCATAGACAATCATCTTCAGCAGGGAAATGAATTAAATATTGATTCACGAACAATTTCATGGAAGCGCTGCGTAGATTTAAATGACCGTGCTTTAAGAAACATCACTATCGGACTTGGCGGAAGACTTCAGGGTGTTCCTCGTGAAGATCATTTTTCGATTGCAGTTGCATCTGAAATTATGGCAATTGTCTGCCTTTCGAAAACAATCACTGAATTAAAACAAAGAATTGACCGCATTGTCATAGGACAAAACTACAACAAGGAAAATGTAACTTTCGGTCAGCTCAAATGCACCGGAGCAGTTGCAGCCTTGTTAAAGGATGTAATAAAACCTAATCTTGTACAGACTCTTGAAAAAACTCCAGCCTTTGTTCACGGAGGACCTTTTGCAAATATTGCACACGGATGTAACAGCGTAAATGCAACAATATGTGCTCTTGCAACCGGTGATTATGTTGTGACAGAAGCAGGCTTCGCCGCAGATCTTGGTGCTGAAAAATTTCTTGATATTAAATGCCGTTCTGCAGGTTTAAAACCAGATGCAGTTGTAATTGTTGCTACAATCAGAGCGCTTAAAATGCATGGTGGTGTTGCAAAAGCAGATTTAAGTAAACCTGATTGTGCTGCCCTTGAAAAAGGTTTTGCAAACTTAAAGACACATATAGAAAATATTTCAAAATTCGGACTTAAAGCAGTTGTTGCAGTAAATAAATTCATTACAGATACAGATGAAGAAACTGCCCTTTTACAAAAGCTTTGCAGTCAAATTGGAACAAATGCAGTTCTGAGCGAAGGATGGGGAAAAGGTGGAGAAGGTGCAAAAGCTCTTGCAGAAGCCGTTTCAAAAATTGCAGACAGCAACGAATCAAAATATCATCCGCTCTACGAGCTTGAGCTTCCGCTTGCAGATAAAATCTCAACTATAGCAACTCAAATCTACCGCGCACAAAAGGTTGAATTCGATTCTGCCGCTTTGAAAAAATTAAAGACCTTCGAAGAAAACGGATATGGAAAACTTCCTGTATGTATCGCAAAAACTCAGAATTCCATAAGCCATGATCCTAAACTAATCGGAGCACCGGAAGGATATATTTTCCCTGTAAGAGACATGCAGTTATATGCAGGAGCTGGTTTTGTAGTTGCTCTTGCCGGTGATATAATGACAATGCCTGGACTTCCAAAAGCTCCTGCCGCACTCGATATCGATGTAAATGATGATGGAGTAATCAGCGGATTATTCTGATTTATCGCTGCCGTTCTCTTTTGCTTCAAGCTTAAGACGATTAACCTCTTTTTGCAGTTCCAGAGTCTTCTGGTTCTGCTTAACAACCTTTTGTGCAAGAAGTTTAGAAAGGAAAATACCATAATGTGGATTTTTCCTGATAAGATTTACAAAAGAAACCTTTGGAATCTTTATAAGCTTTCCTTTACCGGCAGACATTATTGTTGCAGAACGCCTGTCATTCAGTAAAAATGCCATTTCTCCAATAAACATATCATTCGGAGTTAAAACAGAGATAAGTTTTCTGTCTGAATAAACACCATATCTTCCCGATACAATGAAATATAAATCTGTAGACGGCTCATTCTGATAGCATACAATATCATGTTTATTATATTCGATGGATGCAAAAGGAATCATAATTCCAGGAACACTGTTTGATTCATCTTTCTGATTATCTATAGCAAAAGTAACCTCATTGCCTTTTTCATTATATGACATGTATTTTACCATACTCTTTGAAAGGAAAAGGCCTCTTCCGTGAGTACCTTCGGTAAAATCTACATTCATTCTTGATTTCCAGTCAAAGCCGTCACCTTCATCCTTTATACAAAAAACAGAAGTTTCCTGCCCAATCGAATATGAAATACGGATTCTCTTTTCCGCAATCTGAGGATTCTTACATTTTTCTCTTATAAGTTCAAGAATATTTCCACCGCTTTCAAGACATGAAGTTTTTTCTTCATAGCTGATTTTACAGTTACCATGTTCAAGTGCATTTGTAAGAAGCTCCATCATTGTAGTCTGAAGCGTAAATCTGCCTTCCGCATTAATTCTATTTGTACTATAAAGATAGTTCACCAGAAAGCTTGTAAACAGTCTTATATCGTTAGGATCATTTTCGCTTACAAATCCACCCTTCTCTTCACCGCCAATTACTTCCTGCATTCCGCGATTAAAAAGAAATTTCTGATTACTCCACAAAATACGAAGAAGACGGTCAAAATTATCTTTAAAGGATTGAACAGTCTGTACAATTAAAATATTAGGATCTTTCTGTTCTTCCATTTCCTGAACTTTTTTTGTGTTTTCTACAACTGCAATAATTCCACCATTATGAAGCCATGGGTCTGCTTTTATTGCACTTAAAACTCTGTTGCAGTCTATATCTTTTGAAGTAAAATCAAGTAATTTTATTTCAGGAAGCTCATAATCAATAAAGCTTAAGGACTCATCTGTATCAGGACAAAAAATGGGATCAAAATAATCTGAATACTTTCTGCATACAGCCTTTGTAACATCAAGAATTTCTTTGTTAGTTGATGAAATAAGAATCTTTTTCATTTTTTTCTATCACTTCTCTATAAAAATAAATTTTCCTTATTATATTATCGGATACTATTGCGAAAAATCACAAAAAATAATACATTAAATGTACTTGACTGGGTAATATCCGCTGGATAGAGCATCCGGTTAATAAGTAAAATGCTGAAATCTTTTTTTCAAAGATTTCTTCCCGCATTTTCCTTTTTTATATCCTATTTGGAAGGAGTGCCTTCGAATCCCTCCGATTCGAACATCTCTTCTTTCTTCTGACCCGGTAGCTCAGCTGGATAGAGCATCCGCCTCCTAAGCGGAAGGTCGTGCGTTCGAATCGCATCCGAGTCATATTTTTTTTTAACAATTATTTTATAAAATTGACGGGAAGGTATAAACTTCTTCTACACCGTTAACGAGGATGCCGCCCATGCCTAGTTCCAGGGGCAGGTCTATATCCATATCATACCGGTCACCGACTGCAAGACATTCTTCAGGCTTTGTGCCAAGTATACGGCATGCTTCCATAAATGGTTCTACTGCAGGCTTTGATTTATAACATGTATCAAGTCCAACTATATCTGGAAAATAATCAGATATTCCTATTGCTTCAAGAGTTTTCCGGGCCGTAAAAACAGGATTATTAGTTACACATATTAAACTGAATTTTTCTCGAAGCAGCTTTATAACAGAAATAAGCTTTTCATCACATGAAAGAAAATCCTTTGGTTCCATTAAGGATTCACGCCATTGAACACTCTGCTCAATAGAGATTCCAAATGCAAGTAAAGTATTGCCAAGACTGATTTTCTTACCATTGTTCGAAGCGGCATAAGACTTTCTATATTCTGCTACCATTTTTCGTGCTTCGTCTGCACTGATTCCTCTATCTTTTGCAAACTGACGAATCTGACAATCTACCTGTTCAAAGGCATACGAAGGATTTGTATATAAAGTTGAATCAATATCAAAAATTAATGCTTTCAGATGCTCTGGAATTTTGTAGATTTTCATTTCAATTTTTCCCAGGCAACAATCGCATCTCCCAAGAGTTCTGCGTCAAGACAATTTTTCACTTCAATTTTTATTCCGATTTCTTCAAGCCGTTCTTTTTTTATCTTGAAATATTTTTCATCCTTTGCCTGACCGCCGGTAACTGTCATTACAGACGGGAAATCTACCTTATTTTCCATAGCAGTCTTTCGCAAAAGTTCAATCGCTGCAATTACTTTTTCAAGGCGCTGTTCATAAGCAAGTTCTGCGCTTTCAGAAATTAAAACAGAAAGATTCCATAGGCCTTCTTTTACGCAAGGAAGTGTACGAATGCCCTCTGCACGAATTTCTTTATCGGTACAAAAATTAATTCCTTCCGAAGAACCGCATCTGTCGCACAAGGTATTCTTTTCAACAGTTCCGCAGCCGATAAGCCCCGCAATAAAATCCGGGCCTACTCCAAATACAGGAATTTTATCTAATCCTAAAAACTCACAATTATTGTCTGTTAAAGTGCCGCAATTTGTTCCTAAATCAACAAAATCAGGCAGCATATGTGATGAGATTCCAAAACCTTCTAAAACTTCAGCGTTCCAATAAGCAGTTTCAAATCTTTTTTCAGGAAGGATAGTAACGTCATTTGCAGTTAATTGCCAGATTAAATATTCAGGACCTGAAAATATTTTCTTTGTCTCACTGAACTCATCTGCAAAAATATCCTTAAACAATAAAATGCGCGGTAAAAAAATTGAATGCTCAAATCTTTTTACTTCATCACCGGCATCATCATCAAGATTTATCTGACAACCAGGTGCTTCATTCCATCTTAAAGTTAATCCGTTTTCGCTTACAAGAGTCGGACCATTTCCGGAAACAGAAATTGCTTTTATCTGAACGTCAGGCTTCTGTTCCTTTAATTTATCTACAGCACCCTTGAATGACCAGATCCATGCTTCTGCAACAAAACGATTTTCAGGTGCAGAAAAAGGAATGGCACAATATGCCGCAACCTCACCACTGCCTGTAACAAATGAAGCTTTAAGTGAGGTTGTCCCTATGTCAACAGAAAGTACACATTCAATCATAAAAATTAATTATTGTCCTTTTCTTCTGACTGTTTTCCCGCATCTTCTGTGCCGGTTACCGGAGAAGTCTGTTTGACAACTTTTTCAATAATTGAACGGTTATCTAAAAGTTCACTCAACGACTGATTATAATGAATACGTGTAATCACATTTGCAAACAAGCCGCTTACATCCGTGCTTATATACCATTCTCTGTTCAAAAGCTCTTCATGATAAACTGCATTTGTACCAATGATTCTATAGAAAAGCCCCTGCTCATACGCTTCATCAAAATCCTTGATTGCGTTGCCGGTAAAGAATGGAAGTGAAATTGCACAAATAACTTTTACAGCTCCCTGTTCCTTTAAGAACTGCATAGCCTTAAGAAGCGTTCCACCAGTACCAAGCATATCATCTGCCATAAATGCAACCTTGCCCTTTACATCGCCAAGAAGCTTTACGGATTTTATATTTGTCGAATGCGCATCCTGAGTTACAATCGAGTAATCTCTTTCTTTATAGATTAATGCAAGCGGAAGTTTTAATCCTGATGCATAAAATTTATTTCTGTCAATTGCACCTGTATCCGGAGCAACAACAACTAAATCTTCTGTCTTTCCTGTTAAATCAACAATCTTGCTTAATTCCCTGATAACCTGATAACTTGCATGAAGATTATCAAGATTTGCGCTGGAAAAAGCATTTACAATCTCGCGGGAATGCAAATCAAGTGTGATGATTCTGTCGACACCCTGCATTTCATAAATATGAGCCAAAAGACTTGCAGTTAATCCTTCACGTCCTTTTCTTTTATGCTGACGTGCATAAGGATAAGCTGGAACTACGAGTGTAATTTTTTCTGCACCAGCAATTCTCACGGCATCAATGGTAACAAGCAGAGACACAACATGATCATTAACTGTCATCTTAACCTTATTAGCACCATTGTTAAGATTTAAAATTTCATGATTTTCAACATCCTGGAAAATAAAAACATCTTTTCCACGAACAGTTTCTAAAAGTTCGGTCTTAACCTCACCGTTAGCAAAATACGAAAACCTTGTGTTTACTTTAAAAACAGGCGGTCTGTATTTATCTGTTGAACCTCTTATACAAAGATCACTTGTCCCCAGATCATTCTGAAGATTGATTCTTCGTACAAGCTCTTCTTTACTCAGCTCATAACGCTTTGACACAACATCATTCTTTAATGTAAAACGATGTTTGTACATATGTTTAAGGTGCGTTATGACTTCATTGGCGAAAGCTTCGCCACCAGGACACGCAACAATCGCTAGACTTGTTGGTTCTGTGTAAGGCATAGTAGACCTCTTTTATAGTGGGATATATTCAGAATATACCATATTTAGTGTTGTTATACAATTGCCTATACTACAGATTTAAAAACAAAAAGACATCCGCCTTTATAAACGGATGCCTTTATTTAATTTACCCGAACGATAAATTTATTTTTTCAAAAGCTCTGCCAATTTTTCTGCAGTGAAGCCCATATATTCTGCAACTTTCTTTGCTGGACCAGAGGTTCCGAATGTATCGATACAGAAGCAGTTTTCTTTATCTGTAAACTGGAGCCATTCCATAGAGATTCCGGCTTCTGTACAAACTATGCGTTTTGCATCACCGATAATTGCTTTCTGTTCTGCCTTTGAAAGATTTTCGAACTTCTTAAGATCTGGAACAGATACAACACGGATTGTTTTACCGCTTACAAGCTTTGCAGCATCAAGTGCCATATTAACTTCTGAACCACTTGCAAGAATTGTAATATCAGGAGCAGCGCTTCCTTCAACTACAACATAAGCACCTTTTTCTGCCATATTTTTCTTCCAGTTCTTGTCAGCCTTTTCATATACTGCAAGAGCCTGTCTTGTAAATGCCATACAAACAGGATGATCCTTTGAAGCATAAGCCATATTCCAAGCCTGCATAGATTCTTCCGGATCACCAGGACGAATTGCCTGAACACCAGGAATTGCACGTAAAGATGTCATTGTTTCAATAGGCTGATGTGTAGGACCATCTTCACCTACGTAAATTGAATCATGTGTAAATACATAAATTACAGGCTGCTTCATTAAAGAAACTACACGTAAAGAAGGTCTTAAATAATCTGCAAATACAAGGAATGTAGCACAGAATGGTCTTAAACCGCCATGCAATGAAATACCTGCACAAACAGCAGACATTGCAAATTCACGGATACCATATTCAATTGTACGACCTGCTCTATTTTCAGGGCTGAAGGTTCCATTGTCTGTTGCTTTAAATGCAGTTTTATTTGGTCCCATCAAATCTGCAGAACCACCAACAAGATTTGCAAAACGAGCAGCAATAACATTCAAAGCTTTTCCAGAAGCATCACGTGTTGCACATGCATCGCCAACCTTATATTCAACGTCCTGTACAGTTTCATCTGTTACTGCATCAGAATGATATGCATCCCACAGCTTTTTCAACTCAGGATTTTCTTTTGCCCATGCATCAAATTCTGAATTCCAGTCTGCTTCTGCTTTTGCAAAATCAGCTGCTTTATTCTTGAAATATTCATAAGCTTCAGGAACAACATAGAAATCCTTGTCTTCAGGAAGTCCAAGTGCCTTTTTAGCTGCAATAATTCCATCTGCACCAAGTGGAGCTCCGTGAACATCTGCAGTTCCCTGCTTTGGAGCGCCCTTACCGATTACAGACTTAAGCATAATCAAAGAAGGTTTGTCTGAACATGCTTTAGCTTCTTTAACAAGCTTTACAATGCCTTCTACATCGTACATGTTTCCTTTCAAAACCTGCCAGCCGTATGCTTCGTAGCGCTTTTTAATATCATCTGTAAAAGTAATGTCTGTGCAGCCGTCAATAGAAATCTTGTTCTGATCGTAGAATACAATAAGTTTTCCAAGTTTGAGGTTTCCTGCTAAAGAACAAGCTTCTGATGCAACACCTTCCTGAAGACATCCTTCTCCTACGAGAGAATAAGTATAGTGATTTACAATCTTATGTTTTGATGTGTTGAATTTTGCTGCAAGCATCTGTTCTGCAACTGCCATACCAACAGCCATAGAAACACCCTGTCCGAGTGGGCCGCCTGTACATTCTACACCGTCTGTGTCACCAAATTCAGGGTGACCAGGACATTTAGAACCAACCTGACGGAAGTTCTTAATATCATCCATGCTTACTTTGTAACCAGCTAAATGAAGAATGCTGTAAAGAAGCATAGAACCGTGTCCAGCAGAAAGTACAAAACGGTCTCTGTCTGCCCATTTTGAATCTGCAGGATTGTGCTTCATTACTTCGCCGTACAAAACTGCGGCTGCTTCTGCAGCTCCGAGTGGAAGTCCAGGATGTCCTGAATTTGCCTTCTGAATTGCGTCCATTGACAAGCTGCGGATAGAAAGTGCAACTGCCTCAACACCTTTCTTGTTCATTTGAAAACCTCTTATTTGTCTTATTTTATGCCAAATCTCTTATCAAAGCTGAAAGAGTGGCTTCGTCTGCATGATTCTCTAATGCTTTTCTGAATTGTACATCGCGGAAAAGCCCTGCAAGAGATGAAAGAACTTTTAAATGAAACTGAGAATTAGAAGTTAAAAGAACGAACATTACATAAACCAGGCGTTCATCAGGTGCATTCATATCGATAGGTTCTTTTAAGTAAACAACGCAAATTTTCTGGTCAGTATCATTCTTTACAATTGGAGTTCTTGCATGAGGAAGAGCAATGCCGTTTCCTACTGCTGTACTAAGAACTTTCTCTCTTGCACATAAAGAATTATATATTAGTTCACTTGTTGTTCCATAGGGTAAATCTATCATTTTACTAAGTTTTTCATAAATTTCGGCAGGAGTCTTTCCTTCTACATTTTTGTAGATTCCACCGTTATGAATTAATTTAGCGATATCGCAATTTGTTTCCATTTTTAACATCCCCCTTTAGTCAGAAACAATTTCAAAGCCTTTACGCTTATTTTTTTCCAATGCATCAGTTAATGAACCTTCTATTTCATCAAATGTTTCTTCCATTCCATCCAAAGAAAGTTCAACATCATCAACCGGAAACTGATTCCTTGTAAAATCATTTTCCACTTCTTCCAGCAGCCTTACAAGATGTCCAAAAAGCTGAGTTAAAATAATAACTTCCTGCTGCGGTAAATTTTCTAACGAAACCGAATAATCCGAACATGCTATTTCACTCATTAAAGAATTTACGCGTGTAAAAAGTGCAAGGCAACGATGACGAGTTTTAGCAATAGTAAAATTCGAAAAGTTATTATAACTTTTTTCTACTATATCATGTCGTTTTTTTATGTTCAATAATACAAATTTTTTCTCTGTAGAGCTAAGTCGAAGAATTTGTGGAAGCATGTCTTCCAGCAGATCTTCAAATGATTTTATTTTTTTACCGCTCTGCTTCTGGTAAATATAATCTTCTATGAATGCGTCTATAATATATGGCGAGAAAGAAACTGTCATATCAAGGAAGATTAAATCGTTTGAAAAATTTTTATTCCATGGTCCAAGGAACGGAACGTCTTCTCCGTTTTTCCAGATTCTGTTTTCTACACCATAAGGAGAGAATCCGATTTTAGTTGTGTGAGCCAGAAACTCTTCTACCGACCCGCAGTTCTTTTTGCACAGCTCTTCCTGATTTTCCAAAAACAAAAGAGAAAGCTGTTCTTCAATAGATTCTACGGGACCATGCTTCTTCATGCTTTCAAGAAAACTGTTTTCAAAATCTGAATACCATTGCTCGCGTTCAAGCTTATCTTCCGAAAGTTTAAAGCCTTCAGAAGTGTCCGGCATATGCATCATTTCTATAACGCCGTTAGCCCAGTCTACAACCCTGCATAAAATTCTGTCGCCGTATCTGAATTTGTTGTTTCCTGAAATTTCTTTCAGCGGCCATGAAGTTAATTTTATTTCTGAGGGAAGACTGTATTGCATTGAAGAGATGGAAACTGAATCGTTGGATTTGTCTCCAAAAATATTTGGAATAATATATCCTTCGCCGTACAATGCAAAAACATCCATTGCAAGGTTCATGGAAAAAACTGTTGAGCCTGAAGGAATTTCTTTTCCCTGATTAATTAAAATTAATGAGTCGGGCGGAATTTCTGAATTGGCAAACGGCATGCATCTATGCCCGATTAAAAAACATCCTTTATCAACTTCTTCTTTTGAAGGTTTAAAACTGAACCATCTGCCAATAAAAACGCCGGCCTTTGTAATGTATTCATCATTTACAAGCGAGAAAACATAATCGGATGAACGTAATAATTCAACGCATTCAGCTTTTGTAATTTTAATGCCGCTTTTTTTTAAGTAATGAAAAAAATCTTCAGAAGTGAATAATTCATCCTGTTCTTTTAAATAGCTTGAAATAATACTTGCAGAACTGTAAGGGTCAAATGGCATAGTTGTATTGTAGTGAAATTTTGTGAATTAGGGAAGTTGAGCGGCAATTGACAGTTGAGCGGCAATTGATGATGTCCCTGAGAGCTTCAACTGCCGCCGGTTTTGTTATGCCGAAATCCCGCAATCAGCGTATCGCAATTATTTGGACGGAATGTTGCGGACTAAACGAATACCTGAATATTCAAGATCGTCGCTGCTAAAGCCTTCGCTTTCATAAATTGAACCGTCATGGTCGTTGGAAGACCAGATTTTTGTATAGAAAGAATCTCCTCGTAAATCCGGAGTAGAAAAATCTATCTGACCTTTGCAGTCATGAACCATTTCTGCTGCATTTCCGGACATATCATACAAACCGAGCTTATTCGGATCTTTAGTTTTTATATTTTCCGGACGGCTTCTTTCAAATACTGCAACGCTTTTATAATCATTACTTCCGCTGTAATACATGGAATAGTCCGGGTCTGCTTCCATAGCCGCAAAGAGCCATTCCCGTTCTGTAGGAAGCCTGAATCCGTCTGAATCAATATTTACAGTTTCATTTTCTATATTATAAAACGGTTTGTAGCCGTACATAAGACTCAGCTCGTTACAAAAATACAGTGCATCGTAAAAGCTAATGTTTGTTACCGGAGCAAGAGGTGAATCATTATAGGTTCGTTCTTCAAGAGAATTAATATTCGGATTAAAATGCATTATGCGTATGAACATTTCGTTAGTTATTTCTGAATCTGCAATTTCAAAATCAGAAAGCTCTACAAATTCATATTCATCTTTTCTGCCGTAATAATCTCTCATATAAAAGTTCTTTGCTTTTACAAAAACCATGTTAAGATTTTCATCAAAGAATTCTTTTTCAGCTTTAAGAATTTCAAGGTGTTCCTTGTCATGCGCTTCAAGGAGCTTTTTCATTTCGCCTGGATTTGTTGTCCTTACAAGTCTTAAAGAATTATTGTAATAATTATTTTCAGAAGTTCTTATAGAAAGCTTTACCTCATCTGGAGATGAACTGTATGTTGATGAACCTTTAGTAACTCTTTCTTTTGCATAGACAAGACCATAAGGCATTTTTGTAATGTAATAAGGTTTTGAATCGTAAGAACTTATTGTATAATCTGATCTTACTGAAGAAAAATCATAGTAGTTAAAATTCTGATAGTCGTTGCACCATTCCTTGCTGTAACCTGCAAGATTATAAATTCCAAGTGAATTTGGTTCTCCGGAATAAACGGAAATTTCTTCTGTTAATGGACTGTAATAATAATCGCTATAAGGCCAGTCAGTTTCTATTAACTCAAACATAGACTCGTTTCCGTAATAAACTACAGAATCAACAGAAACTCCATATTTAATGCTGGTGTCTGTTGTGCCCGAACGTGCTGCATGTTCCCATTCAGCTTCGGTTGGCATTCTGAATCCATTTGCAGTGTAATCTATAGTTACATCATTTTTATTAAATGAATAAACTTTTTTGTAGTTATATAATTCACTCAGAGCATTGCAGAATGCAGCAGCATCGTACCATGTAAATTCAGCGGCATCATTTTCGTATGAAAAATATGGATTGTAATTAGAGTCGGACTCCTTGCATTTCTTTCCATTCAGAGCATTATAAATCTTAATGGTTACAGGAATTTCTGACATTTCAAAAGAGCCTAAAGTTACATCAAGAAATTTATTGTTATCTGTGTCCAGAGACTGAAGGGCTTTTCCGCCTTTTACATTTTTCATAAGACTGTTCAGCGAGAAGCCGCATAGCTCTTCAAAGTTTGCAAGCTTTTTTACGCGGGCCTTTTCGGAATATTTGGCAATTTCTTTTTCTACCTGTTCAATCTTTTTTTCATCCTCAGGAAGATTTTTGCAGATATAAAGATCAATAAGATCATAATCGTAAGTTACAGTTTTGCTTAAATTATTGTGTTCATAATTTTCATCAAGTTGAAATGGAACCATTTTTGCAGATAAATTTGAATTTGTAAAATAAGTAAGCTTTGTATCTGTTTCATTATAATAATAAATGCGCGAAAGCTCGCTTATGCAGTACGATTCATTAATATCGTCTATTTTGGTTGTAAATCTAAAGCCGTCTGCTTCTGTGTTGATTGTAATTCTTATTTTTTCAAATTCTTTGTAGCGGTCGTATTCCGGAATAAGAAAATCAAAATTATTTTCCAAAAGGAATTCCTCGCTGACTTCTTTGTATTCTCCGTTTTCGTCCGGAAACTTAAATATATAAACAGGCTCATAACCAAGCAAAGAACTTATAGTATTAAGGTATCGGATAGAGTTATAGAGAATTATTTCGTCGTTTGATCTTGGTTCAGAAATATAAGGGTCCAGATATTTATCCGAAACAAGATAAACGTCATTTATAGTAAGCGGAAGATTTGTAATAAAAAGTCCTTTAAAATAACCTTCTTCGTCATAAGATTTCTTACAAATACATGGATCAACTTTTACAAGCTTTGAATAAATTGATTCTTTAATTAATTCAAGCTGATTTTCCTTTGCAAGTATTGAGGCCCTTTGAACTTCTTTTTGATTTTCTTCTGAATTAATTGAGCGGCACACACGGAATCCAAAAGTGTAGTTTTGGTCTCTCATGTAAAAATCCATTCTGTCATCTATAGTCTGTTTATAACTGTAAGTTCCGCCTTTGAGAATTCCCCTGTATGCATAAGGCAGATTTTTTCTGGCCGGGCCGGTATAATTTACAGTGTCGTATTCAGGATAAGCTGCATAATAATCCCATACAAACTCACTCAGGTTTCCGGTCATATCATAAAAACCAAGGCTGTTCGGTAATTTAGATTTTACGTCTTCCGGCCCCTGGTGGTAAACAGCGTTTGCGCTTTCATGGTCGTAACTAATTGCAACTGCCGAAAGATTATCTGAACCTGAATAAAGAAATGTTTCGTGATTAGTTCCTGCGTGCGCTGCATACATCCATTCAGATTCTGTTGGAATACGATAACCGTCTGCATTAAAATCGCAGCTAAGGTTATCCATAAAATCATGAAAATCTTTTTGTTCCTTTCTCCAGAAATCCGGCCATAAGTCCGGATCGGTTTCTCCATTTACTGAATAGCATGGAGTAAGATTTTCTTTTATGCTTAATTTGTTGCAGAAAATATAAGCGTCTGTAAATTTTGTAATTTGCACAGGTCTGTTTTTACTTGCATGAAGCGAAGGATTTTCATGCATAATCTCTTCATATTTCTCCTGTGTAATTTCTGAAGAGCTCATCATAAAATCGCTTACATAAGTTTTGTGCACTCTGTATAAAGGATATTTATATTCTTCAGTTATTTTTTTATCATCAGATATTTTGCAGCCCGGAATAAACCAGCCGCCTTTTACCGTAATCATATTAAAAAGTTCCGGCGGCTCTTTTTGAACCTCTTCAACTTCTTCTGCAGGAATTGAATTAACCGGCAGAATTTCTTCTGCATTATTAATGTCTTTTTTTTTGCAGGAAGCGAATGTGCAGATTAATAAAATTGCAGCGCTAAAAATAATTGCTAAGTCCGGTGATTTATGAATTTTGTTTTTTAATTTTTTCATTTTTTCTTTCCCGTAAATATCTGAATTTATGTGCTGAATTTTTTATCAGCAATTCAGATTTTATTTATATCTTAAAAGTCTAAAAGATCTTTCAGAAGTAATACATTCATTCTCGCGCTTTTCCTGTTTTTGAGTATAAAAACTTCCCCAGTAATTTTTTTCAGTGTAATTTTCTACATCTTTTCCGCAATGTGCTCTGGTAACTCGGGTTTCAATTACTATGCCTCTTCCTCTTCCGGCGCTCTCGTCTATTTCGTCATAGTATTCATAATACTCATAGTAGTTCTTATGTAAAGGAGCTTTGTCATTGCACCATTCAGAAAAAATTGTATTCATAAGGTACAACCCCGAAGCAGTTGGTGGTTCTGGTTTTAGTTTGGAAATGCTTGTTATAAGTTTAATCTCTTCCGAAGTATCTTCTCCAAGAGTTCCTGCATATTCCCATTCAATTTCCGATGGCAGCTGATAGCCTGTTGCCGTTGGATCATATTCAATCGTGTATTTAAAGCTTTCAAAATTGGTTGGATCGCCGTCAAATTCAGCATAATATTTATCTTCTATTTCGTTGAGTTCAGATTCAGTTGGAAGAATTTTTCCGTTTATTTTATAAGCCGGTGTAAGGTTTGCCATTAGACTGAACTTATTGCAGGCTACAAGTGTTCTAATAAAATTAAGTTTGTATAGGTCGATGTAATCACTATTATTTGAGTCTAATGTTTTTTTAGAAAGTTCCAGCGAGAATTTTGTTGACTGAATATAAAACGGCTTTATATTTTTTGTTTGCGTTACATTCTTTTTTGAATCTTCATCATAATAAGTCATTGTATATTTTCCGCCGTCAATCTCAACCATATCTAAAAGTTCATCAACCTGCTGTACAAGCTGTTTTTTCTCGTCTGCTCTTTTTTGTAGAAGCTCTTCCATCTTGTCAGAGTCTAAAGTGCGGCATAAATGGAATTGACCTGAAAATATGTAATCTAATGATTCATCGCCCCATGCATAGGTATAGGCTCTTTTTTCATCCTTTAGGTTGTAATCACCGGAAGGAAATGAAGTTTCCCAAACAGGAATAACATTTGAAATAAAAATATTATTGCACAAACTTCTTGTATTCCAGTTCCTGTCATTTTTACACATTACTTCAGCTACAGTCGGAAGCCTGAATCCGTTTTTTGTATAATCGCATTCCCATATATTATTTCTCTGATAATAGCATTTAGTTAAACCGCGTATTTCGCTGAGCTTGTTGCATAGTTCTGCAATTTCTTCATACTCAAGGCTGATCAAATTTTTACTTGATGAATACGGATATTTTCCGGTTAGAGTAGTGTACAGATAATTGCTGAAGTTTGTTTCAGAAAGTTCAAAGTCTGCAAGTTCTGCAGGAGGCAGAGTTTTATATTCTTTTAATCCGCCTTCGTATTTTTCCATTGTTACAAGTGAATCAAAAACTTCATTAATTTTTGATTTTATAACTTCTTCCTGTTCTATCTGATATTGTTTAATCTGTTCCGGGTTTGCGGTCTGGAATATACGCAGACAGAAATTCGGCGATTTGGAATCTTTGTAATTATATACTTCATACTCGGTTACGGAATTTGAAATAGGCTTGCGGCCTCTTTCAGAAAAGCGGTAAATCAATTGTTTAAAGTAATATTCATCAAAATGGGTAAACGGATTATACATATCTGTTGTATAAAAATCATCAACGTCCGAATCGTAAACCCAGTTCCAGTGAGTCGGATCAAAATCAATTTCCATGTTTGAATTATTCTGTGCTTCAAAAGAAATAAATTCTGCTTTTGTAGGAAGTCTGTAACCGTTTGCGGCCGGATTATAAGCGTAGGGTTCTGACTTTGCGTAACATGGCATAAGTCCAGAAAGTTCACTTAAGCGGTTACAGAATTGAATTGCATCTTCAAAAGTTATATTTGTTAAAGCAGAATGAATATCTGATAAATCTTCTTCACTGATTTGGCTTCTATAAGAACGTCTTGAGTAAGGACCTATTAAAAAATCAGGAGTTTCAATACCATCGTAAATCTGTCCGTAAATTATAAAATTAAAAAGCTCTTTTGAAACTTCGTTTTTGCAGGCGTTAATTTCCGGAACATAAATGTTAATTTTCTTTTTTGAGTCGTCAGGATTAAAGCCCACAGCCTCATACGAATATTCACTGCAATTTACAAATTCAAGCTTCTGCTTATAGTTTTCGAAATTTGTTTTATTCCACTGTTCAATATCTTTTTCTACATCCTTTTGTAAGAGAATATCAATTTTAGATTTATCTACAGAAACCGGGCAGCAGATTCTGAAACCGGTTACATCTTCAGAATTTAAAAAATATTCTTTGTATTTTTCAAAGTCATCTGTATACAAATAAGGCTTAAGTTCTTCAGAAGTCTGAACACTTTCTATTTTCAGAACCTTTGTTTTGGCTTCTATTTGCTTCTCTTCATAGGAATAAAAATATTCTTGAAAATCTTTCTGAGAAAAATAAACATATTCTCTAGCGTTCCCGCAGAAATCAAATAGTCCGAATTTATCCGGCATGAAATGTGCCGTTTTGTGAAGTCTTGTTCCGTGCCAGCCTTCTCCGGTTTTATGATATAAATTTTCTGCTGAATTATAATATGTTAAGTTATAGTAAATTGTATAAGCTTCATCGCATCTAAGAAGACGGAATCCCTGAGCATTGGCAATTTCTTTTATGTTTGTTGTATTTAAAGCAATTCCATCAGAAATTTCTTCTATTTCATAAACTTCTGTGAGTCCGGAAAGCTTGCTTAATTTATTGCAAAAACGACAGGCATCTTCGTAAGAAATATTTGTTACAGGCAGCTGCTCATCAACTATTTTAGAAGGATTTGCTTTCATTATTTCTGAATATTGAGCCTGTGTAATTTCTGCGCGCGAAACAAACAGATGAATGTCTTTAGAATTTTCTTCTGAAATATTTATTTCTACAAATTGAATTCCGCTGTTAAAATTATTTTTTTTACATGAAAAAAATACAACTGAAGTAATTAGACTTATGATAAATAATAGAACATTTTGTTTTTTCATAAGAGCATTTTACAGATAATATTTTTAGAATTCAATCAGAAAGTTTTGCAGGAGGGCGAATGGTATATTCCAAAAATTTCTTCTGCACATTATAATAAATTTATGAAGTTTACTTTTCTTGGAACAGGAACAAGTCATGGAGTTCCTGTAATTGCCTGCGATTGCGAAGTTTGCCGTTCAAATGATTCCCGCGACAAGCGTTTAAGAACTTCCGGTTTTTTACAGACAGATGATGAGCATTACATTCTTTTTGATGCCGGTCCGGAATTCAGAATTCAGGCATTGGAAAACAATATTACAAAATTGGATTCAATTCTTTTAACGCATTCTCATGCCGACCATCTTCACGGAATAGATGATGTGCGGGTATTCAGTACCAAAATGTATAAGGTTCCTACAGACCCAAGATCTCTGGAACAGTACAATGCACCGCCGCTCCAGCTTTTTACAAATGCAGTCACAGCTCAGGATTTGCGCGAAAGATTCGGCTATATATTTTCTAATGTTATAGAAGGCGGCGGTGTTGCAAAAATAAACTTAGTGGAAGTTAAAGAGCCTTTTTATATTGGCGAAACAAAAATTACTCCGGTGCCAATGATGCACGGACATCTGGAAACCTGCGGTTTTCTGGTAACCTCTAAAAATAATAAATCGCTTGCATATCTTACAGACTGCAATTTTATAAGCGATGAATCCTTTGCACTGATTAATAAAAACTGCGGCACGCTTGAACATCTTGTTATAGACGGGCTCAGAATTAAGGAACATTCAACACACTTTAATTTTGATCAGGCGCTGGCCGCTGCAGAAAAGCTTTCTCCAAAGCATGTGTGGGTTGTCCATTTAACGCATAATGCAACACATGTTCAGGTTACTGATTATTTGAACGAAAACCTCAAAAATTATCCTGGACTTAAAAATGCGGAGTCGGTTCTTCCTGCATACGATAAGCTTTCTCTTGAATTTTAAATAATGTGCCGCTGATTAAGACAATTTCCGAAAAACCGCAAAAAAAAAAAACTCCACGCGTCTGAAGTGCACCCCCAAAGTTGGACAAATAAAGTTCAATTTTAGGAGGTGCATTTTTTATGTCTAAATACTCAAACGAGTTAAAATTAAAGATTGTCTTAGACTATATTGAAAAACATATAAGTCCAGAACAACATGAAAA
>JAILKS010000003.1 GCA_024693715.1 Treponema sp. | reverse complement strand
CGAATACTGGTCAGCCACTCCAATTTCTTCCTCCTGAGTAAGGCTGCCCGGTAGGCAGCCGGTGATAGATTGAAAAGCGTTAAAAAAAATTGCGAAAGCAATTTTTTAGCTTATCCTTCTATGATTTTATTCTACGCCTGGTCGCGCCGGAAATCTTGTCAATTATTGTTCAGTTTTGTCCGTGAGTTTACTCCCCCATCTTCAAATCATCCCAATCTTTATAAAGCTTTGTATAATCCAGGGCGTATTCAATCAGTTTTTCGTGAGGAACTTTTTCTACAAGTTTGCGAACGATTTTTTGTGAAACAGAATACAAATCATTTGAAATCGAAAAGAAGTCGTTTGAAAAAAGTGTTTCTTTCGGAAAATCAATTTTTATATCGTGATTGTATAACTGACCTGCCAGATAGGTAGCCAGGCCCTCACCCATTATGAATGAATAATTATATTTATTGGTACAAAGCTGATTATGACAGATATGTACGAACTCATGAATCATGACTTTCTGAAAATCTTCAAGAGAATCATTTTTATGCATCTGAGTTTTTTTGTATTCATCGTAAGCAAGCACATAAATATCCGGGCCATTCGCACAGCCAACTACATAATCCTGATATTGTGTGCCGGATATGTTTTCATAAAACTTAATCCAGTCATCAAGCTCTGAATAAATCTTAATCTTTACATGGTTATCTAATTTTTCAATTCCCCAGAAATCAAGAACGCGCTGAAAGTTCTGCGACAAAGCCTCGTTTATTGCCTGAACAAGTTTTTCACTTTTTTTGTCGTATTCGATTGAATACAAATCACTTTCATAAATCATTTTTTTATCTCCTTTGCTGCAGGAAAGCAACATTATTGGTAAGATTAATACTAATACAAAACTAGTTGTCTTTTTGAACTCTATCATAAAGGCTCCCTGAAGTTTTTTTTCCTAAAAAGCACTCTTCTACATTCATAAAATAATCTGTATGGTGATGTCCCGTTTCTGCGCGGAACAATTTTCCTTTGACTACATAATTTTTGCCTTCCTTTAATTTCAACTTTTTGTTTTGTATCCGAGTGTTTAGAGTACTGCTGAATATAAGCTGAATCTCTTTTACCATCACATTTTCGCCATCAACATCAACTGTTTTGTCTGAATCAAAAACAAGAACATAATAATATTCCTTTGCGTCCTGTTCCGGTGTTTCGCCATAATTTGGAGCACCATAACTGAATTTCTTTTCAAGCTTTCCGCTTAACATTATAACTTTATCTTCGTGTTCCTGTGAAAATGCTGAAAAAACCGTTGCGGCACAAAACACCAAAATCAATGTAAATATTGTAAATATTTTTTTCATATACTCTCCTGCTACTCCTCGAATTCCATGAGACTTCCCTTTTTAAAGGTCCATTCGGGAGTATATAAAATTTCATCTTCTATAGTATACCATGGGCTAATTGATTCAGGGCTTTTTAGAATATGAAATTCCTGGGAAGGCATATAACTTTGACCAAGCAGCATGATTTTTTTACCGGTTGATTTTTGTTCTGCTATATCAAGCACGAGCACCACATGCCCCGGACTTCCTCCATAGATAAAAAAATCACCGGGTTCAATTTCACTAATTTTTTTCTTTTTTGATTCCTGCGAAAGTGAATAAGTTCCTGCGTAAGAATAAATAAACTTTAGATACTCGTCAAAAACAGCACGTGAATATCCGCTTTTATAGCCGCCCTTCCAGTCTGTTTTATTTCCGCTTACAATTACGCGCTCCCCTTCTGCAAACTTTGAAAAAGGCACAAGCATTCCGTTTGTAATATGAAACTTAATTTCTGAATATCGCTTTTGTGAATATAAATATTCTGCCCGCAATTTAATAACAGCATCTGCACACTGAATCAAATCAACATCTAAAAGCGGCATATCAAAAACTGAAACATAGACGTTATTAAATTTCTTTTCGCCGTTATAAAGCAAAACAGGGCTTCCATATTCTTTGAGCGGATAAGAACGCAAATATGCTCCGAATGAATCTTCCGCCACCTTCACCCTTTCATAATTTTTCGGCGGGATAAATCTTTCAAAAATATCATTCGCTTTTTTAAAGATTTGCTGTGAATATAAAATTGATCCACCCGCCATCAAAATCACCACTGACATCAAAATACAAAAACGTTTTTTCATTTCTCTACACCTTCTGTCGTTTTTTAATGGTCTGATTATATTTTGAAATAAATGAATTTTGCCTTGCTTTATTCATCATCTTACGGCCATTTTCATTATAACAAAAAATCACATCCATATTTCCCATTTCTCTTTTTACTTCTTGCTCAATAATTTTTTTAGAATCCTTAGTTTTATAAATAATTGACGGACACGCAAACGAAACAGAAAAATCATAGTCCTTAAAAAAAGCCCCTGCTGATTTTCTTACAATTATATATTTTGGATTATCAATCGGAGAAAGCATTTCCTGCATGGCTGTATTAAAAATATTCTGCTCATGAATGGTAGCATTGGAAAGTTGCGGTCTTATATAAATATCATTCGTATCAGAAAGAACATTTAACCGCACGTCACTGTTTATTAAATTTAGTTTTATCATTATGTTTAAAACTGCGTTTGACATTGATTTAATTGATTTTTTTGGACTGAAATGTTTCGTCAGATGAAAGAGTTTATCTTTTATAAATGCGGAATAAACTAAAGCTGAAATAAATAATATAAAAATACTCATCAAAGAAGTTTTTCCACTCTGAAGAATAGTTCTTATAATAATCAATTCGATTCCAGTGCTTAATAAAAATGGAAAAAGATTTACAAAAGTAAAAGCAGGAACCTTAAAATTACGCGGAATTTCATTTGTTATATAAACACGTGAAGAATTTTCCAAAACTTTATTCCAGGTTTGTGCAAGCTCTTCGCGCCTAGAAGAAATCTCAAGCATTTTTTTATTTATTAATTGAATGTTATCCTTATTAAATGGCGGCTTGATTATAGAAAGCCTTTCTATTCCATTTTGAATTTTATCTTCTGAATATGAAGGCCCTACAAAACATTCAAATCTTCGCACAAGAGTTTTATAATCACTTGATTCGTTCTCATCATCAAAAGACACAATGTTAAAATTTTCTGATTTAAATTGCGGTTCAATAGTAACAAGATGCCAGATGTTTGCAGTTTTATTAATATCATTTTTATAAGAACGAATTGCCCTTCCCCTCATCTGATTTGAAAGCATAAAAGAGCCGACAAAACTTGCAAGAATCAAAGAATTAATACAAGGCGCATCCCATCCTTCACCGAGCAGAGCCTGAGTTCCAATCAAAACATTAATATACCCTTTTTCAAATAATTCAGAGACAACATTTACTTTAGTTTTATTAGTTGAACTGAAACTAAATACTGAATAGTCTGTGTTTTTTATTTCTTCACTTGTAACTTTTATGTTTCTTTCCTTTAACATTACCGCAACTTCTGACGGAAGTATTACAAGAGCCCCCGAAAGAACACCTGTCTTAATCTGATTATTCTTTAAAAGCTCATTAAAAATCGAAACGACACTTATATTATCAATCGGTTTGTCTGTCCCGATATTTTTTATAGTTTCTTTCTTTATGTAATCTGTTAAAATCAAAAGCCTTAGCTTTGAATTAAGGGCTTTATATTCGGCATTTACAATCTCGCTGATGCTTTTTAATTTTCCAACCGAAGAAACAATTTTTCGTTTTAATCTGTCGTTCAAAGTAAAACAGACTTTTCCCCTGTCTAAAGCAGAGTTTTGTTCCAGGATATTTTTTATCACACGCTTTTCTTCATTATTACAAATCTGTTCACTGTCCAGAATAAATTGAATTGCAGACTGACATCTTTCAAAATTGAAATGCGGCATAACATGATGTTTTGTTATTCTTTTAAAAACTTTTACCGCCTTAGGCTTTTTGCATTGTGCAAGAAAAATCAAACAACGCAGACACTGAATATAATTTTTATAAAAATACTCTTCATCGTTTTTGTAAATATATTCAATTTTTGAAACAATATTTTCAAGGAATGGTAATGATGAAAGTTCTTCAAGAGCTTTTACGTTCAATTCTTTCTGCTGTTTGATTTCCTTTAATTCCTGATTCGAAGGGTAATTAAAATAAACATAATCCTGATGAGGACACAACGTTCCTTCTTTAACAAGCTCCGGAACAAAAATCTCATCATCAATTTCGCCGCATAATTTATTATAACGCTCCCATTCAGCAGGAGTTGCATCATAAGGCGGTGTTGCCGTAAGCGAAATGATAACAATATCTTCATCAAGCAGAGAAATAAATTTTTCAAGAGCCTTCTGCCACTCGTTCTGCAGATGGTGTGCTTCATCAAGACATATTGTTTTTATTCCGACTTTTTTAATCAAAGAAAAAATATCTATATCTGAAAAATCAGTTTCGTCTTCTTCATTAATTACAATTTTATTTACAGATGAATAAAGCGCCTGATATGTAATTGAATTAATGAAGGCAGGTTTATTTAAATTGCATGAAAAATAATCATCAAGGTTCTTATTCTCAGGCAGAAAACTTTCTTTAAAACGAATTCCCCACTGATCTCGGATTGTTGTTGTAGGAGAGAGAATCAAACATGGAGCGTTTAAGCGGCTGATAAAATCAAGCCCGAGAATTGTTTTTCCACTTCCTGGAGCTGCAACAATATTTAGCTTTTTATCGCTTAAATATTTTTCTGAATTATCAAGAATTCGTTTCTGATAATTTCTGAATTCTCCTTTAAACTTAATTTCACCTTTTTCCAATCTTCCGCTCCTGCTACAATGCCTTACTCATAAACATTTCCATAGGTTGTTCAAAACCCGGGATATTCATTACAAGACTTCCGCAATCGGTGTAGCCGTTTTTTCTGTAGAAATGTTGTGCGGTTTCATCGACCTGTGTAGAAGTGAGAACCATGCCGAAACCCTGGGCTTTCATATCTTCTTCCCAATGACTCAGCAACTGTTTTCCATAACCCTTATGCTGATCCTGCCAGTCAACAAAAAGCATGGTGCAGAAGGGTGTATTGTCCCAGAACAAATTATATCGCAGAAGTCCAACAGGCTTGTTGTCTACAAAAAGCACATAGCCTTGTTTGAGTTGAACTTTATTTTCGAATTCTTTTTCAGGTAAGTGTTTGTCGAGGCTGTACCAGAAGGCTTTGTCGTTTGATGTTACGTATTCTATTTTTGTCATTACATTTTCTCTTAAAACTCAACTTCGTCTGTATATTCTAATGACGAAAAACTTTTGAAGCCGGCGTCGGCGTTTTGAATAAACCATACGATAAGTGTTTTATTATCGATTGTCCATATTAAAGCTTTGATGGTTTTTCCATAATCAGCCGGGGTAAGATATCTGCTGTAATCAGGCTCTTGTTCTGTTTTTGGAAATGTGCTGCTGTCGTAAACACAGTTTTGAATTTCAACATAATCAGTTCCAAAGGTTTTCATAAGAGCTGATTCTGTCAGGTTTATAAATAAGTCTTTGCGGACAACGGCCTTTTCATAAACAACTTTCAATTTATTCGGAATATCATCTATGACCATTAATTTCTTAAATTTGTTTCTTAATTCATCAAATGCATTCTGAGTATTAAAAACGTCATACTTCAAAATCATATTATCATTCTGATAAAACTCCACAAGGAAGCGGCCTTCTATCAACGCCTCTTTAATAGCAAACAACCCGCTGATTGTTTTTGCTGATTCTACTTTCTGAACAAAGCTTTCTATACCTTCTGTGCTGCCATTATAGATTTCAACCGACATACGCTTTTCGTAAAATGAATCATAATAATTCTGCGTGATTACAACATGGTCAACTTTTTTCTTTTCACCACCAGAGCATGATATCATCAAAAAACAAACAAAGATTAAAATTGCGATTTTCTTCATTAATTTCCTCTCCACTTTTCAAGAATCTTCAAACCTTCTTCAATATCATCGCCAAGAACTTCCTGGATTTTCTCGAACTTCTTTTTGGAATGCATGGTATCCATGACTTTCAGTAATTCTTTTTTGTTGTGTCTCTGGATGAACAGAGCCATTACCCGTATTGCATTTGTTTCTTTGCCCAGGGAGTAGAAGCCTTTTTTGCAAGTGTAAAGTTCATCACATTCGTAGCAGCCGTCAAGGCCTTTTTGTTTGCAACAGGCAGCATTCGGGCACACGCCATCAGGTGAAGCTGTTGCAAAGGAACAGGTATTGTAAATTGTTCTGCAAGAACCGCACCAGGAAGTCAAAAAGCAGTGACCACACGAAAGTCCGCAGTAGGCAATCTGGTCTACGCCTTTTTTGGCTTGCTGGCACAGCTTGTTTTTTATGCGGCGCATTGCTTCTACATGCATAATCCAGTGACGGGAAAAAGGCATCTGAATTAAACCTTTGATATTTTTACCGCACCAAAAGTCAATCAGCCAGACAGAGCTTTCTTCGGGGCTAACGGATTTGCTGGCAACGACCCTTTTCCGGTCCTCATCCGAAAAAATTTTCTTCAGATCCGCAAACTGCAGCCTCCCAAGCATTTTATTTGTAGACTCCATCACGGCTTTGCAGTATTCATATACTCCTTTGATATCCAGCTTCTTAGAAAACTCAACCATCGCATCGCCGTCAAGTTCGTTGGCGGTTGTGATAATCGGGCTGGCTGTTTTTTTCTTCCAGTCGCCATCAAAGAAAATCTGCCTGTTCTTCAAAATCAATTCATGCGCAACAATATCTTCAATTCGAAATATATGCCAAAACGACCAGGCAAGAGTTGTATTATGATTCCCATCTCCCACACCAAACGGCATCTGATAAAACGCCACAGACGGAAAGGTTTTCACAATCGAAGTTATCTGTTCAAAAAGCTCGGCGCGCAGTTCAATCAACAGCTTTATTCCTTTGACAAAGGTTGCTTCCTTGGCAATGAGCTCCTGCATTTTTTTATTTTTTTCTGACCAGCCTTTATCCATCGTTAATAATCCTTCAATTTCATTAAAAATGATTTTTTTGCAGTATCATCAAAGCCTAGATTTCTGTAAAACTGATGTGCATCTGTTCGCCAGGCGCCGCTTTCCAAAATTACTTTGTAGCAGTTTTTCTCGCGGGCAAATTCAATCGCCTTTTCCATGACTTTTTTGCCGAGGCCCTGTTTTCGAAAATCTTTATCTGTAACAACATTTTCAATAAAGCCGATAGAACCACCAAGCCTTGTTAAATTTGGAATTACGGCACAGAAGCATGTCGACACAACTTTTCCGTTTTCCACAGCGCCAAAATATTTTATACTCTGGTTTTCTTCAATTTCATTTTTCCAGATAGAGCGGGCATCATCAACTGCAAATCCACTGTTCTTACCATCCAGCTGCTCGTACAGTTTTATAAGCGATTCCAGATCGTCTTGATTCAATTCTCGAATTTCCATTTGGACTCCATTATTCAAATATATAACGCTTTATAGTATAATACAAGTAACAATATGAGCTACAACCCAACACAAATTACATACGCAGTTTCTCTTCATTTCACACAAGACTTGAACGATATCATCTCTGCCGCTACAAAAGAAATTGCAAATCTTACCGGAAACACTTTTATGCTGGATAACAAGGTTCCGCCGCACGTAACAATCGGTGCATTCCATGCAGATAAGAGCAACGAGCCCAAGCTCCTTCAGCTGGTACAGGACTTCGCCAAAACGCAAGTACCCGGCACAATCCATTTCACAGAACCGGGTGACTTCAATCAGAAAGTTCTTTTCCTCAAGCCGCAGAAAGATGATTACCTTATAACAATAAACAAAGCGCTTCACAAAATCATGCTGCCACAATTCCAGGAAGGCGAAAACGGCTACTATGTTCCTGACATCTGGTTTCCGCATACAACGCTTGCAACAAGATTAAATCAAAGTCAATTTACACAGGCGCTCCAAATTGCAAAAAAAATCCCCCTGCCGCTTGAGGCAAAGGTTCACGACATTGGTGTATATCTTTGCTCGCCGTTTGCAGAATTAAAAAGATATTTAGTCGAATAATAAAAATCACTTTAATTTTCATGAAAAATTGTTATACTGATTTTTATAAATATCAACTTAATCAAAAAAAACACGAATCGATATGAAAGTTATAATCATCAACGGACCGATGGGAGTCGGGAAAACTACTATCGGACAATACATCGCAAATAATACTCCGGGGACAGCCTTTATTGACGGCGACTGGTGTCTTGATATTCATCCATTTGTCGGAAATAAAGAGACAAAAACAATGGCAGTCGACAATATTCTTCATATGATTAAAAACTACAAAAATTGTTCTGAATGCAAAATGATTGTCCTTGTATGGCTGATGGATAATTCCTGGGTATATGATTCAATTATTAATGGAATAAAAAAAATGAATCTGGAAATAAAATCAGTTACCCTGACCTGCACAAAAGATTCATTAACCGAACGATGGAAGAATGACAAACAATGTCCGTGGCGAACAAACGAATGGCTCAAGATCAGTACAGCTTCACTTTCATATTTTTCTTCGTTAGATAATTGTCTTGATACAACTGATATGACGATAGAATCAATTGCCGGAAAAATAATCAGTGAATAACAGAAGACATAAATAATTTTCCGAAAATATCCGATAATTTTATTATGATTGATTTTAAGAGTTTTTTTAATCTTTTTATAAAAGTTCTCACTAATCCAAAAGTTCTCATCACTTTATTTGCAGTGATTCTTGTCATAGATTTTTCCTATAAAATTGTAAATTACAGAAGACGAAAACCAAAATTAAAAAAGAAGATAATCGTAGCAAATAAGCCGAAAGAAACTGAACAGAAAGAAGAAACCGAAGAAGAATCAGAATAATAAAAAATCATTCAATATCAAACTGATATATTGCAGGAATAACCCCATTTTTCGACTGATAATCCAGTGTTAATAAATCTATTCTGTCATCATAAAAATTCAATAAAGCAGTTTTTCCTTTTATTTTTCCTTTACCGTGACATATTCCAAGCTCCACTTTTCGAATATCGTCCATGTCATTTTTAGAAGCTTTACAATACATAACTGCATCAACAAGCCCGTCATCATCACGAAAAACAATTACATCAAAATATTTAAAAAATGTTCTGATGCTTTCAAGATCCGGAATTATTTTAGAATCCTGCAAAATTACTTCAAGAATGTTTACAGCTTTTTTCTGATTAAAATTATCTTCTGAAATAAAATGATTTTCCTTAAAATCCTTCTGCGTGATTGTCTGAACTCTTAACACAGTATCGTGAACCTTCTGCTCATAAACAGTATCTGCAGGAGGATCAAAAATCAAGGCATCAAAACCGTACAAAAATCGTGCTTCTGTTCCGGCGGTATTTCTCAATAAGATTTCCGCGTTATCTTTTGATTTCTTATATCTGTCCCACTTCCATGTACGTCTGATTCCGGCACCTGTTTTTCCGCTTCCCGTAATTAAAACAGTCTGTTTAATGCAGTCTTCATTTTTTCTAGTCCGCTGCTTTGTCGCTTTTATCCTTTCATAAAAATCATCTTTTGCAGAAGAGCTCAAATCCTTATAAAAAGTCATATAAAGATGTGACGTACAGACAACCATATCATCAGGAATATAGTCATAAGTCGAAGAATGATCTATTAAAACAGGATTTAAAGCATTACGTCCTTTGTTATATGAATAAAGAACTTCGATAGATTCAGGACTGTCAATTTCTGCAAAACGTGCATCTTCATAATTTAAAATCGTGTTGATTGTAACTTCATCGTGAAACGCAGTGACTGACGGAATCTGATAATGAGAACAGTCAACAGATGCAATCAAAAAAGAATCATCAGGAAGAAGCTTTGAAAGAAGCGTTCCAAGCTCCGAAAAAATCTGAAACTCATTTTCAGTTGAAAGAGGCTTTACCAGTACAGGAACAAATTCTGCATCCGGAAAATATTTTTTTAAAAACGGAGTATGAACGAAAATCCCATGTTCACCGGACCAGACATCATCCTGAACAGAAACATATTGTCCGATTTTTTCATCAGTTTTAAGACGCGAAATTAAATCATCGTTAACAATCATATTTCCTTGGGGTGTTTCAAAAACAATTTTATCGGGAACGGTAATAAGCTTTTTTCCTTTTTCAAAATGATCAGGAGAAACAACTACAATCAAGGACGGTTTGATTTTTTTCGACACTGCTTTATAAAAACTGTTTTGTCTTCCCACCGTAATATCATGATGAGGAATAAACATTGAAACTGGGACAGAATCCGGAATGATAAAATCTTCAGTTGCTCCATAAATATGATTCCACATATCAAAATCCCCATAATAAAAATATTGAACGGTATCAGAGGATTCTGGTTTATAGGAATCGGCAACCTTTGTTTTTTTACAAGAGACAAGCAGAACTAAAAATAAAACCGTTCCAAAAAGGAACGGTCCTGCTGCATTTTTTTTACAACGCAGAAAACAGCTTAATATCATTTATAGCGTTTGCCGCCCCATTCAACAACTGTAAATCCTTTTCTTTCAGGTGCAGATAATTTCTGAGGTGTTACCTTAATTTTCTTGTCAAGCTTTTTATGATCAAAGAAAACACGGATTACAGTATCAGGTGCAGGTTTTACCGTTAACGGTGCTTCTTCATCAATTCTCTGCTGTGAATAGAATGTAATGAAAACATATTTTTTACCCTGAAGTTCAGGTACCCAGAATTCAGTAAAATCTTTAATTTCAATTTCATTCAAACCGAGCAAAGCAAGTTTTTCTTCAAAGAATGACTGGAGCTTTTTAGTTTCTACGACAAATCCGCTTGTCATATCTGTTTCTGCAGAATCATCATCACTTTCCCAGAAAAGATATGGATATTCTTCTTTATCAGAAAGATTTGTGATTATACTTTCAGGAGTTGCAGTAACATTCCATCCGTTTTTATATTCAGGAATAGATTTTGTTACACCACCCTTTGGTTCAACCTTTACAGAAATTTTCTGTTCAGTCTCCGGATAAAGATAGATTACAGGCTTACCCTTCTCTGCAGCACCGCCATTATAAACAAACATCTGAAAATCACAGATTTTTATTGAGCCGTCAGAAAAACTTGCAACAAATTTATAGTAATTTGAACCATACTGTAAATTATCAAGTCCGCCCGATACATTATAGATGAAAGAACGTTCACCCTTCTTGTACTGCTTCAATACAAAATCATCAATGTAACTGTCTTCACCAGGATTTTTCTTTCTGTTTACAAGGTATTCTTCAAGAACCTTAAAGCTTACCGGTGACCACAAAGCTCTGATAGAAACACAATCTGCCGATACAGAACCCGTTATGGTAACCTTATAATTTTTCAAGCTGTCATTATAGGCATACTGATATTCATCCGGCTCCGGCGAAGTGATTTTTATGTAAGAATTACTTCCCGCGAAAGCCAGAGAACCTGTTATAAATAATAAAAATGATAATGATAAAATCTTTACAGAACGCATATATTTACCCTTATAAAGATAATAACACTTTTTAAAAACAAAAACAATTTATTTTTATAAACTGCAGATTAATAAACCTATTCCTCCATAGGAACAAGCTCACAGCGAATCAATTCAACGTTTTCATTTCCTGTTGCAACCTTAAGCCATTCACACGCCAAATCATATTCATCATAACGCTTGACACCTTTTACATTAAGGGCATAATCAAGATCATATTCAAAGGTACCGATGTAAGCAAATTTTACACCGTCAGGAACAACCACATTTACAAACAAAGGAAGAATAAATCTGTAGGTATTCATTTCAAATAAAAAAGCATTAAAATAATATAATGGAACCTGCTTTTTTTGGTAATCTCTCCTGACTTCAAAAAAGAAAGGTTTTCCAATGATGTAGTCATTTGAATAGGATTTTTCCCCGTATCGCAGCTGAACCGAATCCTCAGAACTGAAAACTTCATAATCTTTTTTAACTTCTGGAATTCTTGCTTCACGGTCTACTGGTGTCTTATAAACAACACGACCAACCAGAATGACTCTGTCGGCGACTTTAGGAACTTTTACAGACTTCGGAACAACCTCCTGAGCAAATACTGCAGATAAACATGATAATAAAACAAACAGAATTAAAATAATTTTATTTCTTTGCATTTTCCAACTCCTCTATTCTTTTCTGAACAACGATTTCCCATTCAGTTCCTTGTACAACTTCCAGAAGATATCTTGTTGCAGCAAGTTCCTTTTTATGTTTCTTGTCAAAAAAATCCAGATAGTATAAGCCTGGTTTCGTTATGACAAAATCAACACCCTGAATTCCATGAATATATTCAAATATTAAACTATTACTTCCACTATAAGTTGTTTCTACAATTGCAAATTCACTTCCAACCGGGACCGGTCCAACATAACCGCAGTAATAAGTTGAAAAAAGCACCGTCCCCGTACTTTTACTATGATACATCTTATATCCTATTTTTGGATTCTGCTGATACAACTCATACGAAGAATGATTACAATAAATAAGTGCATAACTATCTGGTCCATAACCTGCCGCTATTTCTGCAAAAGTTTCAGGTTTTGGCCTTTCAGTATTATCTGATTCCACAGATAAAGAACTACAGCCTGCAAAAAAAAGCACTACTGAACATAATAAACAAATATTTATTTTTTTTAACATTTTATCCTCCTGTTAATTGCTAACTGAAAATTTAATTCCTGCAGTAACGTTAAGGTTTCCTGCAGAATTCTTTTTAAAGAATGTATGAATATAATCTGTTCCTATAACAATTCCAAAAGCCTCGGAACAAATAATTGTAATTTCAAGTCCTCCACCTATACCGAATCCAACTCCCATAACTTTTTCCATCTGAAAAAGATTTACAAAACAAAGACAAAAATTAAGCTTTGGTTCAAAAATAAAAATCCCGGACTTCAAAGGAAGTCTAAGCCCAACATTCGCTCCAGATAGCGTAAGATTCTGCATTACATAATTATCAGAAAAAGTATCGACCGGTGCAGACATTCGTGTCGAATATAAACAAAAGCCCATCGTAATATATTGTAACAAGGCATCAGCGTTTATCTGAAATAAAGGAACAGATGAATTTTTATTAAAGGCTGGTCCTCCGCTGATTGAAAATTCAAACGGATTTTCAATAGTCAGAAGAGAATTATCAGATGACGTTGAACTGGTGTCAGCATTTTTTCCTGCTTTTCCCTTTCCTTTTTTTTCTATTTCAGGCTTCTCATTAATCTCTGCAATCTCATACAAACACCATCTTCCCTGATTTAAAATCCATTTTGATTTTATATCCTGTTCAGCAATTTTAAAATTCACGCTTGTTTCGTTTGAAGCAGCTTTTGAAGTTTCAACAGAATATTCTTTTACACCGTCATCAATATGAAGTTTTTTCCAGATATCATAACAAAGCGCATGTTTTAATCCTTCAAGAGGATCTTCATTAAAAGTATATACAACACGATTCTTTATTTCCGACGGAGCCTTCTGCAAAACAGAAATAAAAGCATCTCCCCCCTTCGCTAAAACCATATCGCTGGAAATAAATTCTGCCAGAAAAGAATAATCTTTTTCAGAATCATCTAAAACCTTTTTAAATTCTTCAAGACGTAAATCAATTGTCGCAGCACTGTTTGATTTTGATACCGCTTCATTTAAGAACTTTTTAATTACTGCAGCAGGAATAGAAAAATTTGTATTCTGACGGTAAGAAGCCTTCCATGTATTAACACCTACAACAGAATAACCCGCTGCAGAATTGTCTTTAATTAAAAGAGGGCCACCTGAATTACCTGAATCAACTTCTGCAGAATGCTGAATCAAGGTTGAAACAGAAGGATCAAGAAGTTCTTTTATACGGGCTTTTGCATTTGTAACAGAACCTTTTCCAAGCTGCCACATTGGTTCATTACCGAGACCCGGGAAGCCTGCCGAAATAACATCATAACCGTCTTTCAAAGCTCCATTGCTGAATGAAAGTGCCGGTTTATTAAATCCTGCAGGAACTTCAATTATCGCTATATCAAGTGTATCACTTAAAGCTAGAATTTTTAAACCTTTATAATCTGTATATGAACCGTCTTCATTTTCAAACTGAACGTTTACAGAATCAAAATTATTAACAACATGTCTGTTTGTAATAATATATCTTTTTCCGTTTGAAGCATAACACACAAATCCAGAGCCAAACCTTCCCTTCAAATATGAATCAATTAACAATGAATAAGAAACATAGCCTTTTTGTTTTATTTCATTTTTATATTGTTCCAGGAATTTTACGGTCGAATCAGATAAATTACCTCTTACGATACAAACAGAATCTTTTATAGCTGCTGAAAAACAGAAAGGAGAAAAAAAACAGGAAATAATTCCTGCAAGAAATAGTTTTTTTAAAATATTTTTCACTTTTTAGAATTTCCTTAAATCAATTTTCTTCAATATATTATATATATATATATATAT
>JAILKS010000032.1 GCA_024693715.1 Treponema sp. | reverse complement strand
AGGGTTTCCTCCTATGTATTTTTTCTATGGTGAGCATGAGCTTTTTTATCCGCATGTACGCAATTTACTGAATATCTTACGAGAAAAGAAAGTTGATTTTAAAGAAAGAACAGAGCCTATGTGTCATGATTGGGCATTTTGCGGCTTCTTTCCTGAAGGACGACGAGCGATGCAAGAAATGAGTGAATGGATAAAAAATTGTTCAGATCTCGCAAAGGACATATAAATGAAAGCAACAAAAAAATATCACATTGAAAAAAACACAGTTCAGGAAACCTTGATAATTCCTCTGTTTGCACGCAAGGTTTGTTCAGAAAAATTTCCGGAGCTTTTTAAGGACGAAGAGGCTATTCGTATCTGCGGAATGCTCGACTATGATTTTGCGGCAAAAGCAAAAAAGATGAGCAGTGCTGTTGGATTGTTTGGGGCGCTTGAAGTTGCGCAGCGTCAGTACGACTTGGCTTGGGAAGTTCGCGATTATCTGGTAGAACATCCAAATGCATCTGTTGTAAATCTTGGCTGCGGACTTGATGACACTTTTAGAAAATGCGACAACGGAACTTGTCTCGGATTCAACATTGATATGCCGGACGTTATCAAAGTTAGAAATGAGCTTTTAACAGAAGGAGACCGTGAAGAAAATCTTCCATGCGATTTGAATGATTTTTCCTGGATGGACAAAATTGCTGAATCAAATGATGTAAAAAACGGAGCAGTATTTTTTGCTTCTGGTGTATTCTATTATTTCAAAATCGAAGAAGTGAAAAAGCTCGTCTGCAAAATGTCAGAAAAATTTCCTGGCAGCGTTCTTGTGTTTGACAGCTGTAATCAGCGCGGTGCAAAGCTCATGACAAAAACCTGGCTCAAGGAAGCTGGAATAAAAGATGTCAGTGCGTTCTTTTCTCTGGAAGATGAATCAGTTTTAAATTCCTGGTCGTCATCCTTCAAATCTGTCAGCTCCAAAAGCTACATGCGCGGCTACAGAGACATCTACAAAGACGTAAGCTTTTTCCACAAACTAATGATAAGATTCTGCGAAAAATCCGTTCGCATGAGAATTGTGAAAATTTGTTTTTAATTATAAATCAGGAAGGAGAAAAAAAATGATAATAAGCAGAATAATTCTTGATGGGCTTGCTATGAGCCTTTTCTTTAATTTTGGTGTTGGAATGTTTTCATTCATTTTACCACAGGCATACAGCACAATGTTTCCAAAGGAAATAAAAGAAGCGGCAGCACCTTATGTTGTAAAAAAAGATGTTAAGAAAATGTATACCATAATCCTGTCCATTTATGCGGCAGTGTTCCTGTATTTTGGAATAAGCACATATTTTTCAGGTGTAAAAGGTTTCTGGAATCTGTTCTGGACAGGATATATAGAAATGCTTTTTGTAAATTTTGGTGATCTGCTCATATTAGACTGTCTCCTTAGAGCGGTTACGAAAAATAAAAAGGATTTGATAAAAGGTGCAGAAAACTGCAAGGCTTGGAATCTCGGAGAATGGATGAAAGCCGCATTACCGGAGCATCTTCTTATATGGCCTGTTACATTTTGTCCTATAGCCGGATTGATTACAGCAGGGATTGTAAAATTGCTTTCTCATTTAGGATAGGAATAAAGACTCTTTTGCAAATGAAATACAATCTTATGGCAAAGCTTATGCCTCTTATTATGAACAAAATCATTTTCGAATATCTTAAGAGTGACAGTGTTACAGTTGATTCTGACTTTAAGAGGAAATGTAAAGTAGAATACAAAAAGATTGTTGAACGTACTCCTGCTCTTGAAAAAAATAACAGCCTTCTTCCAACTCTTTATATTGGCTGTTATCTTATTTCCTTTTATAAGGCCTTTCCAGATCTTATCACTGAACAGCGTTTTGAAGGAATGATAGATTCTCTATGTAATTCCAAAATGCTTCGTGATGGGCACAAAAATCAAAGTGCTTTTGATAAAAAAAGTCTGACAACGCGAGCAGATACCGCCATAAAATCTCAAACCTCAAATTACGAAATGGACTGGAAATCAACCTTTGTGCTTGCTCCTGACAAAAAGAGTTTTGACCTTACTTACACAAAATGTGGTCTGTGTGAATTGGGAAAACGTGAAAACTGCTTTCATCTTATAAAATATATGTGTCAGACAGATTTTGTTACTTATGAATATATGGGTGCAAATCTGGAACGATATCATACTCTTGCAAATGGTGACAGTCTGTGTGATTTTCATGTTACTAAAAAAGAGGAATCAAAATGATACTTACCGCTTTTCTTGAAGGACTTGTCTGGTCCGTACTTTGGATTATTTATGTTTATGTAATTGTAACCCGCTTCCCATGGAAGATGATGCATGATTATCCAAAAGATATTCAGGAAGCTTCAACTTTGCCCGAACCAACTGACAGACAAAAACGCAATGCAAGTCTGTTCGGAACAATTGGAGCTCTTGTAATTTTTGGAGAAGTTATTGTATTTGGACTTTGTCAGTTTAAACAGGCACCTATTTCTTTCTGGTCGGTTTTCTTCTTTATTTTCATAATTGCAATGAGCTGGAATGTTATAGACCTTTTAATTATGGACTGGCTTATAATCTGTACTCTTACATGTAAATGGGTTGTAATTCCCGGAACAGAAGGTTGCAAGGGCTACAAGGATTATTTTTATCATTTCAAAGCATTTTTAATTGGTTGCGTCTACAGCACTTTAATGGCTCTTGCGATTGCTGGCCTTGATTATGCGATTTTGAGATTTTTAATCTGGAGATAAATATGAGTAAGACAATTTGGGACAGGTTTGCGCCTGTTTATTCTTTTGCAATGAAATCGCAGAAAAACATTTATGATTATATGTATAAGCATATCGGCGACGCGGCGGCAGGAAAAGTTGTGCTTGAGCTTGCCACAGGTCCGGGGCTTATTGCAAACCATATTGCAGATAAAGCTTCTAAAGTGGT
>JAILKS010000027.1 GCA_024693715.1 Treponema sp. | reverse complement strand
ATGAATTACAGGCTATAGATACAAATATTAAATCAACATATAACGAAAAATTATTAAATAACAATAGTTTTTATTTTATTTATCCACCGCAATTTTATTCAAAAATTGAAGAATGCGGTTTAAGAGAAATTAATCCATATTTAAATTATTCTTTTGCTGTTGATAAGTATATGAATTGTCAAACAGGAGAAAATGATGGAACAAAAATATTTAATGCAATTACTAATCCGGGATTTGCACCTTTCTTAGGAGATGGAAAAGGTATTTATGGATTTGCAAATATTTGTACCCAATGGTTTAATGAATGGCCAAACAAAAAAAATGGTGATTATCATCATGAAGGTGTGGATTTTAGTGTTGGAGGAAAAGATTTTTGTGATAAGATTCCTATTAAAGCATTAATACCTGGAACTGTTATTTATTCTTCAGGAGATCAGGGAAATTTTTCATATGGCAAATATCTTATTATAAAAGCAGATAAAAAATATAATGATAAATATATGTATTTTTTATTGGGGCATATTTCTAGAAAAATGGATTATGTTAAAGAAGGACATGTTAGTCCTGGGCAAATTGTTGCATACGTTGGTAATTCTGGACATTGTATCGGAGGAGGATATGATATGAAAGGAAAAACTAATATCAAAGCAAGAGAAGACGGATATGGAGCACATTTGCATTTGACTTTATTGTTAAGGTCTGAAGAAAATGCAGAAACTTTTTTAAAGAATATAAATGCTGTAAAAGGTTATCCAGCTAATGATTTATGGATTACACGTCAAAAATTTGGAAATGTGAATCCATTTAATTATGATGAAAAATATTATAAAAGGAAGGATGAATAAAATGAAAAAAAGATTAATGATAATAGTGCTATTATTTTTTGCTGCAATTGGTTTTTCTGAAGAAAATATTTTCAATAAGGACTATATCTTTTCTTATTGTTATCAAGGATTTTATGAGCAAGTAAGAACTGGCGATTTTAGATTTCAATTTGATTATGAAGAATATTGGAAAGATTATGAAGCATCATATGGTACGGAAGATTATTCTTCAAACAAAGATGGTGAATGGGGTTATACTGAGCAGGAACCTTCAGAACCTCATTATTGGAAAAAATATTACAATTTCATAGTAATACATTTTTATGAAGATAAAATTCAATTTGGTTCAAATTGTTTTGGAAGGACTGATTTAATAGCAATACCCGATACTTTTGAAATTATAGAAGATAATATTTTAAAATATCATATTCTGAATATAAAAAAAGAAGATGAAGAATTATATGTTAATTCCCAGTATTTTCCATTATATGAAAAACAGACACCATTTAATTTATTAATCAAAAAAGATGGTGATTATCTGAAACTTTATTTAGACAAAATAGATAAGGAAAACTTTTTATTTGAATTAACTGCTTCCAGCAAAAAAGACATCAAATCTATGGAAAATTTTACAATTGGAAAAGTTTCTGAAAAACCGAAAGTATCTTATCCAAAATATAGTGATGGAAGAAGCAAATACATTATAAAAGACCCGCAGGAAAGAAAGCTTGAACGTGGGAAATATTATCGATTATTAGATTCTTGTGATTTGTTTAATAGCGAAAATGATTTTACAGGTATAAATTTAGATAAGAATGATATTGTTTTATTCCTAAATTATGAAGAAATCACCCCAGATCTTCCATGGATTGAAGATTTCCCTAATGATACATGGGTACACATTTTTTTATACAATGAATACAATAATAAATTTATAGATGGATACACTTATGGTTCTTATTTGCATGATTGTTATCTGGAAGAATCAGAAATCCCAGAGTTGGTCAGTGTATATGTAAAGAGCCATAAAATTTTAGAAGATGAAACAGAGGTAAAGGCTTCTTCTTCTCTTCCGCTTGTGATAATTGTGGCCTCAACAGTGATACTTCTGCTGTGTATTGTAATCATTCTTATTGTTAGGAAGAAAAAAAGACAATAAATGACAATTTCCTTTCCCGGCGGGGAAAATAATTGATGTTTGACATATAAGACTGCTGCATGAGAGGATTACCGGGAATCCTGCAGTGGTAATGATTTTTTGTAAGAACCAGACGGTAAGGCAACAATACCAGTCTGCTGTTTTACCATCAGGTTTTTACGGACAAGGGATTGGAGCGGCTGCAGGGCAGTTGCGGAGCAATGAAGCGGACAGCGGAACCGCGGAAAGCCCGGTTTTTGCCCCAGGCAAAAATGGCCCCATATAACCAGCCAAGAAGATATTCAGTTCTAACAGCGGAGAGTGAAAAGATGTTTGATGTAGAGTCAAAAATACAGAAGCTAAAGGAAATAACGCCTGATCCACGGGAAGGTCAGATTGGGAAATGGCTTTTTACCCAGAAGAAGAATCAAGCTCATTTT